>CAYXIO010000017.1:0-69807 GCA_964465125.1 uncultured Planctomycetales bacterium | reverse complement strand
GCGTTTCTGGGGCTGGTCGTCGGAATGGTGGCCGCCTGGGGCTCGGGGCTGGTGCTCGAGCTGCTGGTGGAGACGTTCTGGGGCAACCTGCCGAGCTCGAACACGATCGTCGCGATCAAGCTGATGATCGGAGTGGTCTGCTGCTACCTGTCGATGAGCTTCATTCTCCAGACCAAGGATGACATTCGCTTCGTCATTCCCTATGTCGAGTTCGCCAAGCAGACGCGCGGCGCGCGCCCGCTGATCCTGGACACCAGCGTGATCATCGACGGGCGCGTGGCCGACATCTGCGAGACGCGGATCATCGACTCGGCGCTGATCATTCCGCGCTTCGTGCTTCAGGAGTTGCAGACGATCGCCGACAGCTCGGACAAGCTGAAACGTAATCGCGGCCGGCGCGGGCTGGACATGCTCAACAAGCTCCAGACCAACGACCGGGTCGAGATCAAGATCTCCGACGCGCGCCTGCCCAGCGTCGACGAGGCCGCCGACGTCGATCACAAGCTGGTGGCGCTGGCCAAGAAGATCGACGGACGCGTCGTCACCAACGACTACAACCTGAACAAGATCGCCCAGCTTCGCGGCGTGGACGTGATCAACATCAACGATCTGGCCAACGCGCTCAAGCCGGTCGTGCTCCCCGGCGAGGCGATTACGGTCAAGGTCATCAAGCCCGGCGAGGAGCACGGTCAGGGCGTCGGCTATCTCGAAGACGGCACCATGGTGGTCGCCGAGGCCTGCCGCGAGCGGCTCAATGAGGAAGTGACCCTGGTGGTGACCAGTGTGCTTCAGACCTCGGCGGGACGGATGATCTTCGGCCGGCCCGAAGGGCTGGTGGTTCCGCCGCGCCGCGGCGGACGCGTCACGCGCGCGGGCGAGGGCGGCGTCGAGAACGACCCCGGTCTGGCGGCACGCTCCGGCCGCTGATTCATTTCGGCGCGGCTACGCCCCGGCGTGGGCGAGCAATCCGCGGGAGCGCTTGGCGGGGCGCCGCGTCGCCGGCCGAAGCGCATCGCTGGCCGCTTCCGCGAACGCATTGCTGCCATGCAACCAGCGGCGCGCCGCTCCCCGGTCGCGCAGCGCAATCAGCACGCCGGCGTTCAGCTCCACGTAATGCGGGTGCATGCCCAGTTGGCTGGTGGTCATCGCCAGCGTCGTGCGAATCGCCACCGCAATATCAGCGTGATGCTTGAAGAAACGCGACGGCGGCGCACGAAAGCCGCTGGCCCGGTTGCGCTCACAGTCCTCGCGATCAGCCGAGTTGTAGCCGCGACACACCATCGGCCGCAGCTCGTAGATTCCACAGCGGCCGTCCGCTTCCAGAAAGGCGCAAGGAATCGAGGCGTCCGGGCCGCGCCGCGCTCGCTCCCGAACGCGCTTCGCGACCCGGTGTTGCAGCTCCTCGGCGTCGTCTCTGCGGCGAATCCGCTCGGCGATGTGAATCGCCTCGATGGTGGCAACGTCCACGGTCTGATAGCAGCAGCTCGCGCAGCCGGCCGTGCACGCCGGCCGCTCCGGTCCCGCGCCGGCCACCGCTGCACGAAGCGCCAAGTCGGCATGCTGATTCTCGGCATGAACGAGCTCAACCGCCGACGCGGGCGTTCGTTCGACCCCGATGCACCGCCGCACCTGCTGCACGACTCGCAGGCTGATGCGCCGCAACGCGCGCTGCTGCGCCGGCGACGCGGGCGCGACACACAATGGTGTCGTCGCAGGGTCGTGTTGTTTGCGGTTGGTGGACATCGTCCTCGCGGGTGCGATTTGCGCAGCTTGAAATCCGCTGGAGGTATCGACCCGGAAACCAGTAGCTTGCATCGGCGGACGACAAATCGCGGCGTGCCGCGCGATGCGTTCGAAGGCCGAGAAGCGACGCCGCGACGATGGGTTGCGCGCTCGATTCTCGGACGGCGCCGGCCCGCTGCCGCGCGCTGCGGTCGAACGGCGAGCGCCCGCGACCGAAAACCGCTGCGATCCCTCGACAGGTTGCGATAATCCCACGCAGTTTGATGCGGACGGTGCGGCAAAGGGAGCGCCGCGGAGCCGTCAGTCGTCACGTCGCGCGTAGCGCGGCGCGATCGCGATGTAGGGCCGCCCGAGCCAGCGCTTCACCAGGATGAGCTCGCCGAGGTCGTTGCCCTCGATCTTGTGCCCGATCCATTGCAGCAGGTAGCCGAGCAAGAGCAGCAGGACCGGCCGCCACCAGAGATCCCAACGCCACAGGTAGAGTTGCCAGCCCGCCAGCGCCAGCGCGGCGATCGTGAGCGGAATTCCCGCGACGTGCAGCCAGAAGGAAGCCGGGTGCTGGTGCCGCTTTAGCCAGTTGCGAAGCCACTCCGGACGCATGGCGCTCATCCCGGCATCATAGGAGCCGCGTCCCGCCGGCGACAGGCGACGCGCTTCGTGCTCAGGGTGAACCTCGCCGAGAGCCGATAGACGCTGTACGGGAGGACTGCGCATGATCGTGACGCTCGACGGACAGCGCCTGGCCGATGGGTTTCAGGACCAGGCGACGCTCGGCGAGATCGCTGAGTGCGTGCGCACAACCCACCTGCACGGCCGCGTGCTGGCCGGAATCTGGCTGAACGGCGAGCGCCTGCTGGCCGAGTCGCTGGAGTCCGGACTTGCCGCAGTCCCGCCGCCGGACTGCCAGATCGACCTGGAGAGCGGGTCCGCGGAGGCGATCGTCGCGGAGGCGTTCGGGAGCCTCGTCGCTCAGCTCGACCAGGGTGGCGAAGAGACCAGCGGCCTGCTCGGGCTGCTGCAAAAGGGACATCTGGCCGGCGCCGCGTCGCAATTCGGCGCGTTCGTGAGCTTGTGGCAGGACCTCGTGCGAACGGTCGCGGAGGGCGGGCAACTGCTCGGCCGAGACCTGCTGAGCGAGCGTTATGAAGATCGCACGATCGGCGAGCACTTGCAGACGCTTTCGGGCCGGCTGCGCGAGATTCGCGACGCTTTCCGGGCGCGCGACACCGTGCTCCTGGCCGACCTGATGGAATTCGAGATGCCCGCGCAGTACAGCGCTTGGCGCGAGATCGCGCGGCGGCTGCATGACGTCGTGTTGGTCAACACCCCCAGCGCCGCGGTTTCGTAGGACTTCCAGCCGACCGACGCTTCCTCGCTCCGGCCGCGGCGATGCTCGTCCGGGTCAGTCGCGCTCCTCGCGGGCCTCCTTCGGAGCGTTCACAAGCTGCCCGCTCAGCACGCCGCCGCAATCGGGGCCGCTCCAGGTGCCCGCGTAGAACCCCCCGTGAATCATGACCCGGGCCGAGTACGTGTGGCCGCCAGGCATCGAGAGATCATCCACGGTCAGCACCGGTGTCTCGCCGGCGAAGAGGACGCGAAGCCGGATCGGCACGACCGCGTCGACGGCTTCATACTGGATGCGGACGCGCAGCAGCCACCAATCGGCTTCGGCCTTGTGTGCTTCGAGAATGGTGTAGGTATCGGGGAGCGGATCGGACAGCGTCACCGGACCGTTGCGCGGAACGGCGCCGTCCGCCGTCGGGCCGGCGCTGGCGATCTGCCACGTGCCGCGGAGCTGCACGCCGGTCAGCGTCGCCTCGAGTCTGCGCTCCAGTTCCTGCCGGTCGAGCGGGGACGGCGCCGTCGCCGCGGGGGCGCTGGCGGCGGGGGGCGTCGGAGCCGCGGACGCGGGCGCGTTCGAAGGGCTGCCCTTCGCCTGAGTCTGGAGCGGCAGCGCCGCAAGCAGCAGCCAACTGATGGTCATCGAAAGAGCAGGGAGCATGATGGGTTGGATCCTTGCCTGGTGGAGCGGGTCGGGCCGCGGGATTCTAACGCCGGGTTGACGTGCTGCGACCCACGCGGCCGCCGGCGCCGCGCAGCAGTCCGCTGCGCGCTTCGAGATTCAGGCTGCCGGAAACTCCGGCCCGCCAGTGCTGAAAGCCGAGCGCGGTGATCATGGCGGCGTTGTCCGTGCAGTATTGAAGCGGGCTGAGCGTCAAGCGCAGGCCCGCGGACGCGCACGCCGCGGTGAGCGTTTCGCGCAGAGCTGAGTTCGCCGCGACGCCGCCGCCCACGACCACATGCCCGATGCCGTGTCGCTGCGCCGCGGTGACCGTCTTGTGCACCAGCGGCTCCACGACCGCGGCCTGAAAGCTCGCCGCGATATCCGCGATCTGTCCGGGTGCGAGGTGCTCGGCGGAGCCGTATTTCCGCCCCGCGCCGTAGGTGTGGTAAAGCACGGCGGTCTTGAGTCCGCTGAACGAAAAGTTGAAACTCGGCTCATTCAGCAGCGAGCGCGGAAAGGAGATCGCGCGCGGGTCTCCGCTGCGCGCCACGCGGTCGACCGCGGGCCCGCCGGGAAAGCCGAGCCCGAGAATGGCCGCGACCTTGTCGAAGGCCTCGCCGGCGGCGTCGTCGAGGGTCTGGCCGAGCAGCTCGATGGACTGGAAATCCCGCACGAGGTAGATCGAGGAGTGTCCACCGCTGACGACCAGGGCGATTGCGGGCCAGGGCTCGTCGCAGGCGAGGCAGGCGCTGGTGGCGTGGGCCTCGATGTGATCCACTGGCACGAGCGGGATGTTGAGTGCGAGCGCGAGCGTCTTCGCGGCGCTCAACCCGACCAGCAGCGAGCCGACCAGCCCCGGACCGTCGGTGACGGCGATCAGATCAAGGTCGTCGTAGCGGACGCCGGCAACGTCGAGCGCCTCGTCGATGATCGTGCGTATGCACTCAATGTGCGCCCGAGCGGCGATCTCCGGCACGACGCCGCCGTAGCGCTGATGCAGCGGCACCTGCGAGCTGACAATGTTGGCGCGCACTTCGCGCGGGCCGCGGAGGACGGCGGCAGACGTCTCGTCGCAGGATGATTCGATGCCGAGGGTGAGCGGCTCAGGCACGATCGGCGTCTCCCCGATGCGGAACCGGCGCATTTCAGGGGTGCCCGGCGGCCCTGGCAAGCAAAAAAAAACGCCGACGCGCCCGGCCTGAACGCTCGACGGGCGAGCAGGTTCCGAGGGCGCGTCGGGGTCAACGTCTCAAGCAGAACGGCCGTGGGCCGGGAGCATGCGACCGTGAAGTCAGTTTCCCGTGTGATTGGGCGGCTGACTCCAGCGGCGCGCTTCGGTTCTCGATCCTCAGGCGATCTTCTGGCGCCGGGAGAAGGCCGCGATGACACCGCCGAGGACGATCAGCCCAAGGCTGGCGGGCTCAGGAACCGCGGTGACGATGCGAATCTGGTCGCGCGCCAGGATCGAGCGGGCGTTGATCGTGATCGTGCGCCGATCCGGGCTGATCTCGATCGAGTCGAGCAGGCCCTGACGCAGCTCCAGGCCGCGAAGCTGATCGGCGATCACGCCCGTGGTGTACAGCGTGCCGGCGGCGCCGAGGTCGCTGTCGCTGGTGGTCAGGTCGGTCGAAAGCACGATCACGCCGAGAATATCGTTCTCAAACGTCATGGTGCCGCTGAGGTCGGGGAAGCCGGGCTCGTCGGCATTGCGGTCCGACGTGACGAAGTAGCTGTTGACGGCGATCCCCTTCGGGAGGTTGCCGATCACCAGGTCGGTCGTATCGTCGTAAAGTCCCGGATCGATGGCGTTCACCCGGATGTCGTTGGTGAGAATCAGGTTTTCCTGCTCCTGGAAAGCGTACATGGTCGAGTTGCTTTCCAGCGCGTTCTGTGAAACGTCGGCCGGCGGTGGGTCGAGCAACGTAATGTCGCCGGTCACCGTGATGAGCGACGCGAATGTGCTGCCGCAGGCAAGCAGGGTCGCGGCCAGGGCCGACGACCGAATCAGGGCGCTCCGCATCTCTTTCCCCCTCTCCTTGGGAGTCTGGTTGGCGCTAACATCGCATGGCAGCACTCCGCTGGTGGAGCGCCGCCCCCCAAATGACAGGCATGGGCCGTCGACCAGGGTCGGCGGCAAAGAAACCCGGCCTCCCCGGGCGCAGCCTCCGCGCACAGGCAAACCGTCAAACCACTCTCTCATCCAAGTGCTAGGCACGGCATTTCGCCGATTTCCACTGCCGACGCGGAGAATCTGCGCGTTTTTCTGCCGGGGGCCCGGCCGCACGCTTCTCGGACCCTTCCAGCGACGGCTGCGATTCGAATCGGCCAGCTCCGGACGCGCGCTCAATTCGGCCCACGCCGGGCTCCGATAGCAGCGCCGGAACCATGCGCTCGAACGACCTACATCCGGTCCCGCCCGGCTCCCCGCTTCGAAAGCTGGTCCCGGTCGACGTCCTGGCGCCGCAGTTGGCCGAGGAACGCGCCGCCGGCCGCGTCGTGGTTCACTGCCACGGCTGCTTCGACCTCGTTCACCCCGGGCACCTGCGCTACCTGCAATACGCGCGCAGCCTGGGAGACCGGCTCGTCGTTTCGCTGACCGGAGACGCCGCGGTCGGCAAGGGCGCGGACCGCCCTTACATTCCGCAGGAGCTGCGGGCCGAGAACCTCGCCGCGCTCGAATTCGTCGACTGGGTGGTGATTGATCCTCACCCCACCGCGGCCGAGCTGCTCGAGGCCCTGCGGCCGGATGTCTACGTCAAGGGACGCGAGTACGCCGACTCCAACGACCCGCGCTTCGTCAAGGAGCGCGACGTGGTGGAACGGCACGGCGGCCGGGTGGTCTTTCACAGCGGCGACGTGGTCTTCAGCTCGACGCGTCTGATTCAGAACCTGGAGCGCGAGTCGGACCTGGATGAGTGCCGGCTGCGCGCGGTCTGCCGGCGCAGCGCGATTGACCTTCCGACGGTGCGTCGCGCGTTCCAGCAGTTCCAGGGCCTGCCGGTGCTGGTGGTGGGGGATGTGCTCCGCGAGCGCTACGTATTCTGCGACACCGCCGGCATCGACGACGCGTCGCCGGCGGTTGCGCTGCGCAGCCTGGGAGAGACGACGTTCTGGGGCGGCGCGGCGGCGCTGGCATTTCAGTTGCGCGCCCTCGGCGCGCGTCCGACTCTGCTTTCGGTGGCCTGCGAGGGCGAGGAGCGCGAGCGGTTGGAGGCCTCCTGCCGCGACCGCGAGGTCGCATGCCACCTGCGCGCAGCGCGCAGCGCGCCCGTGCTGCACGCCACGTTTGTCGCCGACGAGACCAAGCTCTATACGCTTGCCGAGGGCGTTGCGGCTCCGCTGGATTCCCGCAACGAGCGCGAGCTGGGCGGCCGAATCGAGGAGCGGCTGAGCGACTCTCGGCTGCTGATCTGGTGTGACTGCGGTTACGGCGTCGCCACGCCCGGGCTGCTCGCAACCGCGATCGCGGCCGCCCGACGAACGAGCGTGTACGTCTCCGGCTGCGCCCCTGAGGCGCGCGCCACCGCACACCAGCTTCGCGATACGGATCTGCTGGTGCTGACCGAGCGCCGTCTGCGCGGCGTGATGCACGACATGGAGTCGGGGCTGCCCGCGGTCGCGTTTCGGTTTCTCCAGCACACGGCGGGCCGGCGGCTGCTCGTGTCGCTGCATAAGCGCGGCGTGATCGGCTTCGACGGCCGGCCGAGCGGCGCTTCCGACGGGCAGGTCGCGCAGCCGCCGCGGGCGCTGTTCCGCCTGAAGGGCGAGTATTTCCCTTCGTTCGCGGCGCGCTTCGCCGATCGTCTGGGCGCCGACGAGGCCGGCGCCGCGGTCGCGTCGCTGGTGGCGGCCACGGGCATGCCGTTGGCGCTGGCAACGTACCTGGCGGCGGCGGCGGAGGCGCGCTGCGTCGAACGCCCGGGGCGAACCCAGGTGACGCGCGACCAATTGGAGTCCTGGCTCTCGCGCCGCCCGGAACTGCACCCCGAAAGCCGCTTCGTCGTCGAAGGGTCATCCAATCTGCTCAGCGCGCTGCCGCGGCCCACGCTTGCGGAGGTGTCGACGACGTGAGCGCGCCCCCGCGGCTGAGCGTGATTCTCGCCACGCGCGACCGCCGCGAGGTGGTGCTCAACACGCTCGACCAGGTCCGCGACTGCGGGCTGCCGCGCGATCTGTTCGAGCTGATCGTGGTCGACAACGCCTCGAGCGACGGGACGGTCGACGCGCTGCGCGGCCAGCAGGACGTTCACACGGTCGCGCTGTCAGTCAATCTCGGGTCGTGCGCCAAGTCGCTCGGCGTGGAGCGCGCCCACGGAGAGCTGCTGCTCTTTCTCGACGATGACTCGTACCCGCGGCCGGGCGCCGTCGAGCGGATGCTGGCTCATTTCGAAACCGAGCCGCGACTCGGAGCGGCGGGCTTCCTGGTTCACCTGCCCGACGGCCGCCAGGAGTGCTGCGCGCTGCCGGGCGTCTTCGTCGGGTGCGGGGTGGGGCTGCGGGCGGCCGCACTGCGCGAGGCGGGCGGGCTGGATTCCTCGTTCTTCATGCAGGCCGAGGAATACGACCTGGCCTTCCGGCTGGTGGAGGCCGGCTGGGATTGCCGCGTGATGGGAGACCTGGCGGTCGATCACCTCAAGACCCCGCACGCGCGCATCTCGGAACGGACCGCGTACTTCGACGTCCGCAACAACCTGCGGGTGGCGGCCCGGCACCTGCCCTCGCCGTACTACGACCTCTACGCGGAGGACTGGCTGCAACGCTACGCGTGGCTGGCCGAGCGCGACGGGCATGAGGCGGTCGTGGCGCGGGCGGCAACGCGCGCCTATGCCCAGGCCGACGGCGAGCGGGCGGCCTTCGCCGACCGCCGCCTGCGCGCCCGCGCGCTCGAACTCTTTTTCGGCTGGGACTACGTCGCCCAGCACATGCAGACGCTGATGGGCGACGGCGTTCGTAGCGTCGTCCTGTTCGACTACGGCAAGAACCTGTTCGCGTTCTATCGTGCCGCGCAGCGATGCCGCCTGTTCATCGAAGCCATCGCCGACGATGGGCTGGCGGACGGCCGCCGCAGTTATCGCGGCGTGCCGCTGGTGACGGTGGACGAGGCGCTTCAGATTCCGGCCGATGCCCTGGTCGTCAGCAACACGTCTTTCGTGCACGCCCAACGGCGTGCGGCCGACCTTCGCAGCCGCGGCGACCGCCCGGTGCTGAACTGGTTTCCGTCGCCGGCCGCGCACGATTCGCCCGGCGGAGCGAGCCGCTGCGCTGGCTTGGCCGTAGTCCGCTAGCGGTCCGGGAGGATTCCGGGCGCTCTCCGTCCGTTTCCCGTCGCGGCGCCGCCGACGCGGTCGGCGCCGTATTGCAATGGACTTTCCGCCTCGTTGCGTTCGTCGCTATACTGCGTGACTGACGCCGGGACCGGCTGCGGGAACCGACCGTGGTGCACGTCGAGTTCCCGTTCTCGAGCGTCGGCATCTCTTCATCCACGTGGCGTGGGAGTACATCGATGAAGCCCTCGTTTGCGTGTATCGGCGGACACGCCGCGTACGACCTGCTGCGCGACGGGGCCCTGAATGCCAAGCGCCTGGGCGCGCGCGTAACCCCGTTCGGCGAATCCCAGCCGATTTACCTGTGCAACTCGCCGGCGGGGGAGTTCCTGTTTCTCTCGCGGCACGGCGAGCGCGAGTATGAGCGAGCGCCGAGTTTCATCAATTATCGCGCGAACATCTATGCGCTGAAGGATCTCGGGGCGCGGGCGGTGTTTTCGTGGACCGAAGCGCGCGCCATCAACCACAACTACAAAATCGGGCAGTTCGCGGTGGTCGACGACGTGATCGACGAAACGCACCGCCGGCCCAACACGTTTTTCGAGAACCAGGGGCTGGGCGTCGTGCGGCAGTGGCCGGTGTTCTGCCCGACGCTGCGCCGCGCGGCGACGGAGTCGCTCAAGGGGCTGGCGTGCAACTGCGCCGAGGCGGGAGTTTACGTCTGCATCGAGGGGCCGCGCCGCGAAACGCCCGCCGAGGCGCACAAGTTCGCCGTGATGGGGGCGGACCTGTTGGGCATGACGCTCGTGCCGGAGGTCTTCCTGGCCAAGGAATTGCAGTTGTGCTACGCCAGCGTCGCCTACGTCGCCGGCTATGCCGAGACTGGCAGCGAGTTCCGCCCGTTCGAGGACGGGCGCGTGCTCGAGGCCGACGTGCAGCAGAAGCGCGCCGCGGCGGCGGTCGAGCGGCTGCCGCGCATGCTGGCCCGCCTCTGCGACGTACTCATGAAGACGCCCAGCCTGTGCCGCTGCGAGCAGTCGATGGAGCCTCACATCGCCAGGGGCCAGATCGGTCTTGATTGGCGAACCTGGTTCGCGCCGAGCGGCAATGGCGTTCCGCGGCATCCCACGTCGCCCGTGCTTCTGCGGTGATCCTGCGCGCCGCATGGGTTTGCCCCGTCAGCTCCGCGCCGATTCGGGACGGATTCGTGGAGCTGCGCGCCGAGCGGATCGCGCGGGTCGGGCGCTGCGCCGACGCGGGCGCGTGGCTGAAGCAAGCAAGCGCGAACGGGCACTGTCTTGATCTGCGCGCCGTGGCGCTGCTTCCCGGGCTGGTGAATCCCCATACTCACCTGGAGCTGAGCTGCTTCGCCGGGCGGATCGAGCCCGGCAACCTGTGGGGCTGGATCTCCAGGCTGGTGCGGCTGGCGCGCGACGCCGAACTGCGCGCCCAGCAGCAGCGGTGGATCGAGCAATCGGCCTGGGATTCGCTGCGTGCCGGCGTGACGTGCGTGGGCGACATTTCCCGCCGCAACGCTTCCTGGCCCGTGCTGAAGCGTGTGCCGATCCGCAAGGTCTGCTTCGTTGAGCTGCTGAGCCTTGCGCTGGAACCGCCTCGAACGATTGAGGAACTGCGGGTCGCGGTCGAATCGGTCGAAGAGGATGAGCTGCTGACGGCGGGCGTCTCGCCGCACGCACCCTATAGCGTGCCGCTTGCCGACGCCGCCGCGGCAATTCAATTGGCGACCACGCTGAACCGGCCGTGGACCATGCACGTGGCCGAGACGCTCGAAGAGGTCGCCTACCTACGCGGGATCGGCGAACTGCCGGGGTCCACTGTCGGCGGGCTGTTCTATCGGCACGCCCCCCCACCGCGCTGCGAGGTCGCCGATTACGTGCGGCGGATCGCGGACAACGCGCGGCCCGGGGCGCTGGTTCACATGAACTACCTGACCGAGACCGACCTGCGGGCGGTCGCGGGATGGCCGCATACCGTCGTCTACTGCCCGCGGGCGCATCGCTTCTTTGGACACACGCCCCACCCGCTGCCACAACTGCTGCGGGCGGGGGCGCGCGTGGCGTTGGGGACCGACAGCCTGGCCAGCAACGAGTCGCTTTCGGCGCTGGACGAAGCCCGCTTCGTCGCCGAGCGATTCCTGTCGGATGTGGACGCCGCCACGCTCATGCGCATGATCACGCTGGATGCGGCCGGCGCGCTGGGCCTGGCGGACCGCATCGGCACGCTGGAGGCCGGCAAGTTGGCGGACATCGCGGCGTTCGATGTCCCACCCGATGTCGAGCCGCTCGCGCACGTGCTGCATCACGGGCACAAGGCGCAGGCCGTCTGGGTGCACGGCCGCGAGGTCGTGCGCGATGCGCCCGAGCCGCCTGGCCGCGAGCTCTCAAGGTAACGGAAAAGCCCCGGCAGCGCCGCGCTGCGTTCAGCAGCGGAGAATATCGATGCCCACCGCGGACGTGATTGTGCTCGGTCTCGGTGCGATGGGAAGCGCCGCCGCAATGCACCTGGCCCGGCGCGGCGTAAGAGTCATCGGCATCGAACAGTTCGGACCGGCCCATGATCGCGGCAGCTCGCACGGACGAACGCGCATCTGCCGCAAGGCGTACTTCGAGCACCCAGACTACGTGCCGCTGCTGGATCAGGCCTATCGACTTTGGGACGAACTGAGCGCAGGCAGCGGTCGGCAGTTGTTCGTGCGCTGCGGGCTGGTGTACGCGGGACGGGCCGAAGGCGAGATTCTCACGGGCGTCCGACGCGCCGCCGAGGAGCACGGACTTTCGATCGAGGAAGTTCCCGGCGCGGACCGCGGCGCGCGGTTTCCCCAGTTTCGGTTCGACGACGGGCAGCAAGTACTGCACGAGCCCGATGCGGGGTTCCTTTGGGCCGAGGCAAGCGTCCGCGCCCAGCTTGATCTTGCGACCCAGGCCGGCGCCGCGTTTCATTTCGACGAGGCCGCGCGGAACTGGTCCAGCGACGGTCGCCGCGTGCGGGTGGTGACCGAAAAGGCAGCCTACGAAGCCTCGTCGCTTGTGGTCGCGGCTGGACCCTGGGCGGCATCGGTCCTGGCAACGCTTCGCCTGCCGCTGACCGTCCTTCGCAAGCCTCAGGTGTGGTTCGATTGCGTCCGCGACGGGCGCTGCGATCCGGCA
This sequence comes from uncultured Planctomycetales bacterium, assembly GCA_964465125.1. Lineage (GTDB taxonomy): Bacteria > Planctomycetota > Phycisphaerae > UBA1845 > Fen-1342 > CAYOHG01. Next base: position 57,628 of record CAYXIO010000017.1, on the reverse strand, counting down.
CGCATGCCGGTCTTCGCCTTCGACCTGCCCGGCGGGTTCTTCTACGGCTTTTCCGAGGCCGACGCCGGACGGATCAAGGTCGGCGAGCACACGGGCGGCGCCTCCGTCGCGGATGTAGACCGGCTCGACCGCAGAGTGTGTGAGGACGACCTTCGCGCGGTGCGGCGCTTCGTCGACGGGCATCTGCCGCTGGTTCGCCCGCGCGTGCTGGACGCGTCGGTGTGCATGTACACCATGACGCCGGACGCGCACTTCATCCTCGACCGCCATCCGATGCACGGCAACGTCGCGGTCGCGGCCGGGTTCAGCGGGCATGGGTTCAAGTTCGCGCCGCTGGTGGGGCAGGTGCTCGCGGAACTCGTGCTCGACGGCGCCACGCGTCAGCCGGTCGGTTTTCTTGGCTTCTCGCGCGCGGCGTTGCAGCCGGAGCGCTGAGGCGCGCTCGACGGCGCCGGCCGGCGAAATGAAAAAAGTTCAGTCCGACGGCCGCCGCGCTCCCGCGGATGGAGCGGCCGATACCATAGGCGCCGCCCGCGGCCGCGTCGCGCCGCGATGAACGAACGCGCGTGGAGGCGGTTTCATTGGCCATGTCGTCTGCGAAGCCCAACCTCTCGCTGCCGAACCTGCTGATCTTCAACCGCAATTTCGTGCTGGTCTGGCTGGCCGCCGGCGTTGCCGCGTTCGGCGATCACCTCAGCGAGATGGCCCTGCTGAAGGAGCGCGGCGGGCTGGAGCGCGACGACGTCACGCGCGTGCAGGCGCTGCTGACTTGCGGTTTCTTCCTGCCTTACGTGGTGCTGGGTCCGCTGGCGGGGTGGTGGGCCGATCGCTTCAGCCGCAAGTGGACGATGATCGCCACCGACCTGCTGCGCGCGACGGTAGCGGCCAGTCTGGTGCTCTCCGTTCCGTGGCTGCTGGGGCTGGGCTTCGGCGACTACGCGATCGTACTGCCGCTGCTGATGACCGGGTTCTTTGCCGCGTTCTTCTCACCCTGCCGGCAGGCGATGCTGCCCACGCTGATCCGCGACGATCAGCTCGTCCGCGCCAACGCCATGATGAGCGCGATCGGCACGATCGGCGCGATCTTCAGCGGCGTGCTGGGCGGGAAGCTGGTCGACCTGGCGGCCGCCGGTGCGTTTGACCTGCACTGGAACTACTACCTCAACGCCTTGACGTTTCTGGCGAGCGCTTCGCTGCTGACCTGGGTGTCGATGCGGCGCGTGCGCGCGACGCCGCGCGAGACGCTGCACGGCGTCTGGCAGCCGGTGCGGCAGGGCTTTCTATACGTGCTCGGGCATCGGCGCGTGCTTCAGATGATCCTGCTGGGCACGGTGTTCTGGGCGGCCGCGGGCGTCGTGATCTCGGTCATTCCCGCGATCGTGCGTGACGTGTTCGGCGGGCGCTTCTCAGACGCGGGCATTTACCGCGGCCTGATCGCGGTCGGTCTGGTGGCGGGCTCGGCGCTGCTGACGTGGTTCGGGCCGGCGCTGCCCGTTCAACTGGCCGTGTGCTGGGGGCTGCTGGGCGGCGGCCTGTCGACGCTCGCGCTCGACGCAACGTACATCTTCAAGCTCGGCCGCATCCCCTCGGCCCTCTGTCTCCTGCTGATCGGACTGCACGGCGCGGTGCTGCTCGTCAGCATGATGGTGGTCATTCAGCGGTTTGTTCCCGACGCGCGGCGCGGGCGCGTCTGCGGCGTTTCGGACATGTGCACCATGGGCGCGATCGTCCTCGCGGCCGCGCTGCTGGGCGTGCCGCACATTCCGAGCCTGGATCGCTTCATCCCCTGGATTCTGGGCCTGACCGGGTTGGGGCTGCTGATCGCGCTGCGCGTGGCGTGGCGCATCTACCGACGGAACGTGAATGCCTCGCCGGTTACGACCGTGGTCTGGTGGACGGTGCGGTTCTACGGGTATTTCTGGTGTCGCCTCAGGCGGATCGGACCGAACACGATTCCGCGCAGCGGGCCGGTGATTCTGGCGGCGAACCACACCGCTGGCGTGGACCCGATCCTGCTTCAGGCCACCAGTACGCATCGACTGATCTCGTTTCTCGTCGCACAGGAGTATTACCGCGTTCCGGTGGCGCGGCAGTTCATGGACCTGGTCCGCTGCGTTCCGATCGATCGCAAGAACCCCGGCCGCGCATTCCTGACGGCGTGCCTGAAGCGGCTGAAGGAAGGCAGGGTGCTGGGCGTGTTTCCGCAGGGCACGTTCGAGCGGCCCGGCGAGAGTCCGCCGGAGCCGAAGTCGGGCATCGGCCTGCTGGCGCTGCGCGCGGGCGCCGCGGTGATTCCGGTTCACATCAGCGGGACGCGCTACTTCGAGAGTCCTTTCCGCTCCTACTTTTCGCGGCACGAGGTGCGCATCCGCTACGGTCCTCCGATCGACTTCTCCGACCTGTCCGGCCGGGAGCGCGACCCGGCGGCTCCGCGGCTGGTGAGTGAGCGGATCATGGAGCGGATCAACGAGTTGGCGCCCGATGACGAGACGCCCGTGGTCGCTGCCCGTGCCGTCTGACGCACCGCACATGCCGGCGCGAGCCGACGCGCCCGGGCGGGCGCGCTGGCTAGGCCTGGGGATTGCCGCGCTCCTGCCTTTGGCCGCCCTGATGCTGCTGATGCATTTCGACGTGCCGCTCGGCAGGCCGGGCAAATTCGTCTATCCGTATTCGCCGATCACCGCCCAGCGACTGGCCGCGGCTCCCTGGCTGGCGATCCCGACGGCCATGCTGGCGATTGCCGTTGGGTGGTGGGGTGCCGCGCTGCGGAGCGTGCGGGTCGCGTCCTGGGTCGCGCTGGCGGCGGGAGCGATCGGCGTGGCGGCCTGGAGCGTCGTCGCGCCGCCCGCGTTCGCGGCCCAGCACTTCTTCAATCTGCGCTCGCCCTCGCAGGATGGGGCGTTCTTCAACGAGGCGAAGCACGTCGAGCAGGTGGGCGTGGTCGCCTACCTGCGCGATTTTCCGGCTCGCGCGCAAACGCCCGAGGCCGAGATGCGCGGCACGCGCGTCATCAGCAACCCGCCGGGCGCGACGCTGCTGGCCCTCGCCGCGCAGCGCGTCAGCCGCTGGCCCGCCCTGCGCAAACTCCTGCTGGCGGGCGTCGACGAGCCGCTCAGCCCGGACGTCCAGGGCGCGGTGGCCGCAGCACTGGCGTATGGCTGGCTGCTGACGCTGCTGTGGCTGCTGGCGCTGCCGGCACTGCTGGCGGCCGGTGCGACCGTGCTCGCTCCGCCGGTGGCCCTCACGTTCGCGCTGGTCTCCTGGTTGACGCCCGCGACGCTGCTGCTGACGCCCGGCAAGGACGCCGCCCAACTTTTGTCCGTCGCAGTAATGCTGGGGTGCTGGCTGCATGCCTGGCGGCGGGATTCGTGGATTGCCGCCGCCGCCGCGGGCGTGGTCTTCGCGCTCTCATGCCTGCTGAGCCTGGTTCATGTCTGGGTGGCGCTGGCCCTGGTCGCGGCGGCGCTCCTGCATCCGCCGCAGGGACCGCGCTGGCGACTTGCGTGGCGTCAGATCGCCCCGGCGGCGATAGCGGCGGTGGCGAGCCTGGTCGTGCTCTACATGCTGACCGGGTACGACTCGCTCTCCGCCTCGCGCGCCGTCGCCGCCGCCCAGGCGCGCGTGACGCGCGGACCCGACTCCATGCCGCTCCTCTGGCAGGCGCTGGGCGTGCCGCTCTTTTTGCTCTTCTGCGGACCGGCGCTGTGGCTGAGCGTCGTTTCGCGGCGGCGTCGGGACCCGGATGCGCGGAACTCGGTCGCGTTCGGACGCTCGCTGTGCCTGCTGACCGCTGCGACCATGCTGGCCACAGTCGGTTTCACCAACGCCGAAACGCCGCGGCTCTGGCTGGTCTTCATGCCGCCGCTACAGTTCGGACTGTGCCAGTGGCGCGAGGCGCCGTCGCCAGGCGGGCTGCGGCGCGGCAGCGTGGCGTTGCTGCTCGTGCAGGTGGCCGTCAGTGCGGTCTGTTGGGCGATGATGGACATGCGCGGCGCGGAAGAGCGCCTGATTCGGCCGAGCGACGGCGCGCCGCGCCTCTTCGGCTGACCCGACCCGTCAGGATTCACTCGAAACGATCGCGTTTCCCGCCCGTCGAAACCGCGCGCTGGCGCAACAATTGTCAGCCCTACCCGCCCGGATTCGCCGCCAGGCCCGATCTGCGTCCGGCTATTCCAGTGGCCCGGGCGATTGTCCGATTTTATGGGAAACCGCGTCCGGTTCGGGCCGGAGCGAATCCGTTGCGGAGAATCCTCATGCACGCTGTGCGCGTTGTTCCGTTGGCGATCTGCCTTGGCGCTGCGCTCCTGGCCGGCTGTGCCGGCAGCCCGGCGGCGCGGCTCAACAGCCCGCCACACGGCCCCGCGGTCGAGACCGTCGATATGCAGGGCACGTTCGTCTACATGAACGACAACGCCCTGCTGGCCGACATGACCGTCTGCGACTACCACTTCATCCCCCACCGCGCCCTGCTCAACACTACCGGGCAGGAGCGCGTTCATCGCCTGGCGATGCTGATGCAGGCCTATGGCGGCGAGATCCGATTCAACAGCGACCTCACGGACGAGACGCTGCTGACGGCCCGGATCAAGACCGTCCGCGAACTGCTGGCCGAGCAGGGCGTCGACACGACGCGCGAGGTGATCCACCGCGACCTGCCGGGCGGCGAGGGCATGAATGCCGACGAGGCCATCCTGATCAAGAAGCAGGAAGGCACCTACAACCCCAAGAAAGCCAGCAACTCGGGGACCGGCGGCGGCACGGCGACCGGCACGGGCAAGTCCGACAAGCCGTAGGGCGGGCGTTCCGAGCAGGGAATGGACACGGGTTCGAGGAGTTCAATCGTGCAGCTCATTCGATCGGCGGGCAGTTTCTCGCGGGCAGCGTGCATCGGAACACTGGGGCTGCTCCTGAGCGTCGGTTGCCAGCAGAGCGTGACCACCAAGACCACCCCGGGCGCCTTGCCTTCCGGGCCGACGCTCGACCCCAACGCGAAGATCAGCGCCACAACTTACTTCGCGCACGGCAACCTGATGGAGCGGCAGAACAACTACGAGGCCGCGGTCATCCAATATGTCCGTGCGCTGGAGGTCCGGCCTGACTTCGTCACCGCCCGCGTGCGTCTCGGCGTCACACTGAACAAGCTTGGCCGGCACGACGAAGCGACGGCACAGTTTCAGAAGGCCGTCGAGCTGGAGGCGGACAAGGCCTACATCTACAACAACCTCGGCTTCAGCCTCTATCTCGAAGGCAAATACGCGCAGGCCGAGGACGCACTCAAGCGCGCCCTGGATCTTCAGCCCAACTTCGGCCGCGCCCGGATGAACCACGCCATCGTGCTGGGCAAGCAGAATCGCTACGAGGAGGCCTTGCAGGAATTCCTGCAAATCTGCGACGTGGCCGACTCGAATTTCAACCTGGCGCTGATGCTGACCGAGGCCGGACGCTACGCCGAGGCGGCACGCTGCCTGCAATCCGCACTGGAGGCGAACCCGAAGCTGGAGCAGGCCCGCGAGCAACTCAAGCTGGTGTCGCGCCTGGCGGCCGAGGGCGGCTCGACGGGCACGGCTCAACTGGTGAGCAAGACGCTGCCAACCCCACCCGCGCCGTCGGACGCGGAAACCCCCGCCACGGTAACGGCCGACACGTTCACGCCGACCCCGCCGGACACGGCCGCCGCGCCGCCCGCCCCCGCGGCGCCGCTGCCGATGATGACGCCGATTCCGGGCGCCGGTCTGGAGCCGTCGAACGCGCCCGCTGGTGAGCAAGACGCTGCCAAGCTCCAGCCGATGACGCCGAGCGAATCGACGCCGTCCGCGACGCGCGAGGAGCCCGCGCGCGAGGCCACGGGGCTGCCGCCCTCCGATCCGCCCGCGTCAACGTCGGACTTGTCGACGACCGGGCTCGCTGAGTCGTGCCCGCTGACCGCCCAGCGGCTGATCGACGCGGTCCTGGTCCTGGATCTGATTGAAGCGGACGCGGGCATATCGGCGGCGGAGATTCTGCCCCCGCTGAATCGCCTGATCGCCGCGCTGTCGACGGGCACGGAAAACGCAGACTCGGTCTGGTGCGAAGTCAGCCCGCAGCTTCAGAAGTTGGTCGCGTTGGTGCCCTGAAGCGAATCGATTCGCCGGCGGGCATTCGCCGCACGCCGCGCCGCTTCCTCGGGCCGCTCGAAGGCGTCCAAAAGCGCGCGCGCGGTCGCCCGCGCGTCGCCGGGCGGCACCAGCCACACGTCCTCACCGTCGCGGAGCAGCGCCGCGAGCGCGGGCAGCCGGCTGACGATTGTGGCCACCCCACTTCCAACCGCCTCAAGCAATCCGTCCAGAGGCTGATCGCCGGTCGGCACGAAGACCGCGGCCTGGGCCGTTCGGAGCAACTCGGGCAGCGACACTCCGGTCGGCGCGAATCGAATGGCCTGTTCATGCCGCGTGGAGCGCGCCATGTGGCGCAGATTCGGACCGGATCGAGGCTCCTCCGGCACGATCAGTCGAATCTCCCGGCGCACCTCGTAGCACAACAGTCCGGCCCAGACGGCGAAATACGCGCCGGATTCGAGCGTGATCGGCGGCGGAATCACGCCGATCAGGTCGGCCGCGCCGAGATTCAGTCGGCGGCGAACGGCGTCCGGCGACTGTGGGGCGCGATCGGACATGGTCGCGGAAGTTCTCCTCAAACGCGCCCTGTTGCAAGCTCGCGAATGTGCCGAGCGCGCGGCGTCGACGGGGAGGGTCCGTGTGCGACGCGGTCCTTATGTTGTAGGGCAGCGCTGGCTTATACTCCAGCGGTGATTTGGACGAACCGCGGGGGCCGCGAGTGGCGGTCCGCGATCTGCGATGGGGTCGTGTCGACCGTCCGCGAGCGCTTCGCCGTACGAGTCCAGCCTGGGTAGATGCAGAGTTCCATGGCACGAAAGTGGCTGCTGTCGCTGATTCTGATTCCGGTGCTTCTGGGATCGGGCGTGGGGGTGTTCGAGCTGCTCGTGGCCACGGCGCCGAAGCCGCCCACCAGCGTGCCGATCCGTCCGGTTCTGCTTGTGGAGGCGGAACGGGTCACGTCGGGGGACGTGGTCGAGTCGATCTTCGGCTATGGAACCGCGCAGGCCGACCGCCGCGCGTGGATCATGGCCCAGGTGGCGGGAGTGATCGTTGAGCTGCCCGACCACACCAGGGTCGGAGCGGCGGTCAAGGCGGAGGACCTGCTCCTGCGGATCGACGATCGCGATTACGCGGAACGGGTCGAGCGCGCCCGCAGCATGCTCGCCGCCGAGGAAGCGGCCCTGCGTCGCCTGGACGTGGAGGAAGAGAACAACGCGCGGCTGATTTCGATCGCCGAGAGCGAGCTGCAGATTGCCGATCGCGAATACGAGCGCGTGCGCGGGCTGGATGAGAGCGGCAACGCGCGTCCGCGCGAGCTGGATCTCGCGTTGCAGGCGCGCCAGGGACTGCGGCGCGCCTGCCAGACGCTCTACGGCCAGCGCGACGCGATCCCGCAGAATCGCGCGGCGCAGCAGGCCTCGCGCGACCGCGTGGCGGCGGAGCTTCGGCTCGCCGAGCTCGAGCTCGAGCGCTGCGCGGTGCGGGCGACCTTTGACGGCGAGATTGCGTCGCGATCGGTGGATCTCGGCGAGCGCGTCGCGGTCGGGCAGTCGTTGGTTTCGGTCCTGTCCCCCGATCGGATGGAAGTTCCGATCGAGCTCCCGCTGTCGATTCACGGCCGGGTTTCGGTCGGAGCACCTTGCAAGCTGCGAATGGAGAGCAATCAGCAGGTTGTCTGGCAGGGCGAGGTGACCCGAATCGCGCCCGCCGCGGACGAAGCCACGCGCACGTTTCAGCTCTTCGTGGAAGTGGACAATCGGATTCAGCCGCAGCCGCTGCTGGCCGGCGCGTTCGTGCAGGCGGAAATCGAGGGGCCGCTGATTCGCGACGTTGTCACGTTGCCGCGCGAGGCGGTCGTCGACGGATACGTGTTTCTCCTGGAAGAGCGCACGCAACTCGCCCGACGCGTGCCCGTGACCGTGGAGCGAACGCTGCGCGAGCGCGTCGCGCTGCGCGGCGTGCAATCGGGCAGCCTGGTCGTGCTGACCAACCTGGACGTTCTCGCGGACGGCCTGCCCGTCCGGGTCGGCGAGCCATCGAACGAGCCGACCGAATCGGAAGCGGGCGCGCGTCCGGTCCAGGCGGGAGGCGCGCCGGCCGCTGAAGTGCGGGGCACGCCGTAGGATCATGAAAGCGTTCGTAGCCTTCTTCGTCGATCGCCCCGTCCTCGTCGGCCTGCTGATGCTGACGGTGATCGGTCTGGGCGCGTACTCGGCGCTGACGCTCACGCGCGAGATGTTCCCCGAATCGCGGCCGGACCGCGTGCTCGTGTCCGTGCCTTACCCCGGCGCGATGCCGGCGGAAATCGAGAAAGCCGTGGCCCTCCGCGCGGAGGAGGCCGTCAAGAGCGTCGCCGAGGTCGAAAAGATCATCACGCAGATCACGGAAGGATCGTGCGTGATCGTCGCCGAGCTGCGCAGCGACGTGCGCGACCTGGACCAGGTAGTGAACGACGTTCAGGCCGCGGTTGATGCGATTCCGCGCGACGAGCTGCCCGACGACGTCGAGCAGTTCCGCGTTCGCAAGCTCGAGCCGCGCCTCCCGGTGATTTCGCTCACGATGTTCGGCGACGTGGACGAGCGCACGCTCAAGGCGCTCGGCGAGCGGATGCGCAGCGAGATTCTGTTGCTGCCGGGCGTGACCGACATCGAGGTCGGCGGGCTGCTGAAAGGCGAGCTGTCCGTCGAGGTCCAGCCCGAGAAGCTGATCGAATATCAGACCTCGCTGACGCAGATCGCGGACGCGATTCGGCAGACCAACCTGGACCTGCCGGCGGGGCAGATCGAGACCGACGCCAGCAACGTCGCCGTGCGGACGGTCGCCGAGACCGACGCCGCCGCCCGCATCGCGGAGACCGTGGTTCGAACCGGACCGGGCGGGCGCGAGGTGCGGGTGCGCGACCTCGGCGCGGTGATCGACGGCTTCGAGAACGACGAAGTGGCGGGCTACTTCAACGGCAAGCGGGCCGTGAGCGTCACCGTGTACAAGATCGCGACGCAGGATGCGATCGACATCTCGGCCAAGGTGCGGGCGTTCGCCGCGGGCAAGCGGGGCCAGCCCATGGATTGGGGACTCGCGACCCGCGTTCAGAACGCGTTCGGCGTTCAGACCGCGCCGCAGGCGATCTATGACCAGGCCCGCAGAGACCCCTATCCGAAGTCGGTGACGTTGCAGACCCACAGCAACCTGGCCCGCTTCATCGAGGATCGGCTGGAGCTGCTGATCCGCAACGGCGCCTGGGGCGCGGCGTTCGTCTTTCTCTCGCTGCTGCTGTTTCTCAACTGGCGCGTTTCGGTCTGGGTGATGGCGGGCATGGTGGTGGCGGTGTGCGGCGCGGGCGCGATGATGAAGCTGAGCGGCGTGACGCTGAACCTGATCACGATGTTCGGGCTGATCGTCGTGCTCGGCATGGTGGTGGATGACGCGATCGTGGTCGGCGAGAACATTTACGCGCGCGTGGAGCGCGGCGAGGTTCCGCGCCGGGCGGCCGTTGAGGGCGCCAGCGAAGTGGCCTGGCCGGTGGTCGTCACGGTGACCACGACGATCGGCGCGTTTCTGCCGCTGATGTTCATCGAGGGGCAGATCGGCGACTTCATGGGGGTGCTGCCCGTCGTCGTCGCCTGCACGCTGAGCATGTCGCTGCTGGAAGCGCTGACGCTGCTGCCCGGCCACCTGGCGGACTCGCTTCGGCCGCACGCGCCCGGGCGCTCGTGGGTGGTGCGCCGGCTGGGAAGCTGGGGCGCGCGGCTCCGCGACGTCGAGCAGCACATCGTCCTGGACGTTCTGCGCAGGTACTACGAGCGCCTGCTGATCGTGTGCGCTGAATACCGCTACATCACGATGGCGCTCGTGCTGGCGCTGCTGATCGGGGCGCTCGGGCTGGTCGCCGGCAACCGCGTTCCATTCGTGTTCGTGCAGAAGATGGACTCGGAAACGCTGTTGGCGGATCTCGAGATGCCGGTCGGCACGCCCGCCGAGCGCACGCGGGCTGCGATTCGCGTGGTCGAGCAGGCCTGTCTCGATGCGCCCGAGGTGCGCAACCTCTGGTCCATCGTGGGCGCGCAGATCGACGCCGACGAGGGCGGCGCCTACACGACCGTTCGCTCGCACACCGGCCAGGTGATCATCGAGCTCTCCGAGGTCGAGGAGCGCGACCGCTCCAGCGACGAGATTCTGGCCGAGTTCCGCCGCAAGACCGCGGCGATCCCCGGCATCAGCGCGCTGCGCTACCGCTCGATGCAGGGCGGTCCCGCGGGCGCGGAGATTCAGATCGAAGTGACCTGCGACCGCACGGAGGACGCACTGGCGGCGGCGGGAGAGCTGCGCGCGGCGCTGGAAGGCTACAGCGGCGTATACGACATCGACGACGACTATGACACCGGCCGGCGCGAGCTTCAGGTCGAGCCGTTCGAGTCGGCCCGGGCGCTGGGCGTAACCACGCGCAGCCTGGCGACCGAGATTCGCGGTGCGTTCTACGGGCTCGAGGCGCGTACGCTGCAACGCGGCCGCGACGACGTCGACGTCCGCGTTCGGTTCGCCGAGGATCGGCGGCGCGAGCTGCACGAGCTCGAGCAGATGCGCATCGCGACGCCGCGCGGCATGGTGCCGATCAGCGAACTGGCCGGCATCAGCGAGGTTCCCGGGACGGCGTCGGTTCGACGCGTCAACCAGCGCCGCGCGGTCGTGGTGACTGCGGACGTGGATCAGGCCCGTGGCAATTCCGAGCAGATTCTCGCCGACCTGCTGCCGCTGGCGCGAAGGCTCGAATCGCGGAGCCCCGGGCTGCGGATTGAGTACGCCGGCGCCAAGCGCGAGACGTCCAAGGCGCTCGGGTCGCTGAAGCAGGACTTCCTGGTCGCGCTGGCGCTGATCTACGCCACGCTGGCCGGCCTGTTCCGCAGCTACATTCAGCCGATGATCGTCATGCTGGCGATTCCCTGCGGCGTGATCGGCTCGGTCGCGGGGCACCTGATCATGGGCTATCCGATGACGATCCTCTCGGCGATCGGGCTGGTGGCCGTCTCCGGCGTGGTTGTGAACGATGCGCTGGTGCTGGTGGACTTCATCAATAACGAGACGGCGGCGGGCAAACCTGCCCGGCGGGCGGTCGTGGACGGAGGCGTGCGCCGGCTGCGCGCCATCCTGCTGACCACGATCACGACGATTCTCGGCCTGGGACCGTTGCTTGCTGAGCAGTCCTTCCAGGCGCGCTTTCTGATCCCGATGGCCATTTCGATCACCTTCGGCCTGGGGTTCGCGACGATGATGACGCTGGTGACGATTCCGTCGGGTTATCTGATGGTCGAAGATCTCAAGGCGCTGCTGCGCCGCGTGCGCGGGTCGGATCGGCCGCGGTCCGAAGCGCCTGCCGTCGTGCCGTGATGGAATGCGAGCGAAAAGAAGTCCGGTCTACCAGCGGCGTTTGACGCGCCGTGCGGTGACGCCGAACGCGAGTACCGCCCAGCCGATGAGAAGCGCGACGCCGCCGACCGGCGTGACCGCGCCACACCATGTCACGCCGCTCAGGGCGAGCACGTAGAGACTTCCGCTGAAGACGAGGGTGCCGACGAGGAACAGCCAGCCCGCGGCGATGGCGGGCACTCCGAGCCGGCGCTCCAGCGCGCCCACCAGGAGCAGCGCGAGCGCGTGGTACATCTGGTAGCGCACGCCGACCTCGAAATTGTGGAGTTGGCGGAGGTCGAGACGGGACTCAAGGAAGTGCGCCCCGAACGCTCCGGCGGCGACGGCGAGAAACGCACTGATCGCACCCAATCGAACCAGCACGCGGGCATCTTCGCGATCCCCGGGCGGGCGTCAACCGCGCGGCTTCAGAAACGCTTGCGGCGAAGGAGGCTTCGCGTGCGCGCACGGCGCGACCGCGCATGAGCGCGCGCCCGCAGCTTCGGATGGGGTCCGTGCGATCGCGATGCTCAGGCGGGCTTCTTGTTCATTTCCTTGAGGCGGATCGGGTTGGGCTTCGTGCGTGGCTGCTCTTCGCCTTCGGCCGGCGCTTCGGGCTGCTTCGGCATGCTGACGACGCGCGGTTGCAGGGTTTCAGGTTGGTCCGATTCCTCTTCGTCCGTCAGCCAGTCCAGCACGCTGTCTTCAAGCGTCTTGGCGGCCGGGCGCGGAACATCGAACTTGTTGCCGCACTTCTTGCACCGGGCCGTACGCCCGGCGAATTCAACCGGCAGGCGATACTTCGCGCCGCAATGGCCGCACAGGCACTTGATCGTGTCACTCACGGGACACCTCGTTCCTCGATGCTCTTGCGGAAAATCGCGAAGCGCTCGCCGCGCACCCATTCCCCGCAACCTGCCAAATCACCCAATTGTCGACTGACCACGTCGGAAGCAACGATGAACGAGGTATGAAGCCGTTTTCTTCCGCTCAGCTCATGCGGGTGCTCAGTCATCACCCGCCTTGAGGATAGCACAAAAGGTGCGCGTTGGCAATTCTTCCTAGACGGCTATCCGTCAGGATCGAAAGGTCAATAATCAATTGACGGATGGGCGTCACACCTGCCTCACTGCCGAAACCACTCCCCGCAATCGCGGCACGCGACCGAATCTCCCCACGCTCCGCGGCGGTGGGCGGCCCGCAGTCCGGCCAGCTCGTCGCCGTTCCACAGTTCACGCAGGCTCGTACGATCCCAGCGGCCCAGTGCCAGCTGACCGTCCATGTCCTGGTCGCACGCCACCGCACGGCCGTCGGCCAGCAGAACCAGGCGCGCGTCCAGCCGTTGGCATCCCTCGCGCAGCAGCGGCGTCGCCCCGAGCAGCGTGTCCGGCGGCAGTCGACCGCCGTAGCTGCTGTACCCGCGAATCAGTGCCGCCCCGGTCCGTCTCAGCCAGCCGTCGTAGAACGCCTCCAGCTCGGCCAGCGTCGCGCCGCAGCGCACCAGGCTGGGCGCGAGGATCGGCTCCGGATGGGCGCGCGCGACGCGCAGCGCGTCGACACGCTCGATGTTGGCGAGCACGCGGGCGAACGCGTCGGGGCCCTGCACCCGCTGATACGTCGCCGCCGAGTTCGCGTCGAGCGGCACTTCGAGCACGTCGACGCGGGCTTCGAGCATGGCCTCCAGTTGCGCATCGGATAGTTCAACCAGCGGCGTGCGTACCGCGAGGGCTGAAATGCCTGCCGCCCGCACAGCGCGGATGGCGGACTCAAACTCGCGATGCCGAAGCGGGTCGCCGTGACCCGCGATGATGACGCGGGCCTCGTCGTTCCATCGGGCGAACTCCGCGGCGACGCGGGCGATTGCGTCGACGGTCGCCGGACCGCGCGCCGGGCAACGCGTGCCGCGCGGCCGCACGGTGCAATCGGGCAGCGGATCATCGGTCGTGAGCTCGATTTCGAGCTCCGCAAGCCGCGGCGGGTCCTGCTCGACGCGGCGCCGCGCGAATCGGCACAAACTCAGCGCATCGACGTCTTCTCCGAGCTCGGCCAGGCCTGCGTCGAGCAGGGCGCTGCCGGCGGCGGCGTCGGGCAGAAAGCGTGCGTGGGTCTGGCTGATGACGCGGTCGACTTGCAGGCAGGGATCGCGGTTGATCGGGTCCATCTGCGCGACCTCGGGGCGATAGCACAGCAGCATTCCGACCGGCGCGTTGCCCTGCGCGAGCTCGACGGCCTGCTCGCGCCGCAGAAGCAGACCGGCCAGCCCGGGCGGCGCCTGGGTGAAGACAAAGCGGGCATGTTCGGTGTGGCTGGCGGCGTGGGCGATCATGCGCCCGGCGAGGTGCCAATCGAGAGCCGCCTGATGCCCGTCGATGCACAGCACCGCGTCCGCGGCCGTGTGCTGAATCACGCGCGCCGCGAGCAGCGGCTCGACGAACTCGTCGAACCAGGTCGTGCCCAGCGGCGTGCCGCGCCAGCCGGCGAGATTCCACTTGCGCGCCGCGCGGATCAGCCGTCGCCGAGTCCGAGGCTGGTCGTCGATCGGCAGCAGCTCGAATGGCGCGGCGAGGCCGGAGTCGTGCAGGAACGCGCCCGCGGCGGCGGCGTCGCGCGGGCGAACCACCAGGCAGCGACGGCTGACTTCGCCGATTCGTGCCACGCGGCGCAGCGTGTGCTGCAACACCGGCACGCCCGCCAGCCTTTCCAGCAACCGGGACGGCGTGCCCAGAAACGTCTCGGCGAAGTCGGCGAAAACCGCGGCGACGACGTTCATGCGCTGCGTGCCTCCAGTCGCTCGAGGGCCTGAGGCAGGGCCGCGCGAATGAACCCGCAGCCGCGGATGAATTCGTCGACAAACTCGATGTCCCGGCGCAGCCGCTGCTGTGCGGACGTGGCGGATTCCTTTTGCGGCTTTCCGATGCGACGGTCGGCGCCGTAGCGGCGCAGCTCGGCCCTGGCGGTGACTTCGACGATCATCTTGTACAGGCGGTCGTGCTTAAGCATGCCCAGGCGCAGCTCATCCACGCGGACGATGAGGCGGTTGAATTCGGCCGGCCGCTCGACCAGCGCCGTGAGGCGATCCAGCAGTCCGCGCATCTCGGTCGCGATGCCGTGCACCTGCTCGAGCTCCGCCATGCGGGCGCGCAACGCCTCGGCGGCAGCCGTTGCCGAACCCGTCTCGCCGCGGAGATCCGAGGGTGCCAGTAGATCAGGCGGAAGCGGTCGCATGCAGAACTTCGCGGCCGCGTCCGACAGGCTCATGACCTCCATGCCGCGCAAGGCCAGCCCGCCCTCGGAGGCCTGGATCACGCGGCGCCGGCAGGCGGCGAAGTCGTTCTGAAACTGCTCGGCGTACGAGAAGAGCAGGTCGTCGGTATACACGTCGCGGCCGTGCAGGTCGCGGGCCGACCGCAGAATCGGCCGGTTTCGCACGATGCGCTCCCACTGCTTCATCTCTGGCGTGCAGAACGCGTTCAGCTCGGGCGCCCAGACGCGCTCAATCGGGCTGCCGGGCAGATAGAACCGGCCTTCCGCGAACGAGAGGTCCTGCCCGACGAAGAGGATCGGATCGCAGCCCAGGTAGTCGGCCAGGTAGAACGCCAGGTGCGCCACCGTCGCCCCGCCGCGCAGCGCCGCGCGGGGCGGAGCTGCCTCCCCGAGCAACACCTCCGCCAGCGGATGGTGCAACACGCTCTTGCGCCCGCCGTAGGTGTCCAGCACATGCCAGGTGGCCTTGGGCTCGGCCACCAGCACGCAATCCCCGGCGTCGTCGAGCCCGCGGAAAAACTCCGCCGACACTTCGTGGAAATCGAGGCTGGTGACGAAGTGCGGGGGGCAGCGGAGCTGGTGCAGCAGCCTGAGCACGGTCTGGACGGCGATGAGGACGGCGTGTCCGCGAAGCTTGAGTACCTGGTCGAGGTTTCGCGCCAGCGAGGGGCCGGCGGCGACGACGATCGCCGGGTAGCCCGCGGCGCGCTCGCGCAGTCCGTCGACGCCCGGGTTGGCGATGTAGTGCACCAGGTTGTTCGCGACGTTTTGAAACGTAATCTGCGCGTTGCGGATCAGCGTCACCATCTGCGTCCGCGCGAAGCCCAGATAGTCAGTCAGCAGGGCCTGCATCTGCTGATAGAAACCGGCGTGCACGCGGCGCGCGTGCGGCAGCGTGAGGGTCTGCACCCCGAGCAGAATGTCCGCGTTGCAGGTGTTGAGCTTGGCATACAGCGCGCGACGGTCGGCGCTCCAGAGCAGGAAGATGCGGCCCTCGCGCAGCGCCGCCGAAAGGTCGACCGCGCACAGCGCGCTCTTGAGCTGCGCGAGGTCGTCCTCGATCACGATCATGACCGGCAGCTCATAGCGCTGTTCGAGCTCGGCGAGTACATAGCCCAGCCCGAGTCCGTGAATCAGAAACGTGGGGTGGGCTTCCGCCGGGATCGCGTCGAGCAGCCGCCGGGCCTCGTCCAGCGCACGGTAGCGGCTGTGCAGGTAGATCTCCGCGCCATCGTCCGCGCGGACGCGTTGCGTCAGGCCGCCGTCGCGGGTCGGCTCGAAAGCCGGCAGCGCCGAGAACGGCAGCGCGTCGACGCGCGCCGCAAGCTCGGGCTCGCGCTGATAGAGCGCCTCCAGGTTTCGAAGATACCGGTCCAGCAGAGTTGCATGGTCCGGCGGCGGCGACGCGGTGGAGGTCATCGTCGGCATTGACGACGGGCGGCGGGGGAATGTCAAGCCGGTATAGTGCCCGTCATGAGCGCGCGTGCCGATTCGGTGCTGAACATCCTGGGCGTCGATTTCAGCGGGTCGAGCGATGCCGGTCGAAAAATCTGGCTGACGCGCGGGCGGCTCGATCGCGACGGAGCGCTGCGGGTCGTCTCATGCGGGCACGCGGCCGAGCTGCCGGGCGGCGCAGCCGCCCGTGATGTCGCGCTGGCAGCCCTGCGTGCCGAGATTCTCGCGGAGCCCAGCGTCTGCGGGCTCGACTTTCCCGTCGGCATTCCGCGCAGCCTCCTGAACGGATGTGACTGGCGCTCGTTCCTGGATGGTTTCGAGCAGCGCTTCGCCGACGCGGAAAGTTTCCGGCGCGGATGCACCGCGGCCGCCGACGGGCGCGAGCTGCGCCGCGCCACCGATCGTGCCGCGCGAACGCCGTTCAGCCCGTACAACCTGCGGCTCTACCGCCAGACGTACTACGGCATTCGGGACGTGATTCGGCCTCTGGTCTGCGAGCGGCGTGCGATCGCGCTGCCCATGCAGCTCGACGAGCTGCAAGCGGTGGGCGGGGCGGCGGCGCTGGGCCGTGTTCCCGTGCTGCTCGAAATCTGCCCGGCGTCGCTGCTGAAGCGGCTGGGGCGCTACGTTGCCTACAAGGGCCGCGGCGACGAGCATCGCCGGCAGCGCGGGAAGCTGCTGGACGCGGTCGTCGGCGAGGCGTCGACCGAGCTGGCTGAGGCTTCCCTGCGAGACATCTTTCTCGATGACCCGGAGGGCGACGCGCTCGACTCGCTTCTGGCGGCGCTCGCAACGGCTCGAGCCGCTCGCGACGGGACGCTGCTGAAGCCGGCGGACGATCCGGACGGCATGCTGGAGGGGTGGGTGTACTGCTGAAGAAGGGACGTAGCGACCGACGGACGGAGAGACGAAGAGATGGGACCGAGGGAACATGGGACCGAGGGACCGAGAGAATGCACGGAGGCGTGAGGGGGGTCGTCGGCGGGTCGGCTTGGCGATTGAATACCCGCACGGCAGCGGCCGTGGGGCGCATCGACGAATCCACTTCAGGGAGAACCGCATGAACGCGCGATGGGGCTTTGTCGCTGGGGTAATCGTGACGTCGCTGGTGGTGCTGGTGGGCGCGTGGCGCGGGCCGCAGGATGCGCCGCTCGCCAACCAGCCCAGCGCCGATGAGATCAAGGCGATGATCGAGCGCATGCAGGCGATCATGTCGCCCGGGGAGAATCACAAGCCTCTCCAGGACCTCGTCGGCGAGTGGAAGGTCACCGCGCGGATGTTCATGGGCGGCCCGGGCTCGACCCCGATCGAGTCGAAGGGCAGCTCGAAGACCGAGTGGATTCTCGGCGGGCGCTACGTCGGCGAGGAGCTCGAATACGACATGGAGATGCCCGGGCCGGACGGCAAGCCGCGCACCGAGAAGTTCCAGGGCCGCGGGCTGACCGGCTACGACAATTTCCAGAACATGTACGTGTCGAACTGGGTCGACAACATGGGCACGCAGATGCTGAATCTGCGCGGCATGCGCCACCCGCAGACCGGCGTGTTCAGCTACTACACCTTGATGGACGAGCCCACGCTGGACGTCTACGCGCGGCCGGTCAAGCTGACCTGCAAGGTCGAGAGCAAGGACAAGCACGTCGTCACCATCACCGATCTGCACGCCGGCGACGACTACAAGGTGGTTGAGTTCATCTACGAGCGGAAATAGCGGGTTGCGGCGGCGGGTGGTGAACCCGCGGCGATGAGAGCGCGTTGATGCCGGGCCGATTGCAAGACGTCTGCTCCCAGGTGGTTCACACGCTGCGCGGCGATCCGCGGGCGCGCGGGGTGCTGCCGATTGTGACCCAATTGGCGGGGATCGCGCTCGTCCTCAGCTACCGGAAGGTTGCGCTTGGCACGCTCGCCGCGCTGGTTGAGAATCCGCACCGATGGTGGGTGAGCTTCTTCCCCGACTGGTGGCCGGATCCCATGTCGACCGCCTCCGAGCTGCTTGTCGAGCTGGGGTCGATCGCGCTGTCCGCCCTTGCCTGCACCCTGAGTTATCTGGTCGCCGTGACGGTGTGGCGCAAGGCACCTCTGGGATGGGCGTGCTTTGTGCGGTGCCTTTGGCGCACGCTGGGCTGGGTGTCGGTGGTCGCGCTGCTTGTGCAACTATCCGTACGCGGCCTGCCGTTCCATTGGGCGAGCGGGTTGCTTGCCGCCGCGTTGGGCGTGATCGCGCTGGCTGGTCCCGCTTGGCTGGCGCGCGACGAGCTGGGCACGCGACGCCCCTCGCGCTGGCGGCCGGTGTGTCCGGAATGCGGCTACAGCCTGCGCGCGGCTCGCGGCGAGCGCTGCACCGAGTGCGGGCAGACATTCCCGACGACGCAGCGCGTCTACCGGCGATGGGCGATGCGGCGATTGCCATGGGATCGTGCTGAGCGCGGAAGCTGGTTATTCACCTATCTGAATACCGTTGCGATGGTCCTCTTCTGCCCCTGCCGGGCGGCGCGCGGGCTGGCGGTGTCCGATCGGTTGCCGCGGGCGCTGCGGTTTGCGACGGTACACGTGCTACTATACGCGGCGCTGGGGACACTGCTTGGGTCCAAAGGGGAGTATCGAGCGCGCATGTTCCTCGGCTTTCAGCCGTCACTGGGTTACCCGGAGCGGGCGCCGATTCCGGTGCTGCTGGCGTGGATGCTCGAGTCGTTTGTCGCCTGGATCGTGGTGCTCGTCGTGATCCTCGCGATCGCAGCCGCGCTGACGTGGCTTGTGTCCGGACCCAACCGTGCGCAGTGTTTTGGGTCGGTCAAGTGGACCTGCTATTCAAGCGTGGCAATGCTCCCGATCGGAGTTGCGTTCGTGCTCCTGTACGAACTGTACGACGGGGCCGCCGGTCGCTGGATGCCGCAGGACTTGGCGCGGACGCTTTCCTACGGCTCGTTTCAGATGTCCACCACCGGCGCCCTCGCGACATACGCCGGCCTTTGGGCGTTGGGATCGGCGGCCAATCCGTACCAGCCGCGGAGCGGCCTGCGGGTGGCCATGCGGCGAATGCTCAGCTTCCAGTTGATCCTGTTCGCGATTGAGCTGGGTGTCGGAAGGTCGGAGCTCACGAGCCTACTATGACTTCGTCGCGTTGTGTTCGCGTCGGGCGCGGGAGCATGACCGGCTGGCTTGCGCGGGTCGCCTGCATCGTCGTGGCGCTGACAATCGTGGCGGCCCTTGCGCGACAGATCGAGGCTAGGTTAGTGTCGGCGTTGGAGCCGCACAGCATCGGGCACCGGGCCCGGGACGGGCTGCTGCGGTGCTGGCTGGTTCAGCGGAACTTGCTGGCGGACAAGGAGACGATTTACAGCCTCGGCGGCGCCCGCCACGGAGAATTTCGCACCGTCTATGTTCATTTCAGATGGCCCCGGGAACGATCCGTGCTCGAGTTTTTCGACGAGGAGCTTCGCCGATGGAACCTGGCCGATGAGCCCGCCCGGGCAATGCTGGGGTTCTTTCCCGGTGATGCCTTGACCGGACGCCTTGTCGGCCGGCTCCAGACGGTTTCCGCCATGAACCTCCCGTCGGGCCGCCAAGTCGAAGCGATCTGGGTCTTCCAGTTAGGCGGCTCAGCGGGATATCTGGTCGGTGTGTACACGTTTGATTGGAATCAATCGCCGTACTTCCCGATGTTGGCGCGTTCCGCCGAGCATTCGCCGGGCGTTCTACGGCTGTTTCGGCCGCGACACGATCCGAATTCGGGCCTGCTGGGTACGCCGGGGTCCGAGCCGATCGGTACCCTGCGCGTCGACCCGATGGATCGGCACTGGGAGTTCAGCTACGACGCGCCCCATCGCGAGGTGCGCGTCTGGCTTCCACCCGGCGGTCGGCCGATCCCGTTCGAGGAGATCAGCGACCTCGACGCCAAACTCGTGGAGATAGGCCGCGAGCTGTTTCCCGAGGCGGCCATTTCCAGCCAGCCAGCGCGGCTCTTTCACCCAATGCCGACCAGCCTGCCGGCGAGCGAAGGGCCGCCGGGAAGCAAGCCGTGACGTCGGGCGGCTCGCTTTGCCACGCGGATTACTTCGAAGTCTGCGCCGGCCACAACGGCTCACCCAGCAGCGGCTCCCACATCGCGAAGCGCTCCTCGAGCCCCTTCTGCACGCTCCCGTCCTCGGCCTGGAAGCCCTGCTCGTCGAGCACAAGCGCCTCGAACCAGTCGACCATCGCCTTCCAGTCGCTCAGGCTGATCACCTCGCTGGCGATGCGCTTCTTGTCGGTGTCCATGTTGTGGTAGTTGCCCAGCGCGACGCACACGCCCGTTGCGGTGTATCCGTACGAGCAGAACGCGGTCGATTCGCACGTGCCGCCGTCCATCAGCTTGCGCTGGTATTTGAAGGTCTTTTTGCGCTTGTGCAGCAGGTCGAGCGCGACACGGTTGCAGAACTGCGTCAGCCCGGGCGAGAAGACGCTCGACTTGTCGCCCACGCGCAGCACCGGGCCGTCGCCGATCGGCGCGTTGGGCAGCGCCTTGCTGGTTTCGATCGCGATAATGGGCAGGTGCGGCGGGGCGGTTCCGTTCTTGGCCGCGCCGATGGCGCCGATGAAGCCGACCTCCTCGGCGCGCGTAAAGAGGCAGTACACCTCGGCGGCGGCGCGTTTCTTCGCGAGCCGCTCGAGCAGCGCGAGCATGGCGGCGCAGCCGGCGATGTCGTCGCAGCCGCGGGCGTGCACGCGATCACCTTTCAGAGTCGGGTCGGGCAGATCCCACATGCCCGGCGCGCCGGCGGGAATCTCACCTTGCATCCGCACCTCGACCTCCTCGGGCCGGGCGCTGCGGCCGATCATGCGGTACACCTTGGCGACCTTGGTGATCTTGCTGATGCGTCCGCGGATCCAGCGGCGGCCGTCGAAGAAGCGCACGCCCGCGCGGGTGAAATACTCAGGCTCGACCCACCCGCGAAACGCCGCTCGCAGCGTCTTGCCGCGCGAGGGTTCGAGCGCGATGAAGCCGGGATGATCCATGTGGGCGGAGAAGACGAGCGGCGGACGCTTGGGGGCTGCTTGGGCGGGGCCGATCGGCGAGTAGAAGGCCAGGAGGTTGCCCCAACGATCGGTGCTGACCTGGACGCTGTCGAGGCGCTCGCAGGTGCGGTAAACGTACTTCATGACGGATTGCTCGACGAACGGCGCGGTCGGAAGCGAAAGCATTTCTTTCAGGACGCGCGGCAAGGGCATGAAGTACTCCGCATGAGTTGCCGAGGTGTGTGCGCTCCGGTGCTTAGGTGCGAATCGTAGTAGGACGCCGCCCGGCCAGCAACGGGACAGGCTCGCGGAGTGTGACGCGGGGCACTACCCTGCCATCCGCAGCCGGCTGCGAGAACAGGAGATCGGCCTGATGCCGCGGGTGACGTGCATGCTGCTTGCGTTGGGAGCGTGTGCCATGACAGCCTTCTCCACGCGCGCTAGCGCGGACAGCGCGGCGCTCAAGGCACTCTTCGCGGAGTACCAGGAGTGGCAGGCGCGGAACTACCCCGAAACCGCCATGTCGCGCGGCGACTACCGCTTCGCGGACCGCATCACCGACGAGAGCCTGCCGGCGATCGACCGGCGGCACGATGAACTACGCGCGTTTGCCGGCCGCGTGATCGCGATCGCACCGGCCGGACTCAACCCCGCGGAGCGGCTCAACCGCGACCTGTTCGAGCTGCTGATGCGCGAGGCGCTCGAAGGCCACCGCTTTCGCGCGTTCCTGATGCCGATTCACGGGCGCCGGGGGCCGCAGCAGAGCATCCCGCAGATGCACGAGCGCGTCCGCTTCGCCGGCCGCGACGATTTCGAGAACTACCTCAAGCGGCTGGAGCAGGTGCCGAAGTCAATCGACGACACGCTGGCGCTGCTCCGCATCGGCGTGCAGGAGGGACGCACACCGCCGCGCGTCGTGATGCTGGGAATTCCCGCGCAGTTCCAGTCCGTGCTGGATGGCGGGCTGAGCGGCCTGGTCGAGCCGTTCGAACGTGCCGATGGCGTTCTCACTGACGACGAGGCGCGGGCACTGCGAAACCGGTTCGACACGCAGACCATGCCCGCGCTGCGGGCGGCGATGCAGCGGCTGTCCGCGTACGTCGCCGGCGAGTACATCCCCCAGTGCCGCGAGGACATCGCGGCCGCCGCGCTCCCCGACGGACGCGCGTACTACGCGTTCATGCTGCGGCACATGACGACCACTGACTGGAGTGCCGAGCGGATTCACGCAGTCGGTCTGTCCGAGGTGGCGCGCATCCGGGCGGAGATGCTGGCCGCCATCCGCCGCAGCGATTTTCTCCAGCAGTTCCCCGACGCCGCGAATCTCGACGATGCGGCGCTCTTCACGCGCTTCATCGACTATCTGCGAACGTCGCCGCGGTTCTACTACACGCGGCCGGAAGATCTGCTGACCGGGTATCGCGACATCTGCAAGCGGATCGACGCTGCGCTGCCGACGCTGTTCGGCAAGCTGCCGCGCACGCCCTACGGCGTACGCGAAATCCCGGCGTTCATGGCTCCGACGCAGACGACGGCGTACTACCAGCATGGTGACATGCGCAATGCGCAGCCGGGGTACTTCTGTGCGAACACCTATCAGCTCGACCAGCGGCCGAAGTACGAGATGATCGCGCTGTCGATGCACGAGGCGGTGCCGGGGCATCACCTGCAAATCGCGCTGGCGCAGGAGCTGGAGGACGTGCCCGAGTTTCGGCGCGATGCGTGGTTCACGGCGTTCGGCGAGGGTTGGGCGCTGTACTCGGAGCGGTTGGGCCTGGAGGCCGGGTTGTATGCCGACCCGTACGACGATTTCGGGCGGCTGTTGTACGAGATGTGGCGGGCATGCCGGCTGGTGGTCGATCCCGGCATGCACGCGCTGGGCTGGCCGCGCGCGCGGGCGATTCAGTTCATGCTGGACAACACGGCGCTGAGCCGGCTCAATCTTGAGAACGAGATCGACCGCTACATCGCCTGGCCGGGACAGGCGACCGCGTACAAGGTGGGCGAGCTGAAGATTCGCGCGCTGCGGGCGTTCGCGGAGCAGCGGCTGGGCGCGCGGTTCGATCTGCGGGCGTTTCACGACCTGATCCTGGCGGAAGGGTCGCTTCCGCTGAGCGTGCTGGAGCAGCGCGTGCACGAATGGGTGGAATCCAGGTGACGCAGGCCACGAAGGTACCCTCGGTCAGCGACGTCGAGATGCTGTGTCCCGACTGCGGCTACGACCTGCGCGGGTCTGATTCGGCCCGCTGCTCGGAGTGCGGGCTGGATGTGTCGGAGCTGCGCCATTCGGGCCTGGCGCGGCTGCCCTGGGAGCGGCGTCGCGAACTCGGCGCTGTGCGCGCCTATCTGCGCACCGTGTGGATGACCACGTCGCACCCCAAGTGGTTCGCGCGGGCGGCGCTGATGTCCGGCGGCTACGCGGACGCGCGGCGGTTTCAACTGGTGAATGTCGTTCTGGGGACGCTCGGGCTGACGGCGACCGCGCTGGCGCTGCTGCGCCCCGCGCCCCGAGTATGGGATAGCGCGCTCGCGCTTGGCATCTGGTTTCCCATCGCGATGCTCGTCGGGCTGTTCTTGTCGCTGCTGCTGATGACCGGCGTTCCGAGCTACTTTTTTCACCCGCGCCAGTTCACCGTTCGCCGGCAGAACCGCTGTGTCGCCCTCAGCTACTACGCATCGGCGCCGCTGGTGCTCGCGTTGCCGGTCGCGCTGCTGAGCACCCTCTGCGTCGTCGTGGCGGTGAATTGCCCGTCTTTCTCGCTTGGACAGATGCTGGCGGTGCTCATCGCGGCGTCGTTGCCGACGTGCGTCGTCGCCGGGCTGGTTTTCGACGTGTCCCATGCGGCCCGCGCGTTGCACCTGCCGGCGCGCCGGCGCTCCCTGATGGGTCCCATCCTCGCGGTCCTATGGCTGATCATCCTGCTGGCCTGCCTGATCGGGCTCCCTGGCCTGGTGTTCTGGGGGAGTCTGGTCTACTTCAGCCTCCAGTGACGCGGCCTCCTGGTCCGCCGTCGGGCCAGACGTTGTCGGATACGGGATACGCGGGCGCGGGCCATCGAGGTAAAACACCTCATCCGTGCCGAAATGCGGACCCGGCAGAACCGTCCCCGTCGGCGGCGGCCGGTACCATCCACCTTGATCCACGCCGTCGCGACCGACGCTGTAGAGCCGCCGGCCGCTTGCATCGCTCACCAGGCGGATCAGCGCGCCGTCATCAGTCAGCGGATCGCGTGGGATTTCAGATAGATATTCAGGCACGAGCACGTCGAGCGATTCAACCGCCTTGCCGTGCTCGAGCTCGTACAGTCGCAGCGCGATCGCGGTCGCGGCAAGGCGGCGATGGGCCAGGTGACGGAACTGGAGATCAACGGCTCCCCCCAGCGATGGTAACAGGAGCCGGCTGCCAAGGCGGGCGAGCCCGCGCGGGTCCAGCCCATGGGGGAACTCGCCTGGAAGCAGGTCCCGCGCTTCGGCCAAGGCGGGCGCGAGGCCGGCGGACTGGTACTGCGTCACATCGTCCATCGCCTTGACCAGGTCAAGCACGAACATCGGCCACACAGCCCGCTCGGCGGCGGATGGAATCCCGATTCCTCCGCCGCTGATGTAACCCAGCGCCGGACCGAATCCGCGACTGCGGCTGAACTCGATGGTATCCAGGTACATGAGCCGCTCGCCTTCGAAGGCGGCGAACCACCCACCGCGCGCGGGCTGTTCATCCAGCAACTCATCCCGCAGGTGAAGCAGAGAATTCCGCAGCTCAGGCTCGATCGGGCGGACTGGTTGGGTGGTCGTGGCGGATGAGCCGAGCTGGGTCAGAACCGTCTCGGCCGCCGAACAGACCAGGTCGCTTTGCGCATTGCCAACCAGCGCGGCGATTAGGAACGGATTCGCCTGTTGCACCGCACGCGACAGCGAGAGCCCGTCGCGAAGCGACTCGACCGCCTCGAGCCGCTGACCCTTTGCGGCCGCAAGCACTGCGTGGCTGCACACGAGCCGCTCGAGGTCGCGCTGCGGCGAGAGCTGCGGCAGCAGCACGGACGTCACCGGGCTCTTCAGGACGACGCCCCAATCGACCTTCTTTCGGCCGCGGGCCTGGCGCACCAGCGCAAGCGCCTCGGCGTTGGCGTCGGTCAGCCGCTGCACATCATCGGCCCGAGCCGCGATGATTTCCGGATGCGCCGCCAGATCGTCGAGCGGAACCGGCGCCTGGGCCAGCGAGAGCTTCCGGGCTGCTTCCAGCAGGAGCGTCGCGGCGTTCTCTTCCGGCGGCACGGGCTCGGTCGCGAAGTCCCGCAATAGGACGCGCTGACCCTGCGCGTGCAACTCGTCGATCATCGCATCCAACCGGCGCTGCGCCTCGACGCCCCACCACCAGCGCACGGCGGCAAACAGCACGACCAGCACGAGAGCCGCGACCCCAAGCCGCTTCAGCCACCAGAAGCGCGGCGGGTAGGGGGCCTCGTCGGGCGGGCTGGCTGCTTGCGAGTCCGGCGGCGGCATCGGATCAGCGTCCTTCACGTGTGAAACCCTGACTGGCCCTCATGGGGCGCCGGATGCGCTCGGCGCGCCGCAAGCCCGGCCCGCGGCTCCGCAGGGAGCAGAATATCGGTATCGCCACATTGTTGCTCGCCAATCGACGCGCCAGGCGCCGGCGGCCTGGTCAGCTTCGTGGAACCCGGCCGTCGCCGGCCCCGGCTTTCGTCGATAGAATGAGAGCCCGGTTTGGCGGTACCCATGCTTCTCCGGGCACGAGGTTGACAGCGCTCATGCAGCCCATCCTGGACGCCTGCGGTCGCCCATTGCGCAGCCTGCGGCTGTCGGTGACCGACCGCTGCAATCTCCGCTGCCGCTATTGCATGCCCGAGCGCGAATACGAGTGGATTCCGCGCGATCGGCTGCTGACCTTCGAGGAGATGGACCGGCTGGTCGGGATTCTGAGCGGCGAGGGCGTCACCGACGTTCGACTGACCGGCGGCGAGCCGCTGCTGCGACGAGACCTGCCGGTGGTGATCGGACATCTCACGGCGCGACGAAACCTGCACGACCTCGCGCTGACGACCAACGGCGTGCTGCTGGCCGAAGCGGCCCGTCCGCTGGCCGAAGCCGGGCTGATGCGCCTGACCATCAGCCTCGACACGCTCCGCGCGGACCGGTTTCAGACCCTCAGCGGCCACGACGGGCTCGATGCGGTGCTCGAAGGCATTCACGCCGCGGTGGCGGAGGGCTTTCGGCGGTTGAAGCTCAACAGCGTCGTGATGCGCGGGTTCAACGACGACGAGATCATCGAGCTGCTCGAATTCGCCCGCGCGGTCGAGGCGGAAGTTCGCTTCATCGAGTACATGGATGTGGGCGGAGCGACCCGCTGGGCGCACGCGGACGTGATGGACCACCGCGAAATACTCGCCCGCATCGAATCGCACTTCGGCAAGGTCGAAACTCACCCGCGCCAGGAGCCGTACGCGCCCGCGACACGCTTCGTGCTTCAGGACGGGCTGGCTTTCGGGATCATCTCGTCCACCACGCAGCCGTTTTGCGGAACCTGCGACCGGCTTCGCGTGACCGCCGACGGCATGCTCTATTTCTGCCTCTATGCCGAGCACGGGATCAACCTGCGCGACCTGCTTCGCAGCGCGGTCCCGGATGACGAGATTGCGCGGCGAGTGCGATCGGCGTGGGAGAAACGCACCGACCGCGGCGCCGAGCAGCGCCTGAACGCGCCCCAGCGCGGACCGTTCGTGCCGATCGAGCGCCTGCGCGGGGATGTTCACCTCGAGATGCACACGCGCGGCGGGTAGAGGCGCCGCGCAGAAACGAAGTGGAACTTCGCTGCGCCGGCGTCTTCACTGTGCCGGCAGGGCCGTCCGCGACGGCATTACGGCCTGGGCCGCAGCGCCTCACGGATGAGTACGAACGCTTCCGCCGCGGGCGCGTGAACCGTCATGCCGCGAAATCGCGCCAAGGCTTCGAGCGATTCGATCGACCGGGCATTGGGCGCGCTTCGGAGCTGCGACGCATACAGCCGCATCGCGTCCAGCTTGGCCGCAAGCTGGCTGCTGATGTCGATGTAGACCTGCGGCACGAACGGCGGCTCAATGCCCGGCCCGTACCAGTGCGTCTCGGAGAGCGTCTCGTAGCACAGGATGCGCTCGACGTTCAGCCGGCCCGGCAGCGGGCGCAGTGCGACCAGCGCCGCGTCGTACACCTGGCGATGATCCTCGTGCACGTCGCTGCGGAACGGCAAGAAGACCCACTGCGGGTCGACTGAGCCGATCAACGAATGCAGCGCGCCGTTCAGCTCGTGCTCCGGCAGATGCGACAGCTTCGTCACCGGCAAGTCCAGGAAATGCAGACGGGAAACGCCCAGCCGAGCCGCCGCCGCCTGCGCTTCCGCGCGAACCTGGCTCACCTGCGCGTCCGGAAAGAGCGGCGCCCAGCCTCGCGTTACGATTGCGACGTGAACCGCGTGCCCCTCGTCGACCATGCGGCGGAGGGTCCCGCCGCAGCCGAGCACTTCGTCATCCGGATGGGGCGCGATGACCAGCACGTTCATGCTCAGCCTCCCCGCGGCCGAAGGCGGCGTTCGAGATCGCGGACGCGGCTTTCAAGCGCGTCGAGTCGCGCGAGCAGGCCGCAGCCGAAGCGCTGGCCGACCCGAAACGACGACGCCGGTCGCGCCGCGCCGCGCTCGTCGGACAGCTCAGTCAGCCAGAGCAGGCCTTCGCCGCACTGAACCAGCAGTCCTGGCGCATCGATGCGTACGACCTGTCCGAGCGTGCCCACGTGGTCGTGCCGCTCGTAGCGCTGTGCCCGCCAGACGACGACCTTCTGGCCCTGCTCGTAGGTGAACGCGCCGGGATACGGACGCGAGGCCGCACGCACCAGCCGATCAACGCGCTCCGCCGGCTGGCTCCAGTCGATTCGCCCATCCTCAGGCGTGCGGCGCGCGTACCAGGTCGCCGCGGTCGCATCCTGCTGCGTACGCGGGAGGGTTCCGGCGCGAAGGGCAGGCGCCAGGTCGAACACCATGGCTTCGAGCACCTCGTTGGTTCGATCGATGAGGTCCTGGGCGTGGTCGTCGTCGCGCACCGGCACGGGGCGCTGCGCGATGATGTCGCCGGCGTCGGCTTCATCGGTCAGGTAGAACAGGTTTGCGGCGGCCGGCTCGTCCAGCAGAATCGTCCAGGCGACGGGCGCACGTCCGCGGCCGCGCGGCAGCGGCGTCGGGTGAAACCCGATCGCGCCGGCGCCGGCGAGGCCGATCAGGCCGCGCGGGGCCAGTTGCGAAAGGCCGACGACGAAAAGCAGGTCGGCGCGCAGCGTCAGAACAAAATCGTAGACAGCGGGGTCGGCGATGCGCTGAAAAGGCTGGTAGGGGATTCCGTGCTCCACCGCCAGGGCGCGCAGGTCGCGGTAGTCGCTGACCCCGTTGGCGTGGGCCGGATCAAGCCCGAGCACGCCCGCGACCTCCACGCCGCCGCGGATCAGCCCGCGCAGGGTGTGCCAACTGGAGCTGACGCTGCCGATCAGGATGACGCGCATAGCGGTTTCACGCACGCGGCGCGAACCGCGCCGGGGCTGCGAGCATAGAACAACTCGAAGCCGGTCGCAATGTTCCGGGTTCGGATCGAGCGAGGCCGCGGGCATTGAGAGCCCGCACTGGGGCCCATACGATGAGTTCCGGCCGGGGTTCCGGGCCGGCGAGGCGGGACTGTTCCGTGGCATGGCTGCTTGAGATCATCCAGAGCTACCAGCTTTCGTTCGTGCTGGCGTTCATCCTGACGGCGTTCGCGACTCCGCTGGCGGCGATGGTGGCCAAGCGCGCCGGCGTGATGGACATGCCCGACCGCTTTCTGAAGCCGCACGCCCGCCCGACTCCATACCTCGGCGGCACGGCGATCTGCCTGGGCTGGAGCGCGGCGGTGCTGCTGGCGCTGTTTCGTGGACAGGTCACGGTCGGGCTGATTCTGCCGCTGCTCGCCGGCGGAATCGCCATGTCCGCTCTCGGGCTGCTCGACGACATCCGCAACATCTCCCCGAAGCTCCGGCTGATCTGCGGGGCGATCATCATCGCGGCGGCCCTGCTGCTGACCGGAACCGGCATGAACCTGGTGGATTCCGTGGTTCAACTGCTGCACGCGAAGTTTCCGACGACCGAGGCCTGGCTGATCGTGCCACGCTGGCTGTCCACCCCGGTCTCGCTGGCGCTCAGCGTGTTCATCGTGCTGGGCGCCTGCAACTCCACCAACCTGATCGACGGGCTGGATGGCCTGTGCACGGGCGTGACGGCGATCATCGCGCTGGGTTTCGCCTTGCTGGCGACGATTCTGGCCTCGTACCAGCCCAACGAGTCCGGCCACCCCGTTCGCCTGGTGGTCTCCATCGCGCTGCTCGGCGCGACGCTCGGCTTCCTGCCGATGAACTTCAACCCGGCCCGGATTTTCATGGGCGACGCCGGCAGCGTGCTGCTCGGATACAACTGCGGCATTCTGATTCTGCTGTTCGCGGAGTGGGGCAACCCGCGCTGGGTCATCGGCGCGCTGATGATCTTCGCCCTGCCCGTCTTCGACACGGCGTTGGCGATGATCCGCCGCTGGCGCAGCGGGCGCTCCATTTTCGAGGGCGATCGCAGTCACTTTTACGACCAGCTCGTGCAGCGCGGGCTGACCGTCCGCCAGACCGTGCTCGTTTGCTATGGGCTGACGCTGGGGTTCGCGCTGATCGGCCTGCTGGTGATCTGGCTGCGAATTCACCAGGCGGTGCTGATCTACCTGTTCGTCTGCGCGCTGATCGCGGTAATCCTGTGGCGCGCCGGAATGTTCACGCCGGAGGGACGCCGCAGCGCATCGCCCCGCGCGCCGGCCGGGTCATGAGTTTTCCGACGATTTTGGGTGAAAGGCGGTCGAGCGATGTCAAGCGAGGTACTCAGCGAGCAGCGCGGCGGAGTCGGCATCGTGCGGATCAACCGTCCGGACAAGCTCAACGCGCTGAACCTGGAGACGATGGTGCAGTTGGTCGAGGCGCTGGAGCGCTTCGACGCCGACGCACAGATTCGCTGCATGCTGCTGAGCGGGGACGAGCGCGCGTTCGCGGCGGGCGCCGACATCCACGACATGGCGGATGCCAGCGCGGTCGACATGTACCTGCGCAACCAGTTCGCCCGCTGGGAGCGGATCAAACGGATACAGAAGCCCATCGTTGCGGCGGTCAGCGGCTATGTGCTGGGCGGGGGCTGCGAGCTGATGATGCACTGCGACATCATCGTCGCGTCCGAGACGGCCCGGCTGGGGCAGCCGGAGATCAACATCGGCGTGATGCCCGGGGCCGGGGGCACGCAGCGCCTGACGCGCGCGATCGGCAAGGCCCGCGCGATGGACCTGGTCCTGACCGGCCGCATGATCAGCGCCGACGAGGCGTTTCGGATGGGGCTGGTCAGCCGGGTGGTTCCGGTGGAGCACTACTTCAGCGAAGCGCTCAGCGTCTGCAACGAGCTCTGCACGAAGGCGCCGCTGGCGCTGCGGCTGGCGAAGGAGGCGGTGCTGAAGGCGAGCGAGACCGGACTTTCGGAGGGGCTGGAGTACGAGCGAAAGCTGTTTTACCTGTTGTTTGCGACCGAGGACCAGAAGGAAGGGATGCGCGCGTTTCGAGAGAAGCGCCCGCCGGTGTTCGTCGGGCGCTGACGGCCCAGGCTGCGGGCCCGGAACCTGTCCCCCAACGCCTTGAAGATCGAAAAGCGAATCCTCGGGCGATCATCCAGTCGTGAAATGACGCCCTTGGACGTGCTCCCACTCCGCGGCGGGGGCGGCGACCGCGCGAAGCCGGCCGCACCGGTCGGGGGGATCGAGGCGCGAAGTGGAACTTCGCGGTACCGAACACTTCGCGGAGCCGCGCCGCTACAATCCGCCGCCATGATCCTGTTGATCGACAACTATGATTCGTTCACCTACAACCTCGTGCAGGTGATCGGCGGGCTCGATCCGCAAGTCGATCTTCAGGTCCGCCGCAACGACGAAATCACACTCGATCAGATCGAGCAGGCGGCGCCGTCGCATATCCTGATCTCGCCCGGACCGTGCACACCGCGCGAGGGCGGTATCAGCGTGGAAGTGATCCAGCGTTTCAGCGGCCGCATCCCGATCCTCGGCGTTTGTCTCGGGCACCAGTGCATCGCCTTCGCCAACGGCGGAAACGTCATTCGCGCTGGGCGGCTGGTGCACGGCAAGACCAGCCTGATCCGCCACGACGGCAAGGGCATCTTCCGCGGCATGAGCAACCCGTTTCAGGCGACGCGCTATCACTCGCTGATCGTCGAGCGCGAGTCGCTGCCGGCGGATTTCGAGGTCTCCGCGGTCTGCGAGGATGACGCCGGCGAGATCATGGCGATTCGGCACAAGTCGCTGCCGGTCGAAGGCGTGCAGTTTCACCCGGAGAGCTTCCTGACGCTCGAAGGGCCGCGGTTGCTTGCGAACTTCCTCGGCATCGGTTAGGCGTACGGCATGCGCGAGCGTTCTGACCTGATCCATGCTCGTCGACTGCGGCCTGCCTGGGTCGCCGCACTCGCCGGCGTTGCGGCGCTGGCCGCGATCGGCTGCTCACAGCGCGCGACAGCGCCGCAGCCGCACGCGGCCGCCGCTCCTTCCTCGTCGCCCGGCGCGGTATTCACCAGCTCGGCGGCGACCCGCGTGACGCCGAACCGCGAGGAACTGCCGAACTTTCCGAGATTGCAGCGGCGGCTGCCGGCCCGCATCGGGGTCGATTCGCGCGGCCAGGCCGCGCCGATCCGCGAGCCGATCGTACCGACGTACACAGAGCCCGAGCTGACGCCGGAGCAGAAACATGCCCTGGGGCTCGACCAGCAGGACGAGCCGGACTTTCTGGCTTTCTATCATCCGCAGCGCGGCCCGGAGCACGGCGTCGGCGGCTACTCGCGGCCCGCGGCGGCGGCGGCAAGCGCCGGGGGCGGCGCGCTGTACGGGACGAACGCGCCCTGGCCCAGCTACGCCGTCCACAGCCCGCCCGGAGCGGCGTACTCGATCGACATGACCTCGCGCCTCGCGATGGCGCACGCGTACGCGGCGGTCTTCCCCGCGATCGGCGTCGCCGACAGCTTCCGCATGCTGATCGGCGAAGGCTTCGCGCGGCAGCCCGCCGCAGCGATGACGCGCGACGAACCGTGAGCGGCGCGTGAGCTCGAACGACACACCCAGCGTGCAAGACACCGAAACGACCCACTTCGCCGATCGACTGCACGCGGCGATAGGTGCGTGCGGCACGCCCGGCGTGGTCGGGATCGATCCGGTCCTCGAACGCCTGCCTGAGTCCCTGCGGCCGACGAGCGGCGACATCGCCGCGGCAGTGAACGCGGTCGAGCGGTTCTGCGAGGGCGCGCTCGACGCCGTCGCCGGGCTCGTGCCCGCGGTGAAGATCAATTCGGCGTTCTTCGAGGCGTTCTACGAGTGGGGCGTTGCGGCGTACTATCGGCTGATTCAATCCGCGCATCGGCGCGGATTGCTGGTGATCGCCGACATCAAGCGCGGCGACATCGGCTCGACGGCGCAGCTCTACGCCCGCGGTCATCTTGCGTCGCCGGCGTTCGCGGACGTTGACCCCGCCCGCATTCCCGACGCTGTCACGCTGGCGGGCTATCTCGGTGTGAACGCCGTGAAGCCGTTCGTCGACGCCGCGGTTGCGGCCGGGCGCGGGCTGTTTGTGCTGGTGCGGCCGTCAGACCCGGGGGCCGATGAGGTGCACGAGTTCGGCGAGTCGAGCCGCTTCTACGAGCACGTGGCCGGGCTGGTGCGCGCCTGGGGACGCTCGCCCGGTGCGATCGGCGAGTGCGGCCTGTCGTGCGTCGGCGCAGTGGTCGCGCCGAAGGACGCGCGCTCGACCGCAGCCTTGCGCGCGGCGATGCCGGAGACGATTTTTCTCGTGCCGGGCTATGGGGCGCAGGGCGCGACGGCTGAAGCGTGCCGCCCGTGCTTCCGCGCGGACGGCAGCGGCGCGGTCGTCAATGCGTCGCGCTCGGTCCTCTTCGCGTTTGAATCGGCGGAGGCTCGGCAGCGCTTCGGCGACGACTGGCAGGCGGCTATTCGCGATGCGTGCGCTCGCTTCACGCAGGATGTGGGTCGTTTGCTGCGCGGCTGATGGGCCGAACGCGGGCCCGCCGTTGTGCGACGCGCCTCAGGCCGCCGGAGGTGAACGTCAGCCTTCCGTGATCGCCCGCGCAAACCAGCGCAGTTGCTCGGTCCGGTAGACAATCAGCACCGCCGCCGCGGCCCACAGCACCAGTGCCACCTGGAACGGACGGTCCTTGAGGACCACCTCGGTCGGGCCGTCCACCTCGCCATGCTCCACCAGCACGGCGAAGCGGAAGATCGCGTAGACGACGATCGGCAGGGTGTAGAGCAAACACTGCGAGCCGAAATCGCCCAGCCCGGGCGCGTCGCCGAACTGCGCCTTCGTGCGCGAGTCAATCGCGTACAGCAAGAAGCTGACGACGGCGATGCCGGCGGTCAGCGTCGTCATGTGGTTGAGCAGATCGGGCGTGTAGAGCGAGAGCGTTCGGCGATGCCGACGCGCCCGGCCGACGTCGCCCTCGGCGAGCAGCGCGTTCAGCTCGCAGCGCCGCTTGCTGAACCCCATGAACAGACAGAGCGTGAAGGTGCAAAGAACGAGCCAGGGAGAGATGGCCACGTGCACGAGCACGGCCCCCGCCGCCGCGCGCAGGACAAACCCGATCCCGAGCGAGATCACGTCGAGAATGACCGCCTGCTTGAAGCCGAAGGTGTATCCGACTTGCAGCAGGAAGTACGCCAGGGCCACCAGGCCGAACCCGCGGTCGAGCAGCCAGCCGCCGACCAGCCCACCGAGCAGCAGAAGCAGCGCGACGACCATGGCTTGTCCGACACCGACCTCGCCGGACGCGATCGGGCGCCGGCACTTGCGCGGATGAAGCCGGTCTTCCTCGCGGTCGCGGATGTCGTTGATGACGTACACGGCGCTGCTGACCAGGCACAGGCAGCCGAACGCGAGCAGCGTGGCCACGATCACCCCGGGCTCGCCGAGCTTGCGGCCGAAGACCGGTCCCGCGAACACGAAGACGTTCTTGATCCACTGCTGCGGTCGTAGCAGCCGGATGATCGGCATGCTCACCTCCCGGGCGGGGAAGCATTGTCCGAGGGTGGGCTTTTCGGGTCAACTTGGCTGAGACGGTGGGCTGGGATGGCGGTGATCGCAGCGCTGGATGTCGGGCGAGCGCGGTTTCCGGGCAAGAAAAAAGGCCGGCAGGTTCCCCCCGGTGTTACCCGACCTGCCGGCCACACTGCATTGCGTTTCTAAAGGTCGGACCCCATCCGAACCCGGCTCCCACGCTTTTGCCGGACGGGGTCCGAAATAGCCGGGCGCCCCGCACCCGTCTCCTCCCCCTCCCGCCGAGCGAGCGACCTCCCCCTGTCATCGATCGCCGCTCGTAGCTTGCTTTCGATCAGCTTCCGGGCTCCCCTTCCCGCAGCCGATCGCTTACACCGGACTCTCATAGCAACGGGCGTGCCAGGCTGGATTCCACGTTCCAAAATGTCGGTTCAAGTACATGTAACTACATTGAAACAATAGTGTTACGTTTTTGTACGCGCCAGGCGGATACCGTTGCATTCGTGAGCGCGTGGGAAACCAGTACCCAGCCAGATCCAGAGTCTGCCCGTTTTTTACCCACCCGTGGGTGACCGGAGGTGTTCGCGGCTGAAGCCGCCGCCGCCACCTCTCGGGGAACGAGTTCGTATCAGCAGTGTGCCTGCGGTTGGCCGGACTATCGCACGCCGAAAATCTGCCCGTCGATCTCGGCCAAGTCGACCGGAGATCTCGTCTCGACCCATGCAAGCGTGAGGTAGGTTGAGCCGTCCGGGAGGAAGCTGCCGCCGGCGAACGCACCGCTGATGCTGGCGGCGTCGCCGAGGTCGAGGACTTCACGCAGTTGGACCGGCGCCGAGCCGCCGACGGGCCGGCCGATGCGCGAGATCAGTCCAACGACCGAACCGGACTTGAAATCGGGCAGGGGGGGCGGATCGGGAAGGGCTGCGGCGACGGCGTTCCAAGCCTGCGGGTCGCGCACTTGCAAGACGGCGAGTCGCGGCCCGAGCGCGTGCATCTCGCGCGCGAGCGCGGCCGGATCGGGGAGCCACGTATCGGTCAAGGGGACCATGCGAACGGATGTCGGCCCAGACGGGTACTGGCGGGAGTCTTCCGAACGGCTGCCCAGCGAGCAGCCGCCGCCGGGAAGTTGCAGCGCGGCCAGTAATAACAGGCTGGCGCGACACACGACCGCGCGAATCGCCGACGACTCGGGCGGGTTGCAAAGGCTGCGGCGCACCCTTACGCTCCATCGCCTCGTGGAAGTCGGGCCGGACGACGTTTCGGTATCGGCCAGCCCGAGGAGCTTCACGAATTGGGCGCGGGCTGGCGGAATTCCCTAAGTGTCTTGATGGCCGCCCGCGCGGTCGGATCACGCCGGCGACGGCGCACGGCGAGTCCGCGCGGAGCGCGGCGAACCGGGGTTGCGGGCGGCGGCGCGGGCGACTCGCCGACGCGGCCGCCAGAAACGCACCCCCCGGCCGCAGCGGACATGCTACGGATGCCCGTGAGTTCGGACCGCCTACAGGCCGGCGTATCGGGTCGGTTCCCGGCTATTTGCGGAGACGCCGCATGAAGAAGTGGCTGGTCATCCTGGCCGTTCTCATCCTGGTCCTGGCGGTCTGGTATTACGTCCGAACCACGCAGCGATTCATCCCGCCCTGGCGACAGCCGGAATTCGGCAAGGTTGAGCTCGGCGACATCCGCGTGCCGATCACCGCGACCGGCCTGATTGAGCCGTACGAGCGCATCCAGGTAAAGTCGGAAGCGTCGGGCGAGGTGACCGAGCTGAAGATCGCGGAAGG
The DNA here is from genome assembly GCA_964465125.1 of uncultured Planctomycetales bacterium. Classification (GTDB taxonomy): domain Bacteria; phylum Planctomycetota; class Phycisphaerae; order UBA1845; family Fen-1342; genus CAYOHG01. The sequence continues at coordinate 21,492 of CAYXIO010000017.1, read as the reverse complement.
CGACTCGGTTCAGAAAGACGACGTGCTCGCGGTCCTGAAGCGCGACGATGAGGAACGGGCCGTCGAGAAAGCTGAATCGGCCCTCGAACGGGCGCGCAGCACCGAGGCCCAAGCCAAGATTGCGGTGCTGAAGGCGGAGTCGAACATCGAGGTGGCCAAGGCACGCGTGCAGGAGCTGGAGGCGCAGGAGACGCGGCTGAGGTTCGAGCTGGATCATCAGGAGAAACTGAGCCAAACGGGCAACACGGGCGTGCTTGACGTGGAGTTCGCCAAGTCCGCCTACAACGTGAACCAGGCCCAGCTCATCAACGCGCGCACGCAGATCGCGATCTCCGAGCAGTCGCTCAAGGAGGCCCAGGAAACGGTCAAGATTCAGGCGCAGGTCGTCAAGGAGGCGAGCAACACGCTGGCGGACGCCAACGAGCGCCTGCTGGAGACCACGATCAAGGCCCGCCAGGACGCGATCGTCACGGACGTGCCGATTTCGCGCGGCATGCTGGTTCAGTCGGGCACCGCCGGCTTCACCGGCGGAACGATCGTGGCCGTGCTGGCGGACATTTCCAGGCTCAAGGTGGTTGCCCGTGTCGACGAGGCGGACTACGGCCGCGTGCTCGACATCTCGCCCGTCGACGCCATGCCCGACATCACCGCGCTGCGCGAAGCCGCGCGTTCCGACGCGGAATCGATGCAGCGGCGCAGCGGCGACGTCAGGATCACGGTGGATGCATTCCCCGAGCTGACGTTTACGGGGCGGATTTCGCGCGTCGAGCCGCAGGGAAGGCTGAACGAGGGCTCGTCGATCATCCAGTTCGACGTGCACGTCGAAGTGAATGACGACAAGCGCTACATGCTGCCGCTGGGCACGCAGGCCCAGGTCGAATTCACCGTCGAGAGCGTGAAGGACGCGACGATCGTCCCGGCCGAGGCGGTCAAGCAGTTTGAAGGGCAGCGCGGCGTGTGGATCAAGACGGCGGACCGGACACGCACGGGGGGAGTCGCCAAGCGGTTCGTGCCTTGCCGGTTCGGGATCACGGACGGCGCGAAAACCCAGGTGATCGAAGTGCTGGGCGGCGCGAAGCTGGACGTGGGCGCGGAGGTGTTCACCAAGCTGCCGCCGGAGGAGAACAGCGACTAGCGTAACGGCCAGGGTCGAGTAGCGAGTTGCGAATAGCGAATTGCGAAGGGTCGGAAGCGGACGCCGAGCCGCGAGGCGCTGTAGCGTCGCCCCTGCGCGGGCGACCCTGAGATTCGAGCGGCGTTCGATGCGTGAGGGGTGAATTGTGGCGAGTGGCGGGCCTGGCTACGACGCGAACCACGGGCGAGACGCCCGTATCACCCAGAGCGCGACGCTCGTACCACTCGGGGGCGGCCGCGCTGGATGGATGAAACGTGGCGCTGATTGAGATTGCCGGCCTGACCAAGCTGTACCGCATGGGCGATTCGATCGTGCGCGCCCTGGACGGCGTGGACCTGGTGATCGAGGCCGGCGAGTTCGTCGCCATCACGGGGGCGAGCGGCAGCGGCAAGAGCACGATGATGCACCTGCTGGGCTGCCTCGACCGTCCCACCGGCGGCACCTTCAAGCTGGACGGCCGCGATATCAGTTGCCTGTCCGAGCGCGAGCTGGCCCGCATCCGCAACCGCTACGTCGGATTCGTCTTTCAGACCTTCAACCTGATCAACCGCACGCCCGCGCTGGACAATGTCGCGGTTCCGCTGTTTTACGCCCGGAGATTGGCATCGCGCACGCCCGCCTTGCAGGCGCTCGAACGGGTCGGACTCGGGCGGCGTGCCCATCATCGCCCGTCGGAGCTGTCCGGCGGCGAGCGGCAGCGCGTTGCGATCGCCCGCGCGATCGTCAACGACCCCAAGCTGCTGCTGGCCGACGAGCCGACCGGGAACCTGGACACGCGTACGGGCGAGCAGATCATGGAGATCTTCCACGGGCTCAACGAGCAGGGCGTGACCGTCATCCTGGTGACCCACGAGGCCGACATTGCGGCGCAGGCCAAGCGGATCGTCCAGATGCGCGACGGCCGCATCGTCTCGGATAAGCCTGGCCCGAACCTGCGTCCTGGCAGTCATCCCGCGGTGGATGTGCACGCGGCGGCGTTGAGCGACGGCTCACCAGGCGCGCCCGCCGCCGATCCGGCCGTGAACGGTCAGGCGGAAGCGCTGGGGCCGCCCCGGCGGCTGCGCGGCTCGACCCTGGCGGCGGCGGTCGGGTGGCTGTCCCTGATCCTGGCCTCCGGGTACTCGGTGCTCCGCCCGATCGCCTTGCAAAAGGTGGCGGCGCTGGGCATCGAGAAGTTCACCCGCGAAACCAAGCTGCCCCCGGAGGTGCTGGGGTGGATGGCGGCGGCGGGGGGATCGCTGGCGCTGGGGCTGCTGCTGGCCCTGGTGGCGATCCTGTGGGGCCGCAGCCTGCGGCGCAGAGTCCAGCAGGTGCCGGCCAACTGGGTCGGCGCCGGCAGCGCTCGCCGGGCCATCACCTTGGGGCTGCTCGCGGTGGTGGCGGCGATTCTCGGCCTCGGAGTCCCCATGGTGCGCCGCGCGCTGGGTGTCTAGGCCGGGACGGTTTGCGGTTTCCGCGGAACCGCCTATACTTGCCGTCTGTCAAGATCAGGTTGCGTCGGTGGCGCCGGCCCTGGCCCGGGTGGCGAGACTGACCCAAACCCCTGTGTCAAGGAGATTCGGGCTATGGCGATAACCGCCGATCAGAAGACCACCATCGTCGAATCGCACCGTCGGCACGATGGCGACACCGGCTCGGCCGAAGTCCAGATTGCATTGCTGACCACGCGAATCACCCAACTGACCGAGCACCTGCAATCGCACCGCAAGGATCATTCCGCGCGGCGTGGGTTGTTGAAGCTCGTCGGAAAGCGTTCGTCACTGCTGAAATACCTGTCCAGCACCGCTCGTGAGCGGTACCTGGCCTTGATCCAGAAGCTCGGCCTGCGCAAGTAGCGGCGCCGGCGACGGAGCACGGAGCACGGAGCTGATCGCCCGGCTGTCGGACAGTGACGTTGTTGCTGAAGGACCCAACATGAAGTTCACGCTTGAACGCGAGATCGGCGCGCACAAACTGATCATCGAGACCGGCGCTGTGGCCCGACAGGCGGGCGGCGCCGTGGTAGTCACCTACGGCCAGTCGATCGTGCTCGGAACGGTCTGTACCGCAGCCCCGCGACCCGGAATCGATTTCTTTCCCCTCTCGGTCGACTACCGCGAACGCATGTCGGCCGCCGGCAAATTCCCCGGCGGCTTCTTCAAGCGCGAGGGACGACCTTCCAACAAGGAAATCCTCACCTGCCGGATGATCGACCGCCCGTTGCGCCCGCTCTTTCCGGACGGGTTCATGGACGAGGTTCAGATTCAGGTCGTGGTGCTGTCGAGCGACCTTGAGAACGACCCGGATGTGCTGGGCATGGTCGCTGCGCCGGCCGCGGTGGCGATTTCCGGGCTGCCGTTCAACGGCCCCTGCGCCGCGGTCCGAATCGCGCGCATCGACGGCGAGTTCGTCATCAATCCAACCCGCTCGCAGCTTGAATACTCCGACCTGGAGCTGATCCTGGCGGGGTCGCCCACTGAAGTGAACATGATCGAGGTCGGCTGCCGGGAGCTGTCCGAGGACGCCGTCTTCGCCGCGATCGAATTCGGCCACAAGTACGGCATTATTCCGATCTGCGAGATGATCGACGAGCTCAAGCGCCGCGTGGGCAAGCCTTGCGCCTGGACGCCCCCCGAGAAGGACACGTCATTCCTGAGCGAAGTGCGCAGCCGGGTCTGGGATGAGATGCTCGCCGCCAAGAGCATCAAGGGCAAGCAGGAGCGGAGCACGGCGGTGAAGGCCGTCTACGAAAAGTCGCTAGCGCACTACTGCCCGGCCGAGGTCGAGAAGCCCGAGCGCGCCCCGGAGCAGGTCAAGTCCGCGGTCAAGGAAGTCGAGCAGGAGGTCGTTCGCACGCGCATTCTCAAGGACGGCGTTCGTTCGGACAGCCGGGGGCTGGACGAAATCCGCGAGATCACCTGCGAAGTCGGCTGGCTGCCGCGGCCGCACGGGACGGCCCTGTTCACGCGCGGCGAGACGCAGGCGCTGGTCACCACCACGCTGGGCACGGTGGCGGACGAGCAGCTCATCGACGAGATGATGGAGGAATACTCCAAGAAGTTCATGCTGCACTACAACTTCCCGCCGTTCTCGGTCGGCGAGGTGCGCCGCATCATGGGTCCGGGGCGGCGCGAGATCGGCCACGGCGCGCTGGCCGAGCGCAGCCTCGAGGCGGTCCTGCCGTCGCCGGAGAACTTCCCCTACACCGTTCGGCTGGTGAGCGACATCCTCGAATCGAACGGGTCGAGCTCGATGGCGAGCGTCTGCGGCGGCTCGCTCAGCCTGATGGACGCGGGCGTTCCGATCAAGGCGGCCGTGGCCGGCATCTCCGTCGGGCTGGTGCAGGAAGGCAACGAGCACCGGCTGATGATCGACATTCTGGGTGAAGAGGACGGCTTCGGCGACATGGACTTCAAGGTCGCCGGCACGCGGACGGGGATTACCGGCATCCAGCTCGACATCAAGATCACCGGGCTGCGCTTTGACCTGCTGCGCGACGCGCTGGAGCTTGCGCGGCAGGGCCGGATGAAGATTCTGGACATCATGGATCGGACGATCGCAACGCCGCGGCCCGAGTTGAGCCCGCACGCGCCGCGCCTGCTGACGCTGCGGATCAACCCGGAGAAGATCGGCAAGCTGATCGGCCCGGGCGGCAAGTCGATCCGGGCGATTCAGGCCGACACCGGCGCGACGATCGACATCGACGACGACGGGACCGTGCAGATTTCCTGCCTTTCGCAGGAGGGCGCCGAGCGTGCCCGCGACATCGTGCAGCGCATGACCGAGGACATCGAGGTCGGGCGCATCTACACCGGGCGCGTCGCCGCAATCAAGGACTTCGGCGCAATCGTCGAGCTGACCGACGGGCAGGACGGTTTGTGCCACATCAGCGAGCTGGACGATAACTACGTGCGGACCGTGACGGACGTGGTGAACCTGGGCGACGAAGTGCCGGTCAAAGTGCTGGCGATCGACGACCAGGGCCGCGTGAAGCTGTCGCGCAAGGCGGCTCTGCGGGAGCTGAACAAGCACTGACGCCGCGCCGGGCGTGACGATCCGACGATCGAACGATCGGATGGGCCTCGAGCGCCGCCGGTAGTGCCTTCGCGTTTCCCGGCGGCCAACCGTTCGTATAATCCGCCGTACGGGGTTCAAGCGGCGCCGATCGACCGACTTCGGTCCGGCGCGCCGGCGCTCGTTCCATCGAGCCGCACCGGAGATCACGGTGCCCGCGTTGTACGTACTGCAAGGTCCGGACAAGGGCCGGACGATCAAGACCAGCGACGACGTCGTGCTGATCGGCCGCGGCTCCGAGCAGGTGCCGCTCGCGGATCAGACCGTCAGTCGTCGTCATGCCGAGCTTCGCTGCGAGAGCGGCGTCTGGGTTCTTTCCGATCTCCACAGCGCGAACGGGACCTACGTGAACGGGGTGCGCACCGAGCGGCCCGTCCGGCTCAAGCACGGCGACCAGATCAAGGTCGGCGCGACGCTGATGCTTTACACCGGGGACGACGGCATCGAGCAGGTCTCCGGATCGAACATCCCCAGCGACCTCGTCCGCCTCGACGCCGGCAACGAGCAGATGAACTCGTCGGTGGTGGCCAGCATCGCGTCGAGCGATGACAGCGTGATCATGGCGGCGCCGCAGACGGCGGCGGCGGCGCGCTCCTGGCAGGTGATGGTCGAGCTGACGCGCGTGATCGGCAGCCTGGTCACGCCTGAGCGGCTTCTGCCGCGCGTCATGGACATCCTGCTGGATGAGGTCGTCTTTGATCGCGGGGTGATCTTCCTGCGCGACGAGGCGGCGGGCGAGATGCTGCCCGAGGTGGTGCGGTTTCAGAGCCGCAAAGCCCGGGCCGAGGCCAATCGCGAGGCGATCGTGGCGTCGCGCACGATTCTCGACCACGTCGTCAAGACGCGCGAGGCGGTGCTGTGCTCGAATGTGAGCGGCGACGACCGCTTCCGCGAGGGCAAGAGCGTCTTCAACCTGGGCATGCGGTCGGTGATCTGCGCGCCGATCGTCGCGCGCGACCAGATTTTGGGCATGATCCACCTCGACTGCCCGACCTCTCGGCACACCTACACCGAGGATGAGCTCAAGCTGGTAAGCGCCATCGGCTATCAGACCGGCCTGGCGATCGAGAACGCCCGGCTGGTGCAGGCGCAGGTCGCCCGCGAGCGCATGGCCGCCGCCGGCGAGACCGCCGCGCACCTGTCGCACTCGATCAAGAACATCCTGCAAGGCATGCGCAGCGGCGGCGATCTCGTGCAGCGCGGCCTGGACAAGCGCGACTTCGGCATCACCAGCCAGGGCTGGCGGATTCTTGATCGCAACCTCGACAAGTGCTACACGCTGATGATGAACATGCTGGCGTTCAGCAAGCAGCGCGAGCCCGTCCTCGAACCTACCCAGATCCGGACGCTCGTCGACGAGGTGATCGAGCTCGAGCAGAAACCCGCCTCGGACGCCGGAATCGTCCTGCTGGCGGAGCACGCCGGCCCGATCCCGGAGATTCCGCTCGACCCGGACGGCATGCACCAGGCGCTGCTGAACCTGGTCGCCAATTCGCTCGAAGCCGTCCCGCGCAGCGAAGGCGTCATCCGCGTCCGCACCTCGTTCGATCCGTTGACCCAGCACGCCGTCATTTCCATCCGCGACAACGGGCCCGGCATCCCCGAGGATCAGCGCGAGAAGATCTTCGAGCCGTTTCACTCCACCAAGGGCCACGGCGGAACCGGCCTCGGACTGGCCGTCTGCCGCAAGATCATCGGCGAGCACGGCGGGACGATCGAGGCGACCGGTCCGAGCGACGGGGGGGCGGAGTTCGTGATCCGTTTGCCCACCGCCGAGGCCCGCCGCGTCACCCCGGGCGAAACGCAGGCGCCGCGCGGCTGAGGCGGAGCACCCTGGCGAAGTCGGGCCCGGCACCCTTGCGGCGGGCTTCCGGCGCTCCCTTTGTGATCGAGCGCGAATCGCTTCGTTGCCAACCGGCGGGCGGCTACCATACAGCCTGGCGCTGACGCGTGCAGACCGGTCGGCGTCCGCCCGTCGGAGACCGTTCATGAATGAGCTGCCCACCACGATCATCCCGCTGTTCGAGGCCATGAAGAAGCTGCAAGCCAGCGACCTGCATCTCAAGACCGGCATTCCGCCCACCTTTCGCATTGCCGGCGAGCTGCGCCGCGCGGACTGCCAGAGTTTCCGCAATGACGGGGATGAGATCGAGGGGCTGCTGCGGCCGATTATCGCCAAGCGCAAGTGGGAGCACTTCGAACAGTACGGATCACTGGACTTCGCCCATCACCTGCCCGACGGCACGCGCTTCCGCATCAACTGCTTGAAGGCCGGCGGGCGCATGCACTCGGCCATCCGCCTTGTCAAAGCCAAGATCCCGAGCTTCGAGGAGTTGCACCTGCCCGAGGCCTACCGCAAGCTCGCCGAAGAGAGCGGCGAAGGGCTGATCCTGGTCTGCGGCGTGACCGGCTGCGGCAAGAGCACCACGATGGCGGCGATGATCGACCACATCAACGCACACCAGCCGGTGCACATCATCAGCATCGAGGACCCGGTCGAATACTCCTTCATGCCCAAGAAGGCGATCGTCAGCCAGCGCGAGCTGGGGTTGGACCTCGACGCCTTCGCCGACGGCATCCGCTCGGCGGTGCGCGAAGACCCGGACGTGATCTTCGTCGGCGAGCTGCGCGACAAGGAGACCGTGATCGCGGCGTTGCAGGCCGCCGAAACGGGCCACCTGGTGTTCGGCACGCTGCACACGGCGGACACGATGCAGTCGCTGACGCGCATACTGGAGTTCTTCCCGCGCGAGCAGCACGCGTTCATCCGCAGCGCGTTCGCCAACAGCCTGAAGGCGATCACGGCCCAGCGGCTGCTGCCGGCGATCGATCCGAAGATTCTGCGCGTGCCGGCGACCGAAGTTCTGCTGGGCGACGGCATCGTGAAGGAGAAGATTCGCGAGGGCGAGGACCAGGACCTGCCCGCCATCATCATGGGCAGCCGCCAGGCCGGCATGCACAGCTTCACCATGTCGCTGGCCGAGCTGGTCGAAAAGGAGCTCGTCTATCTCGACACGGCGATGGAATACGCACCGAACCGGGAGGCGTTGCAGGGGCACGTTCGCGGGATCAAGCTCTCGGCCCAGACGCTGGTGCATCGCATCAAGCACACGCAGCCGGGTTGAAGCGGGATTTGCTGTCGAGAAATGAACGGAGGGCATCTCATGGATCGCGGGGGGATTCGTGGACCTGCGCGCTTTGCGTTCGTTGACTCAGCTTTCGTGTCGTGGGCCCTGCTCGGCGTGCTGATCGCGGGTGCCGCCGAGCCCGCCGGCCCTCGGCAGCACGCCGCTCGGCCCGCGCGAGAAGGCGGACAGGTCCTGCTGGTGGGGCTGGGCGACAGCCTGACCCACGGCACGATGGACGCGACCAACAATTCGCTCAATACGCTGAATGCGTACTTGCAGCGCGTCGCGGATTCGCTCGCGACGGTTCTTCCGCTCTCGTTTTCTCAGCCCCTGTACGACTTCGACGAGAGCCGCATCGACCCGTTCGTTGTGCCGAGCAACCTGGGCATCGACGGGGCCGACCTGTTCTCGATCGAGGGGTGGGAATACTACAAGCGCGTCGGGGCGGACCAGAACTACCTCAGCGACACCTATTTCTGCGACCACGTCCTGCCGGCGCGCTTCGCCGACGACACCGACAAGGTGCTTTATCCGCTCAACCTGCTGGCCCGCGCGGACGTGACCCTGGTCGACGCCGCCGTCGAGCGCATCAACGAGCACCTCGACGCCGACCCCGCGAACCGCGCCCTGCTGATGTACTGGATCGGCAACAACGATTCGTCGCTGGCGTCGCTGGGGCAGGGCGGGTCGAACCCGAGCGTCTACCCGCTGCCCTACGAGCAGATTCGCGGCGAGCTCGCGCCGCTGCTGCGCTTGCTGATCGACGTCGCGGTGGCGCAGGACGTGCTCACCTTCGAGCCGTATACGCTGGCGAACATCGAGCGCAACCTCACCGAGCTGGACGATTTCGCGATGCAGAATACGCACGTGCTCGACCGGCTCCAGAGCGAGGTGCACGATCCGCAGCGCGTCGACACGTTCGTCATGACTCTGCCGTACTACAGCTCCGTCGGCTATCTGTTCGATTCGGACGACCTGGAGTTCTACATGCAGAAGCTCGATCCGGCGTACAGCGTGCCGGCGAGCTTCGCGCGCGTCGCGCCGCCCGGCGCGCCGATCGACGATCCGCGGGCAGGGGACCGCGCCTCCCTGTTCACGTTCGGTCCGATGTTCGCGCTGCTGTCGACCGGGTACAGCTCCGCGTACGCCAACGCGGCCCTGGAGACGGACGGCGTGCAGAACGACGGACTCGTCATGAGCGAGGCCGAAGCCGCGTACATCGCCGCCCGCATCGACACGTTCAACCAGGCCATCGCGGCGGACGCCGCGACGCGCGGGTCCAACGTGCACCTGGTCGACGTCGGCAGCTACATCAACGCCGGCTTCTCAGGCGAGCTGGAAATCATCATCGGCGGCAAGACGCTCTCGCGCAAATGGGTGCGCGGCAGCGGGTTTTCGCTGGACGGAGTTCACCCGGCGTATGCAGGCGCCGCGATGCTGGCGAACTACGTGCTGGAGTCCGTCAACTCGGCGCTGGGGCTGGCCGCGCCGACCTACGATCTCGACGCGATCAGCACGACCGACCCGTACATCGACCGCGACGACGACGGTTGGGCGCCGGGGCCCGACTACGGGGCCACGGGCTTCACCGAGCTGTTGTTCCTGTTCCGCGATCCGGACGACACGTCCGCCGGCGTGCAGGTGGACCTCCCCGACGACGTCTGGGAGATCATCTCGCAGGCGCTGCTCGATTCGCTGCGCCGCTCGGAGTCGGTCCGAGCACTATCGAGCGAGCTCGGCCTGCCTGGGCGCCTGCCGCACCGAACGCGTCGCTGACCGGCTTGCCGTGGCGAGGGGCTGCCTCGGCGCCGAAAGCGTTGACGCCCTGCGTGCCGGCGGGCTAGCCTGACCACTGCGAGTCGCGCTTCGGCGGCCCCGCCGCGCAGACTGCCGGCGGAAACCGGTCCCTCGTTTCTGATCTCGGAGAGGACATGTCCATCCGCACGCGTATGCATGCACAGGATGTGCCGACGCCGCGCGAGCGAACGCCGCACGGCGTGCCACCGGCTCGGACGCTAACCCCGAGGCGGGTCGGCCCGGTGACGATTCTCGTGCTCGGTCTGGTGCTGTTGGGCGCGGGCGCCTTCCGCGGCATGTCGGCCGCGGCGCCGGCGGACGAGGCCCTGGCGCCCGACCCGGTCGCCGCTGCTCCGACCGACGCGGTCCGCTACGACCGCGACATTCGCCCGATCCTCTCCGACCGCTGCTTCCGCTGCCACGGGCGCGACCCCAGCACGCGCGCCGCGGAACTGCGCCTCGATGAGCGCGACAGGGCGACCGCCAAACGCGACGGCCGACCGGCGATCGTCCCCGGAAACGTGGACGAAAGCGAGCTTTGGCGGCGGGTCACGTCGAGCGACCCGGACTACCGGATGCCGCCGCCGGACAGCAACAAACGAGCGCTGTCCGCGGAGGAGCGCGAGCTGTTCCGGCGCTGGATCGAGTCCGGGGCGGAATACGAGCCGCACTGGGCGTTCGTGCCGCCGGTTCGGCCGGAGGTTCCCGCCTCGGCCGACGAGCGCGACGGCCATCCCGTCGATCGCCTCGTCGGCGCGCGGCTGAAGAAAGCCGGATTGACGCTTTCCGACGAGGCGGACCGCGCCAGCCTGCTTCGGCGGCTGTTCATTGACCTGACCGGACTGCCGCCGACGCCCGAGGAGTTGGACGCGTTCACCGGCGACGCGGCGCCGGATGCGTACGAGCGCTGGGTGGATCGCCTGCTCAACGAGGAGCCCTATCGCACGCGCTACGCGGAACGAATGGCCGTACCGTGGCTGGACGCGGCCCGCTACGCGGACACCTGCGGCATTCACACCGACGCGGGCCGGCAGATCTGGCCCTGGCGCGACTGGGTGCTAGGCGCCTACCGCGACAACATGCCGTTCGACCGGTTCCTGGCCGAGCAGATCGCGGGTGACTTGCTGCCAAATGCGACCGATGACCAGAAAGTCGCGAGCGGCTTCCTGCGCAATCATGTGACCACGGACGAAGGTGGTGCGATCGCCGCGGAGTACTTGGTCGAATACGCCGTGGAGCGCACTTCAACGGTCGGCTCGGTGTTTCTGGGGCTGACGCTGGGCTGCGCGCGCTGCCACGAGCACAAGTTTGACCCGATCTCGCAGGAGGAGTTCTACCGGCTCTACGCGTTCTTCAACTCGATCGAAGAGCCCGGCCTGTATTCTCAATTGCCGGATGCAAACCGCGCCTTCGAGCCGCTTCTGGTCGTGCCGTCGGCGGAGCAGCAGGCGCAGCGTACGGCGCTCGAAGCGGAGGTCGAAGCTTCTCGTGCGCGGCTTGAGGAAAGCACGCCCGAGGAGCAGCAGCAGCGCAGCGCGTTCTTCCGTGATCTGCCTGAGCGAACGGGGCTTCGCTGGGCGGCCAGCGAGGTACTCGGAGTCCAATCCACCGCGGGGGCGACGCTGACGCCTCAGCCCGACGGATCGGTCCTGGCCAGCGGCGACAACCCGGACAAGGACGAGCACATCATCCGACTGCGGACGGCTCAAACGGGACTGCGGCTGCTGGCGCTCGAGGCGCTGGGCGACCCGAGCTTCCCGGAAGGGCGCGTCGGCCGCGCGCCGAACGGAAACGCGGTTCTTTCAGGCGTCAAGGTTGAAGCGATCTCGATCGCCGACGCGTCGCAGCGCGAGGAAGTCTCGCTGGGCTGGGCGTGGGCGAATATCGAGCAGGCCAACGGCGATTTTCGCGTGGTCAACGTGCTGAACACTGCAGACGACCTCGGCTGGGCGGTGGACGCGCACCGCGTTCCGGGCAACCGCTTGGCGCTGCTGCTTGCGGACGAGCCATTCGGATTCGAAGGCGGCACCGAGCTGCGCGTCACGCTTCAGTACCAGTCGGTCTACGCGCAACACACCTTCGGCCGCGTACGATTGAGCGTGGGAACGATCGCGGAAGCTGCCTTTGCACAGTTGCCGGCGGCGGTGAGCGGCTGGTACCTGGTCGGGCCGTTTCCGATTCAGGATCGGGAGAAGGCCTACGAGGCGGCCTTCGGTCCGGAGAGCGACGCGACGCTCGATTTGACCCGCAATTTCGGCGCCGGCAACCAATTCTGGCGGTTCAACGAGGCCTATCTCGACGATCGCGTTAACGCACTGGCGGAGGGCATGAATGTCTCCTACGTCGGCCGGCGCGTCTTTTCGCCCACGGCCCGCAGCGTCACCGTGTCGCTCGGAAGCGACGACGGCTTCGGCCTGTACGTCAACGGCAAAGAAGTGCTGGCCAAGCAGGCCGACCGGAGCGTCGCGCCGGATCAGGATCGCGCGACGGTCGAGCTTGTCCGCGGCGTGAACACGATTGTCCTGAAGGTCGTCAACACCAACGGGCTGGGCGGCTACTACTACCGTGCCGAGCGTCGCGACGAGGAGTTGAGCGGTCCCTTGGCGGGCGCGCTGCTGCCGCCGGCGGCGCATTCCGCCGAAATGCAGCAGTCGCTCGAGCAGGAATGGAAAATTCACTTCTCTCCGGGCTATCGAGAGCGGCGTGACGAGCTGGCCGGGCTCGAACGGAAGCGCGAAGAGCTCGAGGCGAGCCTGCCGCGCACGATGGTCATGAAGGAGCTGCCCGAGCCGCGGCCGACCTTCGTTCTGACCCGCGGTCTGTACGACAAGCCGGATATGGACAAGCCGGTGACGCGCGGCATTCCGGCGGCGCTGGGTCACCTGCCGGCCGAGGCGCCGCCGAACCGGCTCGGGCTGGCGCAGTGGATGACGTCAGCGGAGAATCCGCTGGTGGCGCGGGTCGCGGTGAATCGATTGTGGGAGATGCTGTTTGGCGCCGGCCTGGTGGGGAGCAGCGAGGACTTCGGGCTACAGGGTGAGTGGCCGAGTCATCCGGAGCTGCTTGACTGGCTGGCCGTCGAGTTTCGCGAGAGCGGCTGGGACGTGCAGCACATGCTGCGCCTGATGGTCACGAGCCGGACGTATCGACAGGCAGCGCGCATCCGTCCGGAAGCCGTGCAGCGCGACCCCGACAATCGCCTGCTGGCGTATTTCCCGCGGAGGCGCCTGTCGGCCGAGCAGCTCCGCGATCAGGCGCTCTACGTTTCGGGCTTGCTGGTGGAGCACTTGGGCGGGCCCTCGGTAAAGCCCTACCAACCCGATGGGCTCTGGCCCGAGGTCTCGATGCCGCAGTCCAACACGCGCGAGTACGCCCGGTCGACCGGCGCCGGGCTGTGGCGCCGCAGCCTGTACACGTACTGGAAGCGCGCCTGTCCGCCGCCGTCGCTGATGAACCTCGACGCGCCCACGCGCGAGGCGTGCGTGGTTCGCCGGATCACGACCAACACGCCGCTCCAGGCCCTGACGCTGTGGAATGATGAGCAGTTCGTCGAAGCGGCCCGGGCGCTTGCGCAGCGCGTGCTGCTCGAGCCGGGCGCGGACGACGGCGCGCGGCTGTCGGCGATGTATCGGCGCTGCACCGGCCGGGCGGCGGGCGCCGACGAGCTGGCGCGTATGGCCGAAGCGCTGGCCGCGTTTCGAGCGCGCTACGCCGCCGCGCCCGACGACGCCGAAAAACTGCTCAAGATCGGCGAGGCGCCGATGTCGGCGGCAGCGAAGCCCGGCGAGCTTGCGGCGTGGACGATGCTGGCGAACGCACTCCTGAATCTCTCGGCTACTATCACACAGAGTTAAAACCATGAATCCGATCGAGCAAAGCTATCTGAACATGACGCGGCGGCGGTTCTTCGGCCTGGCGGCGCAGTCCGTCAGCGCCGGGCTCGGCACGCTGGCGTTGAGCTCGCTGCTGGGGCAAGCCGCGCTCGCCGGCCAGGAAGGCAGCCCTTCCGCCGGATTGCATTTTCCGCGGCCGCGCCCGCAGCATCCGCCGCGCGCCCGGCGGGTGATCTACCTGCACATGGAGGGCGCGCCCAGCCAGATCGATCTGTGGGACTACAAGCCGCAACTGCGCCAGCGTTTCAACCAGGACCTGCCCGATTCGATCCGTCAGGGACAGCGGCTGACCGGCATGACCAGCGGTCAGGCCCGTTTCCCGGTGGCTCCGTCGATCTTCCGCTTCTCGCGCTACGCCAACAACCAGGAGGGCGTCTGGATCAGCGAGCTGATGCCGCACACGGCATCGGTGGCGAATGAACTGTGCTTCATTCACTCGATGTTCACCGAGGCGATCAACCACGAGCCGGGCATTACGTTTTTCCAGACCGGCCACCAGCAGCCGGGGCGCCCGTCATTCGGCGCCTGGGTCAGCTACGGGCTGGGCAGCGCCAATGCGAACCTGCCCGCGTTCGTCGTGCTGATCAGCCAGGGTTTCGGCAACATGCAGGCGCTTTCGGCGCGCTTCTGGGGCAGCGGCTTTCTGCCCAGTGAGCACCAGGGCTGCAAGCTGCGCAGCGGGGCCGACCCGGTGCTGTACCTGCGCGACCCGGCCGGCGTCTCGCGCGAGGATCGGCGGCGCATGCTCGACCTGGTGGCGTCGCTGAACGAGGTCGACGCGCGCGCCAGCCTCGACCCCGAGGTGCACACGCGCATCGCGCAGTACGAGATGGCGTATCGCATGCAGATGTCCGTGCCCGAGCTGACGGACTTCTCGAATGAGGACGAGGAGACGCTGAGCCTGTACGGGCCGGAGGTGCGCAAGCCGGGGACGTTCGCAGCCAACTGCCTGCTGGCCCGCCGGCTCGCCGAGCGCGGCGTGCGGTTCATCCAGCTCTACATGCGCGGCTGGGACGCCCACAACAACCTGCCCGGGGAGATTCGCCTGCAAAGCGCCGCGGTGGATCAGCCGCAGGCGGCGCTGATCAAGGACCTGCGCCGCCGCGGACTGCTGGACGACACGCTGATTCTGTGGGCCGGGGAGTTCGGTCGGACGGTGTACAGCCAGGGCACGCTGACGCACGAGAACTACGGGCGCGATCATCACCCGCGCTGCTTCACGGTCTGGCTGGCGGGCGGCGGAATCAACGCCGGCACGACGCACGGCCGCACCGACGACTACAGCTACAACATCATCGAGAATCCGATCGACGTGCACGACCTGCACGCGACCCTGCTGCACCTGCTCGGTTTCGATCACGACAAGCTGACCTTTTTCCACCAGGGCCGCGATTTTCGCCTGACCGACGTGTTCGGGCGGGTCCGCCCTGAGCTGATGGCCTGAGGCTCGTATGCAAGTGGACTGGCTGCAACTGCTGGGGCGGCTGCACCCGCTCGTGCTGCATCTGCCGATCGGACTCGTGACGGGCTGGGCCGGGCTGGAAGTGCTGGGCCTGCTCCGCCGCAAGCCTCCGCCGCGCGAGGCGCGCGCCCTGGTGGCCTGGCTGGCGGCGCTGAGCGCGGCCGTCAGCGCCGCGAGCGGGTATGCGCTCAGCCTGGAGGGCGAGCGCGGCGGCGCGACCCTGAACAATCACATGCTGCTCGGCTTCGCCTTTGCCGGAGGGACGCTGCTCTGCGCGGTGCTCGGGCACTTTGAACGGCTGCGCAAGGTCTATGGCGGAATGCTGGCGCTGACCGTGCTCGTGATGATGCCGACGGGCCACCTCGGCGCGTCGATGACGCACGGGCCCGACTTTCTCTTCGAACCGTTCGACTCCAGCCGCGCCACTCCGAGCGCCAGCCGACCGGCTGGGTCGGCCACCTCGGCGGCGGCCCTCGACCCATCGACCGAAACGCCGCCGGCGGGCGCGCGTTCTCCCGACGGCGTGCATGACTCCGTTAGTTACGAGTCCGTGGCGGCGATCTTCGCGAAGCGATGCAGCTCGTGTCACGGCGAGAATCGCCGAAGAGGCGGACTGGCGCTGCACGAACCCGAGTTGATCCGCAAAGGCGGCGACGACGGCCCGGTGATCGCCGC
Source organism: uncultured Planctomycetales bacterium (assembly GCA_964465125.1). Classification (GTDB taxonomy): domain Bacteria; phylum Planctomycetota; class Phycisphaerae; order UBA1845; family Fen-1342; genus CAYOHG01. The sequence goes on along the minus strand of CAYXIO010000017.1, from coordinate 5,349 downwards.
CGGGAAGCCTGGCGAGAGCGAGCTCTTGCGGCGCCTGCGCTTGCCGCTCGACGACGACGAGCACATGCCGCCGGAATCGCGCGGTCAGCCCGGCGAGGAGGAGCTTCGGACGATCGAGGCCTGGATCGCGTCCGGCGCGCCGCTTCCCGATGGGGGTTCGGCCGAGCCGATCGCGAAGCGGAGCGAGGACGAGGCAGGTGGGAATCTCTCGCTGATTCCGGAGGAGGTGCTTGGCGCGCCGACCGATGCGGAGGGTTCGCCGGCAGCGGAGGCTCAGGCGGCTCCGAGCGAAACCGTTTCCCATGACGGCGAAGCCGTCGCTGGGGCGCCGGCGCGGGCTGAATCCGACCCTGCCGACTACTCCGCGCTGCCGGAGCCCGATGGCGCCGCCCTCGCGCTGCTGGAATCGCGCCTGATTCACGTGGAGTGGATGGACCCGGGCAGCCGCGCGCTGGCGGTGGACTTTGGGCCCGCGGCCAAATCGATCGGGGCGGACGAGATCGCCGGGCTGCTGGCGCCGCTGCGCGACAATGTCGTCCAGCTCTCACTGGCCCGGATCAAGGCCGACGACGCCACGATCGAGCACCTGCCGGTGATGGCAAACCTGCACCGGCTCGATCTGCGCGGCAGCGCGGTGAGCGACGCGGCCGTGCCGCACCTCGCTCGATTCTCCGGTCTGCGCGAGCTGGTCCTCTCGCAGACGGCGGTGAGCGACGCCGCGGTTGCCGCCCTGCCTTCGCTGGCGGGTTTGCGCCGGCTGTACGTGTGGAAGTCGGCGATGACTTCCGAGGGAGTCGCTTTGCTTCGGGCGTTGCGGAGCGACCTGCACGTGGACGCCGGCGATGTGCCCGATGCCGCCGCGGCGGAAGTCGAGCCTGAGCTGAAGTTCAGCAGCGACGCGCCGCCGCCCGGGGCGGCGCCGGACGCCGCGGCGATCAAGCCGGTGAACGGTTGCTGTCCGGTGACGGGCAAGCCGCTGGACCCGCGTTATTCGATCGTGTTTGAAGGCCGCGTGATCGGGTTCTGCTGCCCGAACTGCGTGATGCAGTTCTGGGCGGACCCGGAGAAGTACCGCGCGAAGATCCGCTGAGCGCGAAGCGGACGCGGCGCGGGGGAGCCGCCGTCAGGCGCTCAGCAGAATGACGAGCACCTGCGCCGAGACGATTCGCAGCAGCATCGTGAACGGATAGACGGTGGCGTAGGCCATGGCCGGCGCGTCGGAGCCGCTCAGCACGCTCGCAAATGCCAGCGCGGGAGGGTCGGTCATGCTGCCGGCCAGCAGCCCTCCCAGCACGGTGTAGTTCAGCTTCAGCCACAAACGCGCGAGCACGCCGACGATGATCAGCGGCGGCAAAGCGATCAGCAGCGCCCCCAGCAGCCAGGTCAGCCCCTCGCGGCTGAAGACGGTCTGGAAGAAGCCCTCACCGGCGTGTAATCCCACGCAGGCGAGAAAGACCGTGATTCCCAACTCGCGAAACGCCAGGCTCGTATTCACGGGCACGTGCCAGACGAGCGGTCCGGCATGGCCCCAGCGGCTCAGCAGGATCGCGACCAGCAGCGGCCCGCCCGCCAGACCGAGCCGCAGCGGGATCGGCAAGCCGGGAAACTGGATCGGCACCAGCCCCGCGAGCACGCCGATCGCGATCCCCAGGAAGATCGCCCCAAAGTGCGTTTCGTTGATGGCGCGAACCGAGTTGCCCAGCGCGGTCGACACCTTCGCCAGCCCGTCGGGGCTGCCTACCAGGTGCAAACGGTCACCGAACTGAAGCCTCATTTCCGGCAGCGCCGTCATCTCAATGTCGCCGCGCAGCACGCGCGTCACCGCAACGCCGTAGAGATGATCGAGTCCCAGCTCGCGGACGGTTTTTCCGAGCACTTCCTTGCGCGTCACGACGACGCGCTGAAAGCCGGGCGCGCCGGCGGCCTTGAGCAGGTCCACGTCGCTGGCGCTGCCGACGATGCGACAGAACTGCGTCAGATTGGTGTGCGACCCGACGGCCACCAGGATGTCCCCGCAGTGAACCACGGTTTCGAGGCTGGCGGTGTGCACGGTCGGGTCGTTGACGTGGCGAATGCGCGAAATGACCACGCTGGTTTCGCGCCGTCCGGGCAGTTGCTCGAGGGTCAGGCCATCGAGATTGCGGTTCTCCACCTTCAGCGTCAGGCGCTCGAGCGGTTCCACGCCGCGGCGCTGCTCCTCGTGGAACGCGCGTGCCTCAGCGACGGGATCGATGCGGAAGAGGGCCCGAATCGAGAGCAGCGCGCCGAAGACGCTGAGAATACCGATCGGGTAGCCGACCGCGTAGGCCAGCGCGGCGTTTGCCGCCGGCGGCGCTCCCGGGCTCGAAGCGGGCCCGGACGCGGAGCCGTTTCGCAGGGCCATCGTCTGCTGCGCCGCTCCCAGCGACGGCGTGTTCGTGGTGGCGCCGGAAAGCAGCCCCGCCGTCGCGGCGACATCCTGGCGGAGCATCCAGCCGACTAGCGCGGCGATCAGGGCGCCGGAGACGACCACGCTCGAGGCCAGGATGTTCATCCGCAGGCCGCCGTGCCTCAGCGATGCGAAGAAGCCGGGTCCGAGCTGCAACCCGATCATGAAGACGAAGAGGATCAGCCCGAACTCGCGCAGGAATTCGTGCAGCCGCGGGTCGATCCGCGCGCCGAAGTGTCCGAGGAGCAGGCCGGCGAAGAGCACGCCGGTGGTGCCCAGTCGTATCCCGCGATAGCTGATGCCCCCCAGGGCCAGTCCGAGTGTTGAACCGGCGCACAGGACGAGGACCGAATGGGCGATCGGCTGAGAGGCCGCGAGTTGCTCGAGCCAGTTCATGGAATGCCGGCGGCTCCCTCTCCACGCCGCGCGCCGCCGTCCTCGTGCCGCGCCGGGCCGGTCGCGGCGACCATGGATGCCGTCGGCGACGCAGCCCTGAGGACTGGCTGCACGTGTTTCGGACGCCATTGTACGCGGGCGCCGGACGCATCGCACGCCGCGGGATTATCGGTGTGCGGGCGCGCGGCGCGCAGCGCTTGAAAGCGATGCCCGGTCGATCTCCATTCGAACGACGGCAGCCGGCGGGTGGCGGGAAGGTCCGATGAGGCTGGCGGCCCGCGCACGATCCCCGCGGCTTTTCGAGACGTGCCGGCCGAGGCCGCCGAAGCCGCCGGACGATTCGAGGCGGCGATCGATTTCGGTCCGATCACCGGTAACCCCCGGTTAAAGCCCGTTCGCGGTACACCCGACGAATCCGCCGACGGTGTGTCCACCTTGTGGTTGGCACATTGAACCGCGTCGGAGAGTGCCATGAGCGACGGGATCGGACCAGCTTCGCCGGAAAAGCAGCCGGGCGACCACAACGGTAAGGAACACGCGCGGAAGCGTCCAACGCTTCGGATCGAGGCGCTGGAAGAGCGCATTCTGCGCTCCGCCACCTGGTCCGACGCGGATTCGGGCGAGGCCCAGGACGGCGCCACGGACAACGCCGATCGTTTCGACGGATCGGACCAAGCCGACGTGGCGGCCGGTCTCGCCGGCAATGACACCATGCTTGGGCACGGAGGAAACGATCGACTTTCAGGTGATGCGGGCAACGATTCGCTGTTCGGAGGCGGCGGCAACGACCAACTCTTCGGCGGCGACGGCGACGACACGCTCTCGGGTGATGCCGGTCACGACAGGCTCGACGGCGGGGACGGGGTCGACACGATCACAGGCGGCCAGGGCCACGACGTCATCGCCGGCGGCGACGGCGACGACACGCTCTCGGGTGATGCCGGTCACGACAGGCTCGACGGCGGGGACGGGGACGACACGATCACAGGCGGCCAGGGCCACGATGTCATCGCCGGCGGCGACGGGCACGACGTGGCCGTCTACTCAGGGAGAGCCGGCCAATACGCGGTGTCGGAGGGGGACGACGGATCGTTCTCCGTTCGGGACCTGCGCTCAGGCAGCGCGGAAGGCACCGACACGCTCACGGGCGTTGAGACGCTGCGGTTCTCCGACGGTGACGTACAGATCAGACCTCACGAGCACGACTCCGAGGGGCACGAGGGCGACGGGCACAACGGGAATGGCGGTCATGATGAGGACGACCGCGCCCATCACGACGGGGACGAGCGCGACGAAGACCAGCGTGATGAGCACGAGCGCCATGAGGATGACGAGGACGAACGGGACGAAGGCCGCGCGCGACGTGACGAAGGTGAGCGCGACGAAGACGAGCGTGATGCGGACGAGCGCGACGAGGATGACCGGCACCGCAACTCCGACGACGCGCCGAGCGCGGAGCCTGAAAACCAGGCTCCGGACGCCCTGACGTTCGAGGGCGGAACCGTGTCTGAGAACGCGGCGGCGGGCACCGTGGTCGGCCAGGTGGGCGCCAGCGATCCGGATAGCGATGAGACGTTTACATATGCACTGACCAACGACGCCGGCGGGCGCTTTACCGTCGACGAGAACGGCGCCATCCGCGTCGCTGAGGGCGCGAGTCTCGACCACGAGGCGGCCGGCAGCCACGAGATCACAGTCAGCGTGACCGACTCGGCCGGCCACGAACGGACGGAGACCTTCCGCGTCGCTGTCGAGGACGTCAACGAAGCCCCCAGCGCCGATGCCGGCCTGCCGCATCCACCGATCGAGTGGTTTGACGACGTCAACGACGGCGGCGGCTTCGATTCCTTCTCCGAGCTGGCCTCGGATTTCAACGAGTTCACGCAGGGCGCCGAACAGACGCTCGGTTTCGACGGACTGGCCACCTATGAGAAGCTCGGCGACCAGTTCCACGAGTCGCACGGCGTGACCTTCGAGAACACCGGCGGCGGACGCTACGGCGCCTACAGCGGCGGCAACGTGGAAGGCAATGCGGTCGTCGAGGACATCACGGGCTATGACGGCACGTATTCGCCCAACCGGGACCAGGTCTATCTGAAGTTCGACAACAACAATCCCAACGCCCCGTTCACGATCAACTTTGACGAGCCGGTCGCCGAGGTCGGAGCGATGCTGGCGGTCGGCAAGGAGGGGCCGGTTCATTCGGTGCAGGTCACGCTCTTCGACGCCGATGGAAACCAGATTGGCCGGAAGGTCGTCGAGCCGGAGCTGTGGGACTCAACCTCCACGCGCCAGAACTGCGAGACGTTCTTCGCGGTGCGCATGAACGAGGCCACCATCAGTCGTGTCGAAATCCTGAACCTCTCGCAGACGGATTTCTCCAACGCGCTGCTCATTGACAACCTGTCCTGGTCGCACGAGCCGGCGCCGCCGGCGGATGAGGCGACCGTCGATGAAGGCGCTCATGTGCAGTTGTCAGGCCGCGGCAGCGACGCCGAAGGCCAGAACCTGACGTATCAGTGGGT
>CAYXIO010000016.1:0-69863 GCA_964465125.1 uncultured Planctomycetales bacterium | reverse complement strand
TCGGGCGATTGCAGAACTAGTGTAATCGACCCTGGCCTGCGACCAATCCGCAACCATGACTGCGAGGAGGACCAGACATGACTGAGTGTAATCGACCCTGGCCTGCGACCAATCCGCAACCGGTCGGACAAATGGAGCGACGCAGGCGCTAGTGTAATCGACCCTGGCCTGCGACCAATCCGCAACCGACAGGTCGCGCGGACGATAGCGGGCCGCAGTGTAATCGACCCTGGCCTGCGACCAATCCGCAACCGCACGTGCGACATCAGCTCGATCGCCGCCAGTGTAATCGACCCTGGCCTGCGACCAATCCGCAACCCGTTGCTGTAACTGGTGCAATCGATTGCGAGTGTAATCGACCCTGGCCTGCGACCAATCCGCAACGGCTGGCCCTGAATGGCGTTGCCGGACGGAGTGTAATCGACCCTGGCCTGCGACCAATCCGCAACAGTGCGAGAAGAAGGCATGCAGCGCGGCGAAGTGTAATCGACCCTGGCCTGCGACCAATCCGCCAAAAGAGGGGGTCAAGGGACTGAGGGACCAAGGTCCGGAAGGCCGCGGGACGCGCTCGTGACAATCGTGCGGGCGGCTGGATCCCAGCGCGGCGCGTTGAGGTTCCTGCTCCGCGGCAGCGGTGGCGGCAACCGCCGCAACCTACACGTCCAGATTCTTCACGTGGATCGCGTTCTCGTCGATGAATTGCCGTCGCACTTCCACGTCATCGCCCATCAGGATGCTGAACGTCCGGTCGGCGTCGAGCGCGTCCTCGACCTGCTCGTCGTCGTCCGGGGCGGTGCTGACGACGACCTTGCGCAGCACGCGGTTGGACGGGTCCATGGTGGTGTGCCACAGCTCGTCCTTGTTCATCTCGCCCAGGCCTTTGAAGCGCTTGATCTCCCAGCCGCGCGAGCCGATGGTGCGGACGCCCTCGGGCAGCTCGTTCAGATTCTCAAGCTCTTTTGCATCGCCGCTGGCGGGCAGCAACACAAAGACGGCGGCGCCCAGATCGCCGGTGATCTGCTCCTCGCGCTGCATGAACAGGTCGCTCCAGTCACAGCCGAAGTCGCGCAGCTCGTCGAGGCAGCGCTGCAACACGCGCACCTCGTGCAGTTCGGTCCGGATCGGTGCCGATTCTGCCTTGCGCGCGTCGGCACCCGCCGGCGGCGGCTCGTCGCCCGAGAAGAACTGATCGACGCCGTCGATCGAGACGCGCATCACCGGCAGCGGCCCGCGCGGGGCGTGCGTCAGGATGAAATCGGCCAGGCTGATCCCGCGCCGGCCCAGAATACGACCCTGCTGCTGAATCTCCTCCAGCAGCCGGAACAACGCCGCAAGCCGCTCCGCTTCGATCCGCTGCGGCGGAGCACCCGGCCGGCGGATTTCGAGCACGTTGTTTTCGAGCCCCAGGGTGGCCTGGCGCCTGTTCAGCGCCGCGTCATCGAGCACGTAGTCGGCCGTCTTGCCGCGCGCGAGCTGATAGAGCGGCGGTTGAGCGATGTAGACGTAGCCGCCGTCGACCAGCGGGCGGAGCTGGCGGAAGAAGAACGTCAGCAGCAGCGTGCGGATGTGCGAGCCGTCGACGTCGGCATCGGTCATCAGAATGATCCGGCCGTAGCGCAGCTTGGACAGGTCGAAGTCTTCCTCGCCGATGCCGGTGCCCAGGGCGCGGATGATCTCGACGATTTCCTCGTGACTGAGCACCTTGTGCAGGCGGGCCTTCTCGACGTTCAGAATCTTGCCGCGGATCGGCAGAATCGCCTGCGTGCGGGAGTCGCGAAAGCCCTTGGCGCTGCCGGCGGCGCTGTCGCCCTCGACGATGAAGAGCTCGGTTTCGTCGACGTCGCGGCTGGTGCAGTCGACCAGCTTGCGCGACATGCCGGCGCCGGACATGGCGCTCTTGCGGGCCGTCTCGCGGGCCTTGCGGGCCGCCTCGCGCGCCAGCGCCGCCTGAACGGCCTTGCCGACCAGCCGCTTGGATTCGGCCGGATGCTCCTCGAGGTAGTTCGTCAGGATCTCGCCGACGACGGTCTCAACGAACGTGCCGGCCTCGCTGTTGTTCAGCTTGATCTTGGTCTGGCTCTCGAACTGCGGCTCCGGCACCTTGACCGAGATGACCGCCGTGAGACCCTCGCGGATGTCATCGCCGGAGGGGACCGGGTCGTTCGGCTTGTAGAGGTTGACCTTGCGGGCGTAGTTGTTGATCACGCGCGTCAGCGCGGCGCGGAAGCCCGACAGGTGCGTGCCGCCTTCCTTGGTGTTGATGTTGTTGGCGAATGAAAGCACGTTCTCGGTGTAGCCGTCGGTGTATTGCAACGCGACTTCGCAGATCTGCCGGCTCGCTTCGTCGACGCGCTTGAAGTAGATCGCCGGGTGCACCGGCTCCTTGCCTTCGTTGAGGTGCTCGACGAACTGCCTGATGCCCTGCTGGAACATGAACTCGTCGCGCTTGCCCTCGCGCTCGTCGATCAGCACGAAGCGCACGCCCGAATTGAGATAGGCCACCTCGCGCACGCGCCGCACCACCGTGTCGTGGCTGAATTCGAGCGTCGAGAAGACCTGCGGATCGGGCGCGAAGGTGACGACGGTGCCGGTCGTGCTGGGCGCGTCGGCGATGGGCTCGATCTGCCGGATCGTGCGGCCGCGCTCGAAGCGCATGAACCAGACCTTGCCGTCGCGGATACTGCGAGCCTCAAGCCAGGCCGACAAGGCGTTCACCGCGGTGACGCCAATGCCGTGCAGGCCGGCGGAGACCTTGTACGTGCTGCGGTCAAACTTCGCGCCGGAGCCGGTCTTGGTCATGATCAGTTCAAGCGCAGACATGCCGTATTCGTCTTTCCAGCCGACCGGAATGCCGCGCCCGTCATCCTCGACCTCGGCCGAGCCGTCGCCGTGGAGCGTAATGACGATGTTGCGGCAGTAGCCGGCCATCGCCTCGTCGATCGAGTTGTCGAGCACCTCGTAGAGCAGGTGATGCAGACCGTAGGTGCCGGTGTCGCCGATGTACATGCCCGGCCGCGCGCGGATGTGATCCACGCCTTCGAGCACCTGCACCTGGCTCTCGTCGTAACCGCCGTTGGCCGGTGCCGCCGGCGCGGGTGGCGTCGGAGGACTTCCCTCCGCGCCGGAGTTGCTCTCCTGCGAACGTTCGGCCTCGCCCGGATTGATCATGACACTTGATCCGCTCATGGACTCGATCCTCGAGCGCCGCCCGGCGCACGCCCCGTCAGGTCAGCTCGTCCAGGTCGTCCACCTCGCCGGCGAGGACGACGCGTAGCTCGCGAGCTGCTGGATACGACGAGCGCATCCGCTTCAGAATCTCACTCTCGCCTCGCCGCAGCCGAGCCGCCGAGATCGGGTCCGCCGCCTCGACGGTCAGCACGCCGGATCGCGCGGCGAGCACGCGGGCCTGCCCGGACCAATTCCCCGGCAGGCAGCGCTCCCATGCCTCGGCCGCGCGCTGCCGCTCGCGCAGGTCGCGCGCCGCCGAACGAAGCCAACGCGCGAGATAGCCGCGTTCGGCCAGCGACGAAAACCCTCGCCGCGAGCGGTTCATCAGCACCTGACGATATTGGCGCTCATTCATGGAGTACCCGCGCGCGGAATCAGGGCGATAGCGATACCGGCATCACGATGTACAGAAAATCGTCCCGATCCTCGCCGCGCAGCAGCCCGGGCCGGAAACTCTCCTGCATTTCGATGAAGACATCCTCCCAGTACATCGAACGCAGCGCGTCCTGGAGGAAGACGGGGTTAAACCCGATCTCCAGCGGCTCGCCGTCCAGTTGCGCCGGAAGCTCGACGCGCGCGTCGCCCTGCTCGGGCGCCCTCGAGGTCAGGATCAGGCGCTCCTTTTCAAAGGTCAGCCGCACGGCGCGCGATTCCTCGGTGGTGAGCAACGCGGCCCTGCGCACCCCGGCCAGCAGTTCTTCGCGCGAGAGGCGCGCGCAGCGGTTGTTGTCGCGCGGGATGACGTCCTCGTACTTCGGGAAGTGTCCTTCCACGAGGATCGTCCCCAACACGCGCCGGCCGGCCTGCAACAGCACCTGGTTCGGCATGACCTTCACGTTCACGCTGCGGTCCTCGGCCTCACGGGCGAACGTAAACACCTTTTCGAACACGCTCAGCGCCTTGGTCGGCAGGATCGTGCTGAAGTCGCCTGTGCTCGCCTCGCGCAGCGCCCCGCCAGCGCGCGCCAGACGCCGCCCGTCCGTGGCCACCATGAACAGCCGCTTGCCCTGCTTCTCCCACAGCACGCCGATGGTCGCGTAGCGGCTGGCCTCGCGCGCCGCGGCATACAGCGTAAGCCCGATCATGCGGCGGAGCTCATCGCCGTCCGCGACCAGGTCCGGCTCGCCCTCGAAGACCGGGACCGGCGGGAAATCCTCGACGCTACGCGTGTAAATGTGGAACTCGCTGCCGCGCCCGCGAATCATGCACGAGCTCTCATCGACTTCGAGCGTGATCTCCACGTCGGTGAGCTCGCGGACGATTCCCAGGAGGCGGTCGGCCGGGACCACCGCCTGTCCGCGGCGCTTCACCGCCAGCGCGTTAACGCCCAGGTGGAGCGAAGCCTCGCCATCGGTCGCCATGACGTCGAGGACGTCATCGCCCTGAACCACGAGCTTGACGCAGTTCAGGATGGGCTTGGGCGTGCGCCCGCCGGCCAGCAGAATGGCGGCGCTCAATGCGTCGAGAAACTCCTGTCGTGGCAACACCGTTTTCATGTGTGCGCGTCTCGTGACAATGCAGGAAACCGGCGGCCGGCGGCCACCCGGACCAACCACGCCGCGCCCGCCTGCATTGGGCGACCGCGGGATCCACACCACCCCCGTTTTTTACCCGAAATCGAGGGGTTCCGCTACCGTCCCGCCACGGGTAACGCTCTATCGCCTACTGGAGTTGCGCTGTAGAGAAATCTTTTCCTCTTCATCTCTCTTCGGCCATGTCAACGCTGTCGCGCACGATGGCCGCAGCCGTAACCAAATGCCGCCCGCCACGTTACGAGATTGCGTGCGAGGCGCAGGCTGTCAGCGGCCGAACGCGGTCTGTGGCGCTGCTGGCCTTCGCCCGGGCGCACCGCCTGCTTCGCTCGCCGATCGGCGCCGCCGTGCACAGGTGTGACAGCCGCAATCAACGGCGAACGGACAGGATTCGTGTCAGGTGCGCGATGGCGTCCGCGGTTTCGGATTCGTGCTTGATGGAGCTCTTAATGGTCCGCTCGGCGTGCAGGACGGTCGAGTGGTCGCGGCCGCCGAGGTGAACGCCGATGTCTTCGAGGCTCATCGACGTGAGCTGGCGGGCCAGATAGACGCAGAGTTGGCGGGGGTAGCTGACGGACCGGGATCGCCTTCGGCCGACCAACTCCGCTGGCCGCACGCCGAAATGGGAAGCGACGGCGTCGAGAATGTCGCCCATCTGGATCGGTCGGACCTTGCGCAGATCGAGGGCCTCGAGCACGTGCCGGGCCGTCTCGATCGTCAGCGGCTTTCCGCTGAGCTGCATCTCGGAAATCAGCTTGGTGAGCGTTCCCTCGAGCACGCGGATGTTGGCTTCCACGTGCTCCGCAAGGTAGTCGAGCACCGCCGGGGGAATCTCCGCGCCGCGCAGCCGGGCCTTCTTCTGTAGAATCGCCTGGCGCGTCTCGCGGTCGGGCGGGTCGATCTGCGCGACCAGGCCCCAGTGAAAGCGGCTGACGATCCGCTCTTCGAGCGTCGGAATCTCCGACGGCGGCGAATCCGCCGAGAGGATAATCTGGTGTCGGCTTTGGTACAGCGTGTTGAACGTGTGAAACAGCTCCTCCTGGCTTGACTCGCGATTCGCCAGGAACTGCACGTCGTCGATCACCAGAAAGCTGGCGTGCCGCGCACAGTCACGGAATTCGGGCAGCCGGCCGCGCTCGATCGCCTGAATGAACTCGTTGACGAACGTTTCGCACGACAGGAAGAGCACGTCGGGGGCCTGCGGTCCCTGCTGCATGGCCGCGCAGGTCGCCTGCAAGAGATGCGTCTTGCCGAGCCCGGACGCGCCATGCACGAAGAGTGGGTTGTAGAGCTGCCCGGGCTGGTTGCAGACGGCGCGGCAGGCCGCATGAGCGAGCCGGTTCGAGGGCCCGACCACAAACTCGTCAAACGTGTAGTCGGGGCTCAATGACAGCGACTTCAGTCCGCAAGGATTGCCGGTCGGGCACGCGCTCTCGGCACCGTCTGTGAGAAAACGCACGCCAATCAGCAGTCCACTCAGCGTCATGGCGCTTCGCACGAACGCTTCCGTGCACGTTTCCGCGAGATATCTCGCCTTGGCCGCGGAGTCGACGCGAATGCGCAGCTCGCCGCCTTGCACGTCCGCCGCCGGGAGCTGCGCAAACCAGCTTCGGTAGACCTGCGGATAATCGGCCCGCACGCGCGCCAGTAAGGCGCCCCAGTCCAGGCCGCTGCGAGATTGCGTCAATGTACGGCCGCCTGATTGCGAGTGATCGCCCAATCGTCCACAGCGCCGCCTGGGAATGGTGCTCTTCCGGCGGTGATGCTCACGACTCGTCCTCGGTCGGCGCATCGGCAAACAGCTCGCGCAGCAGCGAGGTCGCGTAGCAGCCGGGTTCGAGCGTGAAGCGAACCTCAAGATAGGGCCCGCGGCCGTCAGCGCCAAGCGCAAGACCCGGCTGGGCGGGCCTGAAGCGCAGGGACCTGCGTCCCCCTTTCACGCGCAGCCGGGTCGCGCGGAAGACGGCGACATCCAGGCCCTCGCGCTGTACGACGGCTTGCTCCTGTGCGGCGCTCTCGCCGCTCGGCTCGGTCATCCGGTAGCCGAACAGAGGGCCGGTCGGACTGACCTCGAAAGCCTCCGCGCGCGGCTGCTCGCGCTGCACGTCCTCGACATGGAACACGGCCCCGCGCCCGTGCAGCCAGGCCAGGTCGCCGGTCCGCAGGTTGCCCAGCCCACTGGGGATGCGCGCCGCAACCACCTGGTTGAAGAGGTAGGACTGGTAGGCCGAGACCAGGAAGTCCCGCAGCCTGCGGTCCACCGTGAGGAATGCCCGTTTTCGGTTTCCATGCGTCTGGGCAAGCGTGGTCAGGGCGCGGCGCTCGTCCCGGAACATCCGCGGCCAGGCGCTGGCCGCTTCGCGAAACCGGCCCTGATCGTACAACGCTCGCGCCCGCAGGATCTCACCGCTATCGAACGGCCCCGGCCGGCCGAGCATGAGATCCAGCGCTTCTTCAAGCTCGTTGCGCACGATGGCACGCCCGACCGCCCAGCCGTCGCCGCGGCTGCCGAACCGCTGCGGGCCGAAGTAGTTGGGTATACCGTCGCGGCACAGCCGGGCCCAGGCGGCCTCCAGCTCGGCGTGCCGATCGCGCGGCGTCTGCCGCACGCGGATGTGGAATCGGTTCCCGGCCAGGTGGCCCAGCTTGATCTTGTTGCCATGGCGCGTGATGTCGAGGATCGCAATGCGCGGGACGCGAAGCTGCGCCAGGCGCTGCGGGTCGACGTGCTCAAGGGACATGCGCTGGCGCGAAACGGCCCGCGCGTCCTTCAGGCCGGCAAAACCGATCGCCCGCGGATCGACCTCCAGCGCCTCCGCCACGTCGCGTACGGCCTGCATCGTGCTCAGCCCGCGCTTCTCCAGCGTAAAATACGTGTGCGTGCCGCTGCCGCTCGCTTCGTAGAGCGGCACTTCTTCGACCTGAAAATCCTCATAGTCTTCCTTGATCACGCCCGGCAGCGGCACGAAGTCGGCCAGCAGGCGCGGATACTCGAACGGCGCGCGGCCCATGAAGTGAATTCCTCTCTAGCTCAGCAGTTCGGCGATCTGCACCGCGTTGAGCGCCGCCCCTTTGCGGAGTTGATCTCCGGCACAGATGAACTGAAGTCCGCGCTGCTCGGCCACGCTGGGATCGTGGCGGATGCGCCCGACCAGCACGTCGTCCTGTCCGGTGGCGTCGATCGACGTGGGAAACTTGTTGGCCGCGCGGTCATCGACCAACCGAACCCCCGGACTTTCGCGCAGAATGCGCCGCGCTTCGTCGACCGAGATGGGCCGCTCCAGCTCCACCGCGACCGTCTCGAGGTGAGACCGCAGCACCGGCGCCCGCATGCACGTTGGGGCCACGCCAATCGTCTCATCGTGGAAGATCTTCGCGACCTCCTGCATCATCTTGCGCTCTTCGAGGTTCACCCCGTGCTCGTCCACCGCCGTGTTGTGGCTGAACACGTTGAAGGCGCAGGGCTCGCGGAAGACGCGTGGAAGCGCGGGCTGCTCCGCCAGCACCGCCGCGGTCTGCTCGCGAAGCTCGCGCATGGCGCGCGCTCCGGCCCCGCTCGCCGCCTGATAGGTGCTTACGACCGCACGCCGAACCGTCGCGGCGCGATGCAGCGGCCAAAGCGCCACTGCCAGGATGATGGTGGAACAGTTCGGATTCGCAATGATTCCCCGGTGCGCCAACGCGGCCTTCGGGTTGACCTCGGGAATGACGAGGGGAACCTCGGGCGCCATTCGGAAGGCGGAGGAATTGTCGATGACGACCGCACCGGCCCGGGCTGCCAGCGGAGCGAATTCGCGGCTGACGGCCGCGCCCGCCGAGAAAAAGGCCACGTCAAGCCCACTGACGCCGGAAGCGCTCAGCTCCTCCACTTCGAGCGACTCCCCGCGCCAGTGCAGGCGGTGACCCGCTGAGCGTGCCGAGGCGAACAGACGTAGTTCGCCGACCTGGAATTTGCGCTGCTCGAGCACCGTCAGCAGCTCGTGCCCCACGGCTCCCGTGGCACCGACAATCGCAATGCGACGCATCGACTGGCTCACAACTTCGTAGTTTCCAGTACTGCGCGGAAACGCGCACCGCGCCGGTGAACGCACACACACCCGAGTCTGCCCGCGTTCACGCCAGCGCGGACTCCGCATCATACGCCGAACGACAGAGACCTGGGGCCCGCGGCTGCGTTCGGGTTGGCTGAGCAAGCCCGATCCTGCCATGCGTTGAGCCTTACTGCGCTAGCGTTGCGGCCCCGTCCCAGCAGATAATGGTGAGGGTCGTTCCAGCGCAGCCCGGCGCGCGCCGGCCGCTGCGAAGAGGCATACGATCATCTGGGAGGTGACCCATGAAGTGGGCCTCCAGTGAACCGACCGAGCGGTGGGAAGATCGCCTGGCGCCGTACCTTATTCCGGAATTGCTGACGATTGGCGCATTGGCCCACCTGCTCATGTTTGTGCTGACGCGCATGCTGACTTAGCCGGCCAGTTCGTCGCGGATCCCCCCGCCGCGGGCGAGTTCCGGAAGCCTCCTCTCGAACGCCGAGGGTCAGGCGGCATGCGTCAGCGACGCGACGGCGGGTTGCCGTTCGACGCCCGCCGCCGTGCTGAATGCAGGCTTCTTGCCGGGTCTCCGGTGAGCGGCGCTCTGCCTTGGCTTCCGCCGCGGGATTCCATGTGTGATCGCTTCGCTCGCGAAACCCGATTCTGGCGTGTAACCTGAGCGCTCAGTCTGACGGAAGTGGAGCATGCGCGAATCGCCCGGACTTTCTCACTTGGACGAACTTGGCCGCGCGCGAATGGTGGACGTGTCCGCCAAGGCTCCTACCACCCGCCGGGCCACCGCATCCGCCGTGGTGCTGCTGGGCCAAAACGCGTTTGCCGCCATCTGCGGCGGACAAGTCGCCAAAGGCGATGTGCTGGCGGTCGCGCGCGTCGCCGGTATCCAGGCGGCGAAGCGCACCAGCGAGCTGATTCCGCTCTGTCACGGCCTCTCGCCGGACGCGGTTCAGATCGGATTCGAGGAGTTGCCGCCCGACCGGCTTCGCATCGTCAGCACGGTGAGCATCGTCGCGCGAACGGGCGTCGAGATGGAGGCGATGGTCGCAGCATCCATCGCAGCCCTGACCGTTTACGACATGTGCAAGTCCGTCTCGAAAAGTATCACGATCCAGACCGTTCAACTGGAGTCCAAGGTGGGCGGAAAGTCCGGCGACTGGGCCCGATAAAGAAAAAGACGAGTCACTCCTGAGAATTTGGGAAGTTTAGCTACCGCTCCCATTGTTCAGTTGATAAGAATACTGAAGTTATGCCCGGCTTTCCCCCGACAGGGCCGGGCGCGTTCGACTTCTGCGCCCGCCGAAGCGCACGCGGCTCCCCCCGGGAAAGTAGTAGCTCGATGCTTGCGACCCCTTCGTCCTCGCCTCGGAAATGGCTCCTCGCTCTGACACTTGCGATCGCGATGACTTCGACCGCCGCCGCGGCCGACCTCTGGGTCGGCGATGCGTTCATTGCCAACTGGCGCGGCGACGAGGTCGTGCCGCGCGTTGGGGAGCGCTTCTGGCTGCGCGTCAACTACTGGTATTACCAGCCCACTTGCGATGCCTACGTGATCCGCCGAACGGTGGACGGCGTCGTGCTGGACCATCCACCTTCGTTCCTTGGCTGCGGGCTGCCGGGCGTGACGATCTGGACCCAGAGCTGGGGCACGTGGATCTTCTCCGAACCTGGCACGTACACCGCCGAGGTCATCCTCGATGCCGAGAACGGCGTCGCCGAGACCAACGAGCAGAACAACCGGTTCGTCTTCGAGTTCGACGTCCTGCCGGCCGCCAGCCAGTCGGATGTCTTCTTCGAATGGCCCGTCGGCGGGGCCTTCGGGCGCGACGTCGTCACGTGCAGCTTGTTCGACCTGGCCGGACCGGGGCTGGTTGCCACGCACGACTGCGGCGACTCGGCCTACGACGATCATGCCGGCAACGACCTTCCGATCGGCGGCTTCGAGGCGATGGATCTCGCGCCGATCCCGGTCTTCGCGGCCGCCGCCGGCGTCGTCATTGCCGCGACCGACGGCTATGACGATCACAATACAGGCTGTCTCCCGGACCCATATTCCGGCAACACGATCCTGGTGGATCATGGCGGCGGCATCACCACAACCTACGGACATCTGCAACGCAACAGCCTGCTCGTGAACATCGATGACGTCGTCCAAGCCGGCCAGCAGATCGCCACGGTGGGAAGCTCCGGCTGCTCGTACGGCCCGCACCTGCATTTCGAGGCACAGCGCGACGGGTTGCCCTTCGACCCGGCGATCGCACCGTGCAACCCGATTGCCTGGGCGCGCCTCGAACGCGCGCTGGACCGCAAGACGAGCGTCATTCCCGAGGGCTACCTCTCGACGAGTTGCGTGGGTGAAACGCCGCACTATTACTTCACACCCGCGGAATCGACCGTGTCCGCCACGGTGCCGTTCAGCACGATCGTGTCCGGCAGCGATGTGCGTTTCGAGTTTTGGCAAGGGGATTGGCAGTACGGCGTCGTGAACTACGAAGATCTGAGCGAGTACGACTGCGGGCTTTACCTGCGCGCGTGCTACGTTCGCCCGGCCCAGCAGACCGGCCCCGGCTTCGTTCGCGTGTACGCGGATAGTCGGGTGGTCGAGGAGATTCCGTATCTGTCGGTCGACCCGAATTTCGTGGGTCCCGGGAATTCGCCGCCGTTCGAGCCGGTCGTGGCGTTTCGCCCGCCTCCGCGCAGCGGGCGCGTCACGTACGCCGAGGTCACGGTACCGGCCTTCGACCCCGACTACGAGGTGCTGCGCTATCGCTACGAGTGGTTCGTGGATGGCGAACCTGTCCGCGACGTCACCACGCTGGCGCTGGCGGACGCGTTGCCGGCCGGCTTCGCGTCGCGAGATGCCGAGATCCGCTGCATCGTGACAGCGCTCGACGCGTTGGACGCCAGCTCCTCGGCCGAGGCCGCTGAATTCGTGGTGGAGACCGGCGATACGAACGGGGACGGCGTGGTAGACCTCCCTGATCTCGCGGCGCTGCTGATTGCCTTTGGAAGGAGCGCCGGCGACCCGGCTTACCGCGCTGACACCGATCTCCGCTTTGATGATGAAGTCGACTTGCTGGACCTGTCGGAGATGTTGAGGCGCTTCGCCCAATAGCGCGCCGCGCGCTCAGCGCGGGCGGAACTGAACCGCCCGGCGGCGCTCGCCGCGCGGGTAGTAGTGCAGCTCCTGGCGCTGGCCGTCACGAGTCACCGTCAGCGTGATCTCCTGGTCGGTGTCATTGTGAATGTTCCACGCCAGCATCGCATCGCCCGCGCGCACGCCGGCGCGCTCCGCCTCCGAACCGCGCAGCAGCCCGCTGATTCGGCGGCGCTCGATGGATGCGGCCCGGTCGAAGCCCAACTCGTATTCAAACACGTCCTGAAGGCGGCCGACCAGCGCCGGCTCCAGCGCCTCCGGCGGAACGTCGACCGGCTCGGCCTGCGTCACGTAGCGGTCGAATTCCGGGCCGAGCCACGCACCGAGCGTCTCGATCCCCGCGGAGCGCAGGCGCGGGTTGCTGATGGCAAGTCCGGTCCGGCCGCGATCCACCAGGGCATGAATCAGCTTGTCCAATCCGTCGGAGACGCCGTTGCGCCGCGCCAGGTAGTTCCAGCGCAGCCCCAGCGCCAGGCCGCGCTGGTACGCGACTTCGCCGACGGTCCTGCGCTTCTCCCAGTAGTCGCGGTCGATCTCGGCGTTGCTGGCGCGGGCGGCGGGATTGAACGCGTACTCGCGCAGGTGCTTGTTGATCCACTTGGCGTAGGTCACGCTGCCCCAGACCTTCGATTCGTGCAGAATCCGCAGCGAGTAGTAGTCGGTGAATCCTTCGACAAACCAGTACACCGCCCGCTCGGGCGCCTCCGCCGCCAGCACCCCACCGTTCCAGTAGTGAAACAGCTCGTGCGCGAACAGATGCTCGAAGGCGTCGTCCAGCCGCGACTGCGGCGCCATGTAGAGCGAAAACCCGTTGTATAGCCCGCTGCCGGCGATGCGTGCGCCGTTGCCCTTCACCGCCGGCCCGACCGGCAGCGCGGTGATCACGAAATCCGGAAACGAGTCTTCCAGCATGAATCGGCACTGGGCGTTGACGATGCGCGTCGTCAGCCCCAGCAGCTCGTCTGCCGAGAAGTCGAACCTATCCACCATCGCGACGCCGATTTGGCGGCCGTCGCGCGGCACGCTGCGGGTCACGATGTCGCCGGCCAGGTAAGACGAGCGCGCCAGATCCTCAGGCGCCATCGTGGCCCCGATGGTCCTCCCGGCGCCCCACGAGCAGGCCGCCGAATATCCATCTGGGAGCTCCCAGCGAACAAGGGTCTCGTATTGCGCAGGTCCGCCGGCCGGCGGATACGGCACCAGCAGAAACGCATTCCCCACGCCGTGAAAATAGGTCTTCGCCGTGATCGGGTGATAGGCCAGCTCCCAGCGATCAAACGCCGCATGCCCGGCTTCCACGGCGTACTGACAGACCAGGGTCTCGTCGGGGCGGTGCGTCAGGATCCACAGGGTGTTGTCGCGCTCGACCTTGGCGCCGGCGATTGTGATGCGGCGCAGCAGGGCGGGCACGTCGTCCACCTGGCCCCAGCGCGGCGCGATCCGCAGCGCGGAGCGCTCGCGATTGCCGGTCTGCCACGTCAGCTTGACGTCCAGCCGGCCCTCGCCGAAGCGCGGGGTGAGCACATAGGTGAGCGTTTCGGCGCCCACGGGCGCGGCCGCCGCCAGGCCGAACGCCACAAGAACCACCACGCGGACGGCCGACAAGCCGCGGTGGCGTGCTCCGTCGCGCACAATCTGCCAGCTCCCGCGCAAGTCCGGCCCCCGTCCGTCAGCCTATGTTTCCCGAAGCGCCGATACCACCGCATGATAGCTGCTTGGAGCACCGGCGAAATGTGGCTTTGCCTGCTGGCACTTCTCACCTCGGCGGATGACGGGGCGGCGCCCGCGGCGCCGTCCTCACAGCCCGCGGCATCGCTGCCGGTCACGATTGCGCACCTCGATACGCCCGAGGTGATCCTTGGCGTTGAAACCGAGCAGCGCGGCGAGCCGCTGACGGTGCGAGTCTGGCTGGCGACCCCCGCCGACCCCGCCTGGCGCCCGCTGAGCGGAATTTCGCGCTTCCCGCATGCCGTCGGCTGGCACGCGCCGCGGGACGGTGAGTACAGCTTCTACTTCGTGGTCGAAAACGCCGTCGGGCGAAGTGCGTCTGATCCCTCAGCGGAATCTCCGCCGCACGCCCGCGTCATCGTCGATACCAGTTCGCCGACGCTCCAGCTTCATCGCGTGGTCCCGCGCCGCGCGTCCGACGGCCGAACCTGCCTGCGCATGGACCTGACCGTCTTCGACGAGAACCTCGGCGAGCGCGGGCTTCGGCTGTTCACGCGACGCTCGGCGGACGACGAATGGCAGGATTCCGGGGAGATGGCGGTTGTGAACGGCCGCTACGACTGGTTTCCGCCGGCGGATTGTCCGGCCGAACTCGACCTGCGCGTCATCGCGACCGACCTGGCCGGGAATCAGTCGCGCGACGGCATCCTGCGCGTATCGACGCGCGTGGCGGCGTCGCTGGCCGCGCCCGCGCCGCAGTCCCGGCCGACCGAGGAGCCGCCGGCCCCAGCCGCCAGCAGCGCGCCGTCCGAGCCGCCGTCCGTGGACCCGCAGGTCGCCCGCTCGGTCGAGTATCTCCGGCGCCTGGCGGAGCGAGAGGTGGCTCTCGATCGACCCTCGCTCGCCGTGCATCGCCTGCGTGACGCGGTCGCGCTGAGCCCGAATGACGCCGGCCTGCGCGGCGAGCTGGCCCGCGTCCTGCTTCAGTCCGGACGCCTCGACGAGGCCGGACAGCAGTACGAAAACGCCCTCCGCGCCAACCCCGACGACCTCGACGCGCTCGAAGGCTTGGCCCTGACCGCGGCGGCACAGCGCCGCTATCCGGACGCCGCCGAACGCCTGCGCACGCTGCTTGATCGCTCGCCTGAAACCGGCCGGTTGTGGCTTCGTTTCGGCGACATTCAGCACAAGCTCGGGCATTCGGACGAGGCCCGCGACGCCTGGGACAAGGTCCTCTCGCTCGAGCCGGATTCCTCCCGGCTGCGCACCCAGGCCCGTGAACGATTGGACTGGCTTGCGCAACAGCCGCCGGCGACTCAACCCAGCACCTCGCATCGGCCGTAGCGCGTATCGCCGCGGCCCGGCGGAGGCGCGACGGCGGCCTTCTCATTCCCCGTCGGCCCCGGCGCTCGTACACTTTCCTTCATGCCCGCGCGCACGCCCACGGTTCCGCCGCTCGTCGTCATCTTTGGAGAGGATGAGCATCGCAAGGCGCAGCGTCGTCGCGAAGTTCTCGACGAGCTGCTGCCGCCCGGGGTCGATCGCGGCATGGCGTTGGCCGAGTACGACGGGCAGCGCTCCGACGAGCAAGGCGGCCCGACGCTGGCGAACGTCATGGATGACCTGGCCACGCTGCCGTTCCTCGCCGACCGGCGCGTCGTCGTGGTCGTCGACGCCGACCGCTTCATCACGCAGCACCGCGAGGCGCTGGAGCGCTACGTCGCCAGGCCGTTTCCGTCGGGAGCCCTGGTGCTGATCGCGCGCAGCTTTCCGAAGACGACGCGGCTTTACAAGGCGACATTGGCGAGCGGCCGGGTGATCGAGTGCGCCGCGCTGCGCGGCCGTGAGCTCGTCGAGCACGTTCAGCAGCAGGCTCAAGCCCTTCGCAAGCGGCTCGGGCCAGGTGTTGCGGATCGACTGATCGAGCTGGTCGGTCCCGACGCCGGGCTGCTCGCGGCCGAACTGGAGAAGCTCGCGCTCTATGCCGCCGACCGGCCAACGATCACGGCCGAAGACGTTGCGGAGCTGGTCGGGCTGACGCGTGAGGAGCGCATCTTTGCGGTGATGGACGCCGCCGCCCTGGGCCGGCTTTCGGAAGCCATCGAGCTGTGGCGGCAAGTGCTCGCGACGGACTCGGCGGCCGCATTCAGGGCGGTTGGCGGGGTCGCGTTCGTGCTGCGGCGCTGGCTGGCCGCCCATCGCATGGCGGCGGACGGGCTGTCGGCCGCGGCAATCGCTCCCAAGGTGATGATGTGGCGCCGGGAGCGCGAACTTGAGACCATCCTGCGGAGACTGCCAGCCTTGCGCGTCCAGCAGATGCTGGCGGGCCTTGCGACGCTCGACGCCCAAGCCAAGACCGGACTGCGGTCGATAGAAGCGGGAGTGGAACGTCTCCTGCTGGAAGTTGCGCAGCCGGCGGCCTGACTCCCGCCTCCTGCCCCAGCCGCTCCACAGAATGCCCCCTCATCCCGGAGGATTCGCATGGACGCGAATCGCTCGACGCGCACGCGCGCTTTTGGACGGCCCCTGCTCACGCTGTCGCTGCTCGTGCCGGCCCTGGGCGGCTGCGCCCAGCTCTTTCAGCGCCCGCAGGCAACCCAGCCGCGCTCGCAGCCTGCGGACGCGGAGGTCGTCAAGCAGGCCCCAGCGCGGCCCATGAACGCGGTCGAGCCGGCGGCCAGCCAGCCCCGCAGCGATGTCGACTCGCAAGTGCAGGAGTGGCTTGCCGGAATCCCGGAAAACGAGAACCCTGACGCCGCCGAGCGCCCGCTGGCGTCGCGGTTCCCCGTCGATCCTGGGGCGCAATCGAACTCGCGTGATGACGTGGCGGCGGAGCAGCGCTTGCCGACCGAGGACGACGCCGCCCTGATTTCCAGCCAGGAACCCGCCCCGAATCCCGGCGTCGCGTCGGACGACGTTCGCGAAAACTCCTCAGCGCCCCCGGTGCTGACGGGGGTCTCGGTCCGGCCGGCGGCCCATGATCCGCGGCGCAGCACTCCTGACGAGCCGACCACGGCCAATGCCGCCCGCACGTCCGCCAGCGCCGTCCCGAGCATGGACGAATTGCTCAGGCTCCACGCGGCGCAGCTTGCGGACGTCGGGTTCCGCGAGCAGCTCGACCGGCGAATGCTGCTGGTGCTGGCCGGCGATCTCGAATCCGCCCGGCAGCCCTTGGATGCCGTCTCCGACGAACAGCAGCGCATCGCCGCCCAGTTCATCGAGTCCCTGATCGCGATGCGCGAGATTCGCGGCGGCGACCCGCAGGCCGAGGTGGACAAGCTGCGGTCCCAGGTCAGCCGGCTGCACGAGACGCTCCGCTCCACCTCTGACCCCGCGATCTCCACGCTGGCCCTGTGTCGCAGCGTTCGCGGCTTCGGGCTGTACGAGCTGTTCGACCCGCCGCTGGTGATGGCCGGCTCCGACACCGAGTTCATCGCCTACATCGAGGTGCGCGACTTCGCCGCGGAGGAACTGCCGAGCGGTGAGTTCGAGTCGCGCTTTGCCCTGAGAACCAGCGTGCTCAACCGCGGCGGCGAGACGCTGCTGGACATGACCGACGACTCGGTCGTCGACCGCTGCCGGTCGCGCCGCCGGGATTGTTTCATACCCCGCCTGGTGCGGATTCCGGCCAGCCTCTCGCCCGGCGAATACGTGGTGAAAGTCTCGCTGACGGATAAAATCGCACAGCGCGTGACGGAACAGCGCACGACCTTCCGCGTCGTCGTCCGGCCGTGATCGCCGAACGACGTCCGGCATCGGCCGCAGGCGCGGCGGGCGTGTAAGCGGATCGGCGCTGGTTTGTCGCGCGGCCCGAGCGAGGATTGGTCGCGTGTTCATCCCGCGTTTCATTCGCCGCTGGTTCCGTCCGCCCTACGACGGGCTGCGCCATTTTCGCGCGGTCGTTGCCGGGGAGCTCTATCGCTGTGGTCAGCCGGCGCCCGAGCAGTTGGCGCAGCTCATTCGCGAGCACGGATTGCGGAGCGTCGTGTCGTTGCGGGGCAAGCGCGAATCGGATCACATGGACGCGTGGGAAGCCGAAGAACGCGCCGTCTGCGAGGCCCACGGCGCGGAATTCGTGAGCATTCCGTTCAACCACAAGACGCCCCCGACGCCCGAGCAGGTCCGCCAGTTTCTGGACTTGATGCGCGACGCGCGGCGGCGTCCGGCGCTGGTGCACTGCCGCATCGGCCAGCAGCGCACCGGCCTGTTCTGCGCGCTGTATCGCGTGCTGGTACAGGGGGTTCCGCCGACGGAAGCCCTGCGCGAGATGGACGAACTGGGCTTCAATTCGCGTCATCGGCGTCATCGGCAACTGCTCAAGTCGTTTCACGAGCTGTCGCGCGCGGCGTCGCCGGCGTGATTCGGAGTCGCGCCGCGCACTCGCGCACGAGGGGGGCGGCGAACCGACGCGCCTTTGACAGCGCGGTTGAAACGCGGTAAACTTGGCCTTGATATCCGGTGTCTGCGCGCTTGGAGCGCGCAGAAGAATAGGGAATCCGGTTCAATTCCGGAACGGCCCCGCCGCTGTAACCGGGAACGAAAGCCACGACGAAGCCATTGGCCGCTTGCCGGCCAAGAAGGCGTGGTGAGTAGGCGTCCGACGCACCGTTCGTGTGCGTTTTCAGGACCCGCCTGGAAGTCAGAAGACCTGCCGGTATGTCGACAACGATCGGAAGCCTTCGTGGGAGAGGCTGACCGGCATGTTCGCGCTCGCGTCTCCACCGTGCAAACCAACCCGCCCGCCCCCCCGACTTGGCGTCAGCGCCCTGTCGGTGCAGCTACGGTCTGTCGGTTCGACTGACGCTTGCCCATCGCCGTTCATCTGCCTGCTTCCTGCAAGGGACTTCCGACGCGCAGGGCTCGTTGAGCCCGGCGCAGCCAACGGAGGGAGGCAGGAAGCTATGCGGATTCTTCCCAATCGAGTGTGGGCGATTGCCGGTGCGTCGTTGCTGGCGCCCGCGGCGGCGCACGCATTCAGCGCGCTGGACGCCTGGGCCGACGCGGTGGTCAGCTACAACCCCGGTCTGGCCGACCCGGCATACACCGACGCGAACGTCGCACTTGGACAACCCGAGCGCTTCACCGGCGAAGGCGCGTTCCCCAGCGTCGTGTCCATGTTCAGCCCGCCGTTCGGAACCGACGAAATCGTCCAGATCGGCGCGGGCGGCTGGCTTGAGGTCGAGTTCGAGAATCCGGTCACCGACAGCGCTTCGAACCTGTACGGCGTGGACTTCACGATCTTCGGGAACGGCGGCTTCATCGACTTCGACTATCCCAACGGGCGAATCGGGCCGGCCGCGTCCATGTTCGGCGTCAGCCCGATGCAGGTTTCGATCAGCGCAGACGGCGTGTCCTGGGTTACGCTCGCGCCGCAGCTCGAGGGCGTGTTCCCGACCCAGGGATACTTGGATTCGGGCCCGTTCGACAGCACGCCAGGATCGATTCCGACCGACTTCACGCGCCCGATGAACCCGGCGCTGCCGACGGCCGACTTCGCCGGCCTTTCCTACGCCGACGCGCTGATGCTCTACGACGGCTCCGGCGGTGGAACGCCAATCGACATCGGACCTTCGGGTCTCTCGAGTGTTCGCTTTGTGCGGGTGGAACCGATCGGCGACGGGGCCATTGAAATTGACGCGTTCGCTGCCGTTCCTGAACCGGGCGGCGCGACACTGCTCCTAGGCGGAATGCTTGGCCTTGCTCTCCTGGGGAAAGTGGCAAGGTGAGGTTGCAGAGAACCGGGCGGCCACGATGAGTGGTCGCCCGCTCTCGCACCAGGAGCAACGCGATCATGAGCCGTATGTCCATAATCTGTGCGGTCCTGCTTCTGCTTGTGGCCTGTCCGCCGTCCGTGCGCGCCTGCGAGTGGTCGCACCTTGGGCGCGACGCGCGCCGTAGCGGCGCCACCGATTCCGCGCCGGCGTCGCTGGCCAACGCTCTATGGACCGTCACGCCGCCGACGGGGGAGTCGTTTGTCGGCCGCGCCAGTCCCGTGGTGAGCGCCGGCGTCGTGGTGGTGGCCTCGCGCGGCTTCAGCGGCCCCACGCACGTCTACAACGCGGTGATGGCCTACTCCGCGCTCGATGGAGAGTGGCTCTGGTCCACAAAGCTCGTCCCCGACACGCTGAATAGCTGGTCGAGCCCATGCATCGACCTGATGCGCGGCTCGGTGCTGGCCGCCAGCGACAATGTGCTCTGCTCAATCGACCTGCAAAGCGGAGGCATCGCCTGGTGCTGCCCGCTGGACCAGCCCGTGGTGAATGCCTCGCCGGCCGTCACGTGCGGCCTGATGCGCTCGCTTGTGCAAACCGATCGCGCGCTCATCTGCGACTACGACCCGGTCGGCGGCGGAGGCAAGCTGTACGCGATCAACGTCGACCCTTTCGATCTTGACGACAATCCCTACCTGCCCGGCGAGATCGTCTGGACCTACCCGGTCGGAGGAACAGCCGGCGCGTCCCCCGCATATGCGGATGGAGTCGTCTACGTCGCCGAGGCCTACGGACACGTGCTGGCCATCGACGTGGAGGACGGCGACCTGATCTGGGACACCGACATCGCCGCCAGCGGCTATCCGCAGTTCGGCGGCTTCTTCGGCGGGCTGACGGTCGCAGGTGGCGCCGTCTACGGCGCGACCTACGATTTCTACGGCAGCGGCAACAACAGCGGCCTGGTGAAGCTGGATGCGGCCGACGGCGGCATCGTCTGGGCGATCGCGAGCGAGCGGACGGATTCGATCCCGATCGCGCCGGGTGACGGCCGCGTGTATCTTTCCGCCGGCATCACCGGCTTTGGCTCCGCCGTTAAGATCCAGGCCTTTCAAGACAACGGAAGCAGCGCCGCGCTGCTTTGGGATACGAAGGTGGATCCCGAAGGAGCGCTCTCGGTCGGCGGATGGACGCACCACATGGCGTACTCCGGCGGCTATCTTTTCGCCGGCCGGCCGGACCCCATGGACCCGGAAGGCGCGTATATGGAGCTGCTTATCCTCGACACAACCAAGTCGCCCGCCGACAGCGGGTTCGTCGTGGATCGGTCGAGCGGTTCCGGAGGAAGCCCCGCGATCGCCGACGGCGTGGTGTATTCGATCGGCACCGACGGGCTGCGTGCCTATGGGCCGCCGCATTGTGTCGAGGACATCACCGGTGACGGCAAGGTGGACCTGCTCGATCTCTCGGCGCTGCTGATTGCCTTCGGCACGTCGAGCGGGCAGCCCGGGTTTGACCCGCGCGCGGACTTCGATCAGAGCGGGACGATTGACCTGGGCGATCTCTCGCAACTGCTGATTGTGTTCGGAACCGCGTGTTGACCTGGCGGAGGGAGTAGTGCGAAAGCGGGCGTTTACGCTGATCGAGCTGCTCGTCGTCGTGGCGATCATCGCGCTGTTGATCTCGCTGCTGCTGCCGGGGCTGCGCGCCGCGCGAGCCCAGGCCCGGGCCGTCAAGTGCGCCAGCAATCTGCACGAGCTCGGCACCGCCTTCCAGATGTACGCCAACGACTACAACGCCTGGGCCATGCCGCTGGCCTATTCCGAGGGTTCTGACCCGACCTACTGGTGGGGCCGCTCGCTGTCCTCCAGCGTCGATCACACGCTGGGCTTCGTCTGGCCGTATCTGCACGCTGCGCTGCGCGCCGACGGCGTCTTCGAATGCCCGGATCAGCCCTGGGGCACGTACAAGCCGCAGGGCGCCGCCGCCGCCGTCACCAGCACCTACGGCTACAACGGCTACTACCTCTGCCCGCCGCAAACGCCCGGCTGGTCTTACCAGATCGGCCACCGCCCCTGGCAGCGGCTGGAGCGGGTGCGCGACGGGGCTCGGGTGTTTGCGTTCGCGGACACGGCGATGTCGTCCGGAGGCATTCTCCAGAATAACGCCCTGCTCGATCCGCCGATGCTCTACCAGGGCGGCGGGACCTGGACCGAGAATGGCGCGCCCACGACTTGTTTCCGTCACTCGGGCGCGGCCAATGCCGTGTTCGTGGATGGTCACGCGGGACGACAGGTTCCCGGCGACGGCCGCTTGGTTTCCCGGGACTTCCAGATCGGGTCGGTCGGCGCGACTCCGGCGCCGCACTACGTACCGGACTGGGAGGAGTGGAGCGGCCCGGGTCCGGATTGATTCGCGCACTCCCGAGCCCTATCGTATCCGCATCGTCGGCATGCGGCCGCGACGGGAGCGCCGTTCTTGGGATTCGTTCACCCCGAGGTGCTGAAGATCCTCGTCTGCCCGGTGCCGGAATGCCGGGCGCGGCTCGAGCCGCGCGATAACGAGTTGGTGTGCGTCGCCTGCGGCCGGCGCTACCGGATTGAGGAGCGCTGGCCGGTGCTGTTGCCCGAGGAGGCCCAGCCGCCGCGGAACCCTGCCGCTCCATAAGCAGCAATGGCCAAGTTCGCGATCATCAGCGACATCCACGGCAACCTCGAGGCCCTCCAGGTCGTGCTGGCAGACATCGAGTCGCGCGGCATCCGCGAGATCGTCTGCCTGGGAGACGTGATCGGCTACGGCCCGAACCCGCGCGAATGCCTGGACCAGGTGATCGAGAAGTGCCGCCTTTGCATGATGGGCAACCACGATCACGCCGCCCTTTACGAGCCGCTGAATTTCAACGCGGCGGCGGAAAAAGCCGCCTACTGGACCCGCCAGACGCTGGAGCGCGAGCCGGACGTCGAAAGGCGCAACCGCCGCTGGCGCTTCCTGTGCCACCTGCCGGTGCGCGTCAAGGAGCCGGACGTGCTTTTCGTGCACGCTTCGCCGCGCCGCCCGATCAACGAGTACATCTTCCCCGAGGACGTCTTCACCAATCCGCAGAAGGTGATCGCCAATTTCGAGCGGCTGGATGCGCACGTCTGCTTTGTCGGGCACACGCATCAGCCCGGCGTTTTCCTGGACGACCCGTACTTCGATCCGCCGCACGAGCTGCCTGACTCGCCCTTCTACGAGATCGAGGAAGAGCGCGTGATCATCAACGTGGGCAGCGTCGGCCAGCCGCGCGACCGCGACCCGCGCGCCAGCTACGTCGTCGTCGACCGTCGCGAGGAGCAGCCCAAGGCCGGCAAGAGCCTGGTCGCCGCCGCGACCGGCGCAAGTCTCGAACAGGTGGAGTTCATTCGCCTGGAGTACGACATCGACCAGACCGTCGCCAAGATCCTGGCCGAGCCCATGCTCGACGACATGCTCGGACACCGTCTCTACGAAGGTCGCTGAGCGCGGCCGGTCTCAGGGGAGCTGCGGCTGGGAGGCCGCCGCCTCGCCCGCAATCAGCGTGATCTCTGCGGAAACCCTCTCGGCTTCGCGCCGCACCGTCACGCGGACGATGTCGCCCGCGGAGAAGCGCGTCAGGCAGCGCCGAAACGCGAGCAGATCGCGCACCGGCTGGTCGTCAACGCGGAGGATCACATCGCCGGGCCGCAGGTGGGCCGCCGCCGGACCGTCCGGCGCAACCGAGAGGATGCGCACGCCGTCCTCAGGCGGCTCCGAGCGAAGCAGGTCCTCGATGGCAGGCTGCGAAGCGGGGGCGGGTTGCGACTGCGGAGCCGACCCGGGCGCGCTCTCCGCCGGGTCGCGCCCTGCTTCCCCCGTCCAGTCGCCCCCCACGACGGCGGCGCGCGGATCGAGCACCACGCCCAGCAGACCGCGGCGGAGGTCGTGTCCCCGTTTGAGGCGCTCGATGCGCTCGCGCAGGACGTCGGTCGGGATCGCAAAGCCGATGCCCGAGTC
The DNA here is from genome assembly GCA_964465125.1 of uncultured Planctomycetales bacterium. Lineage (GTDB taxonomy): Bacteria > Planctomycetota > Phycisphaerae > UBA1845 > Fen-1342 > CAYOHG01. The sequence continues at coordinate 46,516 of CAYXIO010000016.1, read as the reverse complement.
GTACCAGTCGACGCCGGCCAGCTCGTCTTCGCCGGCCGCGATCGGCACGCAGATTCCCAGGACGCGACCCTCCAGGTTAAAAAGTGGGCCGCCGTAATTGGCCGGGCTGGTCTTGGCGTCTGTTTGCAGCGCCAGCCCGCCGAAGCGCTCGATGGCGCTGAGTGTTCCGACGGTGACGGCTGGGCCGCGGGTGACGTGTCCGTAGCCGGCCGCGAGGGTCCATTGTCCGGGCCGAAGTGCGTCGCGCTCGACCCAGCGCGGCGGACTCAGGGCGCCGGCCTCGACGCGCAACAGCGCCAGGCGGGCCGGAATGTCACGCGCCACGAGCTGAGCCACTTGGCGGGTTCCGTCGTCGCGGGTGACGGTAATGATCAGCGGATCGCGTGCAAAGTTGAAGCTGCTGGTGACGACGTAGCCGTCGGCCGACCAGACCACCCCGGTGCTCGGCCCGTCCACCTGCGGAAACGCGCCGCCGCTTGCTGACGGGGCGCCCCCGACCGTGTCGATCCGCACGATCGCCGGGCGGACAGCAGCCAACGCGGCGCGGAAGACCCGTTGAAGCTGGACGGCGGATGCGCGAGGGAGGCCAGACTCCGATTCCATCGACGGCGCGGACTGCCCGAACGCGGTGCCAGCCCAGGCCGCGATCAGGCTGCTCGCGGCGATCAGCGCGAGCCACGGCGCACGCCGGCGGGGGCTCATTCGTTGGCTCCGCTGGTGGAAAGGCGAATCGTCAGCAGGGTCGCGCCGCGCTTGACGGTCATCTCAAGCCAATCGCCGCGCGCCTGCTGCACGGCCTGGTAGAGCTCGTCGCAGGAGTTGATCGGGTCACCCGCGACGGCGACGATCAGGTCGCCAGCGCGCAGCTCCGCCTGGTCCGCCGCCGAGCGCGGCCGCACGCGCTCGACGAAGGCCGGTCGCGTGCGTCCGCCCAGGTCGAAGAGTCGGATGCCGAGCGCCAACGGCACGGTCGCCTTGGATTCGGCGACTTCGCGATCCGCCGCAGCGGACGGCACGTTGGGCGGCGGTTCGCCCCGCACGAACTCCGCCACCACTTGCGTCGGAATCGCGTAGTTCATCCAGGTGCCAGTGTGCTTGCTGATGACCGCCTTGCCGATGATCCCGAGCAGCCGACCGTGAACGTCAAGCAGCGCGCCGCCGGCCGATCCCGGCGTCGCCACCAGCGTGTCCACCAGCAGGACTTCTCCGTCGTAGGAGAAATCCTGCGCCCTGCGCCGGGCCGCCAGCGCCGCGCGCTCGGAGAGCACCCCGACGGAAACCGAAACGGGCTCGTCGCCGGCTGCTACCTTGAACGGGTTGGCCGCCGCGATTACCCAATCGCCCGGCTGCGCCTCGCCATCGGCCTCCAGCGCGAACGGGCTCAGATCCGACGCATCCACACGCAGCATCGCGAGCTGCCGGTACTCGTCGCGCCGCTCGACCTGCGCCGCAAGCCGTCGTCCGTCCGGCAGCACCACGTGCAGCGTGGGACTTTCGAGCAGCGCCTCAGACACCGTGACGATCGATCCGTCCGGCGAGACGACCAGGCCGCAGCAGTACCCCCCGGCCCGTCCGATGCCGGCCCCGTAGACCTTCACCACGCTTCGCCGGGCGGCCGCAATCGCATCCGCGAACCGCACGTCGTCGCTGACCTGAGTCGCCAGTTGGCCGCCCGATGTGAGCCACAGAGCCAACAGGGCCAGGATCATGGCTGGGCTCCTGGCGCTTCCGAAGCGGGCTGTTCCTGCAAAACAGCGGCCACGCGTTCGATGCGAATCGTCGCGGTCAGCTCGCCGTCGACACGGCGCTGCCAGGTGCGCGGCCAGCGCGGGCCGTCCGCGCTTTCGTCGCCCGCGCTCCAGACCACACGCTCGGCCTCGGCGCGCTCGCCCAGCGCGATCTGAAGCAGGGCGTCGTCCGCCAGCGCGAATTTCCACCGCAGGCCGCCGCCCGCCGCACCGCGCCGCTCGATGACCGTCACGATGCGTCCATCCACCGCGTCGCCACCGAGCATTTCCCAGTCGGCATCGATCCGCGGCGGTCCGATCAGCGGTGCGACGATGCGCTGCCACTCGTCTGCCAATTTCGCCGGAGCCTCCGCTGGCAGGCTCGCTCCCGGTGACGCCGCGCTGGCTGGCACGATCCACTCCGCGGTCTGCGGCGCTTCCGAGTCGCGCTCCACCCGCACGGCGAAGCGCACGCCATCCGTTGGCGCCGGCGCCTCCCAACCGCAGCGCCGCGCGAATCGACGAAGCTGATTCGCAACCTCGGCGCGATTGTGCTCCATGTCCGGGAGGTAGAGAAACGGCAGCCGCGCCGGAAGCCGTTCGAGCCGCACGACCGCTTCGCGCTCCTCCTGATCGTGACGAAAGCGCACGCGCGTCGGCCAGTTGGCCGGCAGCGTGGCAATGATGTTGTTGAATTCGTTGGGCGTTTGCACGGGCCGACCTTCGATCGAGAGAAGCTGGTCGCCAGGTGCGATTCCGGCCCGCTCGGCGGGGGACAGGTCCTGCACCGCCTGGAAGATCACGTCCGCACCGGCTTGCTGCACCACCGCACCCAGGGTGCCGTGCTCACAGAGCCGGCCGGCCCGCAGACTCGGCAGAAACCGCCGAATCTGCGTCAGCGTGACCGCATATCCGAGCCCGACGTTGACGCGCCCGCGCTCCTCGAACGACGCCCGGCCGTTGATGCCGATCAGCCGCCCCTGCATGTCCACGAGCGGGCCGCCCGAGTTCCCCGGGTTGATCGACGTGGAGACCTGGATGCAGTCGGCGTATTCGAGCAGGTTGCCTTCGCCCTCCTGGTATCGATTCAGCCCGCTGATCACGCCGATCGTGACGGTCGGCTGCAAATCTTCCGCCAGCAAGAACGGATTCCCAAGCGCGGCGACCCACTGCCCGAGGCGGAGCGCGTCGGAATCCCCCAGGTCGATCGGCTCGAAGCGCTCGCGGCCTTCGAGCTTGAACATCGCGATGTCGCCGCCCGGATCGATGCCCAGCACCCGCAGCCGGTAGAGGCGCCCGTCGCTCAAGCCGCCGTAGCCGTGGCGTGACTCAACGAAGTCGGCGACGACGTGGAAGTTGGTCAGGCCGTAGCCGGCCGGGTCGATGATTGCGCCCGTTCCGCCGCCGCCGCGCTCGCGATCGCCGAAGATGCACACGACGCCGGGTGTGACCCTGGCGAGCATCGCGACGCGCCGCTGCTCGTCAGCGCGGGCCGCGTTCAGCGCCGCCGAAAGCGCGTCGAACCCGCCGTCGGCCGGCTGCGACCGTGCCGCCGCGACACTCAGCGCCATGGCGAGCCAGGCGCCGCCGACGCGCGCGCCTATCCACCCGCGTCGCGCTGTCATCGCAGCATCCTTGGCATGATCCAGGCCACCTGGTCGGAAAGGTCGAGATCGTCGCCGTAGTCCACGACCAGCAGCAGCTCCTGTACCCCCTGAATGTCCACCAGCACGTCGCGTGGTGCCTCGCCGCCGCGAACCGGGTCGGCTTCCCACAGGACCCGGCCGTCGCCGACCACCTGAACCTTGGCGTTTCCGCGCCGATCCATCGCGTCGACGATCGCCACCCGCGCCGCGAACTGACGAAAGCGGCCGTCGCAGCGATAGCCCAGCAGGCTGCGCGAGTGCATGACGATGCTGTTGGCGCTGGTGCGCCCGGCGACCACGATCGGACCGCCGTCGAGTCCGCGGTCCACCGCGTACGGCCAGCGCTTCGCGAACAGCGGCTCGCTCTCGTAGCGCGCCGGCCGCATCCGCGCGAGAAACACCACGTCGCTGCCGGCCAGCTCGATTCGCTCGATCGACTCCCAGCGCAGGGCGAGGATCGGAGCGAGGCTCGAGCGCAGCCACACGCCTGTTGCGTCGGCCTCCGCCAGCGCGCCGCCGAAGATCTGCGCGTCGCGCATCCGTACGCGCACGCTCGCGCCGCGCGGGGCCGGTGGGGCGAATCGAATCTCCGCCAGCTTGCTCCACGCGATCGACAGCGATTTGCCGCTCCGCTCAAAGACCAGGTGCTCAGGCGTCACGCCGCGCACGGCGCCGCGCACCGCCAGGGTCTGTCCGCTCTCCCGAAGCACGTAGGCGACATCCCCGGTGGCGTCGGCATCCTCGCCGCGGTCGGCGGCCGGCGGCTGGCGCGCCGCGCGCATCCACTCCAGCGCGTCCAGCGCAACGGTCAGGCTCTGTCCGTCACCCAGCGTCACGATCGCCGCCCGCTCGCTCGTGCCCGTCATCCGCCCGACAAGCCGCGATCCGTCCGCGGTCGCAAACCACCAGGCGTCGTCGCTCGGGGCGCTGCTTGGCGCACTGGAGCTCGCCGGCGGCAGCGGCCGCAGTTCGAGCAGCCCGTTCCAGGCCAGCGTCACCGGCCCCTCGCCCGTCATCAGCCGCAGCTCCGGCCATGCTTCGATCAGCTCGCCCTGCACCGATTCACCGTCGGTCCGCAGCGCCTCCACGCGCACCGCCGCCCACAGGCAGGCGGGCATCGTACCGAGCAGCAGAGCCAGGCCGAGGCGTGACATCACGGCGACCTCTCCTCCGCCAGCGAGCGGTAGTACTGCTCGACCAGTTGGCGGTATCGCGAAGGAAAACGAGCGCGGATGTTCTGAAGGATTCGCTCGCGCTCGGCGGGCGGCAGCTTGCCCCACATCTCGCCCGGGTCCGCGGTGGCCGCCCGGCGCAGTTCGCCGACCTCGCCGGCGCCTTCGGGTGCGTCTGACTGCTGGCGCGGGGTCATGGGGCCGGCAGCCTGACCCGGACCGCCTTGTTGCTGTGACGGACCGCCTCCGGATCCGCCGCCCTGTCCCTGCTGCTCCTGTTGCTGCATCTGCTCGATGAGCTTGTCGAGCAGCGCCACGACCTCGTCCTGGCGCGACTGCACGCGCTCGGTGACGTCCTGCGCGGCCAGCCGGTCCGCGATGTAGTTCATCACGCCCGCCGCCTCGTCCAGGCTGCCCGGTTCGCGCCGGCCGAGCTCGATCAGAAGCTGCCGCGCCGCGAGCCGAACCATCTCCGGCGCTTCCGGGTAGTCGTGTTCCACGGCCTCCAGCTCGCGGCCGGCTTCGTCGAAGTTCAGATTACGTGCCCGGCAGGCGGCCAGAAGAAACGCCGCATGCGGGGCGTAGGGAGTGTGTCCGCGCAGCTTGTCCGGCGCGGCGCGCGGATGCTCCAGCGCCGCCTGCGCCTCTTCAAACAGCCCCTGCGCGGCGCGCGTGCGCGCCAGCCAGTAGGCGGCGTTCGCAGCGACGAAGGGGTCCGCGTTTCCGACGAGCGCCTGAAACTGATCGCCGGCCGCATCGAGCTGCCCCCGATCAAACGACTCCAGCGCCGCTCGGCAGGCCGGCACCAGCCGCGCCAAGGCGTCCGGCACGAAGCTCTCCGGGTCGTCCGCGCGATAGCGCTTCTCCCAGCCGTCGCGAATCGCCCGCACCGTCAGCGCGTCCGAGTTCTCGTACGTCGACAGGTGCTTCAGGAACGCGGCGTTCAGCGCGGCGACTTCGCCGCCTTGCGTTTCGACCGTCTGGACCGTCCCCGGGCCGCGCGGGTCGATCGCCACGGCAAGCCACAGCAGAATCAGCGCGAGCAAGCTCGTCATTTCGGCCTCTCGTGCATGCGGCGGGCCATTTCCATCAGCGCCCGCTCCCGATCCGCCAGCTCCTGAAGCGCGGGGGCGCTTTCCGGCGCCGGCTGCGCCGTCAACGCGCGCGCGCGCTCGTTCAACCGAATCTGCTGCGATCGGAGCAGCTTCAGTTCGGTCGATCCGGGCAGCAGCGCCTGCCGCTGCTGAGCGGATGGCTGCTGGGATGCGGGCGGGCGCTGCTCGCGCTGCACCTCACCCTGCTGCTGCGTGGCCGCCAGAATCTCTTCGAACAGCGCAATGACGCAATCGATCGCCGCCAGAGTTTCATCGCCAACCTCCGCCGCCTCGAGCCTCGCCGCGATTTGCGCGAGGTCCTGCGCGGCCTGGCGCAGCAGCTCCGGAACGATCACGGTCGTGCCTTCGTCGCTCAGGATGCTCACCAGCCGCAGGCAGTCTTCATAGACGCTGCGCTGCTGGGTGGTCAGCTCGCCCAGCCGGAGCTGCTCGGCCCGCTCCCACTGCGCCGCGGGGCGGGCGCGCAGCCCCGCAACCCCTTCGCGGATCGAGCGCTCGCGCGTCAGCAGGCTCTCCAGCCGAGCTTCCACGGCTGCCAGCGTCTGCTCCTGCTCCTCTCGGCGAACCTGGCGCAACGCATCGTCCAGCTCGTTGAGCGACTGCTGAAGCTGCTCGAGCGCGTTCTTCTGGTCCTCAACGGCGTCGTCGGCGGACTGCTCTCCCAGCCGGTCGGCCGCGTTCTTCATCTCCTCGACCGCGCGCTGCATGGGCTCGGTTCCGGGCGTCGGGGGGGGCTGCTCGCCGGGGCGCATCTCGCGTTGCAGCGAGTCGCCGCGCTGCTGGAGCTCGCGCTGCATCTGTTCGAGCGCGCGCAGCGCGGCCTGCGGATCGGCCGGCGGCGGAGCGCCCTCGGTGGTCTCGCGCTGCGCGGCGTCCTCGGCCAGGTGCTGCGTGCGGTACAGGGCCTGGGCCTGCTCGTCCATCAGCGTGCGAATGCCGCGTTTCAGCTTCTCAATCCGCTCGCGCTGGCTACGCAGGCGATCCAGTTCGGAATCGGCGTTGGTCAGCGTGTCCAGAATGCGGCCCAGGTCGCCCAGCAGCGTCTGCTGCATCTGCTCGGCGTTACCCAGCCGTCCGGTCCGCAGCGCGTCCAGGATCTGGTCGATGCGTCCGCGTACGCCGAGCTCGCCGAGCTGATCGAGTGCATCCTGGAGGCGGTGCGCCTGTCCGGGTTCGCTTTCCAGCAGAGTTTCATACAGCTTCAACACGCGGGTTTCGAAGCGCCCCAGTTGCTCGCGGACGGCTGCCTGTCGATCTACGAGCGATCCGCCGGCCGGCGGCTCCGGCGCGCTCGCCGGCGCATCCTGTGCCCATGCCAGCGCCGTCGCGCCGATCACCAGCAGCGCGCAGAGCCGGGCGCGGCCGGTCGCTGGCCGGCTGCCGCTCGCGTACCGCCTGTGTGCCGTCGCTCGCACTGCTGTCGTTCTCCCGGCCGGGCGTCACGGGCCCGGCGTTCGATCCTATGGCCTGGGCGGCGCCTCGGTCGCGGCCGGATTTTCCGCGGGTTCCCCCAGAATGGCTTCCAGCTCCGCCTCCACTGACGCGCTGGTGTCCTGCTGCAAGCCGCGCTGGGCCTCGACGAGCTCTTCGAACAGTGCGACCGCGTCTCGAAAACCCTCCTGCTGCCGCATGGCGGCCAGAATCTCGGTCATCCGCTGGAGGATTTGACTCTGCGTGGCGGCCGCAGTTTCCAAGCTCGCCGGCTCGAGGGTCGATCGCAACGACTGAAACTGCTCGACGGCCGCCGGCACGGTCCGCTCGGCCAGCACGATCAACGGTCCGATCACGCGGTCGCGAAGCCGGCGCTCGTCCGCCACGCGCAGCACGTCGTTGGTCTGCATCTCGCTGACGATCTGCTCGAAGCTGCGCGCGGCGCTGCGGCATTGCCGCGCGTGCCCGTCCTGCCGTCGCGCCAGCCGCGCCAGTCGCTGCGCCAGGGTACTTTCCGTGGGACCGGCGGCGGACAGCTCCGGGCGCATCCGCTCCAGCCCGTCGGCCAGGCCGCGCTGAGCGCTGAGCAGCCGCTCGAATTCGCGGCGCAACTGCTGCTCGCGCTGCGCCAACTGCTCGAGCAGCTCGGCCGGCGGAACGACCGAAACCTCGGTCGGAGGCGAGCGCCCGACGTGGGGCTCCTTCGGCAGCAGGTCGCACGCTTCCGCCCAGATCGCGAGGCGATCGCCGACGCTGACCCCGGCGTCCTTCACCGGAAAGGCGACCGGCAGCTCCGCGCGCAGCGTCCGCGCATCCACGGCGGGCGTCGTGACCGGCAGCGCCGGCTCGCGATTGCGCTGCACGCGAACACCGACCGCCGCCAGGCCGTACGCATCTTCCGCCAGAACGACACCGCTCAATCGGGCGCGCGGCGTGATCGCGGGACCGACGCCTGCAAGTGCAAGCTGCACCCGCGGCGGGCCGTCGTTGACGACCTTCAGGCGGTATTCCAGCGCCCGCGCGTTGGTCAGTCCGTCCCCATCGGCCAGCTCGAGCACGTAGGCGCCCGAGCCTTGCGCGCTCAGCGTCCAATGCAGATGGAGCGGATCGATCGTCTCGAGTTGGCCCGGCGGCGCGTCGCCCGAGACCATCCGGGCCGATTCGATCGGCTTGTTGAGGCGAATCTGAACGTCCAGCTTCGACTCCGCCAGCAGCTCCACGTTGCCGGTCGTTTCCAGCGGCGCCGGCGGAAGGCCCGTGTATTCCGGCAGAATCACCGTTGCGATCACCTGCACGACCCGCGGCCGCTCGACCGCCAGCACGAGGTAGTCGCGCGTCCGTTCGTCGCCGCCGACCAGCCGGAAGGTCGCGTTCTCGCTCAGCGCGCCTAGCGACGCCTCCCAGTAGCGCCCGCCGACGCGCGTCATCGACTCGCGCCCGCTCGGTCCGGACTTGCTTCTCCATTCGAGCGTCACCGAGCGCGGCGCGACGCCGCGACTCTCCGCCCGCACGACGGCGGGCTCGCCCAGCGGAAGCCGGCAGACGCCGCGGGCGTCGAACCCCAGCGGGACCAGTTGGGTCTGTTGCGGCCAGCGCCGGTCCGCCAGCAGCCAGTTCCGCTGGAACCACGTTTCCACCAGCTCGGGCAGCAGGTACCAGGCCAGCAGCGGAATCGCGCCGAATGCCATGGCCCACAGCGCTTGGCGGCGCGCCCGTCGATGGTTCAGCACGCCGGAGTAATCGAGCCGCTGAGCGGCTTCGGCGGCGTGGCGCAACAGGGCTTCGACAAGCTGCGGGGATGCCTCGGCCGCGGGCGCCGCTGCGCGGCGGGCCAACTGCACCGCCGCCGCCAATTGCCCGCACAGCTCCGGGTGCACGCGGTCGACCAGCCGGGCGAGCAGCTCATCGGGCAACGGACGAACCAGCGGCGTGACAATCATCCGCTCCAGCGCCCAAAGCCAGAGTCCGGTGATCATCAGGTTCGCTACGACCCGCTCTTCCACTCCGAAGTTCAGCCAGCGGTCCAGTTGAAGCTGGACCAGCCCGCTTGCGGCGAGCAGCGCCAGGAACTTCACCAACCCGTCGAGCAGCAGGTAGGTGCGCACCCGCGCGCGCAGCCGCGCGAGCGGCCGCAGCAGCGCTGTGGGCAGCGTCGACGCGCGGCGGTGGTCGGCGGCGCCGTTCACAGCAGGTGAACCCTCCGCCGAATGAACCACTCGACCCCGAGCATGACGACCAGCACGGACAGAACCGCCGAGTTGTCCCAGAGAGGATGATCGGCGCCGCGGGTGATGCGCTCGCGCGCCGCATCTTCGATGCGGTCGGGCAGGTCCTCGATCTGGTCGATGGTGCGAAACTCCCCGCCGGTCGAGTCCGCGAGCAGGGTCAGGTTCTCAGGCTGCATCCGCAGCGCGCGCCATTCCACGTCCGGGCTCTGCACGAAGAAGCGCTTGACTAGCGCCGACTCCGCGTCGGCCGGCGCAGTCGTGCTGACGTGCGGAAGCGCGACGCGCAGGCGATACGCTCCGGCGTGCAGCGCTTCGAACCGGCCGCCGAACCAGCCCGGACGCCCGGGAATGGCGCGCAGCGGCAGCTCGCTTGCGGACTCATCCGGCAGGATGAGCTCGGCATGGATCTCGGGCTGCACCGACGGCTCGAATCTCTCGTCCAGCACGCGCGCCTCAACCTGCACGTATTCGCCCTGGCTGACGCTCTCTCGATCAAGCACGATCGTGCCGCGCTTGCTCGCACCCTCGCGCCGCGCCTGGGCGAGGTGCCGCACCACCTGCACCCAGAAGCGATTGAACTGCGCTTCCGCGACGCTGCGCCAGCGCCAGGTTCCGTCGAACCCGAGGTACATGACGCGGCCAGCGCCGAACGGCTGGGTCGCCAGCAGAACCGGCGCATGGCTCTCGTCGGCGCCGGCGGGGCCCGCCATCCGCAGCAGCACACTGGCCAGCGGCTTCTCGCGCAGGACCGGGTAGGACCACCACACCCCGGGAAGCGCCGCCCACAGCCGCCGCGTCGTTTCCGGATCCCCCACACTCAACAGGGGATCGCGCAGCGCCTCCGGCGGCACCTGGAGTGCCGACGCATTCGTGCGATAGGTGCCGCTCTCGCTCAACCGCACGTCCGCGTCCGGATCGGGCACGACCGGCAGGATGCTGACCATCTCCTCGAGCCGCGGGTCGCGCAGAAGCCGGCCCGCGAAATGGCTGCCGGCCTGTACCAGCAGCCCGCCGCCGAACTCGTCCACGAATCGGCGAACGGTCAGCGCCCAGGTTTCGTCAAACTCCGCCGGGTTGGCGTCGAGCAGCAGGATCGCGTCGTACGAAAACAGCTCCTCGGGCTGGCGCGGCAGCTCGCGCAGCTCGACCTCCGTGTCGCGCACGGCGCGGGCGTCGGCGGACTGAAGCCAGCAAGCCGCGTCGATCGTCGAATCGCGCTCCAGCAGGCGCTGCAGGAAGCGGTATTCGTAGGATGGCCGGCCGGAGATCAGCAGCACGCGCAGCCGTTCGTCCAGCACGCGCACCACGCTCGCGCGCTGGTTGTCCTGGAGGACGGCTTCGCCAGGGAGCGGCGCGATTCGCGCCCGCAGCAGCATCTCACCGGCGGCCTCAGGAACGATCGCGACGCGCTCCGCGCGCAGCGTCTGGCCTGCGTCGAGCACCACCGTCCGCGACGCCACCACGCGCGACGCGCCGTCGCTCTCCTGCGCCGTCACTTCCAGCTCCACCGTCTCTCCAGGCAACCCCGAAGCTTCCACGGTAACGTGCAGCTCCAGCGGATCCCCGCGCGACACCAGCGGCGGCGTCGCCAGCGCGGCGACGCGCGCGTTGGCCGGCTCGCTGGGTTCGCCGACGGCGACCGCGTGCAACGGCGCTCCCAATCGCTCCGCCAGCGCCGCCGTCTCTTCGATGGTCATCCCGCTGTTGACGCCACCGTCCGACAGGACGATCAAGGCGGCCAGCGGTGCGTCGCCCAGCGATCGCGACAAGGCGCGCAGCGCCGCGCCGAGGTCGGTTCGCGCATCCTGCGCGTCGCGCAACGCGTCGGTCAGCGTCACAGCCGGCTGAGTAGCGGTCGCTGAATCCGGCGCGGGCGCTTCCGGCCATTCGACCGCTTGCGGCTGGTCACCGAATCGCAGCACGCGCACCTGGTTCCGCTCGGAGAGCCGAGCCAGCCAGCGCTGTCCGGGATCGCTCAGCAGCGACTGAACGCGCTGCATGCGCGTCTGCGGCGTGCCGGCTCCGCTCAGCGGCAGACCGCCGTCGGCGACCGACATGCTGGCGGAGCCATCCACCAGGACGGCCACCACCGCGCTCGAGCGCTGAATCGTGTAGGTGGCGAGCACCGGGTTCAGCCAGACCGCGGCGAGAGCGAGGATGACCGCGCCGCGCAGCCCGGCCAGCGCCATGCGCAGCGCCGGCCGCACCCCGCCGCGGCGTTCGCGGCGATAGAGCCAGAAGACCGCGTAAAGCAAGGCCGCGAGCAGCGCGATCCCCGCGAACCGCTGCCAGGCGCCTGGCATTCCGGCCCACTCGGGCTCGATCGTCTGTCGCTCCTGAATCGCGGCCAGTATTCGCACGCGCTATCTCCGATTCTGAGCGAACCCCTCGCTCGCGATGGCGGCGCGGCGCGCCGCGGGCCGCGCCCGGCCGAAATGCCAGGCCGCGGTCTGCTCCAGCATCAACACGCCCACAAGCACCAGCAGCAGCGCCGGCCAGAGCTCCTGCCGAGGCGGCCGCCCGCCGGACAGAAACGCCTCATCGACGCGCACGTAGGTGTGCGGCGTGCCTGCCAGCGCGGCGCGAAGCTGAGCTTCGCTCGCCACCGCGAGGTCCGACTCCGCAGCGGCGGCGTTGACCGGAACGACGCGGCGCTCGCGCGTTCCATCGCGCCGCAGCAGTTCGACCTCGTGCCGGCCGAGATGTACGGCCTGCGGACCGATCAGCTCCGCGGTGCCCGTGCCGGTTTCACGCCCGCGAATCTCGACCGCCGGCTCATCGGGATAGAGCGGCGAATAGAACAGTCCGTTGGCTTCGTGCGAAGTCAGGTCGACCGGAATCCGCAAGTCGTCGCCGGCGACAAACTCCGAAGCGCGGTCGTCGCCCGCCGCCAGGCTTTGCACCAGCTCCAGCAGCGTAACCACGAAGCTGCCGTCCACCGCGCGGGCCCAGTTGTTCCACTGCGGCGTCAGGCTGGATGCGAAGAACAGCACGCGCCCGCAGCCGAAGCGTCGCTCGACCCACGCAGGCGACCCGGCCTCGTCGGCAAAGTGGGCCAGCACCACCGGCGGCGCAGGGCGGCTCGCCGCGAGCTCGGCCTCGGCCGCCCGCGTCGCCGGCGGCGTGGGGCTGGTAACCTCCGGTTCGAACCCGCCGATCTGCACGTACTTCCAGAAGCGAACATATTCCGACGGACCGGCGGCGGCATCCGAGAGCATGGGCGTGACGGGATGATCCACGTCGCGCAGCAGTCCGACGCCGGCGCCGGGATCGCGCTCGACGACGCCAGTCAGGCGCACCGGCCAGAGTCCGCCGCCCGCGCGCCAGGCCGCAGGCAGCGACTCGACGCTTTCGAGCTGCGGCCCGGCGAAGATCGCCAGCCCGCCGCCGCGCCGCACGAACGACTCGAGCGCCGCGACCGCCGCGTCGCGCATCGAGCCTGCGTCGCACAGCAGCACGCAATCCGCGCGGGAAAGATCCAGCACGTCGGCCTCCGACGCGTCCGCCGACTCCACCTCGATGCCGGAAGCGATCGGCCCTGGTGGACACAGGGCGCTGCGGATGAAATAGGCCGCGTCCGCCGCCGCCGGTCCGCTTTGCGGCCCCAGCAGCACGACCACGCGCAGCACCGAGGACACCGCGATCGCCGCGCGACGAACGTCGTCGCCGACGAGTCCGTCGTTGCGCTCCAGCCGCAGGGCCAGCTCCTGCACGCCCTCCGCGCCGAACACGACTTCGCTTCGAACGGTCTGCGCGCTCCGCGGCGCCAGCGTCCCCAGCTCAATCGAACTGCCCGGCACGCCCTCCAGCTCGAACTGAGCGCGAACCGCGGGGCGCGCTACGTCGCCGAAATTGCGCGCCGTTACCTCCACCACGAAGGGTTGATTGACCACGGCCCGGCCGCGCACGGCGCGCAGCGCGGTGAGCGCGATGTTTTCGCGCTCCCCGGCGTTCGCATCGACCAGCACGGCGCGCGACAGGCCGCTGCGGTTGCGCCGCGCGGTTTGAAGGGGAGACTGCTCGGCCGGCCCGTCGCCGATCCACTCGCTGCGCTGAAAGTCGGAGAAAACGTAGAGCTCGATCGGAGCGGATTCCGCGGCGGCGGGCTGCAAGACGCGCTCCAGCGCGCGGCCGGCCTGCCCCGGCAGCACCGTGGCGCGCAGGGCGCGCAGCTTCTCCAGCAACGCCGGCAGGTTGGCGCTGGTCAGGCGCTCGTTCTCAAACACCGGCGGATCGGGGGCCGTCGTGCGCCGCAGCGAAACCAGACCGGCATCCGACCCGCCCGACGTCAGCACCGACAGAAGCCGGCCGGCGGCTTCCTTGAGCCGCTCGAAATCATCGCGCGGACCGTTGAGGAACCCCGCGCTGGCGGAATCGTCCAGCAGCAGCACCCGCCGGGTGGCGCTGCGGTCGCCCAGCAGGGCCGCCCAGGCGCCGCGCTCGGTGAACGGCCGCGCCAGCAGCAGAGCCAGCAGCGCCACCGCCAGCATGCGCAGCGCCAACAGCAGCCACTGCTCGAACTTCACCCGCCGGCGATTCTGCTTTTCCGCCATCAGCAGGAAGCGCGTCGCGCCCCAGTCCGCGCGGATGTAGCGCCGCCGCGAGAGCCAGTGAATCACCACGGGGAGCGCGACCAGGCCCAGCCCGGCCAGCAGCAGCGGGTGAACGAACGGCACGATCGCAAGCGGCACCAGGCTCACCGGCGCGAGGTCCCTCCCAGTCGGCCCGCCCGCCGCGCCAGGTAGCCGCACAGCACCACGTCGAGCGGCTCGCGCGTGTTGACCGGTACGTAGTCGGCATGATGCCGGCGGCAAGCCGACTGCACGCGCGCCACGAAGCGCGACAGCGCCGTACGGTAGCTCTCGCGCAGCGCCTGCGGATCGGTCAGCAGCCGCAGCTCGTCCTCCAGGCCGACGAACTCGATGTTCTCAACGAACGGCAGGTTCCACTCGTCGTCATCCAGCACGTGGAAGACGACCAGCTCGTGCCGGGCGTAGCCGATGTGCTCGATCCCGCTGACGACGTCCTGCGGGTCGGCCAGCAGGTCGGAGATGAGGATGACCATCGAGCGCTGCCGCAGCTCCTCGGCCAGCCCGTGAAAGAGGATCCTGACGTCGGTGGCGCGCTGCGGCGCGCTTTGTTCCAGAATCTGCTCAATGCTGTTGAGCTGGGCCTTGCCGGTTGCGGGGGCCAGCCTGGTCCGTACCTGGCTGTCGAACGTGATCAGCCCGACGGCGTCCTGCTGGCTGGTGAGCAGGTGCGAGAGGCTCGCGGCCAGCACGCAGGCGGCCTCGAACTTGCTGCGCTGCCGGGCCGCGGAGGCCCCGCGGTAGGCCATCGACGCGCTCACGTCGAGCAGGATGTTGCAGCGGAGGTTAGTTTCCTCCTCGTATTCCTTGATGTACAGCCGGTCGTTGCGGCCGAAGACGCGCCAGTCGACGTAGCGCAGATCGTCGCCGGGGACGTATTGCCGATGCTCGGCGAATTCGACCGAGAAGCCGTGATAGGCGCTGCGGTGCAGCCCGGAGACCGAGCCCGCCACCACGCCCCTGGCGCGCAGTCCCAGCCCGCGCAGCCGCGAGATCAGCTCAGCGTCCAAGTACTTTTTCGAGTGCGGCATCGCCATGCTCACCCATCGCCCCCGCCGGCAGCGCCTCCAGCACGTACTCGATCACCCGGTCGGGATCGTATCCTTCCGCCTCGGCGGCGTAGTTGGTGATGATGCGGTGGCGCAGCACCGCGTGGGCCAGGGCCCGCACATCCTGCTCCGAGACGGTCAGCCGGCCGTGAATCGCGGCCCGGGCCTTGGCTCCCAGAACCAGGAACTGCACTGCCCGCGGGCCGGCGCCGAAGGTCACGAAGCGGTCGATCAGCTCCAGCGCGCCGCCGTGCCGCCCGTAGGCGCCGCGTTGCGAGCCGGCTTCGCTTCGGCTGCGCGAGAGCGTTGCCGCCGGCCGGGTCAGCCGCACCAGTTCGAGCGCGTGGTGCATCGCCGAAGGTGCGGCGGGGATACGGCGCACCAGGGCTTGCAAACGCAGAATCTCGTCGCGCTGCAACACTTCGGCCGGCTGCGCGCCCGCGGTGCGCGTGGTTCGCTCGGCGATCTGGTACTCCTCGTCGTAGCCGGGATAGTCGACGAACACCTTGAACATGAAGCGGTCCTGCTGCGCCTCGGGCAGCGGATAGGTCCCTTCCTGCTCGATGGGGTTCTGCGTCGCGAGCACGAAGAAGGGCGGGTCGAGCGGGTTGCGGACGCCGCCGACGGTGACGTGGCCTTCCTGCATCGCTTCCAGCAGCGCGGCCTGGGTCTTGGGCGGGGTGCGGTTGATCTCGTCGGCCAGCAGGACGTTCGCGAAGATCGGGCCGGCGAGGAAGCGGAATGAGCGCGAGCCGGTGCGGCGATCTTCCTGAATCACTTCGGTTCCGGTGATGTCCGCGGGCATCAGGTCGGGCATGAACTGGATGCGGTTGAACTTGAGCCCCAGGCATTGCGCCAGGCTGCTGATCATCAGGGTTTTGGCCAGGCCCGGAACGCCCTCGAGGATGACGTGGCCGCGCGAGAAGAGCGCGATCAGCAACTGCTCGATGACCTCGCTCTGTCCGACGATGACCTTTTCGAGCTCGCGCCGCAGCACGAGATAGGATTCGTGCAGACGCTGCACGTCCCGCACGTCGTCCTGCTCCAGCTCGTGCACGATCGGCTCGTTCGACTGCGGCTGCGCGCTCATGAATCTCTCCCGCCGCGCCTCAGCGCTGCATGATAGGTAGGTTTTTATGGGGCAGTTGCAGGATCAGCAGCGCCACCGCCGTGCCGTAGGTCGGGCCGACGTGGTCGCCGTCCCAGCTTCCGTCCGCGTCCTGCTTTTCGAGCAGCGCCTGGCGGATCGACGGAAAATAGGCCTGCCACTTTTGGTCGCCCAGCAGGTACATCACCTGGGCCATGTACAGATGGGCGTAATAGTAGTGGCCGAAGTAGCCCGACGCGTCGGCCCGCTCCGGGGCCAGCTCGCATTCGACGTAACGGAGTGTCCGCAGGGCCTGCGGGTCGTCGTAGCGGCCGGCGTTGAAGTAGCACGCCACCGCCGCCGCCGAAATCGCCGGCCGGCTCGGCCCGCTGTCCGTGATCTGGTAGCGAATACCTCCATCCGGGTTGGTCGAGCGCTCCAGGTACTTCATCGCCGAGTCGATCACGCGTTTCGGAACCGCGATTCCCACGTTGCGCGCCGCGCGCATGCCCTGCACCTGTGTGACCGTCACCGAACCTTCGTCGCCCCGCGAGTCGGGCGTGTACAGCCAGCCGCCGGCGGGGCTTTGGCTGCGGGCCGTCAGCTCGATGCCGCGCTGCAACACCGCGCGAATCTGCGCCTGGCGCTGCGGGTCTTCCTCCATCCCGTAGCACTCGGCCAGGAACAGCAGCGCGAAGCCGTGGCCGTGCATGCAGTGGCTTTCCTCCTCCAACTGCGCGATCAGCCCGTCGCGCCGGGCGCTCTTGAGCACGTAGGTCAGGGCGCTGCTGACCTGGGGCGCGTGCGGGCCCTGCGCGGGCGTGCTTCCGCTGGCCAGCAGCGCCAGGCCGGCCAGCGACGTCATCGCCACCGGATATCCGCCGGTCGCACCGCGCGTGCGCCAGCTTCCGTCGCGGTTCTGATTCGTCACCAGAAAGTCGATGCCGCGCTCGATCGCGGCGCGCGTCGCCGGGGTGATCTCCGCCGGCAGATGAACCGCCGGCGCATCGGCGGCGGCTGCGGGCGGCGACTGGGCGAACGCGCCCGCTGACAGCCACCAGGCGGCGAGCACGGTCAGCGCAAGTCCCCGCCGCCGGCGCCCGTCCAAACGCGGATTGTCCGCCCGGTGGTTATGCATCCGTCTATCCTATCGACCGTCCGCCGCTGGCGGCCCTTCCGAGTTGCCGAAGGCCAGCAGGTTTCCCGCAATCTGCACGAGGATGCGCGACGGCGTGGCGAGCACCTGCAGGTCGCAGCTTGCGCTGCTGTGGGCGCGATA
This sequence comes from uncultured Planctomycetales bacterium, assembly GCA_964465125.1. Lineage (GTDB taxonomy): Bacteria > Planctomycetota > Phycisphaerae > UBA1845 > Fen-1342 > CAYOHG01. The sequence goes on along the minus strand of CAYXIO010000016.1, from coordinate 29,193 downwards.
CTCGTCCGCCAGCGAAACCTCATTCTGAACCGATCCGTCCGCTTTGCTCACCAGTACGAGCGTCGGCTCCTGGCCCGTCGGCGCGTCGGGCGCCCGCTCCGCGCGCAGCAGCGGGATGTAGTCGTCCATTCCCAGCAATTGGGTGAGGTTGACGTCCACCCGCGTCAAGATGCGCTGCTCCCAGCGTCGGCGCGCGTCCGCGAGCGAGATCGCGTACAGCCCGATGGCGCGCGTCTCGCCGGTCTCTGGCTCCTCGTCCACATTCGACGCCAACAGCAACTGCTCGCCGTTCGCCGCCGCTTGCCGCACGTTGCCGAGATCGCCGAGCGACGATCCGAAGACGGATTCTCCATCGTTCGAATCCAGCAGATCCCAGTCGAGTTGTCCGAGCGGACGCAGCAAGAGCCAGTCCCGCCCGGTCACGGGGGTGATTCCGCCCACACCGGGCACGACTCGCCGCCAGAGCACCCGCCCATCGCTCCGCGACACGCCGCAGACGAAATCGCCGCCCCAGATGATCAGGGTGGAACCGGAATAGTGCAGGCCGCTGACGTTGGCGCTATCGAGCTCGATGCGCCGCAGCCCGTCGCCGTCGGAAAGGCGGCATTGCCAGACCGAGCCGTTGTCGGTCCAGACCGCGAGCGCGTCGCCGCTGGCATCGAGTCCGCGAATTTCGGCCCCGGGCCAGTCGCGCTCCCACGCGATGCGCCCGTCGGACCACTCGGCCAGCGCGATCCGATCGGAACGCGGGCAAAGCAGCACGCCCTCGGCGGTAGCGACGGCCAGTGAAGCGAAGCGGCGCGGAATCTCGTTCCAGTCCGGCACGGTCAGCTCCCAAAGGCGCTGCCCGGCATAGCGCTCTGGACCCAGACCGATGCAGATCAGGCCTTTCTCGACCGGGACGGCGGCAAGGAACTGGTGGATCGCCACGGGCCAATACGGCCGCGAGATTTCGCCTTCGCCCGGGCGCCGCCCCGCCAGCGCGTCGCGCCGCGCCGACGCGTCCGCCTCGTCGCCGCTGAAGTCCGAGGTCAGCGCGTCGACGTGATCGCGCCAAGGCTGCTGATTCGAGACGCTGTCGATCAGTTGCAGCGCCCGGCTGTCGAGATTCCGGATCGCCAGCCACTGTCGCGTCGCAGCGAGCGGTTCGCGCGGGTCAAACAGCAGCTCCGCCCCGGGCATTTTCCACTGCCGGTAGAACGGAACGCCGAGTCTCACGCCGGCCAGGTCGCGCAGCTTGCGCTGCGAGTTCTCCAGCAGTTGAACGCGCCGCACGACCTCCGGGTCGGTCGAATCCGCCCCGCGCTGGCTGGCTTCCCACTCGGCCTGGTCGCGTGCCGCCTCCTCCAAAAGCCCGAGGGAAAGGTGAGTTTCCCAGCGCCCCAGCCGCAGCGCCGAACTTTCCGCTTCCAGCTTCGGCTGCAAACGCAACTCGTCGAAAACGCCGATGGCCAGCTCCGGCGGCAGGCGTTGCTCGGCCAGCGCACGGTTGACGAGCGCCCGAAGGCCGCCGTCCGGCACGGCCATCCGCAGCCGGAAGAGCGCCTGGGCAGCATCCGGTCCGCCTTGCGCCTCGCGAACCAGGTCGCCGATCGCCGGGCGGGCTTGTGCGGCACCCAGCCGCAGGACGCATTCGCGCATGCGTGTGACGGCGGCCAGCCAGAATGCCACGCGATAGCTCGACGAGCGGTGTTCAAACTGGCCGGCGGTCCCGCGATCCAGCAGCACCGTGCGGAAGACGTCGAGCGCCTCCTGAGGTCGTCCGCCGCTCGCGAGCTCGTCGCCAAGGAGCAGCGCGACGGTCTGCGGATCGCCGCCCCGCTCGCCCAGCACCAGGGCCTTGCGCAAGTATTTCAGCCGCTGCTCGGTCGCGTTTGCCGAGCGCGCCATCGCCAGGTAGAGCTCGCCGAGAAGCTGAGTCTGCTCCGCGTTCGGCGCCGCCGCGTCGCCGGCGTGCAACTCAAGCTCGCGAATCGCATCGTCGAGATTGCCCGCCAGCGCGGCGATTCGGGCGCCCAGCAATTCCAGCCGACCATCCGCCGGGTCGCGCGCGCGCAGCGCCGCGACTTGTCGGCGCAGGGCGTTGACGTCGGGGTACTTCGCAACTCGCGTCGGCGTCACGCGGTAGATCGCCGCATCGCCCATGGCCAGGCTGCACGCCTCGCTCTCCGCCGGCACGTGACCACCCAGCGAAGTCGCCGGCGCGTCGAGGATTGCCGCTGAGTTCTGCTCGCGCAGCAGTTTGCCCGTGCGCCCGTCGACCACGACGATGCCGCGACGGGTCGGCACATACACGCGCTGTCCGTCGACCTGGGGCCGACCGACGATCTCGAGCGGAACGCTGCGCCAGCGCGGCGCGGCACTCGGCTGATGCAGGTCGAGACAGATGAGCCGGTGGCTGCCGACGATCAGGCCGTCCGCGACGGTTCCGACCAGGAAAGTGATGTCGCGGCGCGGCAGGCTCCAGCGCTTCGCGCCGTCATAGCGATCGAACGCGATCACCTCGGAAGCGGCCGAGTCGACCGGCGCGACGATCAACAGGTCCCCTGCCAGCAGCGGGGCTTCCGGGGCCCATTCGAGCGGGTCGGCAGCGGGCTGCCACCAGAAGCGGCTGTTTCGCTCCGCGACCGTGCTCTGATAGAGCGTGGCCCACTTCCAGTTCAGCGAAGGCCGCTCGAATGCGGCGACGGCGCCGTTTCCGGTGCAGAGGTAGACGGTGGTCTCGTCCGCTTGAAGCACGCAGCGCCCACCGGCGCCGAAGTGGGTCGGTGGGCTGGCGACGCGCACCTCCTGGAGCAGCCGTCCGCTGTCCGGATGCAGCGCCGCCAGAATCAGCTCCCCCTGCCGTTCGAACGGCGCCAGCAGCCGGTCGTCCAGCAGTAGCGGCCGGTCCTGAAATGACACCTGCGCCAGCGGCTGGGCCGGCTCGTCGTCGCTGCGCCACAGGATGCGCCCGCTTCGCAACTCGCGGGCCACCAGCACGCCGTGCGCCCCGCCGAACGCCACCGTTCTGCCGCGCGCGCCGCCGAAAGCGTCGCTGACGCCTGCTCCCACCTGCTCGACCGTATAGACGGCGCCGCGGCCGATCGTCGCCGCATGTGCGAGCCGATGCGTGAGCATCATGCGGGTTTGCGGTGACCATCGCCGGCCGCCCATTCCCATCTCGGCTGCGGACTGCACCAGCAGTTGAGGATCGATCGCTCCGGCTCCAATCTCTCCGGTCCGCCAGAGCACGGACAGCGTGAGCGTGTCAAAAGCCCAGAGCGTTCCGCGCAAGCGAACCAGCAGCACGCCCTCGCCGATCGCGGGTTCGAGCACGGGCAGTCGGTGCAAGGCATCGAGCGCGTCCAGCAGCTCGGAGGAATCCTGCTCCACCGCGGGCGCGTTGGGACCCGCCAGCGTGGTGCTCCAGTTCGCCGGCGCGGCGAGCACGGGCTCGAACTCCGAGGCTACCGCCGGCCCGCCCGCGGCGCTGCGGCCGGCCAGCCAGGTCACCAGGGGTTGGAACCGCTGGCGGTCGGCGTCGTTGACGTCCGCGAGGAGGCGCTCGCCCGCGCGGCGGGCTTCGTCCGGCGCGCCGCTTTCGGCCAGCGCCACGGCCCGCATCGCCTCGACCGAGGCGCGCGTCGTCGGGTCGCTCGGCGTCATCTCGCGCAGCACCTCGGTTGCGCCGGCGAACTGCCCCCGGTCCAGGTACCACGCGGCCAGCTCCAGCGCGATGTCGCCGCGATGGGCACTGAGCGGCCGGCGCCAGAACAGCTCGCGCAGCGCTTCGACGTTGCCCGAGCGGCGCGCGTCCTCGAAGGCCGCGGCCACGCCTGCGTCGGAGAGTTGCTGCGCCATGCGCGTTCCGGCGGGGGGAAGCTGGTGTAGAAGCCGCTCCGCTTGGCGCCAGGCCGGGTAGAAGGTTGCCGATGCCGGCAGCGGTATCAGGCCGTCCTGCTGCCCGTAGATTTGCTCGATCAGTTGAATGGCCAGCCGGTAGTCGCCGGACTCGATCGCGTCGACTGCACGGCTCGAGAGGAGGATCGATTCGTTGCTGACGGGCAGCGTGGCCGACGAGCGCAGCTCGTTGAGATCGGCCGGGTTCTGCGCGAAGGCCGGCCGCAGTACGAGCAGCGCGGTCGCCCAGGTCAGCGCTCGATGCCAGCCGCTGTGCGTTGCAGACATTCCGTGTCCCTGTGCACAGGCGCTTGGGGGCGCAGGCCGCGCGCTGGCGCGGTTTCCGCGCCGCCGCGGGCGCACCCGCGGCGTGCCGAGCCTCCTGCCCGACAGCATTCTACGCGCGGAACAGCAGTCGGCGTGCCAAATCGCGCATCGGCCATTGAGACGGTCCGCCGGGCTCCAGACGGTCCTCAAACATCAAACCGCCGCGCAGAACCTGCCGACCTGCGGTCGGCGCTGCGCGGCGGTCTGGATCAGCTCGCGAACTCAGCCCTTGGAGCTTCAGGGACCGGCCAGCCCGCCGAAGATCGGGTCTTCCGCGGCGGTGCAATACGGCGGGTAAGTGCAGAAGGGGTCGATCTCGACGTTCACGCCGGGCCCCTCGTAGCCGCTGGTGAGGAACTCGAACTGCGTCGCGTCGCACGCAATGATCGTCGTGCAGGGGTTGAAGTTGCTCAAGATGTTGGTCAGGCCCTGGGGCGAGCAGCCGTTGATCCAGACGAAGCTGGTACCCCCGGCGGTCAGGGCCGCGAGACCGCGGAGCAATCGATGGCGGAAGCGTGACATCAGCATCTCCTGCCGGGCCGTCAAGGCGCGGTCGGGCAATCCCAGAGCAAGACGAACGGGTCGCACAGCGAGAAGTACGTGCCCGCCTCGCAATTCAAGACCGAGCAGAAATCAAACGCACTCGTGGCGAGCTGGAGCCCGTAACTGGCGCAGCCCGGATTCTGAAGCAGAACTCCGCCGATGAGCACCGCACCGGCCGCAATGATTCGAGCCGTCCCTCGTTTCATGAAACCGCATCTCCCTTCGGCAGGTTCTCCGGGCCGAACTATACGCGCAAACCAAGTGCCCCGGCAAGCGCGATCGGCGTGCCTGCCCGGCGCCCGGCCCCAGGCTCAGGAGGCGAAAATCCGCCGAACTTCCGCTTCCTTCACCGGCCGGATGATCCCGCGCTCGGTAATGATGCCGGTGATCAGGTCGGCCGGCGTCACGTCAAAGGCCGGGTTATAGCAGCGCGCTCCCGGCGCGACGAACTCCGGCCCAAATGCCGATCGGACCTCGGCTTCGGCGCGCTGCTCGATCGGAATAGCCGCTCCATTCGACGTGGCAAGGTCGATCGTGCTCAGCGGAGCGGCGACATAGAACGGCACGCGGTGACGATGAGCCGCCAGCGCCGCGGCGTAGGTGCCGATCTTGTTCGCGGTGTCGCCGTTGGCCGCGATCCGGTCGGCTCCGACGATCACAAGCTGGACCTGCCCGCTGCTCATCAGGCTGGCGGACGCGCCGTCGCAGAGGACGGTCACGTCGATTCCCGCCGTCGCCAGCTCGAACGCGGTCAGGCGCGCCCCTTGCAGCAGCGGGCGGGTCTCGTCAGCGAAGACGCGGAACTTCCGCCCCTGCTCGTGGGCGATGTACATCGGCGACAGCGCGGTGCCGTACGCCACGGTCGCCAGCGAGCCGGCGTTGCAGTGCGTCAGCACGCCCGCGCCCTCCGCGATCAGCCGGGCCCCGTGCTCGCCGATCCGCCGGCACGCGTCCGCGTCCTCCCAGGCCAGGCGCTGCGATTCTTCCAGCATCGCGCTCCAGCGCGCCGCCGGTCCGCCGGCGGTCTTTTCCGCGCCCCGCGTCACGCGCCGGATCGCCCACGAGAGATTCACCGCAGTCGGCCGGGCCGAGTCCAGATACGCGCCCACCTCGCGCACCTTCGCCAGGAACGCCGCGTCCGGCGCCGCCCGATGGGGTCGCGTTCCCAGACACAGCCCGAAGGCGCCGGATACGCCGATTGCGGGCGCGCCGCGCACGCACAGCACGCGAATGGCGTCGAAGACGTCCTCGGCGGTGTTGCACACGCGAACCTGCACGGTACGCGGCAAGACGGTCTGATCGAGCAGATGCAGAGCGCCGTCCGCGCCGCCGATCCATTGCAGCGTCGGCGGCAGCTTGCCTTGCAGGCTGCGCGTGTTCACGATTTCCATGAGGCCCGCTCCGCTCGCGCTGCGTCCACTCCGCCTCATCCGATCCGCCGATCCGCTCGGCGGAGTCGGCTTGGCTGAATCCCAAGTTCGGGGCCGCGTTTGTAATCGAGCCGGACGCGCGCCGCCAGCGGAAAGCGACATAGCTGGCGCGTGGCCCGCTCAACTGTGGCCCGGGTTTTCCAACCGGTGGACTCGGGTGGCCCGGGTTTTCCACCTATGAAGCTCGGGCGCCGGTTTTCAACCGGGGGATGTGGCGCGTCACACGCTTCCGTCGTGGGGCACATGCCTTCGCCTTCTGCGGCGCAGCCATGCGAGCGGGCGTACGAGTCCAAACGCGAGGCGATACAATCGGCGACGGAACCATGGGTGGAAATCGCGGGCAGAATACCCGCGCTACCTGGGAGGCTGGGCAGCTATCGCGGGCCGGGGCCGACCCCAAGAACTTCATCTCGCCGTCGCACGCCCGCAAGCGGAGATCGTCGTGCAGAAGCTGCCTACCGGGCGACCGGTCGTCGGACAGAAGCCCGATCTCGGCTCCGTACCCCCTTCGGAGCGTCTGGGCGTCGGCATTGTCGGGCTGCACGAAGGGCACACCCTGCTGGTCGCGCTCCAGCACACCGGCCATTGCCGAGCCGTTGCCGGCTGCGACCTGAGCGATGAGAAGCTGTCCGCGGCTCGGCTGGTCCAGGCCGATCTCTTCCTGACGCGCGACTACGAAGCGCTTCTGGCGCGGGCGGACGTTCACATCGTCGCGATCTACACCCCCGACGCGCTTCATTCCGACCAGATCGCCGCGGCGTTTCGGGCTGGCAAGCACGTTCTCTGCACGAAGCCGCTCGTGAACGACCCGCGCCAGGGGCGGGCCCTGCTCGATCTGCAACGATCGACCGGCCGGCGGCTGCAAGTCGGACAGAGCACGCGCTTCTTCGAGTCGTTTCGCCGCCAGCGCGCCTCGATGGAGAGCGGCGCGCTGGGGCGCATCGAGCTGGTCGACGCACACTACATCCACCGCATGGACTGGTTCTATGACAAGAGTCCGTGGTCGCTGAGCGAGACCGACTGGGCGTTCCTGGGCCTGTCACATCCGGTCGACCTGGTTCGCTGGTATCTCGGGCCGATCCGCCGTGTGCACGCGTTCGGCTCGCGGACCGCGCTGGCGCGGCGGTACGGCACGCGCGGGTTCGATGCGTACGTGGTGAACTTGGAGTCGGTCGACGGCCGGGTGGCGCGGGTGCTGGGCAACTACGGCATCACCGAGCTCTCGACGGCGCGCTCGATGATCGAGTGTTTGCTGATGGGCGAGCAGGGTACGAGCCTGGCGAAGTACCCGGAACTTGAGCACCGCTGCACTGCGCCGGACGGCAGCGAGGTCTGCGAGGACTTTCATCACGCGCTGACGGGCTACTACTTCCGCCACGAGCTGAAAGGCATGCACTACGGCGAGTTCGCCAACTACGCCGACACGTTCGCGCGCGCGATTCGGACGGGCGAGCCCAACGCGCCGGAGCTGGAAGAGGGATTGCAGACGGTCTGCGTGCTGGAGGCGATTCGCCGATCGGCCGATTGCGGCGCGGCGGTGGAGTGCGCGAGCGTCGCCGACGAATTCGGCCTATGAGAGCACGGTTTCGCGTCCGGGCCCGGCCGAGCGGCTACTCGAAGCCGGGCGGAACGACCGTCCAGTATTTCAGCCTCAGCCCCAGCGAGTTGGGGTATCCCACGTCGAGCGTTTTGAGCTGAATCGTGTCGGCGTGCCCGTCGAAGAAGCCGCAGTTCAGCCCGCCGGGGTGCCGCTGGTCGTTGGCGACGCGCGGATGTCCGCCGAACGGCTGCTGGGACGTCAGGAACGTGTGGTGATAGCGGAAGTTGTCCTTGTTGCCGCCTTCGGTCAGCGACTTGTGAGCCTCGCTGATATAGACGGTCGCGGCCGGGCTGACGACGTTGGAAATCTCGTCGAGCTTGCTGGCCCAGACGTAGATCGCGGCGGCGTTGTCGCTGCGCTCGCCTTCGAACGCGGCCCCCTCCTGGTATTCGAGCTGGCCGGAGTCGAAATCGATCGACTCCTGGGAATAGGGCAGAGTGTACGCGCTGGCGACGAAGTCCAGGGCCTGTCGGTCGTCGGGGAAGTCCGGGCACTGAAACTGTGGAACGCTGTTGAAGATCGGGATCAGCTCCGGCTGCGCCGCGGGGTCCCAGAGCGGGATGTGCCCGGAGTAGCCGATCTCGCGCAGGATCGAGGTCGCGAAGGTGCCGCCCTCCGGAATCGCGGTTCCGAAGTACAGGATGCCGCGCGCCACCCAGCCCTGGTTGGCTTCCGAGTACAGGTAGGCGGACTGAACCTGGGAGCGGACGTTGGTCTTGTCGACCAGTTGCCGCGCGATCCGCCGCGCCTGTTGCAAGGCGGGCAACAGGATGCTGATCAGCAGCGCGATGATCGCCACCACCACCAGCAGTTCGATCAGCGTGAAGCCGCGCGCCCGAAGCGATCGTCGCGCCCGTGTCGCGTTCATGATGCCCTGGCTCCTCGCGCGCCCGAAAAGCCTGTGATGCGGCCTTGCCGCGGCGGCGCGCTATTCGTATCCCGGCGGCACGACCGTGATGTATTTCAGCCGCAGCCCGAGCGAATTCGGATAGCCGACGTCCATCACCTTCAGGGGCAGGGTCTCGGCGTGGCTGTCAAAGAACACCGCGTTCAGTCCGCCCGGATGGCGCTGATCGCTGGCGATGCGCGGATGCCCGCCGAAGGGCAGCATCGACGTCAGGAAGAAGTGGTGGAAGCGGAAGTTTTCCTTGTTGCCGTTCTCTGTCATGCCCCGGTGCGTTTCGGTGACATAGATGAGCGTGGAGGGGCTGGCGACGTTCGAGATCTCCTCCAGCTTGGACAGCGAGGTGTAGCCGGTCAACTCCCCGCTTTCGCCGCGGAAGTACGCATCCTCGTTCCACTCGACATCGGTGTCGTAGTCGATCGCGCCTTCGGTGTAGGGGATCGCCGAGGCATTCGCCACGAAATCCAGCGCCTGGCGGTCATCCGGAAAGTCGGGGCACTGATAAAACGGCACGCTCAGGAAGATCGGCACCAGCCAGGGCTGCGAAGTGCTGCTGGCCCAGTGCGGCTGATGGCCGGTGTAGCCCAGGTACTGGAGCAGCGCTGTCGCGTAGATGCCGTACTCGGTGCTTCCCCAGCCGAGAATTCCGCGCGGCAGCAACCCGCTGTTGTCCTCGGCGTAGAGATAGGCGGCCTGGCCGTGCGCCCGGAGATTGCTCTTGTCGACCAGTTGGCGCGAGATGGCGCGCGCCTGTTGCAGCGCCGGCAGCAGAATGCTGATCAGCAGCGCGATGATCGCCACAACAACCAACAGCTCAATCAGCGTGAAACCGTCTCGGGAGCCGCGCCGCGCGCACCGTTGCTTCCGCATGGTCGGGTCCTCTCCTCGGGGCGTTTCTGCCCGAACAATCTGCCACACACGACGTGATCCGGGCCCTACTCGTAGCCCGGCGGGACGACAGTGAAGTACTTGAGCCGCAGACCGAGCGAATTCGGATAGCCCGGGTCCAGGGATTTCAGCGCGAGTGTGTCGGCGTGCCCGTCGAAGAAGCCGACGTTCAGGCCGCCCGGATGCCGGGCGTCATTCGCGATCCGCGGAAGTCCTCCGAGCGGAATCTGCGACGTCAGAAAGACGTGGTGGAAGCGGAACTGGTCCTTGTTACCGCCCTCGGTCAGGGACTTGTGCCCCTCGGTGAGATAGGTCAGGCCGGCCGGGCTGGAGACGTTGGCAATCTCCTCGAGCTTGGAAAGCGAGGTGTATCCGTCGCCGGGACCGCCGGTGCCCTGGAAGCCGCCGTCAGCGTCCCACTGCAAGTCGCCCTGATCCATGTCGATCGCGCCCTGGGTATACGGGATGCCCATTGCGTTCCAGACGAAGTCGAGTGCCTGCCGCTCGTCGGGGAAATCTGGACACTGGTAGTACGGCACGCTCTCGAAGATCGGAATGAGTTCCGGCTGCGGCGCTCCGCCCGCCGGCCAGGGCGGGACGTGCCCCTGATAGCCGAGGTACTTCAGCAGCTTCGTTCCCGGGGTGCCGCCCTCGGGCAGGCCCATCGCCGCGAACCGGTCATCCACGTAGAGAATGCCGCGCGGCATGAAGCCTGATTCCTGCTCCGCGTAGAGATAGCCGGCCTGGACGTTCGATCGGACGTTGGACTTGTCGACAAGCTGCCGCGAAATCTTGCGGGCCTGCTGGAGCGCGGGCAGCAGAATGCTGATCAGCAGCGCGATGATCGCCACCACGACCAGTAGTTCGATCAGCGTGAAACCCCGGCCCCGACGTGGCGACCACCGCTTGGAGCGCATCATTTGTTCCTTCCGGCGCGAGACTTGATGAACGACGAATAATGACATCACGATCGGACGCGAAACCGCCGCGCGGCCCGGAAACGCCGGAAATGGCCCGCAGCGCGACGACAACCCGCCCATAACCTAGTCAGTATATCGTCGCAGCTTGCCCGGGCAACACAATCCGAGCCGCCTCCCGGTCGAAAGTCGCGCCCTCCCCCCGGCGTCGCTGAGGGAAAGCCGGGCACCGCTGAACGCCGATGCCCCCGGGCGCGCGGCGACGCCCCGCCGACTCCGAGGGAATCAACGGGGCGTCTCGCTGTGTTCGCCGCTCCAGCGGGGCGGCGCGCATGGGCAAGCTCAGCGGCGGCCGGCGCTATTCGTCGTCTTCAAGCACCTCGACTTCGAGCGCACCGTCCGAGGCGCCGCCGTCCGGCTTCGCCACCCGCACGCGCATCGTCTTCGCGCCGGCGGCGGCCTTGTGAGCGTCGGTCATGCTCTGGAAAAACGCCTTCATCTCCTCGTTGCTCAGCAGGCCGTCGCCGTTGGCGTCCGCGTCTGGATGATGCGCGAGCACCTTGGCGCGGGCCGCGGTCATGTGCGCCTCGATGAACGCGTCGCGCTCCGCCATCGTCAACACGCCGTCGCCGTTGGCGTCCGCCTTGGGGTTCATTTGCAGGAAGATCGTCAGCGGCGCGCCTTCAATCACCGGGACGTAGCCGGCCACCTCGCGTGCGGTCGGCGTCGCGTCGATGCTGCTCAGCAGCCATTCGGTCGCCGGTGCCGGCAGCTTCACGTTGATCATCCGCAACCCGTCGGCGGGCAACTCGCCGCCGTCCGCCTGCCGCATTCTGATCATCACGTCGTCCACGTCTCCCGTCACCGTGCCGTCGGCGCCCTTCTGGATGCCCGTGATGCGGAGCTGCTTGCCGTCGGGTAGTGTGACGACCTTCTCTTCGCCCGAACCCTCCTGCGGACGAAGCACGATGACCTGGTGCTCGCCGGCGTCCGCCGCCTTCCCGTTCGCGGTCCTCACGACCGCGCGCGCCACACCGGCGCACTCCATGTCGCCGGAGTGCCGCACCACGACCTTTTCCGCGCCGGCCTTCGCGCAGCAGCCAGCGCCGTCGGCGAGCGCCTCCGCGCTCGGATTGACCCGCACGACGATCCGCTTCTCTCCGTCCGGACCGGCCCCCTCCTGCGGCGTCACCTGGATGCAGTGCGTCAGGGCTCCCAGCGCGTCGCACCCCGGCGTCAACGCGGGCCGATCGACCAGCATCGGCGCGAGCACCAGCAGCGACGCCTCGACCGCATCCAGCTTGCCGTCGCCGTTGCGGTCGGCCTTGGGATACTGCCCTAGCACCGCGGCGGAATCGCTCATCGCCAGCGCCACCAGATAGGCGTCGCGCTCGGTGCGTGTCACCGCGCCGTCGCCGTTCGCGTCCGCCGTCGGATGTGCCGCGAAGAACTCGTCCAGCGTCGGGTCGGCGCCGTCGCCGTGCCGCGCTGCGACGAAAATCTCCTGATTCTCGTTCTGCCCGTCGCCATCGGATTGGAACAGCACGATGGCATCCGCCGGCAGGCGGTGGAGCATGAACATCGGCGGCATGTCCGACTGCCAGAGCACGTCCTGCGGCCCGCCCGCGGCTTCGCACTGGATGTGCATCTGGCACTCCGCCTGCGAGGTGTCCGTGGCCGTCGCGTGAACCACCACGGTGGTCGGCTGGCCGTCCGCCGGCGGGGCCTTCGGTTGCAGCTCCCTGGCCGGCAGGGCCGCATTCGCGCCCGTCAGCACGAAGCCCGACCAGCCCAGCAGGCACGCCGCGGGCAGCACGTACGTCAACCGTCCCGCGCGTCGGCGGGCACCCATGCTCAGCACCATCTCGATTCTCCTCTCAACGTGGGCCTTGTCGATTGCCATCGCGGCCGGGCGATGTGCGAACCAGCCGCCTCGAACCGGACGCGCCGCGTCCAAGAGACAGCGCGCGTACTGCGCCGGCGAAATCCGTCCGTGACGAAGGGCCCATTCGTCACAGGCCGTCTCGCGGGCCAGGTCGATGCGGCGGTTCACCCAGGCCACAACCGGCCAGAAGAACAGCAGTGTCCCGACGATCCATTGCAGGCAACGCACCCACGGATCGCCGCGACGCATGTGAGCCAACTCGTGCAGGATCACGGCCTCGCGTGCGTCCGCGTCCGACAACTGCCGGCGCGAAAGCACCAGCGTCGGCCGCAGGAGGCCAATGATGTACGGTGCCGGCGCTGCTTCAGAAACGCGAACGTCGCGCACCACGCGCGTGCCGAAGCGCCGGCAGGCACGTTCCACGTCAGCGCGCAGCGCGGCATCGGCCGCCGGCAGTCGCCGCGTAGCGCGGAGTACGTCCCGGTACGCGCGCACCCGCCGCACGAACACCGCGCCGACCGCCAGCAGGTAGATCGTCGCCAGCGCCGGAGCAAGCTGCGAAAGCGCCGGCATCACGGACGCGCCAGAAGGCGCCGTCGCGCGCGGCTCAGGCGCAAGGCCGGACGCGGCGCCGGTCGGGCACTCCTCGCAAGTGATCCACGTCAGCGTGACGCGCTTCGCAGCGGAATCGACGGACGGCTCAGCCGCGGCGCACGGTGCGGCGGCGCTCGCCGGCAGCCACGCCGAGGTTAGCGTCGCAAGCGAGCCCGACCAGGCCGGGCCGACCGGCACGACGAACTTCACCAGCACAACCAGCCAGAACAGCGCGAGGATCGAGGGGTGAATACGCCGGCGAAGCGGAACGAGGACCAGGGCCGTCGCAATCGCCGTCAGCGTGCCGAACAGCAGCCCGCTGTGCAGCCAGACCATCACCAGCTCGCCCGCGGGGGCCAGAGCCCGGCCAAGCAGAACGAGCACCGCGGAAAAGGCCGCCTGCACATACGCCGCGCCACCGGACGAGCCCGTCACCAGCGGTGCGGTCCAGGCATCGAGCAGCGACATCATCGCCGACCCTCCCGGCGCGAACGCCTCCGCGAGCACTGGCCGCCCTGCGACCCCGCTCGGTTTGGTCCGCCTTCCGCCGCGCCGCGCCGCGCTGCGGGCTGGGCGGCGTCGCTGTCTTCAGCCATTTCGCCGCCGCCGCCAGGCTCCTGACGCTCGCGCGCCTCGATCTTGGCTTCAATTCGGCGGATGTCCTCGGCGGAAAGCTCGCACTCGTCGACCAACCGCAGGACGAGCTCCTCGGCTTGGCCGTCGAACACCGTCCGCACGAACTGCCGCAGACGATCCGCCAGCACCTGGTCGCGCCGGACGACCGGCTGATAGACAAAGGGTTGGCGATCCTTGTCGACGTCCAGCACGCCTTTGCCGGCGAGCTGGTTCATCAGCGTCATGACGGTTGTGTACGCGGGCGGGTCGTCGGGCGTCTCCGCTTCGAGTGCCTCGCGCACGTCGCGAACGGTCGCGGGCTTGAGCCGCCAGAGCACCTTGAGGATGCGCAGCTCGGCGGCGGTGATGTTGGGCAGCGAGGCAGCCATGGTTGCGGTTCTCAGCTTCTGAGTTTCCAGCGACTTACTTCTTGTGGCCGTTTACGGCCTGTGAACGCTCACTGCCTGGAAGCGCCGCGGGTGGACTTCGCGCTCCCGTAGTCGTCGCAAGCCGCCGAGCCGCCCCGCGGGTGCTCGATCGGTCCCATTGCCGTCGCCAACCGAATCGGCGGCAGCGATACTAGATGTATCGGAAGACTACTATGGTCATAGTAGTCTGTCAAGATATTCTCACGCGGGTGCGGAATTCGGCTGAAAACCGCTCTGGAGGCCGCCGGGGTGGGTTGAATGCGCAGAAACGTCGCAGATTCCACTGTTTGACAGATACTTTCGGCCGCTTGCAGACTTGGACACAAGCCATTGCCTACGCAAGGCTTGCGCGCGACTTGGCAGCGTGCCACCATCGCGCGTTGTTATGGTGCGGTGCACCGCGAACGCTTACGATGGCATCAGCCTTGTCCGGCGTGACGCGTGCGCGGTTGTGAAAACATCTCGCGTCGCGGGCGGGTTGCGGCGCTGGCCTGCCCGGGCCGTTTCGGCGGTGCAAACCGCTGGCTGAAACACTGGCCCGACTTTCCCGCAGTCCCCTGCGACTCCTTGGCGGTTTGCCTCAGCCCTGCCGATTTACGTCCGGTTCACTCCCGCCCGCCGCGATCCCGCGGGCCGGCGCCGCCAGCAATCCTCGGAGAACTCTCCATGCGACTTCTGAAAACGCGATGGCTGCGCGCTGCCAAGCTCGCGGCGCGCCGCGCGGGTGCGTTTCTCGGCGTCCTCGGGCTGCTCGCGGCAAGCCTCGGGGGCTGCCAGCCGATCGGGCAGAACGGCAACGGCAACACCAATACGAACGCCAGCACCGGCGATCACACGCTCGGACCTCCCGCCGACAACCTGGTCGAAGTGCCGGACCCGCTCTCCGGCGACAACCCGCGCTACCCGCTGCTCTCGACCGCGCGGCCCGCAGGCGGCGAGTCGATCAGCGACACGCGGCTCGGAACCACCCAGACGCGCGTCGTGCAGACGTTCGGACTGCGGCATGAATACTCGCGGCACGATCCGTTCAATGCCGACGGCTCGCTCATTCTGTTGCTCCATCTTTCCGACGGCGAGTGGCGTCTCTACCGCACGACGACCATCCCGTACGACACCGACGCCAACTTCGTGCGGACGGTAGGCGTGGAGGAGCCGCGCTGGGATGAGAACGACCCCGACACGCTGTGGGGGCTGCGCGAGTTTCAGATCGTCACGCTCAACGTCGGCACCGGCGTTGAGACCGCGGTGAAGGACTTCGCCGCGGATGCGACCGTCGCGCCGTTCCTGGCGGCCAACGCGGACGTCTACCGCATCACGATGCGCGACGAGGGCGAGGCTTCGCAGGGCTTCCGCTACTGGGCGCTTCTGTTGCAGGGCACCGCGGACGGCTACCGCGCCCGCGCCCTGCTCACCTGGGACCGCCAGGCGAACCAGGTAATCGGCTTGCGCGAGCTGAGCGCCGGCGAATCGAGCATCGACTGGGTCGGCATGTCAACGCTGGGGACGTGGGTGCTGATCGGCGGCGACTACGACAACGCGGCACCGTTCGCCGGTCTGACCCTGGCGAATCGCGAGCTGACCGACTTCCACCGTCTCGACTACGGCATCGCGCACTCCGACGTCGGCCTCGACACGACCGGCCGCGAAGTGATCGTGATGCAGAACTCGCAGACGGACTACGTCGACATGATCCCGCTCGACCTGGGCACGCAGCCGATCCTGGAGGCCGGCGGCAGCTACGAAGGCACCGGGCGCGTGCCGCTGGTGCGGCTCTACGTCGACAACGCGTCGCCGATCGGTTTGCAGAGCGGCGTGCACATTTCGTGCAATCACGCCGGCTTCTGCGTCGTATCGACCTTCACCGAACCGGGCGCGGACGAGCAGAACTGGCTCGACCGCACGCTCACGCTGGTGCGGCTTGATCCGGCCGGGCCGCGCGCCTTCTACCTGGCCAAGGTGTACGGAACCGCCGGCGCGTACTGGGAAGAGACGCAGGCCTCGATCTCGCGCGACGGCTCGCGCATCGTCTGGGCCAGCAACTGGAATCAGAACGTCGGGCAGGAGCGCGTCTGGGTGCTCCAGATGCAGTTGTCTACCGCCTGGCTGATCTCACTCGGGAACTGACCCGCGCCGAATATGCAGGAGGCTGCATCATGACGACTATTCTCGCCCGGCTGGCGTGCGGCGCGCTCGCGCTGGGCCTGCTGGGCATGCTCCTGGCGGTCGGAGCGGACTGCCGCCCGGTTGATCCCCTGGATAACGGCAATGACAACGGCATCACCGACAGCACCGTGACACACTCGCTGGCGACGACGCCGGAGAATGAAACCGCCGTCAACGCGGCGCTCGATGCGGCGGAAGAGCTGCTACGCGAGGGGGTGACGCTCGAGGAAGCGCGCGACGAGCTGCTGGCGCGGTTGCAGGCCGATCCGCAGGTGCTCGGCGCGCTGCTGGACCCGGACAGCGGCGCGGTCTATGCCGATTTTCCCAACGGCGAGACGCAGATCTTCAGCATCATCGACGAGACCGACAGCGAGGGCTCGGTCGACGGCATCAACGAGCAGAAGGCGCTGATCGCGCGGGCGCTCGACGACGCGGCCCTGCGCGCCCCGCCGGTCGCGCCGCGCAAGGGCGGAACCTACGCAGGCACCGGGCTGGACACGTACTGGCGCATGCCCGCGAACAACCGGGCCCTGCTGGTCAACGCGATCCAGGCGTTTCACCCCAAGCTGCCCTTCACCAACAGCACGCTGCCGCTCTGGAAGATGCTCTCCGACCGCGGCTACGAGGTCGAGCCGCCCGAGGACCTCACCGTCGAGCACTTCCTGCACCTCACCGACTACGGCCTGATCATCATCGAGGCCCACGGCCTGTGGCGCAAACCGACCTGGACCACGGGCGTCGTGTTTCCGTCGGACACCTGCGGCGGGTCGGGCGCGATGCAGGCCCTGCTGACGACGACGGTCGTGACGCCGGAAAGCCTGATCGCCAACGCCGCCGATGTCGTCTGCGGACGCTTGATGACCTGGAACACCTCTCTGCGCGATCCGAATCGGCGAACGAAGCGGCTTCAGACGTACGCCGTCACGCCGCATTTCATACGCGAGCATGATCAGGGGGTGTTTCCGAGCAACACGATCCTGCTGTTGAACGCCTGCCGTGGATTCGACCAGGAGGCGTTCAGCGCCTACGAGGAGCTTCTCTTCGACAAGTGCGGCGGCGGGGCGATGTTCCTGGGCTGGACGCAGAAGGTCGATTACGCCTATGCCGGCCGCGCGCTGCTGAACCTCTTCCAGCTCGCGACGTGCAGCAATGAGCCGCTTGTCGCCGGCGGGGCCAACGTGCTGCGGCAGCACACGCCGCCGCAGGGCAACTTCGCCAGCATGCGGATGGCCTGGGGCCAGCTCAATTCGCGCGGCTGGACGTTTGATCCGGACACGCTGGGGCAGCTCATCTACACCGATCAGCAGCAGGATTTCCGCGACGTGGTGATCATGCCGCACCTGCTGACGTTCCTCCCCGGCGTCGATGCCGGCGGTCGCAACGAATACCGGGCCAATCTATGGAGCGTCGGCATCGACCCGCGGCTGAGCATCAACGCCCACGACGTGACGCTGCAGCGCGAGAGCAACGGGCTGTTCGCGCTCTATCGCCTGAGCGGCGTGACCGACCCGTACTTCGGCAACTTGCAGCTCAGCGAGACGAATCGCTTCGACGCCCCGCGCACGCTCTATCGCTGGCGCCCGTCGATCACGATTACAAACGTCGGCGGGCCGCTGCAATATCAGATTACGATGACGCTTCAGGCCCGCGCGGCGCTCACCAACGGCCGCACCAGCTTCTGGCTGGATCCGCCGCGGGCCACCTTCGGCGAGACCTACTGGGACAAGCCGCAGTGCGTGGTGGCGTGGAATTTCAGCGGCGAGCAGACTTATGACAGCGATTACGGCCGCATGCGCGCGGTGTACAGCGGCTCCGGCGCGCGCGCGTTCCTGGACAGCGATCACGGCGGGCTGCGTTGCAGCGGGGACGGCACCACCGTCGACCTGGATGCGAGCGCCTACATCACCTATACGACGACGACCCACCTCGACGCCGGCGAAGTAAGCACCTACGACACCACGGCCAGCGCGGTTGCGGCAATCCAGGGCGCCACGCTCTCCGATCTCTGGACAATCGGAGCGGTCACGTATCAGGCCAACAGCGCCACGCTGGGAGACTACCAGGTGAAGTGGAACGCGATTCCGGCCGAGCCGCCCTTCGACCCGGCCGTCGAGCCGCGCTGACGCAGCGCCGCACGCTACCCCAGCCGCTCGATCTCCTCCATCACCGCCTCGATCAGCGGCCGGACGGTCCCTTCGGAGAAGTCGAACTTGCAGCCCGCCGCTTCGAACAGCTCCGGCAGCGGGCGCGAGCCGCCTAGCGCCAGCCCGTTGCGATAGAACGCCACCGCTTCGCGGTAGTCCTTCCGCGCGCGGAGCCAGACCTGAAGCGCCCCGAGCTGCGCGATGCCGTACTCCACGTAGTAGAAGGGCACCTCGAAGAAGTGCAGCTTGCGGTGCCACGAGTAGCGGTCGTAGGGCTCCAGCCGGCGGTAGTCGATCTCGGGCGCGAAGCGCCTGGTGAGGTGCTGCCAGTGGTCGTGCCGCGCCTCGATGCCGCTGTTCACGTGCGTGTAGACCCAGTGCTGCTGGGCGTCGACGCGGGCCATGTACGGGAAGAACTGCACGATCCGCTCGAGGAAGCTGCGCCGGGCGCGGCCGGTCTCGCGCCCGTAGAACTCCTCGAGGTGCGGCAGGGCCAGCATCTCCATGCCCATCGAGGCGACCTCGCAGAACTCGATCGGCGCCTGGCGGTAGGGCAGCAGCGGTTCGTGGCGGGCGGCGAACGTATGAAACGCGTGCCCGCCCTCGTGAATCAGCGTGCGAACGTCGATCTCCGTGCCCACCGCGTTCATGAAGATGAACGGCAGGCGGCGTTCCTGGTACGTCGCCTGGTAGCCGCCGGGCGCCTTGCCCTTGCGGCTGCCGAGGTCGAGCAGCTTCTCGCGCCGCAGGCGGTCGAAAACCTCGCCGAGCTCGCCATCCACCTTGTGGAAGATGCGGCTGGAGCCCTCTCCGAGGCGCTCGACGTCCTCAAACGGCCGCAGCGGGGCGCGCCCGTCGGGATCGACCGAGAAATCCCACGGCTTGAGCGTGTCGAGGCCGAGCTTGCGGCGGCGCGCGTCGGCGAGCCGGCGATTGGCCGGCACGCAGACTTTCTCGATCGCATCGTGAAAAGCCAGGCAGTGCTCCGGGGTGTAGTCGAAGCGCTCCATGGCGCGGAACGCGAACGCGCGGAAGTCGCTGAAGCCGGCGTTGCGCGCCATGCGATCGCGCAGCGCCACCATCTGCTCGTAAATCTGGTCCAGCGCGGCGGCGTCGCGCAGGTGACGATCCGCGGCGAGCCGGTAGGTTTCCTCGCGGACCGCGCGGTCGGGCTCCTCGACGAACCGCGACACCTGCTGAAGCGTCAGCTCCTGGCCCTGGTAGGTCACCGTCATCGCGCCGGTGGTCTTCTGGTATTGCTGCGCGAGCTTGGCCAGCTCGACCTGGATGGGGATGTTCTCCTCGCGGAACAGCTCGATCGCGTTGCGCATGCTGCGCTCGAGCACTTCGTAGCGCTTCGCGGGCAGCGGAAAGCGCTTCGCCAGCTCGACGAACTTCTTCTGAAGCTCGAAATGCACCGGCTCGCGGTGCGGCTGCACGTTCTCGACGAAGTCGAGGAAGCGCCGCTCGCGCTGCGCGTCGTCGGTCTGGCAGGTCATGTCGATGTTGCGCGAGGTGCCTTCCTCGTCGAAGATCGCATCGGTCTCGCTCAGGTTCAGCAGCCAGCGCTCAAAGTCCGCCGGCGATTCCACCGGCCGCTTCAGCAATTCCTGGTAGAACCGCTCCGCGGACGGCCACTGATCGAAACAGACGTCCGCGGGAATGAAGCGCCGCGGAAACTCGCAGGTCGTTGCAGGCGTCGAAGCCGTGCTCATCGTGGATCGCCTCGTCGGGTCTCTGGGCCGGGCGTGTCGCCGCACCGCGCGGCCGGGTCGCTCGCCGGTCGAGTGGTCGAACCGGCATTATGGCGAATCGGGCGGCGGGATGCTACGCGCGAAGCGAGTCCGCCGGGCGCCGCGCTAGCGCGCTGACGGTCGCGTCCCGCGCGGCTTGACCGGCTTGCTCGACTTCGCAAGGTCCGCCGCCGCGACAGGCTGTCTGCGGCGCACCGGTCGGCGCTGCGCCGGCGTCTCAATCTGGGCACGGCCCGACAGATACGCGCCGGTCAGCGAGTCCTTCGCGCGCACCACCTCGTCCAGCGAGCCCGCGCCGACCACCTGTCCGCCGCGCACGCCGGGCCCGGGTCCGAAGTCGACGATGTGGTCGGCGGCCAGCATGGTGTCGCGATCGTGCTCGACCACGATGACCGTGTTGCCCATGTCGCGCAGACGCTGCAGCGAGGCCAGCAGGCGCTGGTTGTCGCGCGCGTGCAGCCCGATGCTCGGCTCGTCGAGAACGTACAGCACGCCGACCAGTCCGCAGCCGATCTGGCTGGCGAGGCGAATCCGTTGCGACTCGCCGCCCGAAAGCGTCGGCGCAGCGCGGTCGAGCGTCAGGTATTCAAGCCCCACGTCGATCAGGAATTGCAGCCGCGTGCGAATCTCCTTGAGCGGCTCGCGGGCGATGAGCTCCTGCGTCGGGCTCAGCTCCAGCGAGCGCACGAACGCCGCCGCCGAGCTGATCGAGAGTCGGCACAATTCCGCGATGTTCAGCGCGCTCGGCGCGCGCGCGTCCGCGTCCGCCCGGCCCGCCAGCCGGATCGCCAGCGCCTGCGGCGTGAGCCGCGCGCCGTGGCAGGTCGGGCATTCGGCCTGCCGCATGAACTGCTCGTAATAGCCGCGCACCATCGTCGACTGCGCCTTGCGATACTTCGCGTGCAACTCCGCGATCACGCCCTCCCAGCGCTCGCCGTGCTTCCAGATTCCATGGCGGGTCTTCCACTCGCAGGTGATGACGGCGTCGCCGGTGCCGTACAGCAGGGCCTGCTTCGCCTTGCTCGACAGCTCGCGCCAGGGCGAATCGAGCTCGAAGCCGACGTGCCGCGCGACGCCCAGCAGGATGTGCCGGCGCCAGCGGCCCGGGGCAATGCGCAGCGCGACGATGCATGGATCGAGCATGCCGAGGCTGGTGTCGGGGATCAGCAGGCGCGGGTCGAAGTCGACGCGCGTGCCCAGCCCGTCGCAGGTCGAGCACATGCCGCGCGGGCTGTTGAAGCTCAGCATCTGCGGATCCGGCGACTCGAAGCTCACGCCGCAATGCGTGCACGCATAGCCCGAGGAAAGCAGGATGTCGCCGGCGTCGGCGGCGCCGCTTGCGGCCGTCTTCGCGCTCGCGGATTCGGCGGTGCGCTTGCGTCGCCGCGCCGGCCGGAGCGCCGCCAGTGCCTCGCCGGTCGTCTCGCGCGGGCCTTCGGTCCGGTCCGATTGAATCGCCGCGATCGCCGTCCCCTCGCCGGCGGCCAGCGCCAGGTCCAGCGCTTCCGCCAGCCGGCCGCGCACTCCCGCGCGGATCACCAGCCGATCGACGACGACCTCGATGTCATGTCGGCGGTAGCGGTCAAGCGTCGGCGGGTTGGCCAGCTCCACGACTTCGCCGTTGACGCGCGCCCGCGCGTAGCCCTGCTGAAGCAGGCTGGCGAACAGGTCACGATACTCGCCCTTCTGCCCGCGCACCTTCGGCGACAGCAGCAGCAGGCGCGTTCCCTCCGGCAGCGCCAGCAGCCGCACCAGCATGTGCTCGCGCGTCTGGGCGGTGATCGGCCGGCCGCACTGCGGGCAGTGCGCCTCACCCGCCCGCGCGTAGAGCACGCGCAGGTAGTCGTAGATTTGCGTGATGGTGCCGACCGTGCTGCGCGGGTTCCAGCCGCTGGTCTTCTGCTGAATCGAGATCGCCGGCGCCAGCCCGCTGATCTGGTCCACGTCCGGCTTGGGCAGCTCGCCCAGAAACTGCCGCGCGTAGCTGCTGAGCGATTCGATGTAGCGGCGCTGGCCCTCGGCGTAGAGCGTGTCGAAGGCCAGGCTGCTCTTGCCGCTGCCGGAGACGCCGGTCAGGCAGATCAGCTTGTTCTTGGGCAAGGTCAGCGAGACGTCGCGCAGGTTGTGCACGCGCGCGCCGACGACGCGGATGACCTCGGGGGCGTTGCCCGTCATGGGGGTGATTGTACACGGCGGCGGCGGCCCGGGCCGGGGTTGGCGATCGGGCTAGGTGTCGAGCGCGATCCCCAACGCCACAAGCTGGCGGGTGAATTCGCGTTTCCAGCCGCGGTTGGCGGCCGGGCTGGCCGGACTGGGGTGCAGGGCCTGGCCGATCGTGACGTCGCCGTCGAGTGCCTCGCGCGCCCGCCGGGCCGCGAACGCGCCGATGCCGACGACGTAGCGCGGCCGCAGAGCGGCCACGAGTCCGCGCAGCGCTTCGTCGCAGGCGGCGAACAGCTTGTCGCGCGTGTCGCCGCGCAGCCGATCGGGCGTCAGGTTGCGCCCGCCGACTTCGAGGAACGCCAGCGGGCAGTAATTGGCGACAAAGAACCGGCGAAAAAACTCTTTGGGGGTCCCAAAGGTGGATTGCGCCCATCCCCACAAGCGCCGCCCGCTGACCTCGCGGCGCTGGCATTGTAACCCCAATACCGGGCGCTTGGGGTGTGCGTTCGGCGGCGCCGCGATCGGCTGGTCGAGCCCCAGCCAATCGCGCACCGCGGCGACTTCACCGAACGGAATGCCGGTCTGCACCATTCCCCACGGTCCGGGGTTCATGCCCAGCAGCAGGACGGGCACGCCGATGCGTGCATAGCGACGTACGTACGCGTCATGCATCGCGCGGGCGTGTTCGAGTGGGTTGTAGACGTGTGCGACAGGCGGGTCGAAGCGCAGACGGCGCAGCCGGGCGCAGAGATGGTCGGACAGAGCGAAGAGGTCAGCGCACAGCGTAGCCGGCACACCGCGCCGGTTGTTGTCCCATGGTCGCGCGCGCACGACAGCCCCAGCAGAATCTCGCGGGAGAGCGGTTGCGCCCGCTCCGTGTTTGTTCGTGGGCTTCATGACCGGCAGATTAGCTGAAAATCACGTTGACAGGTGACGCCAGCGTGGTTAAGGTACACAGAGTAGGCGATCGCCCCACACCGATCGCCCCACACCGATCGCCCCACACCGATCGCGCCAGATGGAGGAATCGCAATGTCGGAGATTCGGTGCGTAGGACGGGCGTTCGCCGTAGTTGTCTTCGCAGTGGCGCTGGGCGTGATGTCGGCCGGTGCCGAGGATTGTTATGATTGTGCGGCCGGATCGCCGGGGACGTGTACGGGCTTCTCTGGCTGGAACTGCTGGACGGCAACGCCCTTCTGCAGCAGTTGTTCCAGCGGCTGCCCCACGAATTCGAACTTGAGTACAGTCATGTGCGTCGTCGTAGAGGAGGATGGATACGAGTACTGTGGACTCGTTCATACGCCGTGCAGCTCGTTCGCAACTGAGACAGTCACGCCGTGCAACATGGTGTGCGTCTGCAATTTCTGGGGCGGCTGGTCAGCGCCATGTCCGAGCTCGATTCCTACTAGTTGCAATCTGAACGCGGTTTGTCCGTCGGGGCCGCCGGAATGAGACGCGTCCTGCTGTTCGCTTGCACATGCATCACCCTGGTCGTTCTCACCGCAAGCGCACAGTCGCTGGGCAGCCAGGTGTCGTCGATCGAGGAGCTGCGCGCGCTGGCCGCAGGCCGATCTTCGCGGGTGGGCGCTCTGAAGCTCTCGCTCGACTGCTACCAGGATCCCCCGGCCTCGCGGCGCGGGGGGAGCTTGATACACATTTTCCGCACGGTGCTGGTTGACGCGGTCACCGGACGCTTCTCCATTGATCGTCAGGCCAGAATCGAGGGCGCTGGAGACGGGGACGGCGAGTTCCAGTCGACGCACTCCTTTGATGGCGAAGTGGAGCAGGTCTTCGTGCCCGAGCACATGCCCGGAGTCGTTCAGGAAGGCACGAACACCGACGGCACCGTGGAATCCGGCATCTGGGGCGTGCTGCTGCCCGCGCCGCCCCAGCCCGAAGGCCACGGGATCGACGACGGCAGCCTCGAGAGCCTGCTGGCGCGCGGGGCCGTGCGACCTGAGCTCGAAACCGTCGGCGGCCGGCTTTGTCATGTAGTCGACGCGAGCGCCGACGGGGTGCGCTACGCCACGGTCTGGCTCGACGTGGAGCGCGACCTGTTGCCCATGAAACGCGTCGGTTACGACCGCGAAGGCATCGGGTCGACCATCCTGGAGGTCGACTCCGTCGAACTTCTCGAGCGCGAGCAGGTGTGGATACCCACAAGTTGGCACCTGGAATTCAAAGCGGGCAACGAGACGCTACGCAGCCGCACGGTCGTTGACGCCAAGTCCGTTGAGCTGGACCCGCCGGTCACCGACGAGGATTTTCACCCCGATTTCCCGCCGGGGACCATTGTGTCCGATCAGATCAGCGGCCTGACCTATCGAGTCTCCGAAGACGGCGGCATTGGGGAAGTCATCTACGAGCGCCAGGGTGATCAGTGGGTCTCCGCCTAGCCGGCCGGCCGGTTTGAACCCACCCCAGCCGGGGAGCACTCAGAGCCCGTACCGGTATTTGGCAGCATCGACGAGCTCCTGGCGTTTGCGCGGAAGGCGCGGGCGGAAGGGCGCGGCGGTGGGCTGGCCTCGCGCCCGGCATCCCAACCCACCAGCCGCGACGTGTCGCGACCTTCGCGCACGCCCGACCTCAAGCGCGCAGCGCCCGAATCGTCCACCCCAGAAGCGAAGCAACTCTTGCCGTCCCTGGACCGCGGTGAGGGGAAGACCGAGAATAGTCCCCGAAATCTCCAAGAGCGCGCGGTCGTCGATGTGCCGCTCTGGCCGTGGCTTGTGGGAGGTGGGGTGCTACTGGCCGTACTGGTCCTTGTTACACAGGTGTTCCGGCGGCGGGCGTGATCCGTCACCATCGGTTTAGAGAGGTTGGTTGGCTGATGAGGCAACGCCACGCTTGGTTACTCGTTGTAGGTGTCCTCGCGCTGGCCCTCTTTCTGTGGCGCGCGACCGGCACGCCGAGCCCCGGTCCGGGAATCCCCTCCGCGTCGCATCGCGAGTACCCGGCGATCCAGGCCGCCGCAGCTATTTCGACGTCCGCTCGTGCCGAAGGGCGCTCGATTTATTCGCTCGATGAGGGCGAAGTCGTTCGCCACATTCCGACGCCGGACGCACAGGCGCGGCGGGAATTGCACCGAGCACTCGGACTCAAACCCCCTGAGGCGGACCTCATCTCCCTGACCGTCATTTGGGATGGCAAGGCGCATTTCGGCTCCAAGACCATCAGCGTCGACCCTCTGCCGCGTCAGCTTCTTCATGTTCTGCGCGGCTCGCTGGAATTCCCCCTGGATCGCCTCGACGGCCTGGACGTCGCCCGCAACATCGCGCTGCCCGGCGATTGGGTGCTCCGCGCGGATGCCGAGCCGGCCGCGGTGATGGCTGCGCTCGTGCCGATCGTGCAGGCCGCGGGATACCCCGAATTTCGCGCCGTGCCCGAGCAGCGGAAAGTCCGCGCGGTGTATGTGCGCGGCCGGGCGCACGCGCCCTCCGAGCCCATCGACCTGCTGCCGCCGTACCCGGGCAACCCCCCCATGCACACGACCACGCGGGCGCTGCGGCACTTCGGCCCGGCGTTGAGCCGGGCGATCCGCCGGCCGGTTTCTCTTGAGGCGGAGCCGCTCGACCTGAAGGTCTCGTGGCGCGACAATGCCGGAGCCTATCTCGACCTGAACACGCCTGTGACCGACGCAATGGTCGCTGACGTGCTCCAGCACGCTTCGTCGGCCCTGGGCGTCGAAATCTCCAAGCCTGAGATCGAGCAGACTACTTGGCGGCTGGAGTTGCGGCAGTAGCCGCGCGGCTCACCAATACTCCCGGCTCGCAGGCCCGCTCGCTCTGGTATCCCCCGCGCGGCGATGGCTCCAGGGCACCCGCGTCGAAATAGATACCTACAAGCGCCGATGGATGCCAACCGCCATTGAGTTTGACTTTCGATTTTCCCTGAGGAATACTTCCGACAAGTGCGTCGGCGCTTGAATCGGCTCCGGAACGATTGGGAGTCATGCCATGTACGCGACAACCAAGCGTGGTGCTGTTAGTCTCGCTCTGGCCTGTGGCGCGCTTGCCTGCGCGCAGCTTCCGCCCGCAATCAACAACCCGGGGGATTCGCAACCGGGATTTCCTCGCCGCTGGGAAGGCGGAGTCCGGGTATCGCCCTACTGCATCGTCAACACCTTGCACGGCAACCTGTTAACGTACATTCCGATCCAGTCGTCGCCGGAGCCCGCCGGAAACCTGATCTTTGCGCTCGCGCACAATTCCGGCGGCACCGACGCCGACGTGGACCAAACTGACACCATCGGCTTTGAAATGGGGCCGGGCTGGACCATCAGCCACGGCGGAACGTTGAAGGACTTCGGCTCGTATGTGCTTGTCCTGGAAGACGATGGCACCATTGACAAGTTCACGTACTCGGGCGGAACGTACACGCCTCAGACGGGCGTCTTTGACGGCCTCACGTACGATTCCGGCTCCGATCAGTGGACTTTGACGCGGCCCAATCAGTGGTTCCGGACGTTTGACGGCGACGGGCGCCTGCTCATCGACGGGCCGCCCAACTCGCAGTCGTCCGGACTGGCCCCGCTTCTCGGCTTTGTGAACCTGTACGCGGACACGATGTCTGCGCAGTTCAATCTCGACCCGTGCGTCTGCACGCCCCCTCCTGACGACGCCATCTGCAGCGTCTGGGCTTCGCGAAATGCCGTCAATGGCGATCCAGTGGCGGTGTTGGGGTTCTACTACAAGTATCACCAGGACGGTTGCGAACCGCTGGACAAACTCGACGTCACAACGCCGACGGCTACATACACGCTATTCTTCGATACAACGTCATTCTCAGAGGATCGCCTCGACCGCGTTCTGCGGCCTGACAGCTTGACCATGCAGTTCGGGTACGACTCTGACGGCCGAATCACGTCGCTGACCGACTGGGCCGGCCACACGACCGAGTTCGAGTACAACAACGACGGCCGCCTGATTTCCGTAACCGATCCCGCCCTTTCCGGACAGGGCTCGGTGCAGTACACCCAGACCTTCGAATACCCGAACTCCACCCACCCGAATCAGACCTGGTATACGGACCGTCGCGGAAAGGTCTGGAAGTACGAATACTCGCCCACGCCGCTGCTCAGGAAGGTCATCAATCCGGAGGCGGACGCGGTCCAGCTCGCCTACAACAGCAGCCGCAGCATCAAGACCGTCACCAACGCGCTCGGGAAGTCGTGGAACGCCACCTATGGAGCGGCCGGCACGCTGCTTACGCTCAAGGACCCGCTGAATCACAAGTGGCAGGCGACGTACGATTCGCTCAACAACCTGACGGCGATTCTCCCGCCGGCGGACGCGTCGGGCAACGTCGACACGGACAAGCAGGTCAGCCTGCTCTACGAGGATTACTACGACGTCCAGCAGCAGTGGATCGCCGACCCCACCCATGTCACCGCGATCGTCGAGCCAAACGACGGCGAGGGCAATCTCGCCGCCATGACGACCCTGACGTACAACCACGACGACACCGTCGCCAGCCCGGACTTCGCTCTTGGCGAGCTTGCCGGCGTCACAGACCACAATGGCGTCGAAACCACGTTCACATGGCAGTTCCATGGCAGCTCAACTGACCTTGAGCGTTCCGAGGGGCCGGTTTCGACATTCCGGACCGTCTACCGGGTCAACGAGGGGTTTACAATCGACGGCAAGGGGCGCCAAGACTACAGCGAGGGGTATTCTGGCAGCTCGTCCAGTGGAGGAGACCCACCCACATCACGCACCTGCACGCCGAGCGACGGTCCGCCGACTGGCCCGACTCAATCGGATCCTCCCGACACTTTTATCCCGCTGGCCGGCTCCGCCATGTACCTTCGTCTGCCTCGCTGCGAGACGGTCGCCCAAAGCTGCATCTCCATGGGCTACAACGACATGGAGATGCTCACGTCCCTGTCCGTTCCGCAGCAGACCGCCCATCTCTGGTTCGAACCGCTCACCGCAGCCGATCCCAACACCCCGGGTGTCGGCGACGTCCTGGCCGAAGACGTCACCACCCGCGATTTCACCTACGACTTTGATGAACTGTATCGGCTCACAGGCTACGAGCTGACCGCGACCGTGCCCACCGGCCCGGACCCCAACGAGTACCCCGACTTCCCCAGCCCCGCCGTCGGCCCGGAATTCTCCCGCGCGTTCCAGTTCGAGCACGATGAGACCGGCAACGTCACGAGCATGGAAGATGCCGACTCCGGCACGGTCGAGTACGGCTACGACGACGCCGGGCGGATGACCACCGTCACCGTCGACGCCGCTCTGCTGGTCACCTACACGCTCTATCCCACCGGCCTGCCGCAGTACGCCGACTATGCCAACGGCGTGCGGACGGCGTGGGTCTACGACGACGCCCAGCGGATTGACACCATCACGCACACGACCGACAGCGGCTCCACGACGCTGCTGGCGCTGGACTACGACTGGACGCCGGACGGGCTGGTCGATTCGATCGAGACCACCGACGGCACGGCGGCCGGCGGGGCGGTGACGTGGACGGTGCACTATTCGTACGACCGCCGCGGGCGGCTGCTGCGCGAATGGACCACCTGGGGCGGGAGCGGCGATCCGCCGGTGTGGTACGATCGCGGCTACACCTACGACCAGGTCGGCAACCGGCTCACGCAGTCCGATAACACGACCAATCCCGCGACCGTGACGACCTACCACTACGACGTGCACGAGCAGGACTGGGAATCGACCTACGGCAGCTTCAACAACCGGCTGATGTGGCGCGAGACCTGGCGCGGCAGTCCGAGCCCCGACCGCGAGGGCGGGGCCCACGGCGGCAGTCCGAACCCCGACCGCGAGGGCGGGGCCACGCGCGGCGGGGGCGCGGTCAACCTGGAGACCGTGTGGTATGCTTACAACGCCGGCGGGCATGTGAAGCGGATCGTGAAGAACTACCCGGGCGGCGAGCAGGGCCTGCCCGACCCGGCGGACTGGTTCGTGACCGACCTGGAGTATGATCTG
>CAYXIO010000015.1:58820-72478 GCA_964465125.1 uncultured Planctomycetales bacterium | reverse complement strand
GCCGGTCGGGATCTAGCGTGGCGAACCCCTGCACCGCCGACGCGTACACGGTCGGGAACTCGAGCGCGTCCTCGTCGGCGCCGAGCTCGATGAACAGGTCGATCACCCGGTCCAGCACGTCCGCCGGCTGCGCGTCCTGCCGGTCGATCTTGTTGATCACCACGATCGGCTTGAGGCGATACTCGAACGCCTTGCGCAGCACGAACTTGGTCTGGGGCATGGGCCCTTCGGCGGCGTCGACCAGCAACAGGCAGCCGTCGGCCATCTTCAGCACGCGCTCGACCTCGCCGCCGAAATCCGCGTGCCCGGGCGTGTCGATCAGGTTGATCTTGGTGTCGCCGAAACGGATGGCGATGTTCTTGGCGAGGATGGTGATGCCGCGCTCGCGTTCGAGGTCGTTGGCGTCGAGAATCCGCTCGCCCTTGAGCTGATTGTCGCGGAACTGACCGCATTGACGCAGCATCTGGTCAACCAGCGTCGTCTTGCCATGGTCTACGTGGGCGATGATGGCGACGTTTCGGATGTTGGCGGGGGACATCGGCGGGGGATCCTTCGAAACAACGGCGGGCGCGGCGCAAACCGCACGTCACGCGCGGCTGGCAAGCATACTCTCAGGCGGTCACAAATGCAAACTATCGCCGGTGTTAAGGATGTGTCACGGAGGATCGCGCCGCCGGGCCGCCCGGGTGCATCGGCGGCCCGTCGCGCTAAGCCGAACGACGCCGGTGGATCGCCACCCAGCTCAGCAGTCCGCCCACCAACAGCGACGTCCCGCCGGCGACCATCCCGACGCGCTGCTGGCGGCGCTCGAAATCGGACCACGCCATGCCCTCGTCCGGTCCCGCCGCCCCAGGCTGAAAGTCCCGCCGATACACGACGCGCCCGTCGGGGTCATACACGATCACCCCGCCGTCCTCGCCGTCGGAGATAATCGCGTTCCGGTGGTCCGGCTCGAGCACGAGGTCGGCCGGGCTGAGGGTTGGGTCGACCTGCACGTCGCGCACCCTGAAGTGGTGCAGTCCGTTCCACAGCAGGCCGTTGCGGAAATTCGTCACCGCAACGATGGCCTCGATCGGAAACGCGGTCGCGTTGACGTCGCGCGTCTCCAGCACCTGAAGCTCCCACGTGCCGACGGGTTCGCCGCGCCGCGTGGCCTCCACCAGAACGCGCGCCGGCGTGCCGTCATCCGCCAGATCCAGCTCGTAGCGATGATCGAAGCCCTCCATCGGAACGAGCACTTCGTACGAATTCAGGCCGGCCACGGATTCGAGCGGGGTCACCGCGTACTCGTCAAAGAGCCGCACGAGGTTGAGCTGCGGAATCGTACTGTCCGGAAAGTGCAGATCGAAGACGAACAGGATCGGGCACCACTGGTAGCGGAGAACGTCGAGGCTGCGCGTATTCACCACCCAGCGCGCCAGGCCCGCGCGGGTGGGCTGCTCGTAGCGACGCACCAGCCGTCCGTTGACGATCCCCGTGCGGCTCGCCGCATACGCACCCGTGTCCGTCAGCTCCTCGTGCAGCACGTTCGGACGGACGATGAACAGGCGGTCGTGGAACTCGGTCTCCTGCGTCGGTTCCCAGAGCGAAGCGTCCAGCGGCGACGCGTCGAGCGGGTAGCGATACTGGTTGTAGTCCAGGTCGACGACCAGATGGTCGAGCCGGGCCGCACGTTCGTGCAGCCGCGCTGCCATTTCGTCGACTGGCACTGGGGTCGAGACTGTCGCCAGCAGAATCCACAGGAACACGGTTACGCACTCCACGTCCGGCGCATCATGGCGCTCCGGATGACTGGTGATTAGGAACACGACAGGTAACTACCGAGCACGAGGGGCCGGCCCAGACGCCGTTGATGCAGCGCCCCGTAGTCGGATTGCATTCTCCCGCGTAGAGGCTGCCGCAGGACACGATCGGGCCGGGTGCCGAGCAGACGCTCGGGGTGTTCACGCGCACGCAGAACCGCAGGTCGGAGCCGGCGGTGCCGTCGCAGAACGTGCACGCCGATGCGTTGGTGTGACAGCCGCCGCTGGCCTCTCCGCAGCTCAGGTATTCGACGCAGGAATAGCCGGGCGCGGGGCGCGCGTCGCCGGCGCGCGTGTGCCGCACCAGCGCGAGCGCCGCGAGCATCACCACGAACGTGGCGGCGAGCAGAGTTTCAGGCTTGCGCCGCACGCCAGCCTCCCTGTCGCGCGACGAGCCGCGGACCGCGCGAGAGCACGACCAGTGCCGTGGCCACCACCAGCACGCACAACCCCAGCATGATGAGGTGCTCAGCCTGCGTGTCGTGCGTCAGCCGCACGCCGAAGCAGTTGCACGGAACCGGATCGCCCCAGACGGCCCGCGTCAGGTGCACGACCGCGAAGCCGGCCGTCAGCGCCCCGGCCAGCACCCAGCCGATCCGCCGCGAAAGCGGTCCGATCAGAAGCAACGCGACGGCGATCTCGGCCAGCGGCAGCGCGCCGGCCGCCAGCGGCACGAGCACCGCCGGCACGAGCCCGCTGCGCAGCAGCTCGCCTGCAAACTGATCCTCGACCAGCTTCTGGATGCCGGCGTATGCGAACGCCGCCGCCACACAGACGGCCGCAAGCGCACCGCCGGCGCCTTCTCGAAACCCCACTGGACAAGCTCCCTCAGAGTTGCCAGCTTGAATGTCGTGAATCGCGGGACGCGTGTCAAGGGCAATTGCGCGGCCTCTGACACGCGGGCGCCCCGCGTCCGGCGTTTTCAGGCCTGTTCGTTGGCGTCGCAGAGTGTCGCACCCGCCGCCACGAGATCGCCCGGGCCGGTCCGCTGCACACCCGCCGGCCAGGCGCGCTGCGGCGCATACCACTCGGCCAGCACGTCCAGCCAGTCGTTTTCGCAGCGTGTCCGAATAAATGCGTCTCGCACCGCGACGCCCGCCGGGTGCAGCTCGCTGTATTTGATTCCGAACTTGCGCATCGCGCGCGTCGCGGTAGAAGCGCCGTATTCCTGCACGGCGAGCGCGAAGTGCGCGCGAATCACGCGGCCCTGCTCCGCGACGCTGGGGGGCTCAGGCAGCGGCTCACCGCGCAGCAGCGCCCGGCACTCAGCGAAGATCCACGGGTTGCCGATGCAGCCGCGCGCCACGGTGACGCCGTCCACGCCGGTCTGCTCCAGCATTCGCACGACGTCGCCCGCGGTGAAGAGATCGCCGCTGCCCAGCAGCGCCACCTGCGGCGCGTGACGCCGCACGCGTTCGAGGAATTCCCAGCGGCTCGGCCCGACGTATTTCTGCTCGACCGTCCGGCCGTGCACGGTGATTGCCGCCAGCCCGCGCTCGACCGCAAAGTCGAAAATCCCGAAGAAGTTCCGCTCGCTGGCGGACGAGTCGTCCATTCCGCGGCGCATCTTGAGCGTCACGGGGATCGCCGCCGGCACCGCCTCGCGCACGCGGGTGATGATCTCGCGCGCCGTCGGCGGATCGGACAGCAGGTAGCCGCCCCGGCAGCGTCCCAGCACCTTCCGCACCGGACAGCCGAAATTGAGATCGATCACGTCGAAGCCCGCTTCCGCCATCTTCCGAGCCGCGTCGGCGAACTGCGCCGGCTCGGCGCCCATCAGTTGCCCCCCAACGGGGTGATCGTCCGGGTGCAGCCTGAGGATCTGGCGTTGCAGCTTTCCGGGCTGCACGACCAGCTTGTCGAGCACGACTTCGTGCAGGCAGTACGGCGCGCCGAGTTGCCGCGCGATCCGCCGCATGGGCGCGTCGCTGTAACCGGACAGCGCCGCCTGCACGACGGGAACATCGAGCTGTAGCGGACCGATGCGAAGCATGGGGGGATTTTAGCGGGAGAGATGCGGCAGGTTGAGCGAGGCCCGCGGGGCTAAGGACCAGCAGGTCCGCCGGCGGCGCAGTCGCCGACCCGGCTGGACCGGGACGCCGTCCGCTCCGCCGTATTCGCGCGATACTGACGAAGGCCGCTAACCAGGTGTGAAGCAGCACCGTAGTTGAATGCCGACCCAGGATTGAACAGAAGTGTTGTATCCCGCCAGGCATCGAGATCACACACTTGTGCCGCGGTCGCGCGCACCCATGCCTTGAACCGATGGTCGTGGGTTGCGGCCGGGTCTTCAGACTCAGCCAACGCCTCGATCACGTGACCCGCCACATACGCCGAGTAGGCTTCGTATTCGGCCGGAGGCGGAATACGGCCGAAGTACGCTTTCAAGTCGAAAGTCCCTTCCGGCGAAACACAGGTCAGCACACGATCCCGCTCATCAGTCCACGCGGCGTCGACGAGCAAGCGAGTGTGGTCGTCAAGCACGGCCGACAAGCGCGACCTGGCCGCCGCGAGTGCCATGAGCAAGTGTGTCCCGCCACAGGGAATTGCGCCTGCATCCGGTCGCGTCAACTGTGCGAGCACTTGCTGCACCAGAAACCTGGGATCGATTCGCTCGCCGAACTTGTTCTCGAACGGACCCAACGCGCCCAGGCGCGCATGCGCGGGCAGAAACCACCCCACCTCGCGCAATCCGTGATGCTCGAGCTTCTCCCGCTCCCAGATCGAAACGAGCAGGCCCTCGCGCCACGAAGCGCGGGACCCCAGGGCGATCTCATCCGGCTGAACCGACTGGCAGATGTAGGCAGTGAATTGAGCGCGATGCCGCTCGAACCGGAATTCGCCCGCGTCGCGTCGAAAACGAACCCCGAGTCTATCCGTAAGGGTCCCTTCGTAGCTTAGCAGCAGATGATCGAGCGCAGACACGTACTCGCCTGCGTCATCGTCGAAGATGCCATAGTCGCCGTCGTGGCCAAGTAGCCCATGACAGATTACCGAAGGCGCATGGGACGTCCGCAGGGGGATTGCCTCGTAGCGAAGTACAATGTCGTCAATCACCGCGGAAAGGCCGTCGTCCGCGGTAGCGCGGCTCGTGGCGACCACGATTCCGACGATGCACGCCAAGTTCGCCGCGACCGCGCGCCTGCGAGCCACAAGCAGGGGGTTGGTCCATGTAGCCCTCACGCGGGCAACCCTCGAGTCCGCACGCAGTATCGTCCGATCACCCAGCCCAGGATCACGTTGATTGGGATCATCATCAGAACCGGCCAACCCGATGCGATTGACTCGGCGGGGCCGGCCAGGAGATAGACGGCTTCACCATCCCACTCGTCGCCGAGTTCTGACAGAGCGCGCAGCTTGATCGGCGATTCTACGCTCCAATCGCCCGACGCAAACTCTGCAACCTCGTCATCGCCGCCTTGATACACCTCGACATGCTGCGTCCAGTCCGCGCCATGAAAAACAAGGACCGCAGCCTGGTTGCGGCGGTAAAGGGCATAAGGGCTGAGCTTCGTCACTTCAAACTCGTAACCGAGGCCCCTGAGCATACTCCTGACGCAAATTGCTCCCCGATCGCAGAACGCAACCGAGTGCGCGGATCTGACCTCTGACGCCTCGATTTCGCCGCCCGACGGCCGAATGAGCCAGAAAACCGCCGCCTCACAATCCTCGACCTCGGCGCTCGTCGACTCGACCGGCATACCCGCCGCGGTTCTGGCGGCAAGCGGCGCACCAGCGCCGGCGTTTAACACTCCGAGCGAAATCGCTAATGCGAAATGCACCCGACAGATCAGCGGCGGGCGCGCCATGGCAGCAGCCCCAGCACCAAGCCCAGCGCCAAACCCAGCGCGACCGCCACCCACTGGCCGACGGCGCGCCTGGACGGCGATGCGAGAACCGCCGTCACGCGCCGATGGTGAATCCCGCCTCCGGACGAAGCAAGATAGTCGTCGATAGGAACAAGCTCGCCCGCGCCATTCACGACATAACTCGCCGGCTGGTCGTCATCGATGACCAGCGTGCCGGGTGGAAAACGCATGACGCACTCTCCGTCCCCCAGGCCGGTGTTAATTCTCAATCGTGGCGCGTCGCCATCCATAATGACACGGCGCGTCGCCGTGAGGCCAGGGAATCGCCCGGCTTCTCCACCGGTGGTGCAGATCGTCAGCGGCAGCCAGACCCCGTCGACGCAGCGATAGTCGCGGAATTCGCGGGTCATCATCACTCGACCGGCCGCATCTACCGTCACCGTTCGAAGCGGAACAGTTGAACGCGCAGGATCGAGCCAAAACGTCGTTTGCGTCACCGTGGCCCCCGGATCGGAGGAGTCGACATCGCTGGTCTGCCGGAAATCAACGACGACACACGAGATGCCGTCTACGTCCTCGGGTTCCGCTCGCACAGCCGCCGTGGGACTCAGCAGAAAATGGCGCAGCGATTGGTGCGAGCCGTCAAAGTACGCCATTTCGAGAGGCGCAAACTGTTCCGTCAGCCATAGTGCCGCCGGCACGCCGAAGCCGGCCGCGGACATGTTGCCCTGAGGTCGTCGTGGACCCGGATTCAGAACACAGCCCCGCTGCGAAATCTGATCATATGTGTGTTTTTGGGTCATACCGGTCGCGGGATTGAAGCACTCCGAATACACGTGAATCCCGTCGTATCGGAGGAGGAATTGCGCTTCAGCAACGATACCAAGCGCGGAAGCCTCGGCTGATCCGGCGTTGAACAGCGCATAACTCACCTCGAGGTCGCTCGCCCGATCCCAGTTCGCATCCCACGACGCGAGCAAGTCGTCCTTGGTTGGAAGTTCGCCAGCCGGGGCCAGCGTCGGGCCGATTGCCGCAAGCACAGCAACAAGGCTCAGAGTTTTGGCGCGCATGGAATACCCTCAACCGCAAAAGTCAAGATACGCCGGGCTGCCCCCGCAGCCAAAGGGTCCGTAGCAGTTTGGTGGAGTCGTTCCGGGACAGGTCCCCTGCGAAAAGCACGGCCAGTACCAGCAGGTGGAATACGGGCAGTCGCAGATGTAGTACTGGACCGCGTGCAAGCAATCATAGAGCCCACCGTTGGCCGGAGCGTGGTGGGTGCCGCCGAGAACCTGAACTTTCCACACGCTTACGTTGCAGTCGGAGTACACACCGCCCGTCGGGACGCAGTCGGTCGCGCAGCCTGGCCACGCGGAGCAGCCGCACAGGCGGGGTTTCGGAGTGCAACCCGCGTCGACGTGCTGGTACCAGGCCTCTGGGCACTGCCACGCGAAGGCCGAGCTCCAGACCGCGCCTGCCAGACACACGAGGAACGCGACGCCCCGAATTGGCATGACATGCTCCCAGAGTCGGGCCGGGAGGATCCACCAAGATCACCCAAGGGAAAGTGTGCGCCATGAATGTCCCGAAAGCAATCCTCGACGGATTCTTTTCTCTAACCCGTTCTGGGAAAACGTGTCACGCCGTGTGCGACTTCGGATGCCAAGCGGGTTCCTCCCGATCGATCAGGCAACGAGTTGCGGGCTGGCCGCGCCCCTCAGGTTCGACTCGCGCCGACGGCAACTACTGGGTCACCCCGAGAGGCCAGCGCGCTCGTGGGCCGAGTCGGGGTTCGGCCGCGTGACGCACGAGGCGGTTCGGGCACGCGCCTTCGAAGCGATGCGCGCAGGTTCGCGGAATTCCGGCCTCGCGCGACTGCTCGCGAACTCTCGTCGGGGCGGTTCGCAGTTGTGGTTGGGCCAGATGGATCCGCAGCAGTCCGCTGATTGGCGGTACCGTGTGAACTCGACCTGCTGGACCTCTGGCGGCCACGGGTAGATTCCTCGCTGCGCTCGGAATGACGTCGCACGGCGCTGCTGGTTGTGTTCGGAGACGAATGCCCGTAGCTGAGAGGGATCGAGGGAAGAAGGATTAAGGGATTGAGGGACGGAGGGAGAAAGGCACGAAGGGACGGAGGGACGAAGTGCGCGGAGCGGCGTCCTCCGCGCCCCGCACGCACCTGCGGCCACGGGTAGATTCCTCGCTGCGCTCGGAATGACGTCGCACGCGGCATGACGCGTTCGAATCCGCCGCGGCGCGCGGCTCGCCTGTTAGTCGTTGCGGACCACACCGTGTGCCCCGCGCCCCTGGCCCCTGTGCCCCGCGCCCCTGGCCCCTGCCCCCGCGCCCCTGGCCCAAGGCCCTCGACCCCTTCGGCCTTTGTCCTTCGGCCCTCAGCCTTCCGCGCTTGACCTGTCGAACTTTCCACCTGCGACGCCGCCGCCTTCGGCTTTCTGCCTTCCGTGCATCCGCCCGGGTTTGCCCCAGCAATTCCCCGGCGATATCCTCCCACATTCCTCAGCGTCCGGTTGGCGACGAGCGGGCGGCGGGACCGTCCGTGCGCGTCACCCGAACCATCCCGGGCCGACGCGTATACCCGGCGCTGACCTGCCACACGAAGGGACGCCGAGATGCGACGAATGCTGGTTGCGGCGCTGGCCGCCTGTGTGACGATCATCCTGGCCGGGCCCGCGACGGCCCAGACGGAGGGCGACGGCTTGCACCCCCGCGTGAAAATGGAAACAACGCTCGGCGACATCGTCCTCGAGCTGGACGCCCAGAAGGCCCCCATCTGCGTTGACAACTTCATCCAGTACGCCGAAAGCGGCTTCTACAAGGGCACGATCTTTCACCGCGTCATCAAGACGTTCATGATCCAGGGCGGCGGCTACACCGCCGACATGGAAGAGAAGTCGCCCGGCCGGCCCGGCATCAAGAACGAGTATTACAACGGCCTCAAGAACGACCGCGGCACGATCGCGATGGCCCGCCTCGGCCAGCAGCCGCACTCGGCCACCGCCCAGTTCTTCATTAACGTGGTCGACAATGCCATGCTCGACGTGCCGCGCGACGGCGCCGCCTACGCGGTGTTCGGCAAGGTGGTCGAAGGCCTGGACGTGGTCGACAAGATCCGCGACACGAAGCTGATCAAGCACCCGAAATACCCCGCGCAGCAGGCCTGCACGCCGGAGACCGCGGTGGAGATCAAGTCCGTCACCATGATCGGGCCGTATGACAAGGCCAAGGTGGCGGACCTGAAGACCGCCTCGGAAAAGCTGGTCGCCGAGTTCGAGGCCGACCCGCTCAAGCTTCAGAACAAGCTGGCGGAGAGCTGGATTCAGGAAGCCGAGGCAGCCGGCGCCGGCAAGGTCGAGACAACCCCCTCGGGCCTGCGCTACGTCACCGTGAAGGCCGGCGACGGCCCGACCCCGCCCGCGGGCGCCAAGGTCGAGGTGCACTACACCGGCTGGCTGGTCTACGGCGAGGGCTCCAAGTTCGACAGCTCGGTCGATCGCAAGGAGCCGTTCCAGTTCAGCTTGTCCGGCGGCGTGATCCAGGGCTGGCTCGAAGGCGTCGCCAGCATGAAGGTCGGCGAGAAGCGCCGCCTGATCATCCCGCCGCAGCTCGGCTGGGGGGCGCGCGGCGCCGGTCGCGACATTCCGCCGAACTCGGTGCTGGTGTTCGATGTGGAGCTGCTGGGGATCAAGTAAGCCCCCTCCGCAAGGCGAGTCAGTGAACCGAACGGGAGGCACGCGCCTCCCGTTATCGTTGCGCGTCGCTCGACAGCCAAGGCCAGCGCAGACAAAGAGCGCCACGGCACCGAGGCGTCCGTGGCGCTCCTATGGATTCGCCTCCCTTACCCCTCCGGAGGCGGTTGGCCCGCGAGGCGGGGCGTCGGCTTTACGGAATCGCCTGAAGCGACAGAAGCGAGTTGATCCGGCCGTAGCCGAAGGTGTCGTCCACGCCCGCGGCGCCCAGGTCTTCGGCGCCGGCCTTCAGAATCGCCTCGACATCTTCCGAGGACAGCGCCGGATCGGCCGACCAGACCAGCGCCGCAAGTCCTGCCGTCAGCGGGCACGAGAAGCTTGTTCCGCTGGCCGAGGCATATGCGTTGTCGTTGCCGTTGGCGGTCGTGTACACGCCTGCACCCGGCGCGACCAGGTCGACCATCATGCCGAAGTTCGAGAAGCTGGCCTTGCGGTCAAAGCGGGTCGTAGCGCCGACCACGATGATGTCATCCGCGTCGCGGTTGCTGAGCGTGAGCTGGCGGCTTTCGTTGCCGGCGGCCCAGACCATCAGCCCACCGATCGAGCGGACGTACGTCGCGGTCGTAAGGTTGGAGCTGGAATCGACGCCGCTGTAGCTGACGCTGGCGACCCGGTCGCCGTTCTCAATCGCGGTGCGCGCGGCGTGCTGAAGCACGGACAGGCTCGACGAGCCGCTGCTGGAGTTGCTGACGCGCAGCATGCGGTGGCTCAGGTTCCAGCCCACGCCGGACACGCCGTTGGCGTTGTTGCCATTCGCCGCGGCGCAGCCGGTAGTCTCGGTCCCGTGCCCGTGGATGTCGTTGATCGCGCCGCCCAGGCTCTCCCACTTCTCGTCGACGGCGTTGTAGCCTTCGAGGCGGTTGAGCAGCAAGTCGCTGTGGGTCGTGCGCACACCGGTGTCGCAGATGCCGACGCTGACGCTGGGATCGCCGACCTCAATGTCCCAGGCGTCGCAGGACTGCATGCGCGTGCTCTTGTGGTGCCACTGGCGCGAGAAGTTCGAATCGTTGGGGCAGGAGAGCGGGAAGACCGTCCAGTCGGGTTCGACGTACTGGAACGCGCCGCTGTCCATCAGATCGGCCGACACCTCGTCCTCCGTCCGTCCGACGGGCACCGACAGGATGTACTCATCGGTCTGCCAGACGTACGTCTCGACGGGGTAATTCGCCAGAGCGGCCTGGGCGGCGGCCTGATTTGCAGCCGCCTGCTCCTCCGTCATACCCCGCGCAACCGCATCCGCGACCTGCAACGGCCGGGCGATCAGCCGCCCCGAGAACTCGCGCACACCCGGGATCGCGACATGGGCGACCGGCATCCGGGCGGTCTGCTCCCAGGCGGAGGCCGCCACCGCTGCGAAAACCGCCATGACACACAAGAATCGACCGCGCACAGCACACGCTCCTTTACCCTTCGGCGTCCGAGTGAGATTGCCCGTCCGGGTTGGTCGCGGGCTCGATCGAGCCGTTGACGAACCGAGTCTAGCGAGCGGAGCGCGGGGAAACAACCGCAAAGCTCGGGTGAGCGATCGGGACGACGGCCGCAGTCGGGACCGCCGAAGGGGCGGCCATGGTCGGCGCGTGACGCAAAACCGTCGCAAGCGTCGTTGTTTCAACGATTTCTGGTAGCGTGGGCGGATTGTCGTCGCTAGACTACGATGGGCATCCACGCCGCACCGGCGTCGGATCGGGCGAGAACCGCCGCGCGATGCGGCGACGACACACACGAGAGCCGCACACGGGCAGGCTTCAGCGCAAGGGACCCATTTCCATGGCCGATGTTGCCGCGCTTCAAGTTGAGAACGGTGAAGGCGCCATTGAGCAGCCGATTCCAGCGGTTCCGGGGAAGGAGAAGGAACCGTTCTTGAACCGCTACTTCAAGACCTGCATTCAGTTCAAGACTTCGGACCTGCACCTGAAGGCCGGGCGGCCCGCGTTCCTGCGGATCAAGGGTGACTTGCGGCCGCTGACCGGCGGCGTTCTCACCCACGAGCAGATCTACGAGGGCATTCTGGAGCTGCTCAACGACGACCAGAAGGCGCGTCTGAAGGCGATGGGCGCGATCGACTTCGCACACGACGTCGGCGCGCAGGGCGACGCCGACCGCTTTCGCGTAAACGCGTTCATGCAGCGCGGCAAGATGTCGGTCGCCGCCCGCCGTGTCGATCGTAACATTCGTCGGTTTGAGGAGTTACACCTTCCATCGACCATGGCGAAGCTGTGTGATTTCTCGCAGGGCATGATCCTGCTGGCAGGCATCACCGGCTCAGGAAAGAGCACTACGATCGCCGCCATGATCGACTACATCAACGAGCGCAAGCCCGTCCACATCGTCACCGTCGAGGACCCGATCGAGTACCTGTTCACGGACAAGAAGGCGGTCATCAATCAGCGCGAAGTCGGCATCGACGTGCCCGACTTTCACTCCGCGCTGAAATACCTGATGCGCGAAGACCCCGACATCGTGCTGGTCGGCGAGATGCGCGACATCGACACGTTCGCGGCGGCGGTTCACGCGGCCGAGACCGGGCACCTGGTGTTCGGCACGATTCACGCCTCCAGCGCGGCCCAGACCATCAGCCGCATCCTGGACCTCTTCCCCGCAAACGAGCGCAAGGCGGTCCGTCAGGCGCTGGAGTTCAACCTCAAGGCGATCATCTGTCAGAAGCTGATCCCGTCGGTCAAGGAGGGCGTCCCGGTCTGTCCGACGGTGGACATCATGATCAGCAACCCGTCGGTCCGGAAGCTGATCAACGAAGAGCGCGACAACGAGCTGATCAGCGTGATCCGGGCCAATTACGCTTCGGGCATGATTGACTTTACCGAGCACCTGCGACAGTTGGTCGAAGCCGGGTATATTGACCACGCGACGGCATACGAAGCCGCGCCGAACCCCGATGAGCTCAAGATGGCGCTAAAGGGCATTCGAACGCCGACGTCGGCCATCCTGGGATAGCCTGGCCGGCTGCTCGCGCGGTGCTGGAGAAGGCATGCTGATCGAGTCACTCTGGCTGGTGCTGGCGCAGGCGCCGACCAGCGCGGCGTATATCCACCCCGGGAAGCTAATCGGGATCACCGTGGCCTATGCGCTGTGGGTGCTGTTCGCCCAGTGGATGGACAAGGACACGATCGCGGTCAACACGTACCGGCAGATCTGGAACATCTTCTCGGTGGCGATCGGCCTGGTTTCGCTGCTGCTGCTGCTGCTGATCCCGGTCTTCCTCGGCGCGATCGGTGCGTTCGCGATCCTGAACCTGGCGTTCATGATCACCTACGTGGTGCACCGCAACGGGCTGGTCGTCGAGGAGGACAAAGTCTGCACCGCGGCCCACCTGCACCGGCTCATGACCCAGGGCTTCCGCAAGGGTAAGGGCGAGAAGCAGCTTGAGGTCAAAGAGCGCGTCGTGCTGCGCGATTCGCACGAGAAGTCCGTCCGCGTCCCGGACGACCCGATCGAGCGGCAGCAATTCGCGCTGCTTCAGGACGTGCTGTTCGACGCGCTCGCGCGGCGCGCCAGCCGCGCCGAGTTGTCGCCCGCGGGGCAGGCCTGCAAGATCAAGCTGCTGGTCGACGGGATGGCGGTCGACCGGGACCCGCTGCCGCGCGCCGAAGGCGACGCCGTCGTGATGTACATCAAGAAGCTGGCCGGCCTGAGCCTGGAGGAGCGGCGCAAGCCCCAGAAGGGCAAGCTCTCCGGAGCGATCGGACAGACCAAGTACGCGCTGCTCGCGCGGACCAGCGGCACCACCGCGGGCGAGTCGCTGCAACTGACCGTGCTCGGCGAGGAGCGGGACTTCAAGATCAAGGATCTGGGCTTCACCGAGCCCCAGCTTAAGCAGGTCATGGAGATCAAGGAGCTCGACAACGGGCTGGTGGTGTTCACGGCGCCGCCCGGGAACGGCCTGACGACCACGTTGTACAGCTTCGCCCGCAACCACGACGCGTTTCTCCAGAACATCCAAACGCTTGAGCTCGACCGCGAGATGGACGTCGAGAACATCACGCAGCACGTCTACGTTCCGAGCGAGGAAAAGCCGTTCTCGGCCGAGCTTCAACGGATCATCCGCAGCGATC
Source organism: uncultured Planctomycetales bacterium (assembly GCA_964465125.1). Classification (GTDB taxonomy): domain Bacteria; phylum Planctomycetota; class Phycisphaerae; order UBA1845; family Fen-1342; genus CAYOHG01. The sequence continues at coordinate 59,033 of CAYXIO010000015.1, read as the reverse complement.
CCGACGTCGTGTTCGTCATGAGCCCGCCCGACAAGCCGACGGCGACGATCGCGTCCAACGCGGCCTCTGGCAAGCAAAACGTCTACCTGGGAATTCCCTCCGCCGACGTCCTCGACGGGCTGCGCCGCTGGGTGGCGCTGGTGGGGGATGCCGGGCTGGTCGCCAAGAGCCTTACCGCGATCTGTCACCAGCGCCTGGTGCGCAAGCTGTGTC
>CAYXIO010000015.1:0-58810 GCA_964465125.1 uncultured Planctomycetales bacterium | reverse complement strand
TGCAAGGCGCCCTACAAGCCCGATCCCGCGACGCTGAAGAAGATCAACCTCTCGGGCGACCGCGTGCTGCATCGGCCGCCCGAGCCGCAGTACGACAAGCACGGCAACCCGATCGTCTGCCCGAGCTGCCAGGGCGGCGGATATGTCGGGCGAACGGGCGTGTTCACCGTGCTGGCGGTCGATGATGACCTCCGCGCCGCGCTTCGCCGCGGGGCGAGCGGCGAGGAGCTCAAGTCCGTGCTGCTGAAGAAGCCCGGCCTGGGCATCCAGCAGCACGCGCTCCAGAAGGTCCTCGACGGCGTGACGAGCATTGACGAAGTCGTGCGGGCGACGCGCCCGCCGGTGCCGTCCGGCAGCTCGGGCGCCGCGGCCCCCGCGACCCGTCCGACGCCGAGGCCGCCGGCGTCCGGAACCCCGGCGAAGAAATAGCCCGCGCGCGTTGCGCCACGCAGATGCAGATGAGGAGCCGTCCATGGGACTGAACGTCGCGACCTTGATCCTGGTCCTGGCGATTACGTTCATGAACTCGATCTGGGGCGTGTACAGCGGCCTGATCAACGCCTTCTGCGCGATCGCCTCGCTGTGCATCTCGTTGGGCTTCTACGAAGCACTCAACGAGTGGGTCACACGCAGCTTCGAGATCTCGCCGGCGTATACCGAACCGTGCTGCCTGATTCTGCTCTACGCGCTGTCCTTGTTGGCGCTGCGGTCCGCCGCCGACAACCTCGTCCGCGGTAACGTCAGCGTGCCCATGCAGATCGACTGGGCCGGCGCCGCGGCCTGCGGATTCGTCATCGCGCAGGTCAACGTCGGCGTGCTCGCCCTGGCCGTCCAGATGCTCCCGGTCGGCGGAACGGTCATGGGTTTCACGCGCTACGAGCGCTCCGACGAGAACGATCCGGACAACGCGGCCATCGTGAAGTTCGAGCGGAAGTCGCTCTGGACGCGCTCCGACGAGTTCGCCGTCGGCCTGTTCAACATGCTCAGCAACGGCGCACTGAAGGGCGGCACCACCTTCGCGAGCGTGTATCCGGACTTCGTCGATTCGATCTACTATTCGTCCAACACCGTTCAGCCGCAGTCCTCGCCCGCGCCGCGCCGCGACAAGAAGAACGGCGACGGATTCTCGAAGGGTCTGAAGGTCGAAAGCTGGTGGGAGCAGAAGGGCGAGTTCGAGGGGCGCTATCGCCGCGAGGTCCCTACCGAAACCAACAGCACCCCCCCGTTCACCAACGTGAATTACCGAGTCCCCACCGGGATGCGTCTGCTGGGCGCGCGGCTCGCGCTGCTGAATCCCGCCGCCGACAGCGACCAGCACAACCGGCTGCACCTGTTTCGGCCGTCGATGATCCGGCTGGTCGGAACGGAGAATTCGGTGCCGGCACAGTACATTCCGCGGATCATCACGGGCGCGGACAGCCGCCTGGACAAGGATGCCGCGCGGATCGTTGATCCGGACAACAACTTTGCGCTGCCCGCGGAGGGTGAAGCTTTCATTGACGTGTACTTTCAGGTCAGCGAGGAATTCCGCCCGCAGTTCGTTGAGTATCGTCGTCACGCCCGCGCCGCGCTCAAGGGCGAACCCGCCGCCGCCGCGCCGACCGGCCCACTTGCGGCTGGTTCGACGACCGCCGCCGAGGGGCAGGGCGACGTCAGCCGTGGCAGTGGGCGCTTCATCGGCGACGTGCTCAGCCACCAGTCCGGCGAGAGCGACGGGCTTCCCTTCGGCATCGTTGCGGAGCAAGCGCGACGCTCGGGCGCGGAAATCAAGGGCAACACCATCGTTAAGAGCCGCATTTCGGGGCCCAAGGAGCGCTTCGAGGGTCGCGAGGGACAGGAAGTCGCCGAGCGCTTCGCCGTGCCCGACGGCTACCGGCTGGTGCAGATCCGCTACAAGCCCAAGGAGGCCCGCACGCTGGTGGGTGACGTATTCAACTACATCGCCCAGGTCAGTCAGTACTTCGTCCAGGACGACACCGGCGACAAGGTGCCTCTGGCCGGCTACTACGCCATCGTGACCCGCGGCGGGAAGCCTTATCTCGAGCTGTTCTACAACGGCCCGCCCGACGATCAGCTCGAACCCGGACACCGCAGCATGCTCGATTTCAAGAGCATCGAGTTCCGCGAGTGGAATGACCAGGACGAGGCCGAGATGTGCCTGATGTTCCTGGTCAAGGCCGGCCGCAAGATAGTCCGCTTTGAGAATCAGAAAGGCGAGGGCGGCGAGCTGAACATCCAGACCAGGCCGTAAGGTCTCCGCCGCGGCCTCAACGCCCGGACCGCGGCTCAGCGCGACGCGGCCGGCAGCGTCTGCATGCGTTCGATGCCGCGGTCGGGCACCCATCCGGTTTGCCCGTCGGCAAGTTCGATTTCGATCCAGCCGGCGCGCTCCTGGAGGATGCGCAGCTCCACACCCGGTCCGAGCGGTTCGTTTCGGGCGGGCTCGGCGCCTTCGCCGCGGGCCAGCCGCAGCGTCGGCGAACCCGCGACGATGACCGCTTCGGGGCGCCGGGCTGATTCGGTGTGTTCCCACGCGACCGACGCGCCGTTCGCAACCCCCAGCACGATCGCCAGAGCCGACAGCGGCAGCAGTGCGGCTCGACGGGAGTGCCACCAACCCAGCAGCAGCGCCCATCCGAGGATCGAACCCGCGGCGCAGAGCCAGAAGCGCTGCACGTCGGTGGTGTAGCGATTCCAGAACAGCAGGCGCTCGGCGAGTTGCTGCCGGCCGCTCACCGCGATCAGGGGGCGCACGCGCTGCCGTGCGAAATCGAGGTTCGCCGCCAGGTGCGCGTGCGCGGGGTTCAGCCGCAGTCCGCGCTTGTAGTGCAGAATCGCGCGGCCCGAGTCGCCGAGCCGCGCGTAGGTATTGCCCAGGTCGTATTCGAGCGACGCGTTTCGAATGCCGAGGGCGGCGAGCCCTTCGAAGCCGGCGGCCGACTGATGAAACGCCTCGATCGCCGCCTGCGGGTCGCGTGCCACGAGGTCCATCGCCTGATCGTACGACTGCATCGCCGATCGCAGCAGCGCGCGCGCGTCCGCAGCCTGCGCGAGCAGAGACGCGCCGCCCAGCCACAGGTAGATTGCGACCGCCAGGCCGCGGCGCGCAGCGGGCGAATCTCGTCGCGGGGCTCTCACAGGCGCACGCGCTCCGTCGAATCCATGCAATGCAGCGCTTCCTGGGCGAGCGACGAATCCGCCGCCGCGCCGCCGAACGCGGCAAACTCCACGCGCTCCAATAGGACTCGCCAGCGCTCGACGAGCTCAGCCGGCGCGCCGCGCTGCCGCAGACAGTCAATCGCATCAGCGGCGCTCGGCGCGGCGCCCGGCTCGGCGGCGCGAGTCGCCAGATACTCCAACATGGCTCGGCGAATGCGGGCTGCGTCGACGATCGGTCCTTCGCCGCGCTGTGACTCGATCAACCGCCGCGCGTCCCGCAAGGCGGCCCCGGGACGACGTCGGCGCGGCGCGCCCCGGCTGCGCTGCCGCCAACACAGCAGCGCCGCGGCCATCCCGGCGGTGAGCGGCGGAGCGACCAGCGCCGCCGCGACGCCCGTCAGCGTGACGGAAGGTGCAACCGCGAGCAGGCTGCGCTCGTCCGAGTCGTTGCCGTGCAGGCCCTCCAGCGGCGCCGCACCGTAGCCCGCACCTCCCGGCGCGTCGCCGGCGAATGCCGCCAGGTCAAGCTCCGGCGCGGGATGGACCTCGATGGGAATGGGTGCGGTGCGCGCCACGGCATACTCGACTTTCGCGGGATCGAAATACGCCAGCTCGATCGGCGGAATCCGCGTGACGTCGGCGCGCTTCGCGCGAATCGTCTGCTGAAACCGCCGTACGCCGTTGTCGAACGTCCCGGTCGGCAGCTCTTCGGGCACGCGGAAGTCGGTGTTCAGCGCGGTCTGCGAAGCGAGCGGCGGCGCGGGCAGGTCGCGCAGGGCGCCGTCGCCGCGAATCTCGATTGTGAGCTGGATCGGATCCCCCACGCGAACGGGCGACGGCGCGGCGCTCGCGCTCAGCTCGAATTGTCCGACGGCGCCGTTGAAGCCGGCCGGGCGGCCCCGACCGGGCAACGGCTCGACCTCGGGCACGTGCAGCTCGGGGAGAATGCTCAGCGGACGCTGCTCGCGAACGACCAGCCGGTCGAGGATGTCGCGCCCGAAGCGGAGCGGATACTGCGCGCGCACCTCGACGCTCTCGAACAGGTCGACCGGCCCGGCTCGCTCCAGCGTCAGCGCGGCCGGAATGCTGAAGCGATAGTACGTCACGTCGCCGCCGTCCGCGTGCTCGACCTCGCGGTCGTATCGCTCCGCGGGCGGAAACGGCGGAAACCCCCGGCGGCGTCCGTCCATCTGCGCGTAGACCGTGTCGACGCTGAGCGGCTCGCGCCCGAGCAGCGGCGCTCTGACGCGGAGGTTCAGCGTGAACCACGCGGACTGGCCCACGAACAGGCGCGACTCGGCACAGGTGATGCTGGCCGCCAGCAGGCCTTCGTCGCCGCCGACGTGAAGTGTCAGCGGCACGGTCTGAAGCTCGCGACCGTCCACCCGAACGCGAATCGGCTCGACCCGCACGTCCCCGCTGCGGCGCGGCGTCACCTCCCATTGGTAGGTGCGTGTGCGACGGACCGCGAGTCGGTCGGCGTAGATGCTGTCGGAAGGCGTCGTGAAGGCCGAGACGGTGCAGCCCGAAACGTCTGGAAAGACCGGCGCGTCGCACTCCTGGAAGTTCTTGACGCGCAGCTCGATCAGCACGCGCTCGTTGACGTAGGGGTCCTCGCGGCTCGCCAGCACGTCGATGCTGGACTGGCCCGCGACCTGCGCGGCGAGCACGACGGCGAGCGCGAGGGACACCCCGAGCATGCGGGGGCGGCGTGCGGACGATAAGGCAGCGGGCGAGCTCAGGCGCATCTCACACGAATTCGACGTTGGTGCGCCACCCCGCCGGTCGAATTCGCCGACCCCGGGCCCGCGATCGTTCCGTCAAGTCGGGGCGCGCAAGCGGTTGGTGCGCCGCGCGGGACGGAAGCGGCTGCCCAGCGTGCGCGGGACGGGCTGAACGCCGCGCGCTTCGAGCACCGGATCGCGGCGGATCGGCTCGACCTTTCGGGAAGGTGCCGGCGCGGCGCGGGTCGGTTGCGTCGGCGGAGCGAGACCTTCGCTGCCGCCGGGAGGCATGCTGCGCGCCGTCGCCGCGTCTCGGCTCGCGGGATGTTCACCCCCGCCGCGGCGCTCCCGGCCGCCGCGGCGTCCGCGGTCGTCGCGATCGCCGCGCCCGCGCTCCCGGCCGCGCCGGTCGTGACTGCGTGAATCCTGGGAGCGCGAGTCGTGCTCCCTGCTGAAGCGGCCGCGCGCGTCCGGGGCGTCCTCAGCGTCGCCGGCGATGGGTTCGAGTCCGTCGGTTGCGGGCGGATCGACGAGCTGGAGCGGGCGCGGACCGCGCGCCTCGATCGCGGCGATCCGGTCGGATTCCGCCTCGCCGACAAACGCCAGCGAGAAACCCTTCCGATTCACCCGCGCACATTGATCGAGCCGCTCGAAATACGCTTCGCACGAGTCGGGCAGGTCCATGTGCACGATGTGCGTGGCAGGCACGGTGCTGAGCCGCGGGCTGGCCGGATCGTGCGCCAGGATCAGCTCGGCGCGCATGCGATCTCTGCGGCGGCGCTCGCGGTCGGCGCGCGTGCGGATGCGGCCGTCGTCGATCGAGCGCGCCGCCATCCGGGCCGCGTCGAGCTGGCTGTTCAGGGCGCGGCTGGCGTCCAGGTCGCACGTGAAGACGATGACGAGCTTGGCGCGCTCCGCGCGGCAGAACGCCCGCAGCGCGTCGAAACGCGCACCGCTCTCGACGCGCGCGTAGCGCTGCTCAATGGCGTCGCCCGCCGCGCTGTTGGCTTCGTTGTCAATCTCAGCCGGCTCGTGCATGAAATCATCGGACAGCGCGCGGACCTGGTCGGTCCAGTGCCCGCTGACCAGCACGATCTGGTGCTCGTGCTCAAAGCGGTCGAGCAGGTCGGCCAGCGTCTCGAAGCTGTCGTTGCTGATCAGCGCTTCGGCCTCGTCGATAATCACGAGCGACACGTTGGAGAGATCCAACGCCTCGCGCTCGATCAGCTCCAGCGCGCGGCGCGGAGAGGAAACGAGTACGTCCGGCGCCGGATCAAGCCGAGCCTGCGGGCCGTGCGGTCGATCTGGCCCGGCGGCCACCGCCGTGCGAACCGGGCGCACACCGGAGAAGCGGCGGATATTCCGCTCGATCTGTAGCGCCAGGGCGCGGGTGGGTTGAAGGATCAGGGCCTGAAGGCCGCCTTCAGCGCGCACGCGCTGCAACATCGGCAACAGGTAGGCGTTGGTCTTGCCGGTGCCCGGCCGCGTCCGCACCAGGCAGTCGCGTCCGCTGAGTATGGCGGGCACGAGGCTGCACTGAATCGGCGTGGGTTCGCTGAGCTTGAGCTGGTCCATCGCCTCGGCCAGCTCCTGATCCAATCCGAGACCGGTGAACGCTGCGATGGTCGCGTTCGAAGAGGTTAGCGCGTCAGTCATGCGGACATCAATCCCCGGTCGCCGGGCGGGAGGCGACATCTTCGTGGCGTGGCACGACAGTGCCGATCGGTTTCGCTACGCGTCAGAACCGCTCGTGGGTTCTCAACTATCTTCTCAGCGGATACTGTAGCGGCGCTCGGCGGGAGCACAAGCGCCGCCGATGAGCGAGGAGCCGTTCGACCGGGCCGGGTTCGCGGGTTCTCGGGTCGCATCCGGGCAAGGTGGCTGGGGTATAAGAGCCGAGAGAAAACTGGCCCGGCGACGCGTCGGCGGACGATGCGTTCGGGAGCGAGCACGGAATGCCGACGTTTTCGTACAAGGCGCGCAACCAGTCCGGCGACCAGGTGTTGGGCACGATCGTTGCCGACACGGCGATCGCGGCAGCGCGGCTGCTGGACGACCGTTCGCTCCTGCCCGTTCACCTTGAGGAGATTCGGGCCCAAGCCTCACTGATTACCGGACGTGCCCGCCGCGTCGGCGTTTCCAAAGTCGGGGTGCTCTACGAGCAGCTCGCCGACCTGCTCCGCGCCGGTGTGCCGATGCTGCGCGGCCTGAGCGTGCTCAGCCGGCAAGCCTCCAGCAGCGCGCTGGCGCGCGTGCTGCGCGAGGTGCACGACTCGGTCGCCGGCGGCGACACCTTCGCCGACGCACTCGAAAAGCACCCCCATGCCTTTCCGCACCTGCACGTCTCCATGATCCGGGCCGGCGAGACCGGCGGCTTCCTCGAGGACGTGCTCTCGCGCCTGTCCGACTTCGTCGCGCGCCAGGACGAACTGCGCAACAAATTCATCGGCGCCCTGATTTACCCCTGTGTTCTGCTGGGCGCCGCGCTCACCGCCGTCACGCTGCTGATGGTCCTGGTCGTGCCCAGCATCAGCGCGCTGCTGGCCGAGCAGCAACTTCCCTGGGCGTCGAAAGTCGTCTTCGGCATCAGTGCCGTGTTGAGCCACCACTATCTGGAGCTTTCGGGAATCTTGCTGGTGATCGTTCTGGCCCTGGCCGGCCTGTTCCAGAGCAGCTTCGGCCGGCGGCTGTGGGCTCAGCTTCAATTGCGCGCTCCCGGGATCGGGAAGATCTACACGATGGTGTCGCTGTGCCGGTTTTGCCGCATCTTCGGCACGCTGCTGGCCAACGGGATTCCGATCCTGCACGCGCTGCGAATCTCGAAGGAATCGGCCGGGAATCCGATCCTGTCGGACGTGATCGACCGGGCCGCTGAGAATGTGCGGGCGGGCGAGTCGCTGACGGTCCCGCTGGGGGCCAGCCGCGTGTTTCCGCCCGCGATGATCGATATGATTGCGGTCGCCGAGGAAAGCAATACGCTGGAGAAGGTGCTGGTGGAGATCGCGGATACGCAGGAGGCGCGTACGGGACGGCAGATCGACCTGTTCGTGCGACTGCTCGAGCCGCTGCTGCTGCTCGTGATGGGCACGATGGTGATGTTCATCGCGGTGGCGCTGCTGCTGCCGATCCTGCGGATGGCGACCAGCGGTTTTCACTAGCAGCCGGGAGGAACGGCAGGCCGTGCACGTCGCACGGGATACGTCGCGCACGCGTCTTGCGGGCGGTACGGACGTAGCGGAAAGGCCGGGACGGAGCGATGGCTGGCGGCGCGAGGCAGCCCGCCCACACGTGTGCAGGAGTGATCGAATGAAAACCAGGCAGATTCGACGGAAGCAGGCACGGCGTGCGTTCACGCTGCTGGAAGTGCTGATGGTGATCGTGATTCTGGGTCTGCTGGCCGCGCTGGTCGCCCCGCAGTTCTTCGGAACGGGCGAGAAGGCCAAGATCGATCTGACCAGGAACATGATCGAGGGCACGCTGCGGTCGCAGCTCGAGCTGTTCCGCACGCACTGCACCCGCTATCCGACCAGCGACGAAGGGCTGGCGGCTCTCGCGGTGGCGCCGGACGACGACGAGCTGAAAGACAAATGGGCGGGCCCGTACGTCAAGTCGAAGGACCTGCGCGACGCCTGGCAGCACGAGTTCCAGTACGAGTCGCCCGGCACGCACAACGAAGACGGCTTCGATGTCGTCAGCGCCGGGCCGAACGGCCAGTTCGGCGACGACGACGACATCGCCAACTGGGAGCGCTAGGCGCCGTTTCGGAGCGCGGCGCGCGCCCCTGCGCCAAGCTCCGCCCGCTCCCTATTCGGCCTGATTCGCGGCGCCGGACCCTCGTGTCCGGCGTCGGCTTTCTGGGCCGCCGCCCAGTGGGTAGGTCATGCAGCGACGGGCGTTCACACTGCTGGAGATTCTGCTGGTCGTCGCGCTTCTGGCGGCGGTCGCGGTGATGGTCTGGCCCGATTTCAACACCGCCGAGCGCTCCGAGCGCCTGGATGAGTCGGCCCTGCGCATGAAGGCGCTGCTGAACATGTGCCGGGCGGAGGCGATGCTCGAATCCCGCACCTATCGGGTCGAGTTTCGGCCCGACGGAACGCTTTATCTGACGCGCCAGCTCGACCCGGTGTACGGCCCGCACCTGTTCGTGCCGGTCAGCAGCGACTGGGCCAAGCAGCCCGTTCTGCTCGACGGCGTCTGGGTCGAAAGCGTCCTGCCGATGACCGGCGGCTCGACCCCGATCCAGATCGAGGACGAGCAGATCGAGTATCTCGAGGACGTGACCGTCGCGGAGCTGCCGACGCCGATCGAAGACCTGGATGAGCCGCTGCGGCTCGAGTTCAATCCCGACGGCCGCAGCGCCTCGCTGCGCTGGACGCTGCGCGACACGAGCGGACGCGCGCGGCAGCTCACCCTGGACGGACGGCTGGGGCGCGTGTTGATTGAGCCGGCCGAACGGATCGAGCCTGAAACGGCGAAGCAGCCGGAGCCGATGAACTTCGAGGAGCCCGAGAAGGTCAACGAGGCCGAAGCCGTGGCCGAGCTCAAGGACAACCGGGAGCCCTAGTCATGACGCTGGGACAAATGCGAAGCGAGCGAGGATCAAACTATCGGCGGCGCGGTGCGATGCTGCTCGAAGTGATCGTCGCGCTGACGATTCTGACGATCGCGCTGGGCATGCTGGGCACGCAGCTCGTAAACGGACTGCGCATGACCGGAATGGCCGACGAGGACGCCCGCGCGACGCAGCTCGCCGATCGCATGATGGCCACGCTGGAGATGGATCCCAACGCCGTCATGAAGCTGGGCGACGAAGGCGAGATCTTCGACGAGTTCGGCGACGCGTTTCCAGGCTGGTTCTGGCGTGTTCGGCTGAACACGACCGACCTGGAGGGGCTGGGCGAGGTGACGCTGGCGGTGATGCGCGACACCGATCCCGAGCAGCAGTACGAGATCGAGAAGGCGCGCGTCGTGCGCGAGTTCCACATGCTCAAGGCCGCGCCGGCGACGATCGACATGGAGCGCGACTTCGGCGTCCCCCAGGACCAGCTCGCACTGCTGACCGAGACGCTGCCTCTGCCCGGGCTCGATCCGGCGAATTTCAACCCGCAGGCGCTGGCCGCGGCGCTGACCCCCGACACCCTCATGGAGCTGCTGCCGGTGCTGATGCCGCTGCTGTCGCAGCTTGGCGGCGGCCAGCTCCCGGGGGGACTGTCGCCGGACATGCTGCAACAACTGCTTTCCGGCGGCGCGATCCCCGGCGTGGGCAACCTGCCGCTGGACCAGTTGCCGGCGGGCATGCTCGACAGCCTGCTGGGCGGAATGGGCGGAGGGCGCGGCGCGGCGGGAGGCGGGCCGCCCGGCCGGGGCGGCGCCCGCGGAGGGAGCGGCGAGCGACTGCCCGGCCGTGCTGGAAGCCGCGGCGGCAACAGTCAGGACGACGCCATCCGCGAGCTGATCCGCCAGCAGCTCGGCGACCAACTCAGCGACGACCAGATTGACGCCATGCTCTCGGGAATCGGAAACGACAACCCGTGATCGCCGATCGCGTGACAGGCTGGAAGCACTCGCCGCAGGCCGCCGGCATGCCCGGCAAGCGGCTCGGCCTGACGCTGCTGGAAGTGCTGATCTCCATCGCGCTGATCGTGCTGATGATGAGCGTTGCGGTCACCTTCTTCTGGCAGACCGCCGAAATCCGCGCGCAAGCCCGCGCGTCGGCGGATCGAACGCAACTGGCGCGACAAGCGCTGGGGCAGATCGCCGCCGAGTTGCGCGGCTGCCTCGGCATGGACCAGGTGGGGTTCCCGGTCGAGCAGCGGCTGAAGGGCGATCGACGGAACCTCACGCTGCTGACGACTGAGCTTCCGGCCGAGACGCAGTATCGTTTTCTCGCGCAGGACGAGACTCCGCCGCCGGCGCAGCATGATCTGACGGAGGTCAGCTACTCGCTCGCGGTCGACACAGAGAATCTCGACGACGACGGCGAGCCGACGGTCAACGGAATTATCCGCACCGAAAAGCAGACGCTCAACCAATACGTGATCGAGGAGGATGACCCGCTCCAGGTGCGCAGCGAAGTCTGGTCCCCGGAGCTGAAGTACCTCGAGTTCCGCTACTTCGACGGCGTCGAGTGGGACATCAAGTGGGACGTGACCGAGGGAAACTCGCTTCCGCAGCTCGTGATGATCACCGTCGGCTACGAGCCGATCACCATGCAGGAGTATGAGAACACCGACATCGCCGGTTCCGAGTTGATGCAGGACCCGCTCGGCCGCGACGCGGAGCCGCGCGAGGATCGCTACACCACCATCGTGAAGGTCCCCTCGGCGGACAAGCTGTTCCGGCCGCGCATGCAGCGCGTCGGCCAGCAGGTCCGCGAGCAGCTTGGCCTGGAGGCGGCGGGACCATGAAGCCACGCAATCGCCGCCGGGCGGTCATTCTCCCCGTCGTTCTCGTCATGATCGGGCTGCTCGCCCTGACCATGGCAGGCTTCATCTTCTTTGTGCGCGCGGAGAATGCCGGCATTCAGGCGCATGCGGATGGCGAGCAGGCGCGGCTGGCGTGCGAATCCGGCTTCGAGCAGGTCGTCGCCCTGCTGCGCACCCATCCGCACAACGCGAAGGCCTGGTTCGATCAGCCGATCCTGTTTCGCCACGGGCTGGTCTGGGCGGAACGGTACGACCGCGCGTCGGACCCGGTGCGCCAGGCCGGCAGCCGCGAGGACACCTTCGGCGAGACCAGCGTCAACGGCCCGGCCTGGCGCTTCAGCATCGTCGGAATGAATCTGGACGGCCCGCGGAACACGATGCGCTTCGGCATCACGCCGGAATCCGGCAAGCTCGACCTGAATCTCGCCGCCGAGGAGCAGCTCACCCAGTTGCTCACGCCGCTGCTGACCGAACTGCGGGTCGAAAACCCGACGGACCTGCTCGACGCGTTGTTGGACTGGCGCGACGACGACGACGAGGTGCGCGGCAACAACAGCGCGGAAAACGAGTACTACAACGCGCTGGATCCGCCGTACCTCTGCAAGAATGGACGCTTCGACACGATCGAGGAACTGCTGCTGGTGCGCGGGTTCAACGCGGCGATCCTGTACGGCGAGGATGTGAACAGCAACGGCATTCTGGATCTGAATGAGGATGACGGCGATGCGTCGGATCCGGTCTACGACAACGCCGACGGGGTGTTGAATCTGGGGGTCGCGCCCTTCCTGACCGTTTTTGCCCGCGAGGTCGACACCGCGCTCGACAACAAGGCTCGCATCAGCCTTCAGGCGGATGCGGCGGTGATTTCATTCCAGATCGCACAGGTGTTCGCCGAGAACCCAGACGAGCCCGTGTCCGAGGAGGAAGCCGAAACGCCGCTGAGCGACGAGACGCTCGCGTTCATTCTGCAACTGAAGGGCGAGGCCTTCGATTTCTCCAGTCTCCGCAGCCCAGCGGACCTGTACGCGGGCGGGGGCGAGGACGACGGCGACTCCGGCGAGGACGGGGAAGGGAGCGAGGGCGACGCCGACGGCGCCCCGTCAGGAACGCTCGACCCGGCTCTGGCCGCGAGCCCCCTCACGCTCGAAGAGCTCCCGACGCTGATGAACCGGTTTACCGTGCGCTCCGCACAGGACGCCGGCACGCCGTACGGCGGCCTGATCAATATCAACACCGCGCCCCTGCGGGTGCTCCAGACGATCCCCGGAATGACGACGGACGCCGCGGCGGCGATCGTGGCGGCGCGTCGGGAGCTGGACGCGAAGTCCCTGCGGACCACGGCCTGGCCGCTGACCACCGGCGCGGTCAGCGCCAGCGTCTTCCGCGCGATCGCACCCTCGATTACCACGAAAGCGTATCAATATACGGTGGAAGTGGTCGGTTACGCCGATCACAGCAAGCAGACGCGCCGGATGCAATGGCTGATCGAGATGATCGGGCCCCTGGCGCAAATCCGCTATCATCGAGACCTGACCGGCCTGGGAATGGCCTGGCCGCTGGATGACGAGCGCGTGATCGTGCAGCAGCAGTGAGGCGGCCCGCAAGCGCGGGCGCGAGGATCGAGCGTGATTCGGCTGCAACGTAAAACGCTGTGTCTGGACTGGGACAAACGCTCCCTGCGCCTGGTGCTGGCGAAAATCGGCGTCGGGCAGATCCGGCTCGAAGACGCGCACGCGGTGCGGATCGGCGCCAACGTCGACGCCAACGATCCGCGGGCGCTGGGCGCGTTCCTGACGCAGACGTTGCAGCGCTACCGTGTGCAGCACCGGCGCGTCGCCGTCGACGTGCCGCGCGACCGGGCCGTGATCAACCGGCTGAAGCTTCCGCCCACGCCGGCGGCGGAGCTGGCGGCCGCGGTCCGCTTTCAGGCCATGCGCGAGCTGCCCTACCCGGTGGACGAAGCCGAGATTGATTTCGTCGTGATGGGCCGGGACGAGCAGGGCCTCGCGACGGACGTGCTGCTGGCCGCGGTGCGGCGTGAGACGCTCGTGCAGATTCGGCAGACCTGCGAGGCGGCCGGACTGACCCCCGTGCGCATCGGCCTGCGGCCCTACGCGAACCTGGTGAGCGTCTCGCGGCTGCCGGGCACGCTGGATCAGCGCGTCCTGTTCGTGGACGTCGGCCCCACGCAGACCGAAATCAACATCTTCCGCGGGCGCTCGCTGGCATTCTCGCGCGCCGCCAGCGTTTCCGTGCCGTTCAGCTTCGGCGAGATGGTGACCGAGGACAGCCGCGTCTCGTCCAAGGCCGAGCTCGAGGAGGTCGAGCGCGCCGCGGCGGTCGAGCAGGAGGTCGTCGGCGAGCTGCTGGTCGAGATGACGCGCACGCTTCAGGCCTATCGCGCCACCGAGACGGACGCGACCATCGACCAGATCATCATCGCCGGTGGCACGGGGCTCGAGCATGCCCTGCTCGAAGCGGCGGAGACGCGCTTCGGCGTCCCGATCGCGATGTTCGACCCGACCATGACGCTCGGCGCACACGAATCCGAAGCCGGAAAGTTGCGGGCATTCTCGGCGGCGCTGGGCCTGGCGTGGGGACTGAGTCGCGAGGGCCTGCTCGAGATCGACTTCCTCAACCCGAAAAAGCCGGTTCCGCCGCGCGCGTCGTTGCAGCGCCGGGCGCGGCTGGCGGGCCTCGGCGCTGGCGCGGCGCTGGCCCTGCTCGCCGGTTATGTCGTGGTGGACCGCGTCAGCCTCAACCGGCGTCTGGCGAATATCGAACGCACCAACGACGCGCTGCTGGAGGACGTCGCCCGGATCGTGCAGATCGACATTCTCAGCCGCGAGGCCCAGGACTGGGAATCCGTCGCCGGCGATGCGGCCTGGCTCGATCCGCTGCTGGACCTGACCGAGCAGATGATCGAGCCCGGCAAACGGATGATCGTCGCGAACGCCAGCGGAGACATCCGCCGCGGCCTGCTGACGCTCCAGCTCTTCGGCGGCGAGCAGGCCTGCGGCGAGTTCGTCGAGAAGATCAACGCGCTGCGGGTGGACGGCAAGCCGGTTTACCGAGCGAAGCGCGGCAAGTGGCAGAGCGGCCAGTCGATCGATCCGCGTTTCGGCGGGCGTGAGGACATCCCCGTCGAGCTGGTCGACCTTCAGGCGGTCGCCGCGGGCCTGAAGGAGCGCGACAAGTCGCGGACCAGCCTGTTGAAGAAGTACGGGGCGACGATCGGAGGCAAGCCGTGAAGCCACGCGAACGGCTCTTTGCGATCTCCATCGTGGCGTTGCTGGCCATCGCCGGCGGCTACCGGCTGGTCCACATGCTGATCGTCGAGCCGCGGGCGGCGCTGGTGAGCGCGCTGAAGGCGGCCAACGAGCGCCAGGCCGACCTGGAGAGCTGGATCGACCGCGAGAATGCGACCCGCCAGCGCTGGAGCGACGAGACGCAGTGCACGCTCGGGCAGGACTCCGACAAGGCGCTGCGCGTGTTTCGCGAGGACGTCGCCCGCCTGCTCAAGGACAACGACCTGGACACCGACTTGCGGATCAGCCCGCGCAAGCCCGTGGTCGAGCGGCGCGGCGTGCGCAAGGGCTTCACCGAGCTGACGCTCGGCGTGGAAGTGCGCGGCTCGCTCGAGCAGGCGGTTCGATTCCTGCGCGACTTCTACGAGCGGCCCTACCTGGTGCGCGTCGATTCGCTGAGCCTCAACGCTGGAACCAGCGTGGCCTCCGCGACCAAGGCCGCGACCCGCGGGTCGGAACGCAGCGACTCGCGCGGACGCCGAGCAGCGCCGCGAACCAAGGAACCGAATGAGTCGGAGCTGACGATCGGAATGTCGCTGACGACGCTGGTGCTGCCACCGATCAAGGACGTTCCCCACAAGACGCTGGACGTCGCGCTGCTGGAAGCACCGCAAGGCGAGTCGCAGCCGGCCGTGGCGCGGCGCTCGCCGCTGCGGCGTGAGGATGTCAGCGCGTACGACGCGATCTTCACCACGAACATGTTCAAGCTGTACCAGGAGGTGCGCGTCGTCACGGTGCCCACGACGCGCGAAACCGGCCCGGTCGAACAGACCGAGGTGGTGAAGCAGGTGCCCGACCCGCGCCGCGACGCCGGACATTTCAAGGTGGTCGCAACGGTCTCGCTGCATGGCGAGCTGATCGCCTACGTCGAGGACGATCGCGATCGCACCGAGCCGCCGGTGCGGCATCGGCTCAATGACGAGCTGGACGACGGCCGGCTGGTTCTGATTCACCCGCGCGGCATCGTCGTGCGCACGACTCCGGGCGAGGAATCGGCGTCGCGCGCTGTCCACAACTATTTCTACCGGCTTGGAAAGAGCTTTGCCGAGCGCGTCGAGCTGACGGCCGACGAACATCCCGAAATCTGGAACGAGCTGATGCTGGCCTATCGTCGAGCCCGCGCCGACGGAGGCGAGGCCGGCTCGGCCGATTGACGGATCACCAGGTCCAGCGCTCGGGCGTCGAGACGCGCAACGATTCCGCGCGGCGATTCGGACAGGTTCTGCCATCGCATCTCCGGGCCGTCCATGCGCAGCGGCCCGTTCAACTCGCAGCGGTAGACGTGCAGCTCCAGGTGCCGGTGCGTGAACGCGTGCCGAAGGCAACCCAGCTTTCGCACGGAGCCTGGTAGCGCGGCTGCGCCGAGGCGCTCACGCAGCAGGCGCCGCTCCGCCGTGCGCGTCGTCGGCAGCTCGTTGAGCTCGAATTGCGGCAGGCACCAAAGCCCCCCGAGCAGTCCGCGGGCCGGGCGACGCACCAGCAGGCACGCATCGCCGCGAACCACGGCCAGCGCGATCGCGGTCACGCGCACAGGCTTTCGGTGGGCCGAGCGGCGCGGCAGCTCGGCTTGGCGATCTTCAGCGACGGCTCGGCACGCGCGTCGCAGGGGACACGCCGCACATGCCGGGCTGCGCGGGGTGCAGATCGTCGCCCCGAGCTCCATCAGCGCTTGGTTGAAATCGCCCGGAGAACGCGGATCAAGGAACTCCTCGGCATGCGCCCAAAGCCGGCGGGTCGTCGCGGGGAGGTCGATCGGCTGAGCGACCGTGAAGAACCGCGCCAACACACGCTGAATGTTGCCGTCCAGCGCGGCGACCGGCTGGTCGAATGCAATGCTGGCGATCGCGGCGGCGGTGTAGCGCCCGACGCCGGGCAGCGCCTGCCAGGCCTCGGCGTCGCGCGGAAGCCGCCCGGCGTCGCGCGACACGATCTGCCGGGCGGCGGCGTGCAGGTTGCGCGCCCGACGGTAGTAGCCGAGTCCCGCCCACAGCTCGAGCACACGCTCCAGCGGAGCCCGCGCCAGCGCGAAAACATCGGGCAGCGCGCTGACGAACCGTTCGTAATAGGGAATCACCGAATCGACCCGCGTCTGCTGAAGCATGATCTCCGAAACCCAGATGCGAAACGCGTCCGAGCTGCGCCGCCACGGAAGGTCACGCCGACGACGACGAAACCAGGTCAGCAGCGCGCGGCGGGCGGCGGCGAACGAAACGCTGCCGGCGCTGTCCCGCCTGCGCGACATCAATAGGCCTCGCCGTACATCGTCAGCAGTTCCTCCAACCCGACCGGAACCGGGTTGAAGCGCGCCGTCCACTGCTCGGCGGCCTCGCGGGCCAGCTCCGGCAGCGCGCTCGACGGAATGCCGAGCTCGCTCAGGCGGCACGGCAGTCCGGCGACGGCGTGCATCCTGCAAAAGGCGGTCAGCAGATCCGCCGGATCGGCTGCGAGGTCGGCGTAGGGGTTGGCGCCGCCGGACACGTTGAATCGAATGACGTGAGGCAGCATCAGCCCGACGGCGATCCCGTGCGTGATGTCAAACCGAGCCGTCAGCGGATTGGCGCAGGCGTGCGCCGCACCCAGCATCGAAGCCTCGATCGCGGCGCCCGCCAGATGCGCGCCCAGCAGCATCGCCGCCCGCGCCGCATCATCCTCAGGCTGCTCCAGACTGTGCGCGAACGAGCCCGAGAGAAGCTGCCAAGCCAGGCGCGCGAGGGCGCGCGACGATTCAGTGCGAGCATGGCAGCCGGCCGATTCGACCGCGTGCGTGAGCGCGTCGATGCCGGTCGCCGCGGCGACGCCGAGCGGCTGCGTGCGCGTCAGGTCCGGGTCGAGGATCGCGACGCACGGGCGAAGCCCGCCCTGGCCCGGCTGGCGACGATCGCCGCAGGCCATCTTCTCGTGCGTGTGCTCGTCGCTGATCAGGGCGAAGGACTGGGCTTCGCTGCCGGTGCCCGCGGTCGTCGGAATCAGGATCGACGGCAGCATCGGCAGCGCTGCGCGGTTCGTGCCGCGATAGTCGCGCAGCGCCCCGCCGTTCGTGAGCAGCAGGTTCGCGCCCTTGGCGCAGTCCATGGCGCTGCCGCCGCCGAGCGCGACGACGAAGTCGATCGGCCGGCCGCCCACGAACGCGACGGCATCCGCCACCGTGCGCGTCGTCGGGTTGGGCGTGAGCCGCTCGAACACGCAGAACTCGACTCCCGCACTGGCAAGGGCATGGAGCGCAGTGTTCAGAAAACCCGGCGCGCGCATGGCGGGATCCGCCACGAGCAGCGCCCGGCGTGCGCCGCGCTCGGCCGCGCGCGCGCCCAGTCGCTGGAGCGCGCCGGCGGCAAAGTCGACGCGCACGGGAGAATCGTCCAGCCGGGCGCGAATCACCTCGCCGAGCGGCGAGTTCGCATCGAAGGGCGGCGCTGAAGGACCGTCGGGGCTCATGCCGCCGGCTCGATCTGAAACGCGCGCTGGCGATAGAGCAGCTCGAAGAGGTTCCCTTCGTGCGGCTGGTCCCAACCGATCCGCCAGGTCGGAATCGGGCCCACGTTCAGCCGGTCGACGTTGGCAGAGGCCATCAGCGCATCGGCGAAGCGACGATCCTGGCTGACGGCGCTGACCACCAGCGTCGGGCCGATGCAGCGCGGCATGTCGGCCACCGGGCATTCAATCACCGACGCGTAGGGGAAAAGGAACTCGCGGTTGGCGAGCGGATGCGCCGCGGGATTCGCGGCATCGGGCTCGCACCAGACCACGGTCGGCAGCAGGTAGGCGATTCGTCCGTCACGCACCAGGCGCGGACCGCCGCGCGCCAGCTCGCTGACGTCGACCGCGCCCGGCGCGCGCAGACCGGCGTCGATCATGCTGGAGATCGCCTCTGCCGTGCGGGGATTGGCGAACGCCGCCAACTCGGCCCGTTCGTCGTCCACGGGCAAGGCGCGCACCTTGGCGAGCCGCTGGGCCAGAGCGGCGGCGATCTTGCGCCCGTGGCGGGGTGTCCAGACCGCTGAGGCGTTGATGCACGAGCGCCCGCCGTTGGCCGCAATCGACGTCACCATCAACTCGACGTGCCTCTCCCAATCGTCGGCGCAGTCGTCGCCCAGCAGGATCTTGCTGTAGCCGGGGCCGTGCAGCTCAATGCGCGGGTCGCCGCGCCAGGCCGCGGTCGTCGCCGCGTCGCCGAAGAGCATGCCGCGGTCCACGTGGTAGAGCAGCTCGTTGGCGCCGGCATGATCGGTGGGATAGAAGCCGAACGCCTCGGCGGGCAATCCGGCCGCAACGAGCGACTGGATGATGCGCAGCGGCGTCCAGGGCTCTTCGCGCCCCGGCTTGAGCACCACGGGCGCCTTCAGGGGCAACGCCGGCAGCCACAGCGAATGAACGCCCGGCGAATTGCTCGGAAGCACCGCGCCGAAGAGGCGACCCGCTCGAAAGAAACTCAGCGTGTGACCGTTCTGCGAGCCGTAGCCGTCATCGAGAATGTCCAGGCTGATTCCGCGCGTCAGACCCGCGAGCACGCTGTCCATCTCGGACAACACCCGCGCGATCTTGGCCGCGTTGCTTCGGCAATAACCGACCGGCATCCCCGTCGTCGCGGACAGGTTGCAAATGTACTCGTCGAAGCTCTGCGCCTCTTCGCCGCCGGCCAGCGTCGAGTCCATGAAGATGTCCGCGGCTCGGCGGCACATGCCGATCAGCTCACCGACCGTAAACGGCTCCAGCACATGCGAATCCATGTGATGAATGTCGCGCACGATCAGACCCGGGTTGGCCTGGCTGACTTCGGCCAGCGGCGTGCCGGTCGCGTGGTGCACGAGCAGCGCAGACTCGGCGCTGAAGTACACCCGCCCGTGCCGGAGAATCGGAATCCTCAACATGTTCGGCCCTCTTCATCGCGGACCAGGGCCGCGACAGAATCTATCCCCGGCGGAATCCGCTTCGAGGCGTGCCCGCGCGCCGCTCAATCTTCCTGGTAGTCGGCCCAGGTCTTGGGCGTCTCGTGAACTCGAACCCGCCGCAACCGGGCCGGGCCGACCTCACCGGCGAGCAGGCCCCAGATGACCCGGGCGATGTTCTCGACGCTGGGGTTGAGCGTGCCAAACGGCTCCGTGTCCGCGTTCAGGTGCGTGTGATCGAACACGTCGATCACCCTCTGCCTGACGATCTGCTCGAATTGCGGGAGCGGAAGCACCGCGCCGCTGTCCGGGTCCGGCTCGCCCGCAACCGTCACCTCGACAAGATAATTGTGGCCGTGGCCGTTGGGGTTGTTGCACTTGCCGAAGATGCGGCGGTTCTCTTCATCGCTGAGCCGCGGGCAGTGCAGGCGATGCGCGGCCGAAAACTCGAATTGCTGTGTCAGCTCCACCATGCTCGGGTCCCTCTCGTCGATGGCGTAGCTCAAGTGCGGCGTGCAGGCCAACTCCAGCCGGGCCATGTGCGTATTCGTCGGGGTTCGCCGCACAACCTGCGCGCGGATCGCCCGCAGCAGGTTCTCCGCGGACAGCCGCCAGCCGCGCGCCCGCAGTTGCTCGGCGGCGTAGGGGATGGCGTGTGCCCGAAGCAACTGATCCAGCAGCGTAATGTTGCAGACGTAGCCGGTCTCGCGGTCGGGCTCGCCGCTGATGGTGGCGCGCAGGCACAGAAAGGGCACCAGCCCGACAGCGCTGGGCCAGCCGCCCCAGGAATTGGTCACGGGGCGCGAGAACTCGATGTGCCCGGCCCAGTCGCGGTCTACCGAAAAGCGAACTTCGCGCGTCAGCCGGATCATGCCGGTGATTGTAGCTGGCGGGCGTCGCCGGCGGGGCGATCTCGCGCTGATCGTCTGCGGGTTTGACCCGACCGGCGCGGCTACCTATCGTCCCCGCGGGGCGACTGAGCGAGCGTCATTCGAGTCCGCGTCGAGGAGCACACATGTCCGCACGCACCTGCGTCATTACGGGCGGGAGTCTGGGAATCGGACGGGCCGCGGCGATGGCCTTCGCGCGCGAAGGGGCGAACCTGGTGCTGGCGGCGCGCGGTGAGGCGGCGTTGATGGAAGCGCAGCAGTGCGTTCGCGAGGAAGGCGCTCTCTGCGAAGCGGTCGTCGCGGATGTCTCGCAGGTCGCCGGCGCGCGGCGGGTGATCGCCGCCGCCTGCGAAAGCTTCGGGCGGGTAGACGTGCTGGTGAACAACGCGGGCGCCGCCCCGCTGGCGCCGATCGAGGCGCTTACGGACGAGGAATTCCGCGCGTGCGTCGACGTCAACATTTCGTCGGTTTTCTACATGACGCGCGAAGTCTGGCCGCTGATGAGAACCGGCGGAGGCGGCGTGATCGTCAACATCTCCTCGGTCGCGTCGCAGTCGCCGTTCCCCGGTTTCGCCGTGTACGGGGCGTGCAAGGCCTGGGTGAATCTGTTCACCCAAGCGATGAACGAGGAAGGCAAGCCGTTCGGCATCCGCGTGGTCGCGGTAGCGCCAGGTGCAGTCGAGACGCGCATGCTGCGCGAGCGATTTCCGGATTTGCCGGCGGAGGCGGTCCTCGACCCAGAGGAGGTTGCGAGCGCGATCGCCGCCTGTGCGCGCGACGATCTGGGCGCTCTAGCCGGACAGACACTGTTTGTACGCAAGTAGCTTAGGATTGACTGGTTAGAACGCGCGCGGGACGGTCTAGGCTCGACGTTCGTCACCCGACGAAGCAGACCGGTCGGAAACCGGGGGAGCGCCGCAGGCCGCTACGAAAAGTCGCGCAGCCAGTGTGTGACTTGACACAGACACGCATGTGTTTTATATATCAACCAGGCGTATTGCTATTAGAACTTCTGCACGCGGCGGATCAGCGTCGAGAATCCGCTACCGGGCCGGACGAGAGAGGCGAGGCGTGTTGCAGAGCTCGTCGGATACCCTGCGACGAACCAAGGAGTGGTTTCGGCGTCTCGGAATCGCCGGCTTCGTCTTCTTTCTCTTCAAGGGGCTGGCCTGGCTCATCGTGCCGGTGATCCTCGTTGAGAGTTGCGGTTGACTCGCCCTGGGTGGAATCGCGGAAAGAGGGGAATTGTGCCATGTTGAGCATCATGCAGCGGCTTCGCGACGAGACAAGCGAGCATCACAAGCGCGCCGAGGGGCGCCCGCTTGAGCAGAATCTGGCCAGCGGACGCATTACCCGCGAGACGTACGCCGCCTACCTGGGGCAACGTCTGCTCATTCACTCGACGCTCGAATCGGAAGCGGTTCCCATCGTCGAAGGGGATTCGCGGCTCGCGGGCCTGATTCCGCCTAACCTGCTTCAGGAAGCGAACCTGCGCGCGGACTTGCAATGGCTGGATGTGAACGTCGATGCGATTGAGCCGCTGCCTTCCGCACAGGCCCTGATCGCGGAAATCCGCCGCTGGAGGCACGCGCAGCCCGCTGCCGTCCTCGGGGTCTTCTATGTGTTCGAAGGCAGCAAGAACGGAGCCCGCTTCATCGCGCGGGCCCTGATGAAGGGGCTCGGGCTTGCTCCCGGGCCGGGGCTACGCTACCTCGACCCGCACGGCGACGCGCAGCGCGGCCTCTGGGTGGCGTTCAAGGAGCGGATGGATCGTGTCGAGTTCAGCGCTGAAGAGCGCGACGCGATGGTCTCGGCGGCGCGCTTCACGTTTGACCGGGTGGCCGAGTTGGACGACGAGCTGCACCGGAGCACGGCCGGCCGACCGGTTCCGCAGACTGCCTGAGGGGCGCCGCCGCGGGCGGCGCGGCTTTCAGTCGATTTGTCGGATGCGGACAATTGCCGCCCGGCCGCAATGGTACGTCACTTGCTTACTTGACACGCAAGTCGCCTGGTCGTACCAAGGGACACTAACGTGACGTCGACATCGACTCATTCACGTTTGTCGCACTCGCTCGCCTGGCGGGCGCTGTGGGTCGTCCTGCTGGCGGGCCACGTCAAAGCGACGATCAGCGCCGTGTCGGCGACGGACCTGCTCGGCACGCTGATTCTGCTCTTTTCGCAGAGCTTCTTCGTCCTAAAGCTGCTCGACGTACCTTGGTTGCGGGTGAAGCTGAACGCCCGTTCGGCCCTGGCGATCACCGCCGGCGTCGTGCTGCTGCACGCGCGCGTGCTGGATTCCACCCAGCCTCACACCCCCGACTCTCTGACCACCGGTCAGGCCATTGTTCTGGCCAGCGGCGCTTCGCTGTTGGCCGGTACGCTCCTGCTGCGCAGATACGCCCCTGCGAGGCGTACGGCCACCGCGCGGCGCGGAGCTGGCAGCGGCCTGCGTCTATTCGTTGCGGCCATCTGCCGCGATCTCCTGCCTCCTCGCGATCCGCGCTGGCTATCGCACGGATCGGTCAATCGCGCCCCTCCCTGCGCGGCCTGACGTACGGCGGACGTTTCGCTCAAGGCCTCACTCTACTGATTGGGTTCTAGTTCAGGCATCGCAGCCGCGGCCGGGTGCATTCCGGCGGCACACTTGTCGGCTCATCCGGCCCGCGTCTGCATGCATTGCCTACACGAAGCGCTACCGGCCCGCTGTTGCAGGCCGCGTCGCAGCGCGTTCATAAGTTCGGGAAAGAAGAAGGGAAAACATGCGTCGATTTCACTCGCTCTGCGCGGGCATCGCATCCATCGCGTTCGTGGGCCTGGTCTCTGCGGCGGCCGTGCCGTTCACCGAAGACTTCTCCTCGAGCTCGTCGAGCTGGCGCGACTCGACCGGCACCGTGCCGCTCGACTGGCTGTCCGCCGGCGGTCCTGACGGAGGCAGCTACGCCTCCGGTCCGTTCAACTTCGTCAATTCGACCCCCAACACCACGCCGAGCATTCTGCGCGGACATGACTCGTACAACTCGAGCGGCGACGCGTTCGTCGGCAACTGGATCGCCGAAGGCGTGACGCACTTCAGCATGAACGTGCGGCACAACGCGCCCGAGCCGCTGGTGTTCTTCGCGCGCTTCGCGACTCCGGCCAATTTCCCCGGGGCGGCGGCGGTCGAGTTCGCCCCGGTCATGCCGAACACCTGGACGAACATCGACTTCCTGATCGACCCGAGCAATCCGCAGATCGTGCTCGAGGGCTTCCCGTTCGAGGACGTTTTCAGCAACGTCGGGAACATCCAGATCGGCGTCAGCGTCTCCGCGACGCTCGCCGGCGTCGATCACAGCTACACCTTCGACGTGGACAAGATCGGCATCGTGCCCGAGCCGGCGACGCTGCTTGCGCTGGGCGCCCTGGTCGCCGCGCTGCGGCGGCGCTGATCCTCCCGCGTCACGAATGAAGAGGTGTCAGATATGAAAATCTTCCGCATGACGGCCGTGGCGCTGCCGCTGCTGGCGGCTTCGTTCGCGCCGGCCGCTGAGCTCTATGACTTCCCGACGCCGCTGTACGACCGCTGGCAGTACCCGTTCGACGGCCAGCCCGGCTCCCGTCCGACGATGTCGATGTTCAGCTCGATGGGCACCGGCGTGGCGTCCTACCTGAATTTCAACAACCGCGACGGGATCGTCATCATCGCCTGGGATACCACCAGCCTGATCCCCGCCGGGCTCGGCGTCGGCAACTATGACGTCAGCGCCGTGACGGTAACGGTCACCAATGATCCCGAGGCGGTCTGGCAGATCGACCTCAGCGCCGACGAGTGGTACCAGTACGACGTCAACAACGACACGTTCGTCAACGGCGACGGCGTCCCGCGCGGGCAGCCCGGCGACACCGACGGGGAGAGCAGCGACGCCGACCCCGGCCGGGCGCTGGAGCTGTTCGGGACCGGCTTCGGACCGTTCTTCGACACAACAAGCTGGAACGAATTCAGTGCGTACGTCGGCGGGACCAATCTCGGCGCCGCGCCGCGCGACCCGTTCCCCTTCACCTACCAGGCCGGAACCGGAAACGTGCTCCACGTCGAGGACAACGTGCTGGGACGCTGGAACACGGCCTACGGCGTTACGAACTTCACGCCGGTTCCGTGGGCGATCGGGGTGCCGCTGGGCTACACACCGGGTGCTCAGACCGAGCCGTTTGACGTGGTCTACGAGGTGAATCTGGACCTGTCGGAGGGTCGGGTCCGCGACTACTTCGCGGAGCAGCTCGACGCCGGCCGCGTATTCGTGACGATCACGTCGCTGACGGACACGATTCTGGGCGGGACGCCTGGGGGCTTCCCGCTCATTTACGCCAAGGAAGCGGTCGGGGCCATTCCGGGCGCCAAGGCGCCGCTGCTGAGCATCACGCTCGGCTCGAATCTGCCGGCGGACCTCAACGGCGACGGCTGCGTCGACCTGATCGACCTGTCGATTCTGCTGTCGAACTTCGGAATGTTCGGCGGCGCGACGGCCGAGCAGGGCGACATCACCGGAGATGGAAACATCGACCTGTCGGATTTGTCCGAGCTGCTGGTGGTTTTCGGAAGCGGCGTTTGCCCCTGACGCTGGACGATCTCTCGTGGAGGGCTCACGGATGTCTGCCCATTCGCAGCATGCCGAGTCGCGATCGAGGAGCATTCGGCGGGGATTCACCCTGATCGAGCTGCTGGTCGTCGTCGCGATCATCGCGGTCCTGATTTCGATCCTTCTGCCTGCGCTCAGCCAGGCGAAGGAGCAGGCCCGACGGGTCTACTGCACGAACAACCTGCGGAGCATCTGGACGGGCGTGCTGACCTACGCGCTCGAAGCGCGCGAGCGGCTGCCGTTCATGGAGGACTGCAACATCGCGAACGGGGTGGAGGGGACCGGTCCGGACGCGAATCCGTTCGACCCGCGCTTTCCGACCACGGTGGGCAACATGATGTACCGCTACGTGGGAGAAAAGTCGTGGGTCTGTCCGGCGGCTGTCGCGGGGTTCCCGGCCAACGTCGGCGACACCGGCTGGAAGCTGACCTACGTGTTCAGCGCCGCGGGCGGGATCGACGAGGGCGTGCCCTACGACCTCGCACCGAATCGGAACACGGGATCGACGTTCGACCCGGCGATTTCGAACTACGTTCACTTCGACGGGCGTCCGTTGAGAATGCTGGACGGCCGGCGATACACCTCCAGCGGACCGAACGAGAACGACAAGGGTTACTGGCGCGTGCGGCGCGAGATCGTCGCGGACGCGATCCTCAACGAGTCGTTCCCGATGGCGGGCGGGTTCATCTACCCGCATCGCGGTCAGCTCGACGATCGCAACGACCTCGAGAACGCCGAGGCCGATTTTTACAAGAACAGTCACTGCGCCGGCGCTCGCACCGGCCGGATGGAGCTTCACGCGGATGCGGAGCGCGTCAAGATTCTCTTCACGCGATCCTGGGAAACGCACTTGAGCGGGTATTGAATCACCTGCGAGATTCGGGGAGCCCGCGAAACGCGAGCGGCCCGACCCGGCACGGCCACGCCGAGCTCGGGCCGCGTCCCATTCCCGCTCCAGCTCATTCGTTCGTCAGGCGCAGCTCCAGCTCCAGCTCGTCGTGAATCGGAATCGCCTGAAGGCCGATTTCGGGGATTTCCGGCTTCACCGCCCGGTACTGGTCGATCTGTCCGCGGTGCACGGTGACCAGCCGCCAGCCGTGCCTCTGGTAGAACCCCAGCGCCTTCAGATTGTCGTTGGACGTCGTCAGCAGCACACGCTGGCAGCCGCGCACGCGCGCTTCCTCGACCGTCGCGAGCAGCAGCTCCGAGCCGATGCCGCGATCTTCGACCACCGAAGCGAGCGTGACAATCTCGCACTCCCGGCCCTGCACGGAATAGGTGATGTGGCCCACCGGACGTCCGTCCAACAGCGCTACAAAGCCGGGCAGCTCGTCGACCGCGAACCGCGCCCCGCGCGACCAGATCACCGGCGAGTTCCAATGCCGCTGGCATTCGTTGCGGACGAACTCCACGTCCTGCTGGCCGATCCGGCGAAGCCGAATGTTGGGAAGTGACATCGCGACATCTCCGAAATGAACGGACCTCGGTAGCATACCGCGCATGAAACTCCTGGCCTGCTCCGCGGTCATCCCCCTGGCGGGATTCCTCGGCCTGACCGGCTGTACCCCACCCGCCTCCCCGGAGGGTACGCCGCGGCTCACGTTGACGGTCGCGCAGCCGGCGGGGCCACGATTGAGCCCCGCGGCGGTTTTTGTCTCGATCGATCCCGATCGGTCCTCGACCGGGGACGGCGCGAGCTGGGATCAATGCCGGATTACCTGGCGTGTCGAGCGGACCGGCGGGCTGGACGCGTGGCCGGCCGCGTACCGTCAGGTCCCCGATCCGCGACCCGGCACGGGCGGCGCTGCGCGCGACCTGGCCTCGGCGGAGCGGGGATTCTCCGTGGGTTGGGTGCTGAGCGAGGGCGACTGGACGATCACATGCGCGGTCGAAAACACGCTCGGACTGACCGCGACGGCGCGCAGCAGCGCGGTCTCGGTCGCGGCCGGCGCGCGCACCGTTCGTTTTGTCGACAGCCAGACGGGTACGGACAGCGAATCCGCCGGGTCGAGCGCAGCTTCGCCGTATGCGTCGCTTGCGTACGGACTGGCGCAGAACGCAGGCCGGCCCGCGATGGAGTACATGCTGGCGGGCGGGCACGTGGAGACGCTGAGCAAGTCGCGGCAGTTGCGCCTCGATGCGCCGAACACCTGGCTGCGCTGGGACGGCACAGGAGCACCCCCGGCGCTGCGCACGACCACGCTGGACGCCACGCAGCACCTGCTGCGGATCGAAGCCGAGGCCGAGGGTGCAGTCATCGAGGGCCTGGATTGGACGCCTCAGGCGGCGGCGAGCGAAGGAGCCGCGATCGAGCTGCTGGCTTCCCATCTTACGCTGCTGGACTGTCGCGCCGGCGGGGATGACACGCAGGCCCATTTCAACCACTTCGTCCAGGTTGGCGGCGCCGGCCGCGTGATCATGCAGCACTGCGAAACGACCGTGACGCGCGGCTACTCGCTGGTCTGGCCCGCCGGCGCGACGTCGGCCGGTGTGATCGTCCTCGGCTGCACCCTTGGCCCAAGCCTGGACGAATCCACCGTCCGCACGACCACCGCGGTGCAGGGGCTGAACCTGATCTACAACGAGCTGCGCCAGGACGGAGAGAAGTCAGCCCTGCGGCTGACGCAGGGACGCTACGGTCACGCCTACGGTAATCACATCGTTGACGGCGACCTCTGGCTGGGCAACGCCGGTGATAACGACACGCTGCGCGAAACTCGCTTCGAGGCGAACTATTGCAGCGGGCCGACGTCGGTCAGCGCTTCCGTGCTGATCGAGCGCGACGTGGATGAGCTGACGATCTGCAACAATGTGATCGAGCCGGTCAGCGGCTCGGGCGTTCGCATTCAGAGCAGCCCGGATGAGCCCGTGTCGGGCGTGCGCGTCGCGTGCAACACGTTCGTGTTAAACGCCCCGGCCCGCGCGATCTTCGTAGGGCAAGCCGCGGCGGCGATCGGAGCGGATTTCCGAGCCAATCTCACGCTGGCATCGAACGCTGCGAGCGAGGTCCAGCTCGATGCGTTCACTTCGACGGGCGTAACGTTCGCGGACAACGTCTGGACGCCCGTCGCCGCGACCGGCGCGACGTTCTTCGCGCGGATCGACGGCGCCGGCTTCAGCCTGGCGCAATGGAACGGCGACCCGCTCGGTGCGAGCGATCTCGAAGGGTCCGGCCCGGGGGGTGATCCGTTCACGACCGGAACCGCGCCGCGGGTGCCGACGCCGCCATTCGTCTGGGATGACTATCTCGGCGCGGAGCGGGAAGCGCGCAGCGCTGCGGGCGCGGTGAATGCGCCGTAGGCCGGAATCCGAATGAGCGCGCCGCGGCCAACCGTCGAACGAATCACTCCGGGCGCCCAAGCTCGGAAAAAGAATGCGGCCGGCTCGTCAGCCGGCCGCGTGGTCTAGAACCACTGCTCCCTGGCAGCACTCTGGCTCCCCCCAGAGAACCGCAGAGACAATGTCCGCGCTTCCTTCCTTCCTTTTGGCTCCCCAGGAAAGGTTGGAATTGCACTGGAAGCATAGGAGGGCATGAAGCGCAATTTCCACTCGCGCCCGCAAGATTTTCACGCGTCGGGTGAAGTTCGCGTTATCGGCCCAGCATGTCAATCGTAAGTTGTTATATTAAAATCGATTGCGATCCGGATTGGTTCGCCTCCCTGATCGTGCGTCAAGGCAAAAATCCCGTGTGGCAACTCGTTCTTCCGTGCGCGCTTGCGATCCACGCCCTCGAATGGCCCTCGCTCCGTCGCGCATCGCGCACACTCTCTCACATCCGGCAACCTTCCACGCGCGCCGCGCAAGCTCCGCAGCGTGAGACGAGCGACTGCAAACGGTCGCGCTGCACGCGACAATTCGCGACTGGCGGCCTGGTTGCACGTTCCACGGAATCGCAGCGAGAATCGAACGGCCTTCGCGTCGCGCGTGAGCGCCGCCGGCCGGTTGTGACCCCTTGGCGCGCCACCTATACTGCCCGCATGTCAGCACGTCGCCGCGCAGCGTACTGGATCGGACTCTCGACTCTCCTGGCTGCGGCGACGAATACCGCGCTGCCCCAGCAGAAGTACGGCGAGCGCGAGACGCTTGACCCCGACCGCGAAGTCTGGGTGCCTTCGGCGGAACCGGTCGCCTTCGGCCCGTCGGCGGGGATTCTGGCCGAGGCTCGGGAGCTGCTCGCGAAAGGCGAGTACGGCGAGGCCCGAAAGCGGCTGTCGCGCTGGACCAAGGACAACCCCGACGACGAGCAATACTACGACGTGATGTACTTGCTCGGTGAGGCCTGGTTCGGCAAGAAGGACTTCTACCGCGCCTACGAGGAATACGAGGCCGTGGTTGAGAACACGTCGGGAGACATCTACTTCCAGGCGCTGCGGCGCGAGATGGATGTCGCCAGGGCATTCCTTTCCGGCCAGAAGCGGATTCTCTGGAAGATTTTCCGCCTGCCTGCGTACGACGACGGCGTTCAGATTCTGGACCGCGTCTGGGAGCGCGTGCCGGGCTCGGGCATGGGCGAGACGGCGCTCAAGGTGAAGGCGGACTACTTCTTCGACCACGACGACATGGGACTGGCGCAGGACGAATATGTGCTGCTGGCACGCGAGTATCCGTCCGGGCGCTATGTGCAGTCCTCGATGCTGCGCGCGGCCGAGGCCGCCGAGGCGACTTTTCCCGGAGTCCAGTTCACCGACAAGCCGCTGCTGGAAGCGGGCGAACGATACCGGCAGCTCCGCTCGACGTTTCCGGTCTACGCGGAGCGCGAGCAGGTCGACGCGCGGCTGGAAGGCATTCGCCAGCAGCGCGCCGAGAAGGACCTCGAGGTGGCGCGGTATTACCGCCGCGCCGGCCGGCCCGGGGCCGCGGAGTTCTACTATCGGCTGGTGCTGCGCGACTGGCCCGGCACGCTGGCGGCGGGCGAGGCCCGGCTGGAGCTGCGCGGGCTGAACGTCGACGTGGACGAGCCGGTGGGCGAGGCGCCGGCGACCCAGCCGGCGGAGGCCCCGCCAGCCGGCGAAACCCAGCCGGCCAGCGCGCCGATGGAGCGTGGTTCATGACGCGGGCGCTGCTGTTGGCCATGATTCTGCTGGTGGGGTGCGGTGGCTGCGGATACAGCTCGGGCAAACTGTATCGGTCCGGCGTGCGGACGGTTCACGTCGAGATCTTCGAGTCGAAGGAATTCCGGCGCGACCTGGAATTCGCCCTGACCGAGGCCGTCAAGAAGCGCATCGGCACGGACACGCCCTATCGTCTGGCCGCGCGGGAACAGGCCGATACGATCCTCAAGGGCGAAGTGCTGGAGGTTCGCCAGGCGGCGTTCGCGCGGGACTTCGCGACGCGTCTGCCGCGCGACGTGCAAATGACGCTGGTGGTTCGGCTGCAATGGAAGGACCAGCGCAGCGGCGAAATTCTGGCGGAGGACGAAGCCCGCCTGCAAGCGGCGGACTACCTGCCCGCCGCGGGCGAGAGCCAGGCCTTCGCGCAGCAGAAGGTGATCGACAAGATGGCCGACCGGATTGTCGCCCGTCTATACGATGAGTGGTAAGCAGGGCGCAGCCGGCGCCGAGGCGAGCATCCGATGCCCAACGACGACGATCGCAAACAAGGACCTTCGCGCGGCGGCGACGGCGAGCCCCCGCGCCCGCCCATGAAGATGACCCGCGGCCTGCTGAGCTGGGTCATCGTGCTCTCGCTGGCGGTGATGCTGCTGGTCATGTTCAGCCGCAGCATGAGCGACGCACGCGAAATCTCCACCACCGAGTTCAAGAACTACGTCAAGGACGGCGAGGTCGTCCGCATCGAGGTGACCGACGACCAGACCCTGGTCGCCGAGTTGACGCGCCCGCGCGTCGACGCGCAGGAGCGCGAGCCCAACCGCGTCAAGGTGCGCTGGCCGTTCGTCGCCGAGCATTTCCTCGAATTCTCGCAGGAGATGACCAAGCTCTCGCCCAGGCCGGTCGAGATCATCGACAAGCGCAACACCAGCGTGCTCGTCCCGATCCTGGTGCAGCTTGCGCCCTGGCTGCTTTTCTTCGGCGTGCTGTGGTTCCTGCTGTTCCGTCAACTGCGCCAGACCGGGGCGGGCGCCGGAATGCTCGGCAACTTCGGCCGCAGCCGGCACCGCATTACCACCAAGGAGCACACGCACATCACGTTCGCCGACGTTGCGGGCGTCGATGAGGCCAAGGAAGAAGTCTTCGAGATCGTCGAGTTCCTCAAGAACCCCAAGCGATTCGCGCGGCTGGGCGGGCGCATTCCGCGCGGCGTGCTGCTGGTCGGCGAGCCGGGCTGCGGCAAGACGCTGCTGGCCAAAGCCATCGCCGGCGAGGCGGATGTGCCGTTCTTCTCGATCAGCGGCTCGGACTTCGTCGAGATGTTCGTCGGCGTGGGCGCATCGCGCGTGCGCGACCTGTTCCGCCAGGCCAAGGAGAACTCGCCCTGCATCGTCTTCCTCGATGAGATCGACGCCGTCGGACGTCGCCGCGGCATGGGCTACAACGGCGGCGGACACGACGAGCGCGAGCAGACGCTCAATGCCATCCTGGTCGAGATGGACGGCTTCGACAGCAACGACCAGGTGATCGTCATCGCCGCGACCAACCGCGCCGACGTGCTCGACCCGGCGCTCGTGCGGCCGGGCCGCTTCGATCGGCAGGTGTTCGTGCCGCTGCCCGACGTGAAAGGCCGCTTCGAAATCCTGCGGGTGCACGCCAAGAAGATCAAGCTGGCCCCGCCGGTCGATCCCAAGCTTCAGCGGCTGGCCCGCGCCACCCCGATGTTCTCGGGGGCCGATCTGGCGGCGATCATCAATGAGTCGGCCCTGCTGGCGACGCTGGCCGGCAAGGACGCCGTCGAGCTCGACGACATGGAGGAGGCCCGCGACAAGATCCGCTGGGGCCGCGCCAAGCGCAGCCGCGTCGTCGACGAGCGCGACCGCGAGCTGACCGCGTATCACGAGGCCGGCCACGCGATCGTGCAATCCCTGCTCAAGCACGCCGACCCGGTGCACAAGGTCAGCATCATCCCGCGCGGTCCCTACGGCGGCGTCACGTTCTCACTTCCCGAGAAGGACCGCATGACGGTCAACCGCTCCTGGGCTGACGCGACGCTGCGGGTGCTGTGCGCCGGGCGCATCGCCGAGGAGTTGCTCGGACACGACAGCAACTCCGGCGCCGCCGGCGACATCAAGCAGGCCACCAACCTGGCCCGCCGCATGATCACCGACTGGGGCATGAGCAATCAGCTCGGTTTTGTCTACTACGGCGAAGAGGGCGGCAACAACGTTCTCGAACTGATGGGCTCGAAGGACCACTCCGACAAGACCAGCGAGACCATCGACGGCGAAGTCCGCCGGCTGATCGACGAGGCCTATGCGAGCACGCGGCAACTGCTGGAGGCCAACCGCGAAAAGCTGGCGGCCGTAGCGCTGGCGCTGATGAAATACGAGACGCTCGACGGCGAGGAAGTGCGGGCGCTGCTGCGCGGCGAGACGCTGGACCGGCCGACGGTCGCCGACCTGATCGCGCTCGAGGAAGGCCGCCGCAAGAGCGAGCCCCCGCCGCTGGCCCGTCCGGTCGCGCCTCCGGGCGGCGGGGAAACGGGTCCGCTGCCGAGTCCGGCGTAGACGCGGCGGGTCATCGGGTTCGGAGCGGAGCGGCGGGAAGCCCAACGCGCTCGAACGAACGAGCGCCGGCTCAGCGACGCGGAGTCTGCTTCGGTCAATCGGTCAGGGGGGCTACGGAATCTCCCAGCCTTGCGGAACGTTCGTCATGCCTTCGCTGGAATTCTGGACGATCGATCCTTTGGGGTACCAATACACAATCTCACGCGATTCGCGGTCGTTCATGCGCGAGATGTGGCCATCGAAGAACATCGCGTTGATTGTGCCTCGGTTGGCTTGGCACGTAACCGGCTCATCCGATGATGGCCGGGAATGGCGGTACGTAAGCGTCAGGGCACGGCCTTGCCCTTCAGGGTTGTCAAGGCCCGCGCTTACGACCTGCCCATCCCAATTGACGCTTCCCGATTTGACGCCGTAGCTCGTGTCGCCGCACCACCAAGCCCCCGAACTGGCAAAGGAGCCAAAGTAGGGCGGGTTGGGGACTGGCCGAACGTCGTAGTCGAACTGGTCGATGTCAACAAACCGGGTTCCGTCGGCCGCCATGATCTTCCGTGCGGGATCGCCGACCGAGCCGATCCGGGAGCGGAACTTGTGAACGGTCACCGAGAAGAATGACGGGACCGTCTTCGCGCTGACGGTCCTGATGAGGCCCGTCTCGGAGATTCCGGTGGCAATGGTCCCAGCGTCTCCGGTTCCCCAGTACTGAAAATTGCCGGGCATCAGGTAGCTCGGCGGCGTCCACTCCAACTTCGGATCAAAATCAGCCTTATCCGCACATTCGTTCAGTTTGTACAGCGACTCGACGCGGTAACCATCGAGGGATGGACAAGTGTAGCGAGTCAACAGGGTCTGGAATCGTCTCGCGCGGTTTGCGCCCATGTCGAGATTGAGGCGCAAGCCGGGAGTGATCCAGTCGAAGCTCTGGGTCGGGCTGGCACCGGAACGCAGCACCGGAAGGTCGTCGCTCGCGAGGGCCAGTGCCAACTCGAAATTGGCGCCGCTGGTGTTGACTCCCGGGAAATAGTCATTCTCCTGAGCGGCATACGTGATCCCGCTCACGCCGAGCGAGTGAAGCTGCACGCCGCACTTCACTGCCCGAGCCTGGTCGCGCGCCTGGGACAGGCTTGGAAGCAGAATCGAAATGAGCAGCGCGATGATCGCTACGACGACGAGCAACTCAATCAGCGTAAAACCGGTGCATTTGGTGCGACTCATCCGGCGCCTCCATCGACAGGGCTTGTTCAGCCATCCACGACTTCGATACGAAGTGTCTCCGGGTCGATCGACTTGTTCGAATCGCCAAGCACTTTCAGCAGGTCACGGTAGCGTTTCTTGAGATACCAGTTGCCATCCTCGCCCTTGTAGCACGGCACCAGCGTTGCCAGGCCCGTTTCGGGATTGACGACGGGGTACACTCGCGTCTCACGGGGCAGGGCGTATAGCTTTCCGGTTGTCGCATCCGCGAACTGCAACGGCTCGGTATACGGCCGCGGCTTGCCGAGGCCGGCCTGCCAGTAGAACACGCCGCCGGCGATCAACAGAAGCACTGCGGCCAGGATGGACTTGTTTCGCTGGCTCAAGCACAGACCCTTCGGGCGGCCGGACCTGACGGGATCGTGGTTCGACGGGCGCTCGCCGGCACCGCATCGCCACGGTCGAGCCGCCCAGACAACCCCGCAAAACGCTACGGCTGATAGATTAACGGCTTGTTAACGCCAGTTCCAGAACTTGCGGGGCGGGGATTGACA
Source organism: uncultured Planctomycetales bacterium (assembly GCA_964465125.1). GTDB lineage: Bacteria > Planctomycetota > Phycisphaerae > UBA1845 > Fen-1342 > CAYOHG01. Next base: position 24,445 of record CAYXIO010000015.1, on the reverse strand, counting down.
GGGCCGTCCGCCGCCGCAATTCGCTACTGGATGATAGCGGACGCTGGGCGCGACACCCGCGGCGAATCGCCGGCGATCGGGCGGACAAGCGGCGCCCCTGGGGCCGACTGCCCCCGCTTGGCGCGGGCTTCCGCTGTGGCAGCGGGTTTCCATCCGGCGTCCCCCCGGGGCGGGTCAGACGCCGGGGCGCGAAAGGAACCTCGCGGTACCGGGCCGGAAGGGGCGCGAAAGGGAACTTCGCCGTACCGCCCTTGCGCCCCGCGCGCCCTGCGCCCTTGCGCCCTTCCGGGCGCAGCGCGACTATTCCTTCGGCGGACGCGGCCAGATCACCAGGTCGCCCTGCTCGCCGCGCCGGTCGTGAACCCCGCCGTCATCCACCCCGTTGCCGCCCAGCGAGTAGAGCACGAAGCTGTCACCCTCGCGGCGGTAGGCGAACGACTGGCCCGTGAACGGGTCAACGATGCTCGACGTGCCGAGCGTCGCGAGCGAATCCGGGTAACTGCCGAACTGCTGCTTGTACGCCTTCAGCTCGGAGACGAGCGTCGTGGCGCGGCGGTTGGTCTCGCCGCGGGTGTAGAGGAACGACGCGCGCGACAACGCCGGGGTCAGCACGCCGACGAGCGGATCCGCCCCGACGCCCGTCCGCGTCGAGAGTTCCTGCTCGATCTGGCTGAGCCCGTCGCGCCCCTGCGGATAGGGCTGCCCGAGCGCCGACGACATGCGATCGTAGGCGTCGTTGACTTGGCGCAGCGATTCACCCGGCTTGCTGGCCGACAGAGCCAGGGTGCGCGCGTCGTTGGAAGTAGTTTCACCCGGCATGCTCAGCATGGCTTGCATCTGCGCGATACCGGACACGCCGAAGCGCGGCTCGCCCGTCGCCGGATCGAGCTCGGTAGTGCGCTGAACGACGTCCATGACCATGGCGCGCTCGAACTGGAAGGTCTCGACAATCGGCCGCGGGGCGGCGACTCCGGCCAGATCGTCGCGCAAGGCGGTGTAGTCGAGCGTGTCGTCGACATCGCCGGCCATCAGGTCGAGCATCGCTTCGGTGGCCAGTCCCTGCACGGCCTGGCCGACGAGGCCCTCGATCAGTGTCGTGCCCGCGCCGGCCTGCCCGCCCGCGTCGAGCGTGTCGAGGTACGCATTCGCGGCGTCGTCGAAGCGTCCCTGCGACTCCGCCAGCCGTCCCGTTGCCACGTTGGCCTTCGCGAGCTGGCGCATCGGCGCGAGCTGCGGCAGCAGTGCGCCGAGCATCGAGCCGTCTTCGGATTCGAGCACTCCGCCGCGGTATTCGTATTGCGTCGCGCTGCGATAGGCGTCGAGGGCCGCCTGATTGCTGGCGAGCCACTCGGCCAGTCGGGGGTCGGCCAGCGCGGCCGGATCGTCGTCGAGGGCGCGGTCGAGCAGGTTTTCCGATTCGCCGGGCAGCTCCGGGGGCGGCACGTACGCCGCGAATGCCTGCTGATAGAGCCTCTCGGCCTGCGGGTCGGTCTGGCGCTGGGCGTTCATCCAGTCGAGATAATTGACCGGCTCCGCGCTTCCGAGCGCGGGCTGCGGCACGGGTATGCCGAACTCGCCGCTGTTGCCGGCGAGCGGAACGGCATCGTCCGGCAGGGCACCAGCTCTCTCGGGCGCGTTTTCACCAGACAGCAGGTCGTCGACGATGTAATCAATCGGGCCCTCGTGCGGCCAAGTCGGCTGAGACGCGCTCTCGGCCAAAGCTCGATCGATGGAATCGCGCAGGGCCGCTTCGATCTCGGGGCCGGCAGCGCCGGCCGTACGCAATTCGGCGATCTGTGCGACGAGGTTATCAAACAGCTCGCGCTGCGCTCCGTGATCGAGCGCGGGATCGGCTTCCTGAAGAAGTCGCGCCAGTTCCGCGAGCAACTCCGGTCCGCGCTGGTCGTCGTCGCCTGCCATTGCCTCTGCGTCCGCCTCCAGAAGCATCGCCTCCAACTCCGCCGGCAGCGACTCGTCGTCGCCGGCCTCCTCGGGCTCCGACACGAGCGGCGCACCCGACTTGTCAACCAGCTCGACGCGCTCCAGGTCAATGTAAATCTCGCGCCCCGATCGAAGCTCGATGATGAACGTCGCGGGGTCATCCTCGAACCGGAACCTGGCTCCCGAAAGCCAGTCGACCGCCTGGCCGCGGACCTTCACCTCCCGCAGATCGCGCCGCGAGAGCAGCTCGCGCAGGCGAAACTCGCGCAGCCGCCGGCCGCGCTCGTCGTAAATGACGACCGCGTGCTTCGCGCCGCCGACGCGGTACTCATCCATCGTCACCACGAAACGGCCGTCATCGCTGACTGCCCCATAGACCGGCGCGGTCTCATTCACCAACACCGCTTCCCACACCACCCGGCCGCGCCGCTCGCCGCGGCGGTCCAGCAGCGAAGCCCGGCAGCGCCCGCGCGTAGCCGCGCCTGACGCCTTCTCGGCGCTCCTGCCGTCGCGACCCTCCGGCGAGTCGGCGCTTAACTCGGCGATCGCCACATCGCGCTCGGCGTCGCCCGGTTCGACGGCCCCGGGCTCGTCGGCGTCAGGCAGAACCTCGGCGGACGCGTCCTCCGCGGGCTGTGCATCGTCGGCAGCGCGATCGCGCGCCGGCTGCGAAGTCGCCGTCGAGCCATGGCCGCGCTCGATCCGCAACAGGAACCGGCCGTTCTCCGATCGCGCGCTGCGCAGCGGGCGCTGCGAGTCCGCGAAGGCGGTCATACCGGTCGTCACGAGCAGCGCGGCGAATACCACGGGAGCGAGCGGCAGCCGACGGCTTCGATGTGACAGGGGCGCATGCAGGCAGGTTTCCGAGACGCTCAAGCACGTGAACATGCACAACTCCGGGGTGTCAGGCCACTTCGTGCGGTCGTCGGCAGGTACGTCTCACGGCCAGGGGCGACCGCGCGAACCTCTCTCCGCGCGTCGCTGTACAACAAGCTAACCTGCTCGGATGCTCGCCTGCAAGCCAAAGTTGCAAAGGGGGGCTATTCCCGCCGCAGTTCGCCCAGGATCGGCCGGCGGAGGGTCGTCGAGGCGGCCCACGAGCTGCCCAGCCCGGCGACCAGCGCCACCCCGGCAAGCGTTGCCGCCAGCGTGCCGATCGGCAGCGTCGTTTGCTGCGAATAAACCAGCGGTCCGATCGCCACCGCCGCCGATACGACCCCCGCCAGCAACCCGAGCACGCCAAGCCCAAGAGTCTCCGCCAGCAGCATGGCGGCAATACTCGATCGGCTGAATCCGAGCGCCTGAAACAGGGCCAACTCCTGCCGGCGCTCCCAGACATTCCGCAACAGGACGGCGGTCAAGCCGAGCGCTCCGAGCATGAACCCGACCCCGCCGAGCTGCTGAAACGTGAGCAGATACGTGTTCTGCACCCGCGCGAAAGCCGCCAGGCGCGTCGCGACCCGCTCGGCATCGAACCCGACCGACCCGAGCCCGCGCTCCAACGCCGTTTCGACCGCCGCCAGATCGTTGCGCGGGGCGTCGACCAGGAACAGCCGGTAGCCGCTGATCGACGGAAACGCGCGGGTGAACGCGCCTTCGGCAACGATGATCTGCTCTTGCAGCGCGCTGCCACAGAGCAGCGCGACGAACCGCAGGTGCAGCGCCTCGCCGCGCTCCGACTGAACCACGAAATCTCGCCCGAGCCCGCTGTGAAGCTGCCACAGCACGGAGGCCTCATCGGCGATCGCGGGAATCGCGCCATCCGCAAACCGTCCGTGCAGCTCGCTCCACGGATTTCCCGGCACGCGTCGGTCATTCGGCAGATCGTCGGGGGGAAGGACGCCGGCGAACGCGAACCCGCCGCGCTCGATGAAGCCGTCGGGTGCGCCGGCGATGCGCGGCGCGCTCTTGGCCAGCGGGTTGAGGCAACTGGTCGACTCGCCGGCGCGGAGGCGCAGGGCCTCAAACCGCACGTCCCTCAGCCGCTCGGATTCCTCGGGCCGCAACCCCGCCAACTCGCGTCCCTCCGGCGTATCCAGGTCGAACAGCAGCGGCGCGGCGCTTTCGGCGATGAGCTCGTAGCCTCCGCCGCCCGAGGCGCAGTCGTCGCTGTCGGCGGGCACGATGCGGAACACGCCCAGCGAGGCGATCAGGAATGAGGCGCTCGCGAACAGCGCAATCGTCAGCAGGCTGCGGCCGCGGTTGCGAACCGCGTTGCGCAACCCCAACGCGACCCACGCGCTCTGGCCCGCCGAGCGGATCGGCCGGCGCGATTCGCGCAGCACGCGTGCTTGAATCGCGACCAGCGCCGCGATCAACACGAGCGCGCCAGCGCCGAAAAACGTGCCGGCCGCGTCGGCCGCCCCGCGCCCGATCCAGGCAAGCAAAAGCGCCGCTGCGAGCAGCACAACGTCCCACGGCCAGCGTGTCCAAACCCACCCGCGGCTGCCCCGCCGCTCGACCGGCCGCAAACGCGCGACTATCTGCTCGGCGAGCAGTGCGCGCGGCGGCTGTTTCGCGAAACGGCGCAGAGCGATCGCCATCGACATCAACGACAGGATCGTTGTCAGCACGGCGCCTGCCGTCAGACTGGTCCAGGTCACGTGCAGCCCGAACTGAGAGGTGTTCGCCGCATCCGACCACCAGCCGCGCAGGCCCGCGATCATCAGCGCGGCGTAGCCGCAGCCCGCGAGCATGCCCAACAGCGCGCCGCCGACCGCAATGACCGCGCCCTCGGACAACAGCAACCGCGCAATCACCGCGGGCGTGAACCCCAGCGCCCCCAGCAAGCCGCATTCGCGCATCCGCCGCTCGACCGTCAGCCGAAACAGCAGCGCAATCAGCATCGCGGCGGAGCCGATGACGAAGAGGCTCAGCCCGATGAACAGGCCGGCGAAGTCAGTGCTGCCCGATCCCGCCGCCAGCGCTCGCTCGCGCCACGGAGAGAATTCCAGGCCCGCCTGTGACGGTCGCAACTCCATCAGAAGCGACGATGCGAAGCGCGCCGCCGCCTCGTCGACATCCTCGCCCGCGGCGAGCTCGACGCGAATCGACGTCAGCCGCCCGAAACGCTCCGTCTGCTCCGCCCACAGCCGCCGCGCGTCGTCCAGCGACAGGAACGCCTTCGGCGCGGTTCGATACTGATCCCAGTAGTCCTCATCCGTGGGGCGAACCCGCTTCAGGTCGATCGGAAAGGGCGGATCCCAATCGTTCAGGTTCTGGGCGTCGGTGACGCCCGGATAATCGGGCACCAGCCCCGGGTCGCGCGCCGCCCCGTGCAGCGGCACAACCGCCCGGACCGTGAATTCGTGCGACTGCTCGACAACGCGTCCAAACGCACCGGCCACGAAGTAATCGATCGCGACGCGGTCGCCGGGATGTACGTCGAGCTCCGCCGCGGTCCACTCATTCAACCAGACATCGTCCGCATTCAACGCGGAATCTGCCGCGGACTCCGGAGATTCGCTGCCCGGCCCGCGTGCAACCCATGAGTCCGGCTCGATGCCGGCGACGGTCGAGTACGGCACGCTGCGCGACGGCGTCCGACCCACGGTGCGAATGGCGTTGGCAAGGTACGCGAGCACGCCGCTGGCGCTTCGTTCTTCGCGCTGCGCGGCGGAAAGCGCGGCGCGCTCGACCGCCGGACTCAGCACGACCTGCCTGCTTTCCAGGCTCAGGTACCGCAGGTCCGGATTGGCTCGGAGGGTCAGCCCATAGTCGGCCAGGTGCAGCCGCGACGCCAACTCGCGATTGAGCACCTCCGCGGAGCCAGCGTCCGAATCGGCCACGATCGCGTTGGCGCCTCCGGCTTGGTCCAGCGCCCGTTGCAGCGCCGACAGCGGAACAAATGCCACCAGCGGGTCGCGCGGCTCGAAGTCGAGCGAGAAGCGTGCCAAGGGTCCGTCGGACACGATCCCGTCAACGGTCGCGCGCAGCGAAAGCAGCAGATCGTCGCGCCGCCCCATCAGCGTCTCGGCGGAGATCGCCTGCGGGCGACCGACGCGAAGCAGCACGTCCTCCCCGCTTCGCGCCGCGAGCTGCTCGGCCAGCGCGCCGCTCAGCAGCACGCCGCGCGGCGTCAGCTCGGCGTACGGCGGGCGGGCAACCTCCACACCCGCCAGGCGCCAGAATGAATCGTCGACGCCGATAACCCGCACCCGGTCGGAGCGCCGCGCGCCGTCGGAGCGGGCCGCCGCCCCTTGCAGCAGGATGGTCGCGGTCAGCGTGCCGCGGCCGGTCGCCGAGTGCAGCCGATCGGCGAGATCCGCCGCGAAGAACTGGGGCGCGATCATCGCCGCGTTCACGCGGCCGATCCGCGACAATGCCAGGTCGCGCAGGCTGCCGCGCATCGAATCGCCGACGAGCAGCGCGCCGCTCAGCGCCGCGCCCGCCGCAATCACGCCCAGAAGCACCGCGCTGTAGGCGCGCGCGTGGTAGGTCACGCCGCGTCGCAGCAGAATCCGCCGGCTGAAACCCCGCGCGGGCCCGCTCATCCGCCGCCACAACCCCCTTCGACGCGCGTCGCACCCGCTGCCTGGGCCAGCACGCCGTCGACCATGGTCCGTCGCTCGCCGAACCGAGCGGCGATCGCCTCACTGTGCGTCACCACCACGAGCGCGAACTGCTGGGCCCGCTGCAACTCCAGCAGCAGGTCGGCGACCGCGTCGGCGGCGCGGCGATCGAGATTGCCCGTCGGCTCGTCCGCCAGCAGCAAACGGGGTGCGTTGATCAACGCGCGCGCTACGGCGGCGCGCTGGCGCTCCCCGCCTGAAAGCTCGGCCGGCCGATGTTCGTGTCGATCCGCAAGGCCTACTCGGCGCAGCAGTTCGAGCGCTCGCGGCGATCGGTCCGGACGGCCGGTTCGCGCGAGCGTCGGCAGCAGCACGTTTTCAAGCAGCGTGCATTGCGGGAGCAGCAGGTGGTCCTGAAAGACGAAGCCGATCGTCTCGCCGCGGAAGTGCGCCAAGGCGCGCTCGTCCAGCTCGAACGGATCGACCCCGCCGATGCGCAGCGTGCCGCGCGTCGGGCGGTCCAGCGTACCCAGGAGATTCAGGAGCGTGCTCTTGCCCGAGCCGGAAGGCCCCATGACCGCCAGCGATTCTCCCGGTCGCAGGGTCAGCGACGCGTCGCGCAGCACGCCGAGCTCGCCTGTGCGGGTCGGAAAGCTCCGCGCGAGGCCTCGCGCTTCCACGCGGGTTTCGACGGTCGTCGACGGCGACGAGCTCACGAACGAGCCTTCATGAGTGTCGTCCCGCCGGGATTCGCCGCGACCTGCTCGTAGATCTCCCAGGTGCGCTGCGCCATCAGGTGCTCACTCCAGTTGTCGCGGACCGCGGCACGCCCCGCGCGCGACAGGCGCTCGCGCAGGGCCGGATCGTCCATCAGTCTGGCCAGGCCGCCCGCCAGCGCGCCGTCCGCTTCCGGATCGTACAACAGCCCCCCGCCGGTGGCTTCGACCATCTCCGGGAACGACCCGTGGCTCGGCTGAACCACCGGCACGCCCGCCGCCAGCGCCTCGAGCACATAGAGCCCTTTCGCCTCGTGGTAGCGCGTGGGAACCGAGAACACGTGAGCGGAGCCGAGCAATCCGTGTTTCTGCTCGAGCGATACCTCCCCGCGATACTCGAAGTGCTCATGCAACCCCAGCGCGCACACCCGCCGGTGCACCTGCTCCAGAAAGGTGCGATCGGCGGCGCCCAGATAGCCTGCCGCCAGCACGCGACAGTCGCGCCCGGCCGCGCGCAGCTCGCCCAGCGCCTCCACCAGCCGATCGAGCCCCTTCTCGGGGCAGACCCGCGCGAGATAACCAATCGTGAATGGCGCTGCGGCAGCGGTCGGCGGTTGAACGTCGTGCACGGGCACGCCCAGCGGAACCACCGCGATGCGCTCGCGCCGCAGGTTGAAGCGATCCGCCGCGAAGTCGGCGTAGTACCGGCTGGTCGCCAGGAAGGCGCTCACGTCGCCGGCGAGCTCTGCGATGCGCGCATTCGCCCGGTCCCGCCACGGCTGCGTCAGCCCGTCGAGGAAGATGTCCTCGCCGCTGAGCGTCACGACGATCGGCACACCCAGCGCGTCGCGCAGGGCGCGGCCGAGTCCGAGGAACATCAGGTTCGGCAGATTCACCAGGGCCGGTTGAAGCTCTCGGAGCATGTCGGCCGCGCGGGCTACCTCCTGCTTCAACGGCCCGCTCGCTCCGGCCAAAACGTCCAGCGTGAGCGGACCCAACGCGGCCGGCTGCGTGCGGCTCGACCAACGCGTGGCCAACTTCAGCACGGCGGGCGAATCGAGCCAGTCGTGCATCCCCCGCGGAAGATGCCGCGCCCAGCGGTAGCGCGAGGACAGGTAAACGTTGACGCCGCCAAAGATTACGTGCGCTTCGGCGACGACCGCCTCGTCGCTGCGCAGCGGGGTGTAGGTCGGCACGAGCAAAATGTCGCGTCCCATCCGGCGCAGCACCGCCGCCACCCGGTTGTCCCGGATGCAACTGCCGCACAGCATGCCCGCGGCGCCCGCGGCCAGGGAAACGACCCGCACGAATCGACCTCACGAGTCCAGGATCGCCGCGATACGCAGCGCAATTCGACCGGCGAACGAGTTCGGCGCGGTCCGCTTCATGTCGCGCGCTCCCACGGATGATACCCTGGCGCGGCGCGCGCCCAGCTTGCGCTTGCCAGCGGAGTCGCGGCTGCGTACGCTCCGGCGGTTGTTGACGGCGTCGCGTTTTTCGCCGCGCTTTGCCGGACCGGCTGGCCCGGTTCGCTTCAACGGACTCAACCTGCGGGGCCTCGTCATCGGGAGAATCAGAATGCAGCTTACTACGTCGCGCTCGCTCGGGATTGGAACCGCGCTGTTTGGCCTGTTGGCAGCTTCGGCCCCGGCCTGGGCCGGCTCTACCACATTGCTGGCCCAGACCGATCCGAACAACCCCAGCTCCTTCGCGCTGAACTTCGTGGACTTCGGATTCGTGACGACCTCGGCGATCACCTCGACGTTTTACGAGCTCGAATTCGACCCCGACGCGGGAACGGCCCGCTTCCTCGACTACTACCAGACCGCCGAACCGCTCATCCTGCCCGGCGACATCAGCACCGGCGATCTCCAGATCGCGATCCTCCCCGGCAGCTCGTCGGGCACCTATGATTCGGCGACCGGCCAGTTCACCACCAGCGAGTACTACGAGATTCACTTTACCGGCGACCTGAGCGCCTATGGGCTGACTTCGCCGGTCTACCTGCCCAGCACGTCCGTCGGCACGGTGAGCTTCAGCGACGGCGTTCGCGGCGGCATCACGATGGACTGGAGCGGGAACGGGACGCTGAACGGCCCCGGCGGCCCGCTCGATTTCGCCTATGTCTGCAACGTCAGCACCATCTTCGAGGCCGACACGGGCTGCCCGCTCGACGGCTGCGCCGCCGGCGACGTCGATCGCGACTGCGACGTCGATCTCGACGATCTCAGCACGCTGCTGAACAGCTTCGGCGCGCGCGGCCCCGAGGTGCTCCGCTCCGCCGGCGACATGAACTACGACGGCGCGATCGACCTGATCGACCTGTCCAACGTTCTGGCCGCCTACGGCGCCGATTGCAACTAGGCCGACCGCCACGCACGGAATCCGGCGAAACCCGCCGCAGCGCCCGGAGCTGCGCGCCCCGGCTGATCTTGGTTGGATGCTGATCGCCCGCGTCTGGCGGAGCGCCCCCGCTCGGCGGCGCGCGAATGACCCGCTCGAGGCGGCGGCCTGCTGAGCCCGCGCGGACCCGTGCGCGCCGAACCGCTCCGCGGCCCGTTGATCGAGGTGAGCATGAAGCCAGTGCCCCCGGCTGAATCTCGATTCTCGGATCGTACGACGCTGTCGCTGCGTGAGGGGCAGCGCCGCAAGCTCGCCGCCGTGATCGAGCGCGCCACCACGGGCAGCGGTTTCTACCAGAGCAAGCTGCGCGGGCTCAGCCAGGGCGCACCGCTGGAAACGCTGCCGTTCACGACTCGGGCCGAGCTCGAGGCCGACCAGCGCGCCCATCCGCCTTTCGGAACCAACCTGACCGAGCCGCTCGAACGCTACACGCGCTATCACCAGACCTCGGCCAGCGGGGGCGGCGCGCCGCTGCGCTGGCTGGACACGCCCGAGAGCTGGAGCTGGTGGCTTTCGTGTTGGAAGATCATCCTGCGCGCCGCGGGCGTCGACGCCGGCGACCGCGTGCTGTTGCCGTTCTCCTTCGGCCCGTTCATCGGCTTCTGGGCCGCCTTCGAGGCCGCCGAATCGATCGGCTGCCTGTGCCTTCCGGCCGGCGGGATGTCCACGGCCGCCAGGCTGAGCTACCTGATCGACGCCGGCGCGACGGTGGTGTGCTGTACCCCCACCTACGCGCTGCGGCTCTGCGAGGAGGCGCGCGAACGCGGGATCGACCTTGCCAGCTCCCCCGTGCGCGCCCTGATCGTCGCCGGCGAACCCGGAGGGAGCATCCCTGCGACCCGCGCCCTGCTTGAACGCGCCTGGGGCGCGCGCGTCTTCGATCACGCCGGCATGACCGAAGTCGGCGCCTGGGGGGTCGAACTCCCCGAATCGCCCGGCGGACTGCACGTGATCGACACCGAGTTCATCGCGGAAGTGATCGATCCTCAGTCGCTTCAGCCGCTGCCGGACGGCCAGACCGGCGAGCTCGTGCTGACGAACCTCGGCCGGTTGGCCAACCCGGTCCTCCGTTACCGCACCGGAGACCTGGCCTGTCTGAGCCGAGCTTCCCACCCGCCCGGCCAGGGCTGGACGCGCCTGGAAGGCGGCGTGCTTGGGCGTCTGGATGACATGCTGCTGATCCGCGGCAACAACGTCTTCCCCGCGACGATCGAGGGCATCCTCCGCGACCTGGCGGAGGTGGCCGAGCACCGCATCGAGGTCAACCGGCGCGGCCCCTTGAACGAACTCGAGCTGCACGTCGAGCCGCGCGCCGGCGCCGACGTCGCGACTCTGGCGCAGCGAGTCGCGGACGCCGTGCGCGACCGCCTGCACTTCCGGCCGATCGTGCGGCTGCTGGCGCCCGGCAGTCTGCCCAAGCCTGAGATGAAGTCGCGGCGTCTGGTGCGGCGCGCGGAACCATGAACGGGCAGCGCATAGGAATCGGCACGCTGAGCGTGACGGTGCGGCGTTGCGCAAGCGGAATCTCGGAGGTCGACCGTGGACCGGGTCCACGCCGCAAGAGGAGTACGTCGCATGCTGATCCGATCGTCGCTGGCTTTGGCCGTCTGGCTGGCCACCGGCGTGGCGCAGGCTGAAGACTGGACGCATTGGCGCGGGCCGCAGCAGAACGGCGCCGTGAACCGGAATGCCGCCGTCACGTCCTGGTCCCTGAGCGGAGACAACCTGCTGTGGCAGTCCCCGGTGGGCGGCCGCAGCGTCCCGATGGTGCACGAGGGGCACGTCTTCCTGATCGGACCGGTCGGCGAAGGTGCGACGCTCGGCGAGCGGGTCGTGTGCTTGGACGCGGCAGACGGAAGACTGCTCTGGGAGCAGCGCTTCCCCGTCTTCCTGACCGACATCGTGGAAAACCGCGTGGGCTGGACCGCGCTGGCCGTCGACCCCGAAACCGGCAACGTCTTCGCCCACGGCACCGGCGGCGAACTGCACTGCTTCAGTCGCGACGGGCGCGCGTTCTGGAAGCGCTCGCTGGTCGAGGAGTTCGGGCGCTTCAGCGGCTACGGCGGCCGGCTGTACTCTCCGATCATCGATGAGGATCGCGTCGTCATCAGCTTTCTGAGCACCGGGTGGAGCGACAAGGCCCCGATGGTGCATCTCTACGTGGCGCTCGACAAGCGCGACGGGCACACGGTCTGGGCCGTCACCCCGGGAGAACGCCCGTTGGACACGACCTATGCGACGCCCGTGGTCGCGATCCTCGGCGGCCAGCGCCGACTGATCTGTCCGAGTTCGGACGGCTGGGTCTATGCACTTCAGTCGCGCACCGGGCAGACGGACTGGAAGTACCGGCTCGCGGCCCGGCCGCTCAACATCTCCCCGGTCGTCGACGGCGACCACGTGTACGTCGGCCACAGCGAGGAGAACTTCGACACCACGGTCATGGGGCGGCTGGCCTGCATCCTCGGCGTGGGCAGCGGCGACATCACCAAGACGAACGAAATCTGGCGGCATGACGGGATCGACGCCGGCTACGCCTCGCCCACGATCAACCACGGCCGGCTCTATCTGATCGACAATTCCGCGGGCCTGCATTGCTTCGACGCAAAGACCGGGCAATCGATCTGGGACTTCAGCCTGGGGCGGATCGGCCGCGGCTCGCCGGTGATCACGGCGGACGGGGTGATCTACGCCGGCGAGCAGAACGGCGCGTTCTGGATTCTGCGTGACGCCGGCGACAAGCCCGAGGTGCTCAGCAAGGTGGAATTCCCGAAAGTCGACGACGCCATTACGGAAATGCAGGGCTCGCCGTCCATCGCCGATGGACGCGTCTACTTTCAGACCCGCTATGGAACGTATTGCCTGGCATCGAAGACGGCCGCGCCTGCGCCGGCCGGCGCCGCCGTCGCTGCCGCCGCCGAAACCGATCCGCCCGGCGAGCTGATCACGCGGACGCTGATTTCGCCGGCGGAGGTGACACTTGCGCCGGGCGAATCCGTCCGCTTTGAACTGTCGGCCTTTACCAGCGCCGGCAAGCGCGCCGTCCGGTTCCACAGCCAGGAGCCGCGCTGGAGTGTTGCAGGGGTCAAGGGCACGTTGGACGAAACGTCCCAGACGTTCACGGCCGACCCGACCGCGGCGTTCGGCGCGGGGGTGGTGAAGGTCAAGTGGGTTGGCGATGAGGAGTCCGTCGCGCGTGTGCGCATCGCACCCGACAGGGCCGACTTCCAGGAGGACTTCGAGTCCTACCCGGCCGACTCGGTCCCCGCAGGCTGGCAGAACGTCGCGCAGCGCGTCAAGGTCGTGGAGCGCGACGGCAACCGTGTGCTCCAGACGCTATCCGAGAAGCCGTCGCCGATCTTCATGCGGCTGCGCATGTACATGACCCCGCCGCTGGAAGGCGGCTACACGCTTCAGGCCGACATGCTCGGCTCGGAGCTGCCGCGCTGGATGCCCGACATGGGGCTGATCAACACGCGCTACGAGCTGCGGATGCTGGGTAACATGCAGACGCTGCGGCTGGTGACCTGGGATCCGATTCCGCGACTCCAGAAAGACCTGCCGTTCGAGTGGCAGGCCGACGTGTGGTATCGCGTCAAGCTCAGCGTGAAGCCGCAGGGCGACAAGGCGCTCGTCCGCGGCAAGGTCTGGCCGCGCGAGCAGCCCGAGCCCGCGGCGTGGACGATCGAAATGGAGGATCCGTTCCCCAATCGCGAAGGCAGCCCGGCGCTGTACTCGTACGCCGCCGGCACCACCGAGAAGAAGAAGGGAACCGTGGTCTGCTTCGACAACATCCGGGTGATGGCCCATGAGGAATAGCGAACGACCGCCGGCGGCCGTGGGCCTCGACCTGCCTGGGCAACGCGACGAGCCGGCCCTTCGAACGGGAGTTTTGGGCGTGCGTGACTCGACTATCCGTATTCGTGCGATCGGCGGATCGTTCGGCCGCCGCCTGGGTGCGCTCGTACTGCTGGGTCTCGGCGCGGCGGCCAGCTTCGCCCAGGACACGAACAAACCCAAGAAGGGCGATTGGCCCATGTGGGGCGGAGCGCCGAACCGCAACATGGTCTCCGACGAGACCGGCCTGCCCGCGCAGTGGGACATCAAGACCGGCCAGAACATCCTCTGGACCGCGCCGCTCGGCTCGCAGTCCTACGGCAACACCGTCGTCGCCGACGGCAAGATCTTCATCGGCACGAACAACGGCGGCGAATTCCGCGCGAAGATCAAGGGCGACAAAGGCGTCGTGCTGTGCTTCGAGGAGAAAACCGGGAAGCTGCTCTGGCAGGCCACGCACGACAAGCTGCCGACCGGACAGGTCAACGACTGGCCCGAGCAGGGCATCTGCTCCAGCGCCTGCGTGGTCGCCAACCGCGTGTATTACGTCAGCAACCGCTGTGAGCTGGTCTGCGCCGACACCGAGGGCTTTCTCGACGGCGAGAACGACGGCCCCGTCACCGATGAGAAGTACAGCGAAAAGGAGGACGCCGACATCGTCTGGGCGCTCGACATGATCAACGAGCTCGGCGTCTTCCCCCACAACCTCGCGACCTCGTCGCCCGTGGTGGTCGGTGACCTGGTGTACCTGATCACTTCCAACGGCGTCGACGAGGGGCATCTCAACCTGCCGGCACCGAAGGCGCCGGCTTTCGTCGCCGTCAACAAGAACACCGGCGAAGTCGTCTGGGAGCGCAACGACCCCGGCCGCGACACGCTCCACGGACAATGGTCGTCGCCCTCCTACGGCGTCGTCGCCGGCCAGGCGCAGGTGGTCTTCGGGGGGGGCGACGGCTGGGCCTACGGCCTCGAACCGCTCAAGGGCGAGCCGCTCTGGAAATACAACCTCAACCCACCGGACGCGAAGTACATGCTCGGCGGGCGCGGCACAAAGAGCTACATCATCTCGACGCCGGTGATCGTCGGTGACCGCGTGTTCCTGTGCGTCGGGCAGGACCCGGAGCACGGTGAGGGCATCGGCCACTTTCACTGCATCGACGCGACGCAGCGCGGCGACATTACCGGGAAGGGCTGCGCCTGGCAGGTCGGCAACGAGCGCTTCAACCGCTCGCTCTCGACCGCCGCCGTCCGCGACGGGCTGGTGTACATCTCCGACCTGAGCGGCTTTCTGTACTGCCTGGACGAGAAGACCGGCCAGCAGTACTGGAAATACGACACCTTCGCCGCGATCTGGGGCTCCGCCTACGTCGCTGACGGCAAGGTGTATCTGGGCACGGAGGACGGCGAGGTGCACGTGCTCGCGGCCGGCAAGGAGATGAAGCTGATCGCCAAGAACGACATGGGCAACTCGGTCTACACGACCGCGGTCGCCGCCAACGGTGTGCTCTACGTCAACAACCGCCGCACGTTGTTTGCGATGAAGGAAGGCGTGCAGGGTCAGCCGGTCAAGCCCGCCGCCGCGAACGAATAAGGCTGAAGGCCGTTTCATGTCCGTATCGTCCGAAATCGCGGCACAGGCCCTGGCGCGTCTCGACGCGCATACGCGCGAGATCATCGACTGGCATTTCGACCCTGCCAGCGGATGCCCGTTCTGGCTCGAGTTCGCCGCCAAGCTCGGCTGGGACCCGCGCCGCGAAATCCGCTCCTACGCCGATCTCGACCGCTTCCCGCCGTTCCGGGATGAGTGGCTCCGCGGGGGGCCGGTGCGCCGCTGGGTGCCGCGCGCGCTGGCCGATCGGCCGGTCTCCGTGTTCGAGACCGGTGGGAGCACCGGCGTCCCGAAGTGCCGGATCAGCATCGACGACTTCCGCATCGACTACGAGCAGTTCAGCCTGACGCTCTCCGACGCGTCGTTTCCGCGCGGGGCCGACTGGCTGATGCTCGGACCGACCGGCCCGCGCCGCCTGCGCCTCGCCATCGAGCACCTCGCTCAGCACCGCGGCGGCATCGCGTTTCACGTCGATCTCGATCCGCGCTGGGTCGTGCGGCTTTCCAGGAGCGGCCGCTTGCGCGAAATGCAGGAGTACAAAGACCACGTCATCAGCCAGGCGCTCATTATCCTGCGCGCCCATCGCAACGTGCAGTGCCTCTTCACCACCCCCAAGCTGCTCGAGGCGCTCTGCGAGAAAGTCTCGCTCACGCGCGCGGGCATCCGCGGCATCTTCTGCGGCGGCACGTCGATGACCCCGCAATTCCACCGCTTCGCGCGCGAGGAGCTCTGCGAGAATCACGCCGTCGACTTCGTCCCCACCTACGGAAACACGCTGATGGGCCTGGCGGTGCACAAGCCGTTCGACCCCGCCGACAACTACGCCATCATCTACCATCCGCCCGTGCCGCGCGCCATGATCGAGGTGGTCGACCCGGCGGCGGGCGAGGACTCGAACCAGGCACACTGCGTCGTCGATTACGACCGGACGGGCCGCGTGCGGCTGACTTCGCTGACGCGCGAGTTCTTCGTGCCGCGCTTCCTGGAGCGCGACGAAGGTGAGCGCACTCCACCGTGCGACCCCTATCCGTGGGATGGTGTGGCGAACGTGCGGCCGTTCAGCGGGTTTGCGACGCCGATCGTCGAAGGCGTGTACTGAGCATGACCCGATCGCCCAGCCGCGCGGCCGCGCGGCGAATCAGCGTGAGCCCTGCGCGTCGCCATTGGCCCGCAGCCGCGCCAGGCGGCGCGCGGCGATGATCACACCCACGCAGGCCAGACCCGATACGACCAGCGTCGTCGGCGGACTCATGCGGATGAAGAGCAGCCCGACGGGAATCGCGATCAGGCAGAAGATCAGTTGGCGCTTCGTTACGTTCAACCGCCAGGCACGGAATTCCGAATCCTGCACCGTGGCCGCGGCGGCCGGCTGCCCGCACTGCGGGCAGAAACGGGCGCTCTGCGGAATCGTCGCGGAACACGTCCGGCACGCTGGCATGACAGCACCTGCTTTCCCGGAGTGGCCACCGGCGGACGCGTCGCTGAAGCCAACAACGAAAGGCCGCCCGGCCTGCACGAATGCCCATCATCGCCGAAGCGGCACGCGATTACCACCCATGCGGACGGCGGCTCCGCGCGCCGGGCTCACGATACCGGCGTCCCCGCGGGCACCGACTGCTCCGGCGTCAGCACGACGACCTGCGATCGATCGGCCGTTACGGCCGCAAGCAGCATGCCCTGGCTTTCGAGCCCGCGCATGGCGCGCGGGGCGAGATTGGCGACGACCACGATCTGACGCCCGACCAGTGCTGCGGGGTCGTAGTGACTGCGGATGCCGGCCAGAATCTGCCGCTCCTCGCCGCCGACGTCGATTTTGAGCACCAGCAGCTTGTCGGCGTTCGGGTGAACGTCGGCCTGCTTCACGGTGGCGACGCGCAGATCGAGCTTGACCACGTCTTCGTACGAAATCGTCTGCGGTTTCTCGCTCATCGCTAGTTCCCACTTCTCCGCGATTCCCCGCTCGTCGCAGCGGCCTTCATGGCCGGCCGAGCACGCG
Source organism: uncultured Planctomycetales bacterium (assembly GCA_964465125.1). Taxonomy (GTDB): domain Bacteria; phylum Planctomycetota; class Phycisphaerae; order UBA1845; family Fen-1342; genus CAYOHG01. The sequence goes on along the minus strand of CAYXIO010000015.1, from coordinate 7,435 downwards.
CGGGGTGGTTGCAAGGAGCGCGGGCTTCCAGCCCGCTTTCTGCGGGCAAGCTGCCCGCGCCTCCCCAATTTGCCGCAACACGTCATTTCTGAAAATGCACTAGGGCTTCTCTCCCAGGATGCGCTCGCGCATGAAGCGCACGTACTCGGCTTCGAGCGCTTCCAGGTCGTCGCCGAAGTACGCCGTGAACAGCGCCGTGCCGAAGTCGAACGTCGGCTGCGTAGAGCTTACGTGGGCGGCCTGCGCGATCAGCGACAGATCCTGAGAGCCGACGTCGCCGCGCAGCCGATCGAAGGCCGCGGTGTACTTGCCGTCCGCGCCTTCTTCGAGGAACAGCATCAGCACCCAGAGCTGGGCGTAGTACGCGCTGATCCTGCGGGTCGAGCCGCCCACGACGTTCCCAGCGCTGATGCGCAGCAGCTCGGTCAGCGGAATCAGCTCGTTTCGCAGCAGCGTTTCGGCCAGGGCATTGCGGCGAAGCGCGTTCTGCCAGGGCGCGAACGCCTCCAGGCCGCCGGCCCCCCAGCGCTGCCCCTCGCAATAGCTGGCCAGCCCTTCGTGAAGCCAGGGCGGAATCGCCCGGCCGGCGTGATGATGCAGGTACTGATGAAACCCCTCGTGCGCCAAGATCGGGAACGTGGTCGAGTGCGCGACGTATTGGATCACCGCTACGCCGTTCTCCGTGTAACCGCCGTTGCGAATGCGAAGCAGCAGCGGGGCGCGGCCCGGAAAGCGCTGCCGCGTCACCTGCTCCCACTCGCCGCGCCGCGCCAGCAGGTAGACCGGCATGCGCTCCGCCGGCTTCTGCGTGGTCGGCACCAGACGGGCGTAGTACCCGTACGCGGTCTCGAGCGCCTGAGGAATGGCCTTGAGCAGTCCCGGATCGACGACCGTCGTGAACACGTCGTAATGCTCGGTGATGATCTGCCGGCCTTCGTTTCGACCGAACGGCCAGGCCTGCAACTCGTATTGCACGTCGCGCAGAACGGGCGTTTCGAGCGCGCGCCGCTTGCTGCCCGCACAGCCCGGCCACAGGCCCAGCGCCAGCACGGCCAACAGCAGCGCTGACACCGCGGCCTGGCGATGCACCCCGGCCGCCACCCGCCGCACTCCCGCACCCCTACAGCAGATGTTCGTCAGCAAACCTTCACCCCTGCTCTCAGCGAAATTCCACCCGCCCGCGGCCTTTGCGAACGTGCCCGATCGGCAGCGTCTCCACGCCGGACCGCTGCAACGCGCGCTCCACCACGCGCGCTGAGCTCGGACGCACGGCCATCGTCATGCCCACTCCCATGTTGAACACGCGGTACATCTCGTTCTCGGCGACGCCGTAATGCTCGATCAGCCCGAAGATCGGCGGGACCGGCCAGGCCCCCCGCCGAAGGACCGCGTCGCAGTTCGGCGGCAGCATGCGCGGCAGGTTGCCGGGCAGGCCGCTGCCGGTGATGTGCGCCAGCCCGGTGACGCGCGGGCGGTCGGCATAACGGCGTAGCACATCGAGCACCGGGCGGACGTAAATCCGCGTCGGCCTCAGCAGCGCGTCCGCAAGCGACTCGCCGAGCGACTTCGGGGCGCTGTTCAGCGGCAGCCCGGCGTCCTCAAGCAGAATCTTGCGCGCCAGCGTATAGCCGTTCGAGTGCAGCCCGCTCGAAAGCAGCCCCAGCAGCACGTCGCCCGGCCGCACGCGCCGCGGCGTCAGCATCCGCTTTCGTTCCACGACGCCGACCGCGAAACCGGCCAGATCGATATGTCCAGGCGCGTACAAATCGGGCATTTCGGCCGTCTCGCCGCCGATCAGCGCGCAGCCGGCCTGCTCGCATCCGTCGGCGATGCCCTCCACCACCGTGGCGAGCGTTTCCGGCTCGACCTCGTGCGCCGCCAGATAATCCAGAAAGAGCAAGGGCTCGGCGCCCGTGCACAGCATGTCGTTGACGTTCATGGCGACCAGGTCGATCCCGACGGTGTCGAAGCGCCGCGTCTTGATCGCCACCAGGACTTTGCTGCCGACGCCGTCCGTGCAAGCTACCAGCACCGGCTCGCGGTAGTTGCGCGCGAAGAGCTTCTCGTCGTAATCAAGCCGGAAGGCGCCCGCGAACCCGCCGTGGCCGGCCAACACGCGCGGCCCGTACGTGCGCCGCACGATCGACCCGATCCGATCGACGAAGGCGTCGGCGGCTTCGAGGTTGACGCCGGCATCCCGGTAGGTGCGGCGCATCGTTCTGGCCATCGGCATGATCTCCCGCGCCGCGCATTACTATCCGAAAAGCGGCCGCGGCTCCACGCGCCCATTCCCAATCACGCCCGGGGCGCGTACCCTCCACCAGCATGTCCAACGCGATCTATGAACGGGTGCTGCTGAAGATCAGCGGCGAGGGCTTCTGCCCGCCCGGCGAATTCGGCATCCACCGCGCTCAGCTCGACCAGGTCGCCCATGAAATCCGCGACGTCACCAGCCTGGGAGTCCAGTTGGCCGTCGTCGTCGGAGGCGGCAACTTCCTCCGCGGCGCCAATTTCGCCCGCGATATCGGCATCGAGCTCGCCACCGCCGATTACATGGGCATGCTCGGCACGGTCCTCAACGCGCTGGCGCTTCAGGAAGCGCTCGAACACCTGGCCCTGACCACCCGCGTGCAGAGCGCCCTGTCGATCTCGCGCGTTTGCGAAAGCTTCATCCGCCGCCGGGCCGTCCGCCACCTGGAAAAAAACCGCGTGGTGATTCTCGCCGCCGGCACCGGCAATCCGCACGTGACGACCGACTCGTGCGCCGCGCTGCGGGCCGCCGAACTCAAGGCCGACGTGCTGCTCAAGGCGACCAAGGTCGACGGCGTCTACAGCGACGATCCCAAGAAGAACCCCGACGCCACATTCCTGCACAAGGTCACCTACAACCAGGTCATTGACCGGCGCCTCAAGGTCATGGACGTCAGCGCCATCGACATCTGCCAGCAGCACCGCGTGCCCATCGTCGTCTTCAATCTCTTCAAGCCGGGAATCATGCGGCGGGTCGTCTGCGGCGAAGACCTCGGGACCCACGTGGGCGAGGGATGAGCGTCGCCACACACCGTTCAACTCCCGCCTGGCGACAGCCCTGGCAATGGTGGCTCTGGCTGCAAGGGCTGGTCGGCGCACGCTACGACGGACTGCGGCACTTCGCCGTCGTCGCCCCCGGGGTGCTGATGCGCTGCGGCCAGCCGCGCCTGCGCGACCTGGAAACGATCCGCTCCGAACACGGACTGCGGGCGATTGTCTGCGCCCGCGGCGGCACGCGGCATCCGCTGCGGGGCCGCTGGTTTCGAAGCGAGCGCTCCTATTGCGGGCGACACGGCATCGAGCTGGTGCACATGCCGTTTTCGGACAAGGCCACGCCGCCCGCCGACGTGTTCGACCGGTTTGTGGAGCTGATGCGCGACCCGAGCCGGCGCCCGGTGCTCGTGCACTGCGAGCAGGGCTTTCATCGCACGGGCGTGCTTTGTGCGGCGTTCCGCATCGCAGTTCAGGGCTGGCCGCTTTCGAAAGCCTGCGATGAAATGGCCCAGCTCGGCTACGAGCTCGACAATCCCAAGCGGGCGCCGCTGCTGACGGCGCTGCGGGAATGGGCCAACGCAACGAAGCCGGCGCCCGCGCGGTAGCACCCAGAGCTATGCCGCCTGGATCAGGAACACTTCGACGCGGCCGGGGCCGTGAACGCCGGTGATCAGAATCCCCTCGATATCCGCGGTCTTGCTTGGCCCGGTGATCAGGTTCAGGTTGGTCGGCAGGTCCGCTGCGAGGCGCGGGTCGGCGTAGAGATCGACCAGGTCCGCGGCGATCCGGCGCGCGCGAAGCAGCACGAAATGCAGAGGTGGAATCAGCGTTGCCCCGCGCGGTTGCGTCGGCCCCGACGTGCAAACGAGCGACCCGGTCTCGGCGATGCCCGCATCCGCACCGGTCAGCGAAGCATCGACTGAAAAGAGCGTCTCATCGTCCCAGGCGCGCGTCAGCGTGATGCCCGCCGCACGCAGCAACGGCTCGATCCGCGTCAGCGCCGCCTCGTCCAGCGCGTGAGATTCGTGCGGGTCCGCGAACAGCCGCGCGACCTGTAGCGCGGTCAGCCGCTTCAGCAGCAGCGCCGGCCAACTCGCCTCGTCGGTCAGATGAACGGTGGCACCAAGCTTGCGCGCCCCCGCCGCGAAAAGCGCGACGCGGTCGTCATGGTCGAAGACCTCGCGTGCCTCGGCGATGATGGCCTCGACGGAGGGCAAGGGCGTGGGTGCGGCCCGCGGCGCGCCTGCCTCGCGCGCGCGCAGGGCGTCGACGAAGGCGCTCAGCGCTGCATCGTGCGCCGCGTTGGACGCTTGGTCGGTCCGCTCAATTGAATCGTGATTCGCCATCGTCTCTCGCTGTTTCCCGGTCATGGCTCGTCGCGCAGGCGCTCGCGCCAGACCTGCCGGAATGACTTCTCCGCCGGCGCCCGCAGGTCGCGCTGCGACATCCATTCGCGCGCCGGCCCCGCGCCGCCGACCGCCCAGCCGTCCGCGTCGCGCCGCACGAACAGGCGCGCCGCGGCCTGCGCCAGCTCATAGAGCCACGCCCGCCGCACGATCGCCGCCCACGCGCGCAGCCCGAGCCGCTTGCGCCACGGCCAGCGCCCCCGCGTTCGGTCGCGCAGTTTCGCCAGCAGCGTCGGAATGTCGATCTTCACCGGACACGCCGCGAAGCACGCCCCGCACAGGCTGCTCGCCCGCGGCAACTCCGCGTTCTCGTGCATTCCGGAATAGAGCGGCGTCAGCAGGCTGCCGATCGGCCCGCCATAGACGCCGCCGTAGGCGTGCCCGCCGATGTTGCGATACACCGGACAAGCGTTCAGGCAAGCGCCGCAGCGGATGCAGCGCAGCACGGATTCGAACTCGCCTCCCAGCAGGCCGGTGCGGCCATTGTCGAGCAGCACGATGTGCAGCGCGCGCGGCCCGTCCGGATCATCGCCGCGGCGCGGCCCGCTGATCAGATTGGTGTACACCGTCAACGGCTGCCCCGTGCTGCTGCGCGCCAGGAGCTTCAGGAACACGGCCAGGTCGGCCAGCCGCGGGATGAGCTTCTCGATCCCCATAAGCGCCACGTGCACCTTCGGCCGCGTGGTCGACATGCGCCCGTTGCCTTCGTTCGTGCAGATGCAGATCGAGCCGGTCTCGGCGATCCCGAAATTGACGCCGCTGATACCCAGGTCGCAGCGGCGGAAGATGTCGCGCAGGTGCGCCCGCGCGATCATCGTCAGCTCGCCCGGGTCCTCGGTGTAGTGACAGCCCAGCTCGCGCTGCATCGCCGCCGCCACCTGCTTGCGGTCCTTGTGGATGATCGGCGTGACGATGTGGCTGGGTCGGTCGTGGTCGAGCTGCACGATGAACTCGCCCAGGTCAGTCTCAACCGTCTTGACACCGGCGGCCTCGAGCGATTCGTTGAGGTGAATCTCCTCGGTGGTCATGCTCTTGACCTTGACCGCGAGTTTCGCGCCGTGCCCGCGTGCGATCTCGGCGATGATCCGCCGGGCCGCCGCCGCATCCGGCGCGAAATGAAAGCGCGTTCCGCGCCGCCGCGCGTTGGCGACGAACTGTTCGAGGTAGCCGCCGAGGTTTTCGAGCGTGTGCTGCTTGATGGTGCGGGCCAGCTCGCGGATGCCCTCCGGGTTGCGCATGCCGTCGAAGGAAGCCCGCCGCTGCTCCACCTTCCTCAGCGTCGCCAGATGAACCGCGGAGATCACGCGCTTGTCCGCCATCCCAGCCGCGACCCGGGCGCGAAAGTCCGCTGCGACCGGTCCTGCGGGCGGCGCACTCACGACGTGGCCTCCATCAATCCGAGCGACTCGGCCAGCAGCTCGGCCAGATGCTTGAAACGCAGCGGCAGCCCCGCTCGCCGTGCCCCGCCGGCAAGCTGAAGCGTGCAGCCGCCCTCGCTGCATACGACCAGCCGGGCGCCGGTCGCGCTCAGCTCTTCGAGCCGGTCGCGCAGCATCGCGCCGCTGATTTCGGCACAATCCACCGAGAACACGCCGCCGAAGCCGCAGCACAGGTCGGCGTGCTCCGGGCAGCGCAGCGACGCGCCGCCTTCGGCCCCGTCCGCGCGCGTCAGCCAGTTCTGCAAGTCCTGCGCGCTGTACACCCCGCGGGCATGACACGGCCAGTGAATCGTCATCGGCTCGTCGACGCGCAGCAGCTCGGCCACGTTCAGCTTCAGCACGCGCGTCAGGAACTCGCCGAACTCAAACGTCCTCGCGGCGACCCGACGGGCGGCATCGGCGTGCCGCGGGTCCTGCTCCAGAAGCTCAACCAGGTGATGTCGTACCATGCCCGCGCAGGACGCCGACGGCGTGACGACGTGCTCGCATCCGCCGAAGACCTGGACGAACCGCCGCGCCACCCTGGCGGCCTCGGCATGAAAACCCGCGGTATAGCCGGGCTGACCGCAGCAGGTCTGGGCCTCCGGGAACTCGACGGTACAGCCGAAGTGCCGCAGGACGCAAACGACGGCCTCGCCGACGCGCGGGAAGAAGGTGTCGGTCAGGCAGGTGACAAACAGGGCGACGTTCAAGCGATCTCCGCGGGCAGGAACGCCGTTCTCCGCGCGGCCAGGAGCGCGGACAGGACCGACCGGATGCTAACGGGAACGCCGGGCGGCGTCTCGGTCTGATTGGGCGGCTCGCGGGTCGTCGTTCGGGTCGGGCGTCACGATCACCTCGAAGTCGCGATACGGCTCGTCGCCGAGATGCTCGGTCCCGTGGTCGGCGACCGGCTTACTGCCCGTGCGACAATCCCTTCCCGCACGCGCAGCGCGCAAGACTCCCACCCCGATCGTTCCGGAGCGGGAACGGATTCCCGAGGACGGGGCGCGAGACGGATGCTCGCACCAGCGCAGCTCCGCCATTACCCCTACCAGTAGCGCGACTAGACGCCACGTTCATCCTGTCTGCGCCGGCGCGTCTGCCAGGAACCGATCCCGTCAACCGCCACAAGCCCGGTCAACCATGATGCTGCAACCGGCCAAACTGACCCAGTGGCTCGAACAAGTGCGCCAAACCCCCGCGCATCGTCGTGATAGAGCCCAATAAGCCACGTTGTCCACATCGCCAGCGCGGCGCCTAAGAGACTGACAAGGCTCAAGGCGGGATGCTGCGCCGTCGAGCTGAATCGGAGGTGCCCCGTATGATAACCTACGAGCACTGCAAGAAGCACAACCCCGATTGGCAAGGCCAGTTGCATAGGCCATATCGCACTTGCCGCTGCGACCACGATCAACGTCAGCGCGCCAAGCCAAAGCCAGGTCATTCGGAATGTCCGCAGGGTCATGGTCTACCTTCAGTCCCAGGCTAGGTTACAGACGATGGGGTCCCCTGAAAATCCCCGATTCCCACGCGCTTTTTGAATAAACTCGTGGCATACTTCCATCATGGAACGCACACCTTCTC
>CAYXIO010000014.1:64519-75436 GCA_964465125.1 uncultured Planctomycetales bacterium | reverse complement strand
GAATCCCCGCCGGAGTCGCCGTCGGCTGCATCCTCCTCAGCGTCGTTGTCGTCGTCGGGGTCCTGGTCATCCGGGATCCCGTCGTTGTCATCGTCAGGGTCGTCGACGTCGGGGATGCCGTCGCCGTCCACGTCGTGATCGTCGTCCAGGTCGTCAGGCACGCCGTCGCCGTCGTCATCGGTGTCCTGCGGGTCGGGCGTGCCGTCCTGATCGGTGTCCTGGTCCGGGTCCTGAGCGTCGTTGACGCCGTCATTGTCGTCATCGGGGTCTGACTTGTCGATGATGCCGTCGCCGTCGGAATCGTGGTCGCGGTCCTCCCAGTCCGGGATGCCGTCGCCGTCGTCGTCCTTGTCCAGCGCGTCGATGATGCCGTCGCCGTCATCGTCATCATCGTCCTTGTCGGCGATTCCGTCGCCGTCGGTGTCGTGGTCCGGGTCTTCGCCGTCCGGAATGCCATCGCCATCGTCGTCTTCGTCCATGTCGTCGGGGATCCCGTCGTTGTCGTCGTCGGGATCGTCGACGTCGGGGATACCATCGCCGTCGGAGTCGTGGTCGGGGTCTTTGCTGTCGGGAATGCCGTCACCGTCATCGTCGTTGTCGCAGGAGTCGCCCTGACCGTCGTTGTCGGTGTCGGTCTGCAAGGGGTTGAGAATCAGCGGGCAATTGTCCTGGGGGTCGGGAACGCCGTCGTCGTCGTCATCGTCGTCGCACGCGTCGCCCTGGCCGTCGCCGTCGGTGTCGGTCTGTTCCGGGTTGGAAACCGTCGGACAGTTGTCCCAGGGGTCGGGGTCCTCGTCGTCGTCATCATCTTCGTCACATTCGTCGCCCTGACCGTCGCCGTCGGTGTCGGTCTGGTCCGGGTTCCACAGGTCCGGGCAGTTGTCCTCGGTATCCGGCGTGCCGTCGTTGTCGTCATCGTCGTCGCAGGCGTCGCCCTCGCCGTCGCCGTCGGTGTCGGTCTGGTCGGGATTGGACACGTCCGGGCAATTGTCGGTCTCAACGGGGATGCCGTCCTCGTCGCAATCGACCTCGAAGATGCAGCAGATCATCGGCCAGGACCAGATCAGCATTTCGCCCCAGTCGGCCGGCACGCCGCCGTCGCCGTTGGCGAGCATCCAGTCTTCCAGCTCGGGCAATGAGCCGGCGGACGAGACGACCACCCAGGTGCGGCCTTCGGGCGGATAGCCGTAATCGAGATACCACTCGTCCACGGCGGCCGCGAAGGCGGGATCGGTGGCCGCGATCGGCGCCAGATTCGCGCCCCACTCATTCTCGATCGCCAGCGCTCCGGCGGGCGACTGTCGGCGTGCACCCCAGAGCGCATAGCTCTGATCGAGTTCGCGCGTGATCGCGAAGGCGCGGTATTGCCCCGCGATTACAATACCGCTCGGCGCGTAACCCAAGACGAGCCAACCGTTTGTCGCCGGATCGCCGACGGCGGCGACACCCACGCCTGAGGGGGGCTCAGCCGGTTGGGAAAAGCGTTGGCATGGATAGGACTGGGCGAAACCGGCCTGTGCGAAGAAGTTCACCAGAAACGCAAGAATGATGTACTGCCGGACGCTTGTGCGTGCGGGGGGGGGGGGGGGGTGATGGGGGGGGGGGGCGGGGGGCACACGCGCATCCGGAATTCTCCGGACTCACTTAGAGTCTTCCTCGAAATCTGCCGGTTGTCAAATCGCCTGAGAAAAAAGAATTGCGGGCGCGGAAATCAGCGCGCGGGCGGGGGCAGAGCGCGTCGTCATGAAGCGCGTTGGCTCGCCACCGATGCGCGGGACGGCTGACATGGGCCACGCTCTCGCCGTCCCTGGCGTGCGCCCGCCGCCGCACCCGCCGCAAGTTCGCCGGCGAGGCAATCGGTTCGGATATCATCCTCCCGGGCCGAGCCGAGGAGCGCATGAGCCACGACGAGCACGCCAACCCGCCCGCCGCTCCCATCGGCGCGGAGCACGAGTCGCCTACGCTGACCAATCCGGCGGCGGGGCCGAGCCGCGCGGGGAGCTTTTCGTCGGGATTTGTCGCGGCGGGTCGCGAGCGGCAACTTCCCGCCGGCACGCTGATCGCCGGCCGCTTCCGCGTCATCGACCTGCTCGGCGCCGGCGGCATGGGCGCGGTCTATCGCGCCGATGACCTGCGCGTCGGGCAGACCATCGCCTTGAAGCTGCTGGGCGGGGCGGCTGGCGGCAGCGGCTCGACCATGGCCGACATGCAGAACGAAGTGCGTATCGCCCGGCAGATTACGCACCCCAACGTCTGCCGCGTGCACGACCTGGGCGAATTCGACGGCCACCCCTACCTGACGATGGAGTACATCGACGGCGAGCCGCTCAGCTCGCTGCTCAAGCGCATCGGCCGGCTTGCGCCGCAGAAAGCGCTGGAGATCGGTCAGCAGCTTTGCGCGGCGCTGGCGGCGGCGCACGCGCAGGGGATCGTGCATCGCGACCTCAAGCCGTCGAACGTGATGCTGGACGGGCGCGGGCGGGTGCGAATCACCGACTTCGGCCTGGCGGGCGTGGTGGATCAACTGCGCGGCAGCGGCTCGCGCGCCGGGACGCCGGCGTACATGTCGCCTGAGCAGATGAGCGGCGACGACATCACCGCGCAGAGCGACATCTACGCGCTCGGGCTGGTGCTCTACGAGCTGTTCACGGGGCAGCGCGCGTTCGAAGGCCGCAGCCCGGCAGAGCTGGCGCGAGCGCGGCGTGAGCCGCCGCCGCCGCCGGGCTCCATGGTCCCGGACCTCGATCCTGCGATCGATCGAGTCATTCTTCAGTGCCTTGATGAGGCTCCGGCGTCGCGGCCGCGCTCGGTGATCGACGTGGCGGCGGCGCTTCCAGGCGGCGATGCCGTTCGCGCGACGCTCGCCGCGGGTCTGACGCCCTCGCCGCAGATGGTGGCCGCGGTGGGCGGTGTCGGTGCGCTGTCGATGCCGGTGGTCGCGGCGTTGGCGATCTTCGTGGTCCTCGGGGCGCTGCTGATCGCGAGCGTGATCACGCCTGCGATGCGTTTCGGCGCCCAGCCGCCAGCCGTGCCGCCGGAGGTGCTGGCCGACCGCGCTCGACAGACGCTGTCGGCGCTGGGCCATGAGCCGGCCCTGTTCGATCGCGCATATGGCTTTCAGCGCGGAATCGCCCAGCCGGAAACGGCACTCGGAGAGCTCGCTGGCGTGAACGGCGCCGCGCCGCCCGTGCTGCGGTTCTGGTATCGCGAATCGCCGCGGCCGCTGCGGAGCGAGCGCTGGTCGACCCAGAACGGGCGGGTTTCGTTGGACGATCCGCCGCGTACGCAGCCGGGGATGCGCAGCGTCGAGCTGGACGTATCGGGTCGGCTGCTGCGGCTGCACGTGGTGCCGGACGAAGAAGGCGTTCCCGGCGCGGCGGCGGGTGAACCTGACTGGCCGGCGCTGTTTCAAGCGGCCGGATTGGATTGGAGCGCGGCCGTCGCGCGTCCGGCGAAATTCGTGCCCGACATTTTCTGCGAGCAACGATTCGAATGGACTTTGTCGGCACGCGCCGATCCGACCCGCGATTGGGTCGTACGCGCGGCGGCCATCGGCGCGACGCCCGTATTCTGGGCGGTTCAGGTGCTGCCGGCGGGCGTGAGCGCGTCCGCGCCGCATACCGCCGCGGTGGAAACCGCTGCGCGCAACGCCGCAACGGCTTCCCAGGCGGTCGGGTTTCTCCTGTGGCTCGGCCTGACGGTCCTCGCGCCGCTGGTGCTGGCGCAGCGTAATCTGCGGCTGGGGCGCGGCGATCGCCGCGGCGCGGTACGACTGGCCGGCGCGATCCTGGCGGCGAGCATTGTGCTGGTGCTCACGCAGGGGACCATCGGGCTGGACGTTTCCGGCACGACGGTGCTGACCATGAACCTTTGCTACGGCGCGTTCAATGCGGCGTTGGGCTGGCTGCTGTATCTCGCGGTCGAGCCCGCCATGCGCCGCCATTGGCCGACCGTCACCGTCGGCTGGGCGCGCCTGATGGCCGGCAATTGGAATGACCCGCGCGTCGGGCGCGACGTCCTGGTCGCGATCGGCGTTGCCGTCGGCCTGATTCTGACTGCACAGGTGCTGCAATGGGCGTTCGATCTTCGGGATCAAGCCGTGGGTCGGCTTACGTCCGTGCTCATGCCGGATGCGCTGCTCGGTCCGCGACATTACCTGTTCCTGCCGCTGCACGTCGGCATTCAGGCGGTCTTCGTGGCGTTGTCGCTCCTGCTGACGCTGGTGCTGCTGCGGATGGTCCTTCGGCGGAACTGGGCGGCGGAAGTGGTCTTCGGGTTGATTCTGCTGGTGTCCGGGCTCGAGTCGCTCAGCGCGGGAGAGACGCCGCTCGCGTTTCAGTTGATCTTCGGCGCGATCAACGCCGCGACCGTTCTGCTTGTGCTGACACGTCTGGGACTGCTTTCGTTCTTCTGCGTGCAGACGGTGGCCTGGCTGGTGAACGCCTACCCGATGACGTTGGACTTCAGCGCTTTCTATGCGGGCGCAGCGGTTACAGCGCTGGCGCTGATCGTGATTCCAACGCTCGCCGCCGCGCGCATCACCGTCGCGTCGCCGCGCGAGCGTACCTACGTCTCTGCATGAGCCCAGTCGCCGGAGTGCCGGGCATGTCGCTGATTCTGCGAACCGAGCGGCTTGAGCTGCGTGAGATTGAGACGAGCGATCTCGATGCGCTGGCCGCGCTGCTGGGCGATCCGGAAGTGATGCGATTCTGGCCGCGGCGGCAATCGCGCGACGAGGCCGCGGAGTGGATTCGACGACAGCGGGAGCGCTACGCGCGTGATGGCTTCGGCTATTGGCTGGCGCTCGATCGGTCGAGCGGCGCGGTCGCGGGCCAGGCTGGGCTGTTGATGCAGGAGTTGGAAGGGGAGCGGCACGTCGGCCTGGGCTACATGCTGCACCGCGAATGCTGGAAGCGCGGGCTGGCGCAGGAAGCGTCCCGCGGCTGCATGGAGTGGGGCCGCGCGCGGCTGGGGCTCGAGCGGCTCGTCTGCCTGGTGCGGCCGGAAAACGTGCCGTCGCTGCGCACGGCGATTTCGCTGGGGTTCAAACCTGAGAAACTGATCGTCTATGCGGACTTGCCGCACCTGGTCTTTGCGCGAGAGCGCGGTCGATCCGCAGACGGCGTCGACGCGCGTTGCGGGTGCGGGCCGGCGTCGAGTCGGCCGGGTGCGTGAGAAAACAGAAAGGGTGAACTCGGCCGTGTGCTTTCAGGAGGGGCAGGGGGTTGGGTTTCGAGCGAGGGGCCACCAAAAGCGGATCGAGCAGGCTCGGTTCGTTCTGATGGCCTGAGAAGCACGCGGGGGATCGAGTTCACCCTTCGTTCGTGGGTCGGTGGCGCGAGGCAACAGGTGCATCGCCCCTGGCTTCCGTGCCTGGCGGCGATGCGGGTGGTCGATTCGATCTCATCCGTGAGCGAAACCACCGACCGGGATTCACTTGTCAAACCGCTTGGGCTTTGATTCGGTCTTCAGTGAGCTAGCACCCGTTCCAACGCAAGCCCACTCGTCTTTCGACATCGGAGAATGTAGCACGAATCCTGATGGACGAAATGTAAAAATGGGTCAACGATGGTATCGTCCCGATGGTAACATGGGTTGAGGCGCGCAGGAAGCGCAATTACAACCACATCAGGGGTATGCCGTGCGCCTCGCGCACACAACAGGATGTGGCTGTCAAGATTGTTAAACGAGGCTTAACTAGTGCGGATTTCCGCGAAAAACTACCAGAATTGCCTGCGCTCGCGCCTTTTACGGGGCGAGGTTGGAGTTCGATACCCGCCGCGTGACATTGCGGAGCAGCAGGTAATTCGTGCCGCGGTGCGCTGTAACTTCGCCGCTGACAATGAATTCCGTCACGCCGAGCTCCGAGTCGCGCTCCATCAGCTCGAGCAGGCTGTTGGGGAGAAGGCGGATCGACTCCGGGTAGCCCGCCTCCTTCGACAGGAGCTCGAGTTCGGCCCCGCCGCCGCTTTGGACTAGTCGCCCCGCCCGCGACCACAACATCGTGCCCTCGAGCAGGGCGGCGGGCGCAAGTGACGGTCGCGGCGGGCCGCCCGGGTTCTGCGGTGCGATCGGCTCGACCGTGCGCGGCGTCTCCTGTTCCCGAAGCAACTCCTCCAGGATTCGGATTTGCTCCGGGCGGCGCAGACCGCTGGGAGAGCTGGCAGAAGTGTCGGGCTGGCTGGCCGCCGGTTGAGAACCGGGCGGTTCCGGCGACTGCCACGCGGCGCCAGTGATCAGAACTACCATCGCGACTGCCGATCGAGCGATCATCGCAGGCTCCCATCTCGGGGATGGTCCGGGCGCGGTCGTGCCGCGTGTTCGGCACTCGCGCGGATTGCCCCGCTTCGCACCCTGGCAAAATAACCGATAAGCACCTGCGGGTGGAGCCGGCGCAGATTCGCGCCAGCGATTCGCGGCGGTCGCCCAGCCGAGAGGACGGTCATGCGGCGGATTGCGATCTTCGGCGCCGGGGGTCTGGGGCAGTTCGTACTGGACGTCCTGCTACAGCGCGGGCAGGACCGGGTGGTCGCGTTTCTCGACAACGATCCGGGCAAGTTCGGCACCCGCGTCGACGGACTTCCCGTCGTGGGCGGAATCGAATGCGCCAACGCGCGCGAGCAACTGGGGCTCGATGCCGTTCTCGTCGCCATCGGCGATTGCCACGCGCGGGTCGAGATCGCTTCGCGCCTCGAGGCCGACGGCTTGGCGCTGGCCTCCGCGATTCACCCGCTCGCGAGCATCGCGGCCTCGGCCCAGCTCGGGCGACACGTTGTCATCGGCCCGCGCGCGATGGTCTGCGTACACGCCCGCCTCGGCGATCACTCGATTCTCTCCGCCGGCAGCATCGTCGAGCATGACAACGCCCTTGGCCGGGGGGTCTTCATTCACCCGGCCGCGCGCCTGGCCGGCGGCGTCCGCGTCGAGGACTTCGCGGTCGTCGGCGTGGGGGCCTGCGTCATTCCGGGCCGGCGGCTCGGCCGGGCTGCGCGCGTCGAGCCCGGCGCCGTCGTCGTGCGCGACGTCCCGGACGGAGCGACGGTGACCGGTGTGCCGGCCCATCGGCTCGGACGCGAGCAGGGGCAGTTTGTTCCCGAGGATGCCGAACGGACGCGCCTCGTCCGTCCCGCGATGTGATCAGACCGACTGCCTGCGAACGGTCATGTCAAAATCGCGAACCATCGCGGCGTAGAGCTGGCGCGTCAGCAGCGCGTAGAGCGCGGCGACGCCCAGCGTCGAGAAGAGCCGCACGATCCGCGCGTTGAACAGCTCGTCGACGCCGGGCGCGCCGGGCGTGCCGGCGAAGGCGCCGGCGTGATGCACGGCAAGGCGCAGCGCGTGAAGCGGAGAGATCGGGAGGAAGAACGCGCCGACCGAGCCTCCGGCGCGCGAGACCGTCTCACCGCAGCCGAACAGCAGCCCGGCCAGTCCCAGCACGACGGCCGTGCTGTACATCGAGGCCTGCACGGTCTTCTTGCCGTGCAGCGAGAAATGCAGCCCCACCATCGCGGCGACCGCCGCGAGCGCGGTCATGACCACCGGTGCGAGCACGAGGGCCTCGATCGTGGTGACGCTCGCGTCGCCGCCGCGAAAGAGATCGGACAGCGCGAAGAGGAAGATCGTGCTGGTTGGCACGGCGATCAGCGGCAGGGCGAAGCTGACCAGCCCGCGCAGCATGCCCAGGACGATGTATTGGCTTGTCAGCGGCGTGGTCAGCAGCAGCTCCATGGTCGAGGATTCTTTCTCGCGCGTCAGCGTGCTGGCGGCGGTGTTGGCCACGACGAGCAGGATCAGCGTGAATTCGATCCACAGCAGCGAGACCAGCCAGGCGCGAACGGCGGTCGGAGCGGCCGGCGACAGGCCGGCGCCCCAGGCCTGCTCATGGGCGATCAGCAGCAGCAGTCCGGCGAGGACGCCGACGCCGATGCCGAACCAGCGCAGGAGGGAGCGTCCGCCGGCCGAGGCGCGCGTGTTGGCCTCGCGCCAGGCGATGGGGTTGCTCCAGACGTGGCGCGGGCGCCGCGTTCGCTCGCCGGCCGGGCCGCGGAAGAATCCGGCGATGCGCGTGGCGAACGCGCGTTCGCCTTCCTTGGAGCCGCGCCGGACGAAGAAGTGGCTGAGCGCGACCCACGCGAGGCTGAGCAGGCTGGTCAGCAGCATGTAGCCCGGCGCGGGATGGGCCAGCAGCCAGCGCGGGATCGCGCTGAAGCGGCCGAGCTCGTCGCTGGTGGGTGCCGGGGTCTGGCCGGTGACGACGAAGAGTGCGAGGAATGGATGAGCAGGGGCGAGCCAGCTCATCTTCTTGCCCGACAGCGCGCCCATGGTGGCCGTGCTGACGGGCGCTTCGGCGAGCTGCCCCCAGTCGGTCAGCCCCAGCGCCCAGACGCCCAGCAGGTAGAGCGCCACGCCGACGAAGAACGTCAGGATCGTGCGGCGCGTGCCGACCCGCGCGACGCCGATCGTGATCGCCAGCGCGCCGGTGACGAGGCCGGTTGTCGCCGCCAGCCCGACGCTTTGAAACACCTCGGACCCGGTCACCCCGCCGAAGATCATCGTGATGCAGAACACCGGAACGCCCGACAACAACAGCGCCCACACGAAAAAGAGCCGGCTGCACAGCATGCCCAGGACGATCTGCGCGTCGGACAGCGGCGTGGTCAGCAGGATGTGAAAGGTGTTGGCGTCTTTCTCCTGCGTGATGGCGCCGGCGGCGAAGATCGGCGCAATGAAGCTGGCCAGCAGAAGCTGGACGACGCTGACGATCATGAAGGTGCCGCTGGACTGCTTAGCGAGGTCCGCCAACGAGGTGCCCTGGGTGTCGAGCAGGTTCATGTCGGCGATGAAAATCACGCCGAAGAGGGCGGCGAGGTACGCGATCCGCGCCCAGAGGTGGCGCGTGCGCTTGCTGGCGGCGCTGACGACGCGCAGCAGGATGGGATTGGCCGGCAGCAGCCGCCAGAACCACAGGCCGAGATCTTGCACGACGGTCATGTCGTCCGAGCCTCACTGTGCGGCCGCAGCAGCCTGCTCCCGTCCGCATTCTAACCACTCCGCGCACGGCTTGCTCCGCCGGCGCGCCAGGCGGCGGCCGCGCGACGGATGAATCCGCGAAGCGCCGGCGTGCGTACAGGTTCGCGAGTGGGCGGCGGACGGCCAGCGATGGGCGCGTCGCCGAACCCCGTGCATGAAGACGAGATTCTCGGCGACACGAGCAAGCCGGCTCGGGTCCCAGCACGTCCGCGCCACGCAGGCCGCGGACGCCGCATTCTCAAACCCCGGACAGGAGATTCACATGCGAAGGAATCGGCTCGGAGAGTATTTGCTGCGCGTTGCCGCGGGGCTCGCGGCCGCGGCGGCCGGAAGCGCCCTGGCGTCCAACCACAGTGACGCGCCGCTGACCAAGCAGGACCCGCAGACGAACCTGACGGACGTGTACGCGTTCGTCGGCACGCGCTATGACAATCCGGCGGTCAAGACGCTGAACGTGATCGCGAGCTTTCGGCCATTCTGCGAGCCGGGCGACGGCGTGATCTGGGATCGTTTCGCCGACGACGCGCGTTACAGCATTCACGTCACGAATCCGGTCACGGGCGAGACGATACTGCGCTACGACTTCGCCTTTTCGCCGGTCGACCAGGGCTACAAAAACGTCGATACGATTCTGTCCTACGGGCTGGGCAGCGAGGCGGGTCCGATCGTCAGCGTCGGCGACGGGCGGCAGAACTTCACGCAGACCTACGGCGTCGTGCGGACTGTTGGAAAGCTGCGCGAGTCGATCGGCAGCGGGCTGCTCGTGCCTCCGCCGAACGTCGGTGCGAACACTACGCCGGCGTATAACGACGCGAACGGCGCGGCGGTCTCCGGCGCCGCCAGCTTCGCGGAGCTGGACACGTATACGCAAGAAACGGTCTATTCGTTGCCGAGCGGCGAAGTCGTGTTCGCCGGGCTGCGCGATGACAGCTTCTTCTTCGACGCGCCGGGCACGTTCGACCTGGTGAACGTGCGCATCCTGGACAACAACGGCTCGCTGGCCGACGGACTCGGCCAGGACGGCAACGGCGTGGACGGCTTTAAGGGCTACAACGTTCTGACCTGCGCGATGCAGATTCCGATCGACTACCTCAACCAGCTCGGCATTCCCAGCTCGTACGACACGTTCTTCTTCGGGCAGCAGACCGGCGTGGGCGTGTACGCGTCTGCCAGCCGCCCGCGCACGCGCATTCTCAACCGCGACGGTACGCGCGTGAACCGCGGCCCGTGGATCCAGGTCAGTCGCCTGGGCAATCCGCTCTTCAACGAGGGGCTGGTCGCGACCAAGGACAAGGACCGCTTCAACCAGACCTCGCCGGCCGACGGCGACGGGGATTTCGCCACCTACGCCGAGAATCCCGAGCTTGCCAGCCTGATCAACTTCGTCTACGGGACCAGCTTCGCCGCCAGCGGGCGCGTCGACTTGCGGGCGATCTTCATCCCGGACGTGCTGCGCGTCGTGACCACGACCGACCCGGTCCGGCTCGCCGGGCAGGCCGGTTTCCACCGGCTGGGCTTCATCGGCGGCGACGTGACCAACGGCGTGTCGAGCGGCTGGCCGAATGGGCGCCGGCTGGGCGACGACGTCGTGGATGTCGCGCTGACCGCCATTGCCAGCGGACCGACGTACAGCACGATCACGCTCGCCGGCGACAACGTGGACGGCAACGACCTGCCCTATCACCAGGTCTTCCCGTACATCGCGACGCCGCACTCGGGCACCAACAATCGCAAGGACCCGGTTTCGCCGTAACGCGCGCGTACCCGGACGGGAGGTGCCGCGGGCGGGCCGCCGACCAGCGCGCCCGCGCGGCGAAGTGGCGGGACCGCGCCAACGGTCCCGCCACGCTTCCGTAACGCCGCGGGCTCCCGGGGGCCCGTCGGCGG
>CAYXIO010000014.1:0-64509 GCA_964465125.1 uncultured Planctomycetales bacterium | reverse complement strand
GGGGGGGGGGGGGGGGGGGGGCCGCCCCCCGGCGCCCGGGGGGGGGTGGGGGGGGGGCGGTCCCCACGGCCCCCCCCACGCTTCCGTAACGCCGCAGCCTACCGGGGCCCGGTCGGGTGAGTGGGCTCGAACGAGAAAGGAGGGACACCGTGATGCGGATGCAGTCGAGCTTCGCCGCATGTCTGCTGTCGATCGTGCTGACCGGCACCAGCCTGGCGCACGAGTTCTACCTGGAGCCGGACACGTACCGGCCGAAAGCCGGCGAAGCGTTGCGGATCGCGATGCGTGAAGGCGAGCGCTTCGCCGGCCTGCCCTACCCGCGCGACGCCGCGAAAATCCGCAAGTTCTCAATCGTCGGCCCGGATGGCGAGGCGCCGGTGATGGGGCTCGACGGCCGGCTGATCAGCTTTGCGCGCACCTCGTCCGCGGGCGTCTACGTGCTGGGCTACGAAAGCGTGCCGCGCGTGACGCGTCTGGAGGCCGACGTGTTCGAGCGCTACCTGCGCGAAGAGGGGCTGGAGAACGCGGCGCTCCAGCGGGCGCAGCGCCACGAGACGCAACTCGCCGCGCGGGACGCCTACCATCGCTTCGCCAAGTTGCTGCTGTGCACCGACGCCGCGGCGGACACATCCGGATTCGATCGTACGGTAGGCCACCTGCTCGAGATCACGCCGATCGCCAATCCGTTTCGGATTGCGCCCGGCGAGCGTCTCGAGGTGCGCGTGACGTTTCGCGGTCAGCCGTTGGCCGGGGCCGCCGTGGTGTTCGTGCAGCAGGGCGCCCCGCGCGAGCTGACGCGCGTGGTGACCGACGCCGAGGGCCGCGCCGCGGTGCGCCTGGCGGTGTCCGGCCGCTGGATGGCGACCACCGTGACGATGCAGCGCAGCGATCCGGGGGAGGATTCGGACTGGAGCAGCTACTGGGCGTCGCTGATCTTCGAGACGCCGGCCGGCGAGTCGGCCGAGTAGGGTCCTGGGGCGCGCTTCGAGCGCTGCCGGCGCGCCGACACGGCGCGGATCGGCGGGACTACTGCACGATGCCCTTGGTCAGCCGCATGAACGCGGTCTCCAGGTTGACCTCTTCCTGCTTGATTTCCTGGATGCGCAGATTGCGTTCGAGCAGCGCCCGCGCGACGAAGCTGAAGTCCCGGGTGTCGCTGTCGAGCGTCAGGACGATCATGCCGTCGCGCAGCGCGGCGCTCTGGACGCCGGGCAGTGCGGTAAGCGCCTGGCGCGCCAGCTCCTTGTCGTCGGGCGTAACGACGTGAAGCACGGTGCCGACGCGGGCGCGGCGCAGCGCTTCGGCGACCGAGCCCTGATAGACCAGCTCGCCGCGCTCGAGGATGCCGATGCTGGTGCACAGGTCGGCCAGCTCGGGGAGGATGTGCGAGCTGATCAGAATGGTCTTGCCCATGCGGTGCAGCTCTTTGAGCAGCGCGCGGATTTCAATCCGCGCCCGCGGATCGAGCCCGCTGGCCGGCTCGTCCATGAACAGCACCCTGGGGTCGTGCAGCAGCACGCGCGCGATGCTCAGGCGCTGCTTCATGCCGCGCGAAAGCGAATCGACCAGCGCGTCGCGCTTGTAGGACAGGTCGGTCAGCTCGAGCACGTCCCCGACGATCTGGCTGCGCTTGCGGCCGGTGATGTTGTAGGCCGCGGCGAAGAACTCCAGGTATTCCTGCACCGCCATGTCCTCGTACGCGCCGAAGAAGTCGGGCACGTAGCCGATCAGCGGGCGGATCTTGCGGCTTTCGTAGCCCACCACGTGGCCGCAGACGCGCGCTTCGCCCCAGGTGGGCTGCAGCAGCGTGGAGAGGATGCGGATGGTGGTGGTCTTCCCCGCGCCGTTCGGGCCGATGTAGCCGAAGCACTCGCCTTCCTCGATGCTGAGGTGCAGGTTGTTCAGGGCCACCAGGCTGGCGTATTTCTTGGTCAGGTTGATGGTCTGAACGATCACGGGGTCGAATCCTTGGCGGGGTCCGACGGCTCGGGCGCCGGGAAGTCTATCGGTCTTCCCGCGGGCGGGCTGCCGACGTAGTCCACGGGTACGCGGACGCGATACACGGTCAGCCCCTCGCGGTGCGCGAGCGGCTGGTTGTTGGAATACAGCCGGGCGGGGCCGGGCGAGTCCACGACCAGCAGCAGGATCGCCTGGCCGCGCGTCAGCCACTGAGATACATCGAGCCGCGGCAGACCTTGCAGCCGAACGGGCAGTCCCGGGTTGCCGAAGTCCGGATCGCCGGAGCTGTGCACGAACAGGTCGCGCGTCGATGCCAGCATCAGCGCGGCGACGGGCGGCCGGACGCGCTGAAGCAGGCGCGTCAGCGTCGGGGCGAGGCTTCCGGCCATCCACTCCTGCGTCTGCAACGACCAGAGCGTCGGGAGCATGGGCTCGCGTTTCGGATCGGGATTCTCCGCGAGCGACCAGCGGGTCAGGTCCGACGCGACCTTGGTGTAGACGGCCTGCCCAAGCCGGCGAACCGTGACTCCCGGCGCCAGCTCGCCCAGGGGCACCCGCAGGACCATGGCGGCGGGCGGGACGAACTCATTGTCCCAGTATCGGCGGCCGTCGATCCAGCGCGCCCGCGCGCCGACGCGACGCGGCACTTCGCCATCGTCGTCGCGCATCCGCGGATCGATGAAGAGCAGCTCGCCGCTGACCACTTTCTCGGTCAGGTCGTTCTGGATCCAGCTCTCCGGCGTGACTTGGCCGGTGCCGCGATCGACGGTCAACTGCGCCCGCACGGTGCCGTCGAGCGTTCCGCGCCAGTATCCCTCGAATTGCTTGAGCGTCGCACGCAGCGGCACGCCGTTGAGCACGCCGCTGCGCGTGTCCGAGGAGTATCGCAGCGGGGTGGCGTAGCGCGCCCCGACGTCGGGCGGGGCGGACAGGGGACGAAGAAACGTGTCCTCGCCGGGCAGCGACAGCGTGGTCGCACCGCGCTGGACGCACTTGTAACCGAAAAGCGCCCAGCCGCCGGCCCGCGTCGAACCGGCCTCGAAGTCGACGACGCTCACGCTGTGCACGCTTCCGCGAACCCCGCGCAGCAAGGAGACGGCGCCCAGGCTCAGCACGCTGGCGACGACCGCGACACCGGCGAACACCGGCCAGGCGTACTGCGTGAGCGATCGGCGCCGCAGCCAGGTCCAGGAGCCGGCCAGGGCGGCGACGGCGTAGAGAAATACGAATCCGATCACCAGCAGCAGCAGCACGCCGGCCTGGCTGCGAAACTCGATCGGCTCGAGCAGCGGACCGTAGAGCTCCACCATCATGCCCAGCCCCGTGAACGCTTGCTCCGCCTCGCGCTTCGCCAGCTCGGGCGGCATGGCCGCCACGTTAAGCAAGTCGCGGACAAACCGACGGCTAGCGACGGCGGTGTCCGGCTCCCGGGCCGCGTCGCCCGTGCCGCCTTCATCGAGCAGGTCGCGCAGGCGCGCCGCGCAGGCGATCACCTGGCCCCCGCCGAAGGAGCGTTGCGCCAACACGGTGACGCGTGCGCCGTCGGGCAGCCCATCGGTCAGCAGGGCGCGCGCGTCCGGGGCGAGCGCGCCGGTCACGAGGCTGATAGGCGTACGAAAACGCTGCGCGGGCGGTCCGCCGTAACGGCTGTGGAACCCCGGCAGGGTCTCCACCTCGCGCAGCGTCGATTGGGCTGAGAATGGCAGCAGGTCGGCCAGGCTTGATTTTTGCAGGGTAGTCCAGGCTGGACCGATGCCCACGATGAGCGTGCCGCCGCGCTCCACCCAGCGGTGCAGCGCTTCCAACTGGGCCGATTCCAGCCCGGTGAGGTCGGGCTCGTCCCACACGATCGAGTCGACGGCCGACAGCCCGATCCAGCGGTCGGGGAGGCTTCGTTCCGCGAGCCGCGCGACGCACAGCGGCCGCAGGAAGTTCAGATTGGCGCTGCCGGAGTAAAAGTAGCTTTGGCTGCCGGTGTCCAGATCGCGCAGTCCGGTCACCTGCTTGCGGCCGATGTCGAGCAGCAGATGGGTGTCGTCGCCAATCGGCTCGATGGTCGGCAGCGGGAGCCGGTTGATGACGCTGCCGGTGGCGTCGAGCACGTCGACCGAGGTGAATCGGCCGATTCCGTCGGCGGCGGTGGCGGCGTAGCACCAGGCGGTCTGGATGCCGCCGCCGGCGGTCAGCGCGATCGGTCCGGCGGCGTACGCGACGCGATCTCCGTCGGCGTCGACTGTTTCATAGCGCAGATAGACGGATTGGTGCTCGCTGCTTTGGGCCGTCAGCTCCACCAGGATCGGGAACCACTGTCCGATGCGAATCAGGCCGGCCGTCTCGCCCGGGCCCGCGAACCCGACCGTCCGCACGTCGCCCGCGACGGGCTGCGAGCGCGCGACCCCAGTCCCCGCCTGCGCAACGCTGAGCAGGACGAGCACGACGATCCACCGCTCGCGAAGAGCTCCGCCCATATCGCTCGGCGGTAGCTTAGCCGGCATCGGTCGATCTCGACACGGGCACTTCGGGACGCTGCGCGCAGCTCGGAGGCGTGTGGGATGTGCTCGACGGGCTGGGGGCGTGTGGCGGGATCACCCGGTAGGATCGGGTGATCCCGCCCCAGCGAGGTGAGGCAGATGTCGCCGCGGCTCAGCACTTCGAGCCGCGCGACCGGCGGAGCAGGGCAAGCGCGCCGGCCGCCAGCAACACTGCCGAGGCAGGTTCGGGAATCTCGGTCATGATCCGGAGCTGATCGCGATCGAACAGGGTGCGTGTGCAGATCGTCACGGTCAGCCGGTCAGCGCTGAGCTCGATCGGGCACTCCAGCAGCTCGGCGCCGCGGTCGGCGTCCGCGAGCGTGCCGGTGGTGTAGACCGTCCCATGCGCCCCCAGAATCGGATCGCTGTCGGTCAGGTCGTCGGTTTCACTGATGATCCCGATCACCGGCGTCGCAAAGGTGATTGTGGAGTAAAGGGCTGGCAGGCCCAAATCGCTGTTTTCGTTGTCGGCGTGAACGAAATACGTGCGGACCGGCGTACCGGCGGGGATGGGCGCGTTCTCGAGATCGAGCGGCGAGTTGTAGACGCCGGGTGAGACGATGTTCGCGATCAGGTCGGTCGGCAGCGTCCGTTCCTGCTCGCGGAAGAAGTACTGCGTCGCGTCGCTCTCCAGCGAATTGGCGGTGACGTCGAGCGGCGGTGGATCAAGAAACGTGATGTCGCCTGAAAGCGTGAACCCGCCGCGGATCGCGTCGGCCCGAGCGACGGCGCCGGCGACCAGGGCCAGCAGCCCGGCCGCGGCCCAACGGTGCATGGCAGACTTCATTTCACTCCCCCCAAAACGAGATGCGCGAAAGACCGGCCGCGCCTCGCGCGGGCCAAACGGTCGTCCGGCGGGCGGCGCATGGAATTGCGCCGCCGCGAGCGTGATGATGGAATGGGTTTTGAGGTCCCCCCTTGTGGCAAGCCGGCTTATTCGCCTGCCGAGACCCGGTACTCGAACCATAGCACAGGTAGGGTTCCCTGCCAACCTGAGTTTGGACAATTCGAAGTAAACGTAGGATTAGGTAGTGTCCGGGCGCGGTTGCGCACGGTCGTTTACCGCTCGACGTCAGGCCCGCGCGGCCGTCCCCAGCCGCTGCTCAAGCCGCGGGAGCTGCTCCTTGAGCGCCGAGGCCTGCGGCGAGCCGGGATACTGCCGCAGGATTTCGTGTGCGATGCGCAAGGCCTCGTCGAAGCGCTTGGCGGTCACCATCTGCTGGTACTGACTCTCGAGCTGCTTGCGGGTCTTGATTTCGTGGTTCTCGCGCAGCAGGGGCAGGTCCATCTTGAGGAGCTGGGCCTCGGGGCTGCGCGGATAGCGCTGAATGATCGCGTTGGCGAGGTTGATGGCCTCGTCCCAATTGTGCTTGCTGGCGGCCTCCTGCGTCTGCGCCATGATGCGGGCGCGCTGCTCGGCCTCGACCTTGCTGCGCTGCTGGCGGACGCGCTGCGCCAGGTCGTTGGCCTTGGCGCTGTCGGGGTGCCGCTGCATGAGCTCGTGCAGCACCTCGCCGACGCGGTCCCAGGCGCCCAGGGCCGTCAGGTCGCGAATCTGCCGCTCGGCGCTCTCGACGTCGCGCGTCTCGACCTGCACGCGCATCTGCTGAATCTGCGACTCCAGCTCGTCCCAGTCCTTGAACGACGGGAACCGCTCGCGCGCCTCCTGAACGCGGTTGCGCGCCTCGATCCAGTTGTGCTCGCGTAGCAGAATCGGAACGTCGCGCTGGAGCACGGTCAGGGCGGCCTTGCCCTGGGCTTCGAGACGCATCACGCGCTGCGCCTCGGTCAGCAGCGAGATATCGCGCACTTCGCGCAGCAGCAGCAGCATTTCGCCGAACGCCTCGGAGTCGCCGCGCGGCGCCGAGGGCGTGGCGGGCGCGTTCGAGGCGCCGGCCGAGGAGGGCAGGCTCTCGATGACGTGCAGCATCGCCGGCAGGCGTCGCACGATCTCGCCGATCGCCCAGACCACCGCGCCGAGTACGACGCCCAGGATGGCCAGCGCGAAGGTGCCGAGGATGGTGGCGCTGCCGGCCGGTGGAGAGGCCTTGCTCAGCTCCACGGCGCGCAGGGTTCCCCATCCCAGAGAAACGCCGATCACGATCCAGCCGGCGTAATCCAGCAAGGCGCCGAGGAATCCAGCGCGGCTCAGCCCGCCCCGCTCGTCGTACTCGTTGTAATCGGCCATGAGCGTCGCGCCCTCCCTTGCGCCACACGCCTCGTACCGTAGCTATCGGCATTATTTCCGCAACCAGGCAAAACGCAACCGCGCCGAGTCATTCGGGCGTTCCGGGCCGGTCGCGGCGGCCGTCCGCAGACGGATCGTCGTCTTCCGTCTCGCCCAGCGTTGCCAGCCGCGGTTCGATCCGCTGCCAGTGCGTTCCTTTCCAATACACGTGCCCGCAAGCCGCGCATCGATCGAACTCGGTCGCCCAGATCAGGCTGCGGGCCGGAACCACGTCGGAGACATCGCCCCTCGAAACCCGCTCCAGCGGCCCGTTGCAACGCGTGCAGCGCGGCGCGCCCGCGACGACGTTCAGCGCGGATACTACGAATCGAACCTGATCAAGCAGCCGCAACCCGACCGGAATCAGCAGCCCTCGCAGCGCGCCTTCGCGGAAGACCCGCCGATCGAACAGGCGACGATCCCCAGAGAGCACCAGCCGCCCTTCGCGCAGCGCCAACTCGACCAGCGAATCGTCGGCGACGCCGGCCTGATAGCTGGCGTCGACCCCGAGCATGCGCAGCCAGCGCGCCAAGCCGCCGCACATCGCATCGCAGGCCACGCGCATCCGGAGGCTCCGCGGTTGCCGGAAGTTGAGCCGGACCTGCTGATGCCGCGTTCGGTCCAACGACCCGCGTTGCGCTCCGCGGCACCGCTTATCGGTCGCGGCCTCACGGATTCTACTCGATTACGATGAATTCGGCGGTCGCCATCTGGCGGCGGCGATTCCCACCCGCTAGAGTCGATGACTGCGAGCCAATCCGACAGTCGCGTGTCGCAACATACAAATGCGGGAGTTCGCTATGCCGAGTCGAAGCGGTACAGGTGGAGTGTTCGCGTTTCTGGCCCTCAGCGGCGCGTCGCTGGCGTTCGCCAGCAGCGGCGAGCAGGGCGGCGCGAATGCGGTCAATGGAGCGGGTCAGATAGCGCCCGCCGTCAGTCAATTGCTGCAAGCGTATCCGGGTGTTCAAGTCTACACGGACGAGGCCGGGGTCGTCCGATACTACGGAAGGCCCATGTCCGAAGGCGCGACCGCCGAAGAGGCGGCTTCGAGCTGGCTGGCGTCCTATGGCGACGCGCTGGGCGCGGCGAGTCCCGAGCTCGAGCTCGCCTGGGTCTCGGACGCCGGCAACGGCCGCTTCACGGTGTTCGGCTACACGCAGAGCGTCAACGGCGTGTCGGTTGAGTACGGCGCGGCTCGCATCATGGTGAACAACGACCTCGGCCGCGTGGTGTACGCGTCGGGGAATCTGGCGAACGTCGGCGGGCAGGGCGTGGCCCGCGGCGCGGTCGCACCTGAGGACGCCGTCGCTGCCGTCGCGACCACGGTCGAATACGCTCACCTGCCGGTCTGGTCCGATCCGACCGAGGTGATCTACATGGGCGAGACGACCCGCGTGGCGCCGAGGCTGGCCTGGAAGTTTGTCGGTGAGGACCTGACGCTCGAGGCGCGCGAACGCTACACGTTCTTCGTCGACACCGGCAGCGGCGCGCTGCTCGACGTCCGCAACGACATTCTGAACACGGACGTGTCCGGCCAGGTCAACGGCAAGGCCACGCCGGGTGCGCGGCCCGACACGGCCAGCAATCTCCCGACCGTTCAGCCGATGCCGCTGATCCGCGTGGCGATCACCGGCGGCAGCACGGCGTACACCAATGTCGGCGGCGCGTACACGATCACCAACGGCGGGACGTCGGCGGTGACCGTGACCACCAATCTCGACAACGGCCAGTACGTGGACGTGAATAACTCGTCCGGCAGCGTGCTCTCGCTCAGCCAGAGTGTTACGCCTCCGGGCCCCGGCAACTTCGAGTACAACACAACGCCCAGCGCGGGCAACACGGCCCAGGTGAACGCGTTCATCTGGACCACAAAGACCCGCAATTTCTTCAACGACCGCGCCCCGGGCTTCCCCGGCATGACCTACAAGATGCCGGCCAACGTCAACCTCGCGTCGACCTGCAACGCGTACTTCGACGGCTCGAGCATCAACTTCTACAGCGCCGGCGGCGGATGCGTGAACACCGCCTACAGCTCCGTCATCTCCCACGAGTACGGACACTACGTCGTGCAGTCCCTCGGCCTGGCGCAGGGCTCCTTCGGCGAAGGCTATGGCGACTGCTGCTCGATCATGCTGCTCGACGACGTCATCATCGGCCGCGATTTCTGCGGCACGAACTGCAACGTCCGCGATCCGGACGGCGACAACGTCCAGTATCCCTGCTCCGGCGAAATCCACTATTGCGGCGAGACGCTCGCCGACATCTGGTGGGAAATCCGCGTCGGGCTGGGAAGCCTGAGCGATGCCCAGCAGATGTTCGTGGATTGGTCACTGATCACCAGCGGCGGGTCGGGCAACAACTCGGCCGCCGCCGGCACCGCGATCGAAGTCCTCACCATCGACGACGACAACGGCGACATTGCCGACGGCACGCCGCACTACGGCATCATCTGTGCCGCGTTTGACGAGCACAACATCGATTGCCCGGCGATCTCGCTGCTCGACTTCGTCTTCCCGAACGGCCTGCCGGCGATCGTCAGCCCGACCCAGCCGACCGACATTCGCGTCGACGTGCTCCCGCTGAGTCTCAGTCCTCAGCCCGGCACGGGCTCGGTCAGCTACCGCGTCAACGGCGGCTCGTGGAACACCCTCCCGATGACCGTCGTTGGCACGAACCAGTACTCCGCGGCGATTCCGCCGCAGGCGTGCGGCTCGCAGCTCGACTACTTCTTCATGGCACTGACCACAACCAGCGTGCTGGTGTATGACCCGCAGAACGCGCCTGCCGCGTACTACTCGGCCGTGACCGCGACCGGCACTGCGATTCCGTTCTCGGACACGTTCGAGACCAACCTGGGCTGGACGGTCGGCGACACCGGCGACAACGCCACGACCGGCATCTGGAACCGCATGGATCCGCAGCCGACCGCCGCTCAGCCGGGTGACGACGTGACCGCGGCCCCGGGCGTGAACTGCTGGGTGACGGATGGCAACGCCGGCGGCAGCCTCGGCGACTTTGACGTCGACAGCGGTAAGACCACCCTCAAGAGCCCCATCATCGACCTCTCCGCCGCCGCCGACGCCAAGATCGGCTACTGGCGCTGGTACTCGAACGACACCGGCGCCGCGCCCAACGCCGACACCTTCGTGGTGGACATCTCCAACAACGGCGGTACGAGCTGGGTGAACGCCGAGACCGTCGGCCCGTCGGGCATCGAGACGGCGGGCGGCTGGTACTACCACTCGTTCTGGGTGTCCAGCAAGGTGACCCCGACGGCTCAGGTCCGCATGCGCTTCATCGCGCAGGACCAGAGCTCGGGTTCGCTGATCGAGGCCGCGGTGGATGACTTCAGCGTCACCGTGTACGAGTGCGAGGTGCCTGATTGCCCCACCGACCTGAACGGCGACAACGTCACCGATCTGGATGATCTGTCGATCATGCTGGTCCACTTCGGCACGACGAGCGGCGCCGGTCCCGAGGACGGCGACCTCGACGGCGACGGCGACGTCGATCTCGACGACCTGTCGGCGTTGCTGATTGCGTTCGGCCAGGCCTGCCCGTAGGGGCGCTGACTGAATAGACCGGTTGAATGGTTCGTCCATACGGGCGGTGCGGCCGTGAAAGCGGTCGCACCGCCCGCGACATTTGTGGGTAATACAAAGGGCGGGCGCACGGCGCACGGCGCAGTGGACACGGCGCCGCACGGGGCCGTACGGGGCCGCAAGGCGCCGGGGCCGGGGACGGCCGGGGCGGGATTGTGCCGACGGCAAGCACCCCGCGTCCGAGCCGGGTGGCCAGAAGATACCGACGGGAGTCCGCGCGGCCGACCGTCTGATAAGTTCGACATTCGGACGTTCCCGAGCCTGCTGTAAACGAGCCTTCACAGGTACGGCGGGCGCTGCGACCGGGCTGAACGATAGTTGTAAGCAACTGGGCCGCAGCAGGTTGCGCGTTTTCGGAGGATCGAGTGAGACTTTTTCGGGCGGACGTGCATCTAAGTGAACCGAGCCCGCGTATCGCGCGTAAATAGGACCGGGAGGCGACCATGGCCAGCCAAATTCGAGCCACCGCTCGCACGAGCGAGTCGCGTCTGCGCAAGCTGACGCCGACTTGCCTGCTGCCCTGGGGGGCGGTCCTGCGCCGTTTTTCCGCGGAGGACGTTCAGACGCTGCGTCGGCGGCTCTCGGAGCCGCTGGAGTGCGTGACGGACCCCCAGTTCCGCACCACCGCCGCCCAGCGACGGTTCGGCCTGGAGCGCATCCAGGCCGCCGCCTCCAAGCATCACGATGTGCCCATTCCTGCCCGGCCGGCGGATTCGCGCGCCAAGCCGCTGAGCTCCGACGAGGAGGTCGAGCTTTTCCAGCGATTCAACTTCCTGCGCTATCAGCAGATGCAGCTCCTGCGCAAGTTTGCCGGACAGCGCCTGACTCTGACGGCGGCACGCTTGCTGCTGCGCCTCGATCACGCGACTCGGGACGTCCGCGACCGCATCGTCGAGGCGAATCTCGGCCTGGTGCCGACCATGGTGCAGCGCGCCCGCGTGAGCGGGGCCGACTTCTCCGAGCTGATCAGCGAAGGCCACATGGCCCTGCTGCGCAGCGTCGACAAGTTCGACTGCTCGCGCGGCTTCAAGTTCAGCACCTACGCGTGCCGGGCGATCCTGACCAGCATTACGCGGGCGGTGGCTTCGATGGCGCGCTACCGGGCGGTCTTCCCGGCGGAGTTCGACCCCAAGTTGCAGCGCGGCGACATGATCGACGTTCGCCGGGCGCGCGAGGATGCCGACTCGATGACAGCGCTGCGCGAGGTGCTCGCCGACGATGAGGCCGACCTCAGCTCCACGGAGCGCGAAGTGCTCGCCGAGCGCTTCGGCATGAGTCGGCTCCGCCCGCTCGACGCACCGCGCGATCAGAAGACGCTTCGCGAGGTCGCGCAGAGCTTCGGCGTGACCAAGGAGCGCGTTCGGCAGATTCAGAACCGCGCGCTCTCGAAGCTGCGTGACGCGATCGATTCCGTCGCCTGGGGCGAATAGCGCGGGTCGATGCGCCTGAATCAATATCGGAACTCTCCTCGCGGCCGTGGCGCCTTGCGCTGCGGCCGATTTCGTTGAATCTCGTACCGCCGTGCGCCTACGATGCGCAGCGGGAAGGGCCGCGCGCGGCGGATGGCCTCGGCGCGCATCGTCCTTGAGGGGAGCCGATGCCATTGACCAGCAGAACCGCCCCGGGTTGTTTCGCAGGCTTACTTGTTATCGGGGCGCTTGCCGGCGTCGTGCTGGCGGCGGGCCGCTCGGGCGACGTTCGGGTGGTCCGCACCTCCACCGGTCCGATGATCGTCGAGCTCGCCTCGCCTGAGTTATCCGACTCTCCGGCCTACGAAATCGACTCCACCGACGCCGCCGTCCTTCCGTTCGCCCAACTCAGGGCGAAGCCCGGCGCGCCGGCGCTGCGGCTGACGAACCGAGTCGTGGTGCGCTACGAGAGCGATGCGCGTCCGCTGCGTCAGCGCGGGCGGCGCGTGGAGCCGCTCGGCCGCGATGGTTCGCTGAGGCACTACGGCGTGATTCAAGCCGCGACCGTGGACGAGGCGATCCGGCTGGCTGATTCGATCCTGAGCGATCAGGGCGTCGATGATGCGTTCGTCGACGTCGTGCGGCCGCGTGTGCTGCGCGGCGTGCCGGACGACCCGCGGTTCTCGTACGAATGGAACCTGGTCAACGATCTCGACCCGCTGTTTGACGTCAACGTCGAGCCGGTGTGGGACAGTGGGTACACCGGCGCGGGCGTGGTGGTGGGCATCGTCGAGGACTCGTGGCAGCGCGATCACGTCGACCTGGTCGGCAACTACGATGCCGCCGCCTCGCTGGGCGGCGGGGTGTATTCGTCGCACGCGACCGGTTGCGCGGGCATTGTCGCGGCGACGGCCTTCAATGACTCGCACGGGGCCGGCGTGGCCTACGGCGCATCGATTTCGAGCCTCGTCTTCGGCAGCGACGTGCAGGATGCCGCGGCGCTGGCCCACCGCAACGACCTCAACGACATCAAGTCGAACTCGTGGGGTCCGAGCGACACGGGCGTCATCGCATACCTGCCGTCGGTCGTCAAGGACGCGCTGCGCGAGGGGACCGAGACCGGGCGCGACGGTCTGGGTGAGGTGTACGTCTGGGCCGCCGGCAACGGCGCCGGCTCGAACGATCGCGTCGACTATGACTCCTACGCTTCCAGCCGCTACGTCATGGCGGTCGGCGCGATCGGCGATCTCGACACGCTTGCGGCGTACAGCGAGCCGGGCTCGGCCCTGTTCGTGGTGGCGCAGTCCGACGGCAACAACCGCAAGATCTACAGTACCGACATCGACAACGGCGAGACGTTTCTATTCGGCGGCACCAGCGCCGCGGCGCCGCTGGTCGCGGGCGTGTGCGCGCTGATGCTCGAAGCCCGTCCTGATTTGAGCTGGCGCGACGTGCGGCACGTGCTGCTCAACTCCGCCCGCAGGAACGACCCGGCGCACGCGTCCTGGGGGCAGAACGGCGCGGGACACTGGATCAACGAGCGCTACGGGTATGGCGCGGTGGACGCGGCGGCCGCGGTGGCTCTGGCCGAGACCTGGCGCCGCGCTTCGCACGAGATCAGCGCCGACAGCGGGGTGGTCCCTGTTCAACTCGCGATTCCGGACAACAACACGACCGGCGTGACGCAGTCGCTCGAAATCAGCGAGGACCTGCGGCTGGAGAGCGTGGAGGTCGTGCTGAACGTCACCACCACCTACGTCGGCGACCTCGAGATCGTGCTGACTTCACCGGACGGAACGCAGTCGGTGCTCGCCCGGCGGCGGAACGACTCCACCGACCATCTCAACAACTTCGTCTTCACTTCGGAGCGGCTCTGGGACGAGCGCTCGGCGGGCACCTGGTCGCTGCGCATGGCGGACCTGGCCTCCGGCGATCGCGCGACCTGGGTGAATTGGCAGCTTGTGCTGCACGGCACGCCGGGCTGCCCGGGCGACCTCGATCGCAGTGGATCGGTGGACCTGATCGACCTGTCGACGCTGCTGGTCGCGTTCGGGAACTGCGAAGGCGACTCGGCGTTCGTCGTCGAAGCGGATCTCGACAACAGCGGCTGCAACGACCTGGAAGACCTGGCGCGCCTGCTCGAACGCTTCGGCGAAAACTGCGATTAGCGGATCACGACCCGGCCGGCACCGTCGGGCGGGCCGCGATGGGCATCCGCCGGCCGTAGCCAAACGCCCGGCTGGTCACCTTCAGCCCGGGCGCGGCCTGCTGACGCTTGTATTCGCTGATGTGAATCAGCCTCAGCACCCGGTCGACCGCGGCGGGGTCGAACCCGCCTGCGACAATCTCGTCGCGCGATTGCAGGCGCTCTTCGTAGCGCTCGAGAATCGCGTCCAGCACCTCGTACGCGGGCAGACTGTCCTGGTCGGTCTGGTTGGGGCGCAATTCCGCGGACGGCGCCCGCTCGATTGAGCGGCGCGGGATGGGCTCGCGGCCGGCGACTGCGTTGATGTGCCGGGCCAGCCCGTACACCATCGTCTTGGGCACGTCGCTGATCACCGCCAGTCCGCCGGCCATGTCGCCGTAGAGCGTGCAGTAGCCGGCGGCGAGCTCGCTCTTGTTGCCGGTGGTCAGCAGCAGCGCGCCGAACTTGTTGGAAAGGGCCATCAGGATCGCGCCGCGCGCCCGGGCCTGGATGTTCTCCTCCGTCACGTCCGGGCGACGGCCCTCGAAGTGCGGCCTGAGCAGCGACTCGTACGCCGCGTGCAGCGACTCGATCGGAATGACGGAGAACCGGATTCCCAGATTTTCGGCGAGCAAGCGCGCGTCTTCCTGGCTCTGCGGGCTGCTGAAGCGGCTGGGCATCGCGACGCCATGCACGTTGGCCGGCCCGAGCGCGTCCGCCGCGAGCGCCGCGACCACGGCCGAGTCGATTCCGCCGGAGAGACCGAGCACGGCGCTGCGGAAGCCGCATTTTCGCAGGTAATCGCGCAAGCCCATGACGAGCGCGGCTCGCACGCTCTCGAGTCCGCGGAGGATCGTCTCGCAGCGTGCCGGCTCGGCGGCGTTCGTGTCCCAGACGAGCAGGTCTTCGTCGAAGTCGCGCGCCTGGGCGACGAGCTCGCCGCGAGAGTTGAAGCAGCAGCTCGCGCCGTCGAAGAGCACCTCGTCGTTGCCGCCGACCTGGTTGACGTAGGCGATGGAAACGCCGTGCTCGCGCGCCACGTCCTCGAAGCGCCCGAGCCGCCAGGCGTGCTTGTCGATGAAGTAGGGGGAGGCGGAGAGATTGACGAACAGGTCCGCGCCGGCGGCGCGGCACTCCGCCGCCGGGTCGCACGCGTACAGGCTGCGACCCCCCAATTCCTGGGCTAACAGGTCCTCGCAGATCGTCACGGCGACCCTGTGGTCGGCGAGCTGGATCACCGGCTGCGGGCCGGCGGGTTCGAAGTAGCGGCCGTCGTCAAAGACATCGTAGGTCGGCAGCAGCCGCTTGCGCCAAACCGCCTCAACGCGCCCGCCGCGCAGCAGTGCGGCCGAATTGAAGACCGGTCGGCCGAGCGCGTGCGGATTGGGCTCGGCAAAGCCGATGATCGCAGCGATGGGCAGGCTCAGCGCGGCCAACTGATGCAGCGCCGCGACGTTTCCATCGATGAGCTCGCGGCGCAGCAGGAGGTCCTTGGCGGGGTATCCGAGCAGCGTCTGCTCGGGAAAGACTGCCAGTTCGGCCCCGGCCGCGACGGCGTCGCGCAGCGCAGACCGCACGCGCTCCTGATTGCCGGCGATGTCGCCGATAGTGGGGTTGATCTGCGCCAGAGCGAGCTTCACGGGAGCTCCATCGCCGCATCAGCCCTGCGGGCGGAGCGATTCCGCCGATCGCCCGCGACGGGCCGAAAGCGATGAATTGTAGGAGCGGAGCAGGCCGGCCGGAATACGGCTCCGTCATTCGCGGTCAGCCCGGCCGGCTCAGCGGGACAGCAATGCGAACGTAAGGGTTCCCAAGCCGGCGATGGCGGCGACGCTGACGAGCAGCACGGTGGCGATCAGCCAGGTGAAGCGTTGACCCTGCTTGCCCAGGAAGTCGCGCAGCGTTTCGACCTGGTCGAGCCCGGACTCGTGCAGACGCTCCAGGGTCTGGGTCTGACGGCTGCCGCTCTCGCTGAGCCCCTCGACGGCCCGCCCGAAGCTCTGCAAGGATTGCACCAGGTGCGCGCCCTGCTCGTGTGCCGCGGCCATGTGTCGGGCGAGGCTGCGCAGGGCATCGGCTTGCGCCTGGAGCGACGCGGGCATTTCGATCAGCGTGGCGCCGTGCCTTGCGCTGGTCTCGGTGTGCTGCGCGATGGCCGCGATGAACCGGCCCTGCGACACCTGGGCGTCGGCGAGTCGCTCGACCGAGGTCGCTACCCGCTCGACCGACGCTCCCAGGGCGCGGGCGCGTTCGTCGGACGCGCCGAAGTGGTTCTGCATCGCGTCCATCAACTGGCCGATCCGCTCATACGCGTTCTGGAGCTGCTCGATCGGGGTGGTTCGCGGCTTTCGCAAGGCGCGCGGCTCGCGGCCGGAGGTGCCGCCGGCTGAAAGGCCGCTGTCGGTGTCGTCGTCGGCCGGGTTGGCCAGCAGGGCGACCGCGCCGTTGGAGTGGCTCGGCGCGATACCGTTTGAGACGGGAATTCGCAAGGTTCGGGCGAGCCGATGCCAGAACGTGGAATGAGACATGCCAGAGCCTCCCTGCTGAAGAGAAATGCGCGGCATCCGTGCCGCCTCGAAACCACTGGGATTATGAGACACGCCGGGGCGTCTTGCCAAGTCGATTTGGCGCTCGCAGCGTACGGAACCCGAGAATAATTCAGAGGCGCCTGGCGACTGGGAGGCGGCGCGGCGGATCGCGCCGTGTGCCAGCCATTCCGGCTCCCAGCCGATATCACGTTCGGAGGATTCCGCGCCCGCAACGCACCGGGGAGAACGCCCGTTGGCTGAGTCACAGCACCATTCGCTGCTGGCGGATGACGAGCTCGCGCTCGCGCTGCACGAGATCGAAAGCGCCGCGTTGCAGCCTGCCAGCGCGCCGGCTGAGCCGCCGGCCACGCAGGAGGGCGCAGGCTCGACCGCGCCGACGGACGGGAGCCCAAGCGCCGCACACGCAGGGGTCGCACCCCCTGCTGACGTGGCTCCGCCGCCCGCCGCCGTGGCGCCGGAAGAGACGCCGACCGAGCCGCCGGCGACGAACACCCACTCCGGAGGGCACAATGCGCTGCTCGACGAATCGGAGCTGAACGCCGCCCTGGCCGAGCTCGATTCGCTGCCTCCCGAGGCGCTGGCCGCGATTCCCGATCTGGATGAGCCGGAACCCGGAGCAGCGACAGACGAATCGCCAGCCGAGGCGCCTCCGCCGGACTCGAAGCCCGCGGCTTCGGAAGCTGCGCCGCCGAAAGCCGAGCCCGAGGCGGGCGTTGAAGGTGCTGTCGGTGGCGAAGCGGCTTCTGCGGGCGACCGGGTAGATGAGGAGGGGGGCGAACCCGCGGGCGGCAAGCGCAAGATTCGCTTTGCGATCAACAAGAAGCCCCCGCCGTCGCACGGCGCGGCACCCGCGGGGCAACCCAGCGCCGTTTCCGCTGGCGACGCGCCCGACGCGGACGCGAACGACGCACCCAGCGACGCGGAGCAGGCGTCGCCGGTCGATTCGCTTGAAGCGCTTGCCGCCGTTGCTCCTGACGCGCCTCCCGCCGCCGCGCAAGGACTCACCTTCGGCAGGCGCGTCTATCGGGCCGCGGATTGGGCGATGGAGATGCTCAATCGCCCGTTTGCGCGGATTCCACCAGGGCTGCGTGACATCATCGGCGCGCTTGCGCTGACAACCCTCGGCGTTTCGCTGCTGTCGTGCATCGTGATGCCCTTCCTCCTGCCGCACCGCGACGCGGTCGACCTTCTCGCCGTGAAAATCGACCGGCTTCGCCATCCGCCGGCCGTGGCGGCACCGGCGCACGGCGAGGCAGCGGCCGAAGACGCGCAGGCAACGAGCGGACATGACGAGCCTGCGGCGCCGGCGCATGACGCCCCGAAGAGCTCGCCTCATTGAGATCGGGTCCCAAGGGTGCGTCCCAGAGAACCGTCCGGATCGGGTTGATTTTTACGTGAATCGGCGTTAGAAAATCACACTTCGTGGCGTGGGTAGCCCATCGGCCGCCCAAGTGCAGAGGGAGCGATTCATGCGGAAGCTGCACAACATCATCCCCATTACGGTTGCGGGGGATGCCCTGCGCGCTCCGCCATAGTTCGTGTTCACAGCTTGCTGAGAGCAAACAGAACCCTGGCGGAGCAGCGACCGCCGGGGTTTTTTGTTTCGAGGTCCACGCGGAGATCTGGAGTGTCTAGTCGAGCCGAAGTGGGAATCTGCGGCGGCCGAGCGCGAGAGAACCTGACGCTGGCGCTGCTTTGGCTGGCGCTGCCGATGATCGGCATGACGCTGTCGCGCATGCTGATGGGCCTGATTGACTTCGTCATGGTCTCGAAGCTCGACACGGCTTCGCAGGCCGCGATCTATCCGTGCACGCTGCTGCTGTTCACGATCGCGTGCGTGGGCATGGGCATGGCGCAGGGCGTGCAGACGTTCGTCTCGCAGGCCGAGGGGCGCGGCGAGTCGCAGCGTGCCGGGGCGTACCTGTCGCAGACGATCGTGATCGCGGCGGCGGCGACGCTGGTCAGCGCACCGTTGGCCTGGCTGTGCCCGGCCTGGGTGTCGATCCTGGGCGGGGCCGGCCACCATCCGGCGGAAGTGCAGCAGATGGAGGTGCGCTTCCTGACCTACGCGCTGTGGTCGATCGGTCCGATGAGCGCGTGCGCGGGACTGGAGAGCTTCTACAACGGCATCAAGCGGCCGATCATCGCGTTCTTCGCGGTGCTGGCGTCGCTGGTGACGATCACGGTGGCGAACTATGCCCTGATCTTCGGGCACTGGGGCTTCCCGGCGATGGGCATCGCCGGCAGCGGGCTGGCCACGTTGCTGGCCTGGTGCGTGCGGCTGTGTGTGCTGCTGGTGCCGCTGGCCTCGCGAAAGCTGGACGAGCGCTATCACACGCTGCGCGGCTTCCGGCCAGGCGGGCGGCAACTGCTCGACATTGTGCGCGTCGGCAGCCCGATCTCGTTCCAGTGGCTGGTGGATATCGGCGCGTGGCTGGTGTTCGTGCAACTGATGGTTCCGCCCTACGGCGAGGTCGCGATGGCCGCCGCCGGCATCGCCATTCAGTTCATGCACTTGTCGTTCATGCCGGCGCTGGGTCTCGGCATCGCGCTGACCACTCAGGTGGGCAACGAGGTCGGCGCCGGCCGGCCGGAGGAGGCCGCGCTGCGGGTCCGCGTCGCGCGGCGGGTGATCTGCACGTTCATGGGTGCGATGGCGCTGCTGTTCGCGCTGGCCGGCCGGCCGCTCGCTGAACTGTTGTGCTTCGAGCAGGATTCGGCCGTGCACGGCGCGGTGGTGACGACGGCGGCCTCGATGCTGCTCTGGGTGGCGCTGTTCCAGCTCTCCGACGCGATGTGCATCGTGTACAGCTTTGCGCTGCGCGGCGCGGGGGACACGCGCGGGCCGGCGGTGCTGTTCGCCGCCTGCTGCTGGGGCATCTTCGTCGCCGGCGGATCGCTGCTGCTGTGGCTGACGCCGCGGTTCGGCTATCACGGCCCGTGGGCGATGTGCGCCGCGTACATCATCATCCTGGGGCTGCTGCTGATGTGGCGATTCAATTCGCGCGCCTGGGAGAAGATCCGGCTGTTCGACCATCAGGACGCTGGCGCCGTGGTCGCATCGGCCGCGGCCGAGCCGGGCGGCGCGGGCGCCGCCGAGCCGGTGGTGCTTCACGCGGAGTGATCAAGCCGGTGCGGCGCGCGGTTGCGTCCGGCCGGATTGCGCCCGAAAGTATCGGTTTTGCCGCGCTCCGCGGATGGCGGAGGCTGCGATCGGAGTTCGCGCATGTTCGAGCCGTTGCCGGCGAAGTTTGAATTTCCCGACGCGGAGAGGCGCGTCCTGGAGTTCTGGGACAAGCACGACGTGTTCGCGCAGTCGCTCAAGCTGCGCGAAGGGGCGCCGCCCTTTGTCTTCTACGAGGGACCGCCCACGGCCAACGGCATGCCGCACCCGGGGCACTGCCTGACGCGCGCGATGAAGGACATCTTCCCGCGCTACCGCTCGATGTGCGGGTACTTTGTCGAGCGCAAGGCGGGCTGGGACACGCATGGGTTGCCGGTCGAGCGCGAAGTGTGCAAAGAGCTCGGCATCCGCACCAAGCAGGAGATCGAAGCCTACGGCGTCGAGAAGTTCAACCTGAAGTGCATTCAGAGCGTGTTCCGCTACACGCGCGAATGGGAAGAGCTGACGCGACGGCTCGGCTTCTGGGTCAACCTCGAGGATGCGTACGTCACGTTTCACCAGTACTACGTCGAGAGCGTCTGGTGGTCGCTGAAGACGCTCTTCGAGCGCGGCGTGCTGTACCAGGGGCACAAGATCGTCTGGTGGTGGGCCCAGGGTGGAACGGCGCTTTCCAGCGGCGAGGTGGGCGAGGGGTATAAGGCCGTCGACGACCCGAGCGTGTTCGTGAAGTTTCCGCTTGTGGAAGGGGCCGACGGAGCTGGGGGCAAAGGGGCAGAGGCGGGCAGGCAGCCGCGAACTTCATTACTCGTCTGGACCACCACGCCCTGGACGCTGGTGAGCAATCACTTCGCCGCCGTGCATCCTGATCTTGAGTACGCGCTGGTGCACGACTCGGCGGATGACGAACACCTGTACATTGCGGCCGCGCTGGTCGAGGCGATCGCGAAAAAGGTCAAGCGCGAATTGAAGGTCGTGTCGACCTGCAAGGGCAGCGCGCTGCTCGGGCGGTCGTACCGCCCGCCGTTCGAAGAGCCGTACTACACCCCGCTCGGGCCGGGCCATGCAAAGCTGAAGGACGGCGGCTCGGCCTCGATCGGCTGGCGCGTATTGGCTGCGGATTTCGTCACGATCGACAGCGGGTCGGGGCTGGTGCACGAGGCGCCGGCGTTCGGCGAGGTTGATTTCAACCTGCTTCAGGATGAGCGGAAGCGCTTCGGCGAGTTCGACGCGATCCCGCTGCTTTGCGCCGTCGCGCCCGATGGCACGTTTAACGACGACGCGCCGCAGCGCTACCGCGGCCGCTGGGTGAAGGAGTGCGACAAGGAGCTCATCCGCGAGCTGCGCGACGAGCGCAAGACGCCCTGGGGCACGCCGCTGCTGTATCACCAGGAGCAGTACCGCCACGAATATCCGTTCTGCCCGCAGTCGCCGGACGATCCGCTGATTCAGTATGCCCGCCAGGGTTGGTTTGTTCGCACGAGCGCATTCAAGGACGAATTTCTCAGGAATAACGCTGCCATTCACTGGCTGCCCGAGCACATCCAAGAGGGCCGCTTTGGCGATTTTCTCCGCAATAATGTCGACTGGGCCCTCTCGCGCGAGCGCTACTGGGGCACGCCGCTGCCCATCTGGCAATGCGATCAGTGCGGGCGGATGGAGGCGGTCGGATCGTTCGGCGAGCTGCAAGGCAAGCCCGGCGCGACGGACGGCGGCTACTGGGAGCGCAAAGTCGCCGAGCACAAGGGCGAGGCGTTCCCCGAGCACCTGCGCGTGCACAAACCGTACATCGATGAGTGGACGTATGAGTGCCGGTGCCAGGGAGCCGGGACGGCGGCGCGAAGGGACGGAGGGACCGGCGGGCCGAGGGGCAGCGGGACGCCGCGGATGCGGCGCGTGCCGGAGGTGATCGACTGCTGGTGGGACGCGGGCAGCATGCCGTTCGCGGAGTGGGGATTCCCGCATGTGCCAGGCAGCGCGGAGAAATTCGCGCAGCGATTCCCGGCGGATTTCATCAGCGAGGCGATCGACCAGACGCGCGGGTGGTTCTATGCGCTGCTGGCGATCAGCACGTTGCTGTCCCGGTTGGGCGCGTTCCCCGCCCGTGCCGCCCGGGAGGGCGGGGAATATCCCTTGCCCTACCGCACCTGCATCGTCCTCGGGCTGATTGCCGGCGAAGACGGCAACAAGATGTCGAAGAAGCTTCGCAACTACAAGGAGCCGACGTACATCTTCGACAGTTACGGCGCCGACGCGATGCGCTGGTACTTCTTCAGCGGGCAGGCGCCGTGGACCAGCGTGCGCTTTCAGGAGGCCGCGATCCGCGACAGCCAGCGCGAGTTCCTGGTCAAGCTCTACAACGTGCTGAGCTTCTTCACCATCTACGCCAGCATCGACGGCTTCGACCCGCGCCGCCGCGACGAGCCTGGCAACCCGATGGGCCATCGCCCGACCGCGCAGCGCGGCGAGCTCGACCGCTGGATCATCACCGAGCTGAGCCGCACCGTCGCGTCGGTCCGCGAGTCGATGGACCGCTTCGAGAACTACCCGGCGGCCCAGGCCCTGAACGACTTTGTCGAGGCGCTGTCGAACTGGTACGTCCGCCGCAGCCGCGACCGCTTCTGGCGCTGCGAGAAGGACCAGGACAAGTGGGACGCCTACCACACGCTTTACGGCTGTCTGCGCGTGTTCAGCCGGCTGATCGCGCCGTTCACGCCGTTCTTCGCCGAGACGATGCACCAGATTCTGCGCGTTCCCGACGATCCGGGCTCGGTCCACCTGTGCGACTACGCGAAGGCAGAGGACATCGGCTATTGCGACGAAGCGCTGTCGGCGGAGATGAACATCGTTCGCGAAATCGCATCGCTGGGTCGCGCGGCGCGGGCCTCGGCGACCGTGAAGGAAGCGAAGAAGGTGCGCCAGCCGCTGGCGCGCTGCGAGGTCGTGCTCGCGAAAGCGGAGCACGGCGAGTGGCTCGAATCGCACCGCGGCCTGATCGCCGAGGAGCTGAACGTCAAGGAGGTCGAGTTCACGCACGAGGCCGATCACTACGTCAGCTACAAGGTGGTGCCTAACTTCCCGGCGATCGGCAAGAAGTACCGGGCGCTGGTGCCGGGCATCAAGGCGGCGCTGGCGGCGCTGGCGGATCCCGCCGGCGCGCGGAAGGCGCTGGTCTCCGACGGATCGCTTCCGCTGACCGTGAACGGCCAGTCGGTGGCGCTGACGCCGGAGGAAGTCGATATCCGGCTGGAGGCGAAGGAGGGGTGGGCTGCCGCACCGGGCAAGGTCGGCGTGGTGGTGCTACAGACCGATATCACGCCTGTGCTGCGCGACGAAGGGCTGGTTCGCGAGTTGATTCACCACGTTCAGCAGGCCCGCAAGGAGAAGCAGCTCGCCTACGAGCAGCGCATTCGGTTGATGATCGACGCTCCGGCGGCGTTCATCGACG
Source organism: uncultured Planctomycetales bacterium (assembly GCA_964465125.1). Lineage (GTDB taxonomy): Bacteria > Planctomycetota > Phycisphaerae > UBA1845 > Fen-1342 > CAYOHG01. Next base: position 41,478 of record CAYXIO010000014.1, on the reverse strand, counting down.
TGTTGCGGCGTTTCGAGGACACGCTGCGGAGCGAATGCCTGGCTTCGGAGGTTGCGTTCGGCGGCGGTTCCGAGCCGATGGATGAGGTGATGGTGGACGAGCAATCCGTTCGGCTTTCGGTTTCGCCGACGGGTTGAGCGGGCCTCCCTTGACCGGTCGCGAACGCGGCTTGCGCCCAAACGGTTGGGCGCGGAGCGCGTCGAAGGCACACGATGGCGTGCTGGCGGAATTCCGTCATGTCTGCCTGTCAAAAAGTCACCGAAACCTAGCGCAACTGCCGTGATTGACTTACAATGCTGCCGAATACTGGAGTGGCAAAGAGGAGCTGATATGAACAGTCTGCTTTGCCCCACCTACGAGTATTCGCTCGCCGAGCCAGGCAACGGCGGTGCGCGATACCGACGAAAAGTCGGTACGCGCATTGACCTGCATTGCCACTCGCGATTCTCCGACGAAACAATTCGCTACCTGCCCGGCATCCTCTTTCACCCGTTGCTCGAACCCGAATCCATCTACGACCTGGCGAAGTCGCGCGGCATGGACTTCGTCACCCTCACCGACCACGACACGCTGGACGGGTGCAAGGCGCTGCTCGACCGCCGCGGCGACCTGGCGGACTTCATCGTCGGCGAAGAGGTGTCGATCTCGTTTCCGGAAGACGGGACGGTCATTCACGTCAACGTCTATGACATCGACGAGTCGCAACACGCCGAGATTCAGCGCCTGCGCGGCAACCTGTATGACTGCGTCGACTACATGCACCGGCAGGACAAGCTGTTCGTGCTGAACCACATGACCTGGACCGAGCAGCATCGCGTGCTGAAGACCTGGCAGATCGAGGCCATGCTCGAGCGCTTCCCGGTCTTCGAGGGGATCAACGGCACGCGCAGCTACGCACATAACGCGTTCGCGTGGTACGCCACACAGGGCCGCGGCAAGGTCCTGGTCGCGGGCAGCGACTCGCACACGCATCGGGTCGGCACGACCTATACGCTGACCGAGGGGACCACGCGCGACGAGTTGATCGCCAGCATCCGGGCCGGTCAGGCCGCGGCCTGCGGCGCCTTCGGCACCCCCGAGACCTTGCGCGACGACGTTTGGATCCTGCTTCAGAAGAACATCGAGCGCCGCATGGCCGAGGCGTCCGGCGCGTGGGAGCGGCTCACGTGCCGCCTCGTCAAGCGCTTCGGGCAATTGACCTACCCGCTGGTTTGCCTCGGCTATCATGCCCGCCAGAACGTCCTGATTCGTGAATGCCTGCAAGCGCTGCCTGCGTAGCGTCGCGGCACGGGATGCGCGATCCTCCCGCTGCGCGTGTCGCACGGGCCAGCGTACTTCTGCAATGGAATTCCCCATGTTGGTTTCCTCTCGCATACCGTTCGCGGCACGCATGTTGGTCGTCACATTGTGCGCGCTGCCGCGTGTCGCGTTGTGCGCTGCCGGTCCGCCGGCTTCGGATCAAACGAGTGTGCCGCGCGCCTCTTCCGAGGAGGCGGCCGCGCCGTCGCCGCGGCTGGTCGTCATGCTGGTCATCGACCAGTTTCGACCGGACTTCCTGACGCGCCTGGAGTCGCGCTTCTGCGAGCGCGGGTTTCGGCGTTTCCTCGATCACGGTGCGTTCTTTGCCAACGCCGCGTATTCCTACAGCGCGACGGCCACCGCCGCCGGCCACGCCACGCTGGCCAGCGGTTGCATTCCGCGCCAGCACGGCATCGTGGTGAACGAATGGTTCCTTGATCCCGGTTCGAGCAAGTCGCGGGCCGCGGTGGATGACGCCGACACCCGCCTGGTCGGGCTTGATCCGGAGACGCCCACGCGCGGCCGATCGCCTCGGGCGTTCATCGGCATGTCGCTCGGCGATCAGCTCAAGGTGCTCGATCCGCGCAGCCGCGTGTTCGGCATGGCGCTGAAGGACCGCAGCGCGATTCTGCTGGCGGGCCGCGCCGCCGACGGCGCGTTCTGGTGGCACGGGGCGACCGGGCGTTTCGTCACGAGCACCTGGTACATGAACGAGCTGCCCGGCTACCTCCGCGACTACAACGAGCAGGCGCGCGTGGATCGGTTCGCGGGACAAGTGTGGGAGCCGCTGCTCGGGCCGGACGCGTACACGGCCGCGCGTCCGGTCGGGGCGCGCTGGCTGCCGTTCATCGCGCGCTTCGGCACGAAGCTCCCGCACTCGCTGCCGACACTGGAAGGCAGCGAGCGGCCGTTCTACTACGCAGCGCTCGCGGCAAGCCCGTTCGGCGGCGAAATGACCCTGGACATCGCCCGCATGCTGGTCGAGCACGAGCAGCTCGGCGCCGACGACTCGGTCGACATGCTGTGCGTGAGCTTCTCGTCGAACGACGCCTGCGGCCACATCTTCGGCCCGGACAGCGCCGAGGTGCTCGACCTGACGCTGCGGACCGACCGGCAGATTGCCGATTTCCTCGACTTTCTGGATCAGCGCGTCGGCCTGGACCGCTGTCTGATCGCACTCTCGGCCGATCACGGCGTCTCCAGCACGCCGCTGGTGCTGCGTGACCTGCGGGCGGATACGGGCTTCTTCGACTGGCAGGCGATCGTCAAGTCGTTGAATGACGTCGTTCGCAACGCGCTGGGGGACGCGGCGCCGTCAAGCGATCTGGTTCTGGGCGTCGAGATGCCGTGGGTGTACTGCGATCCGGCGTTCGACCGGCTCGACGCCGAGCGCGACGGCGCCCTGACGCGCGCGTGCCTTGGCGTGCTGCGAGGCACGCCCGGGCTGGCGTGGGTGGTGCCATCGAGCGAGCTGGAGGGCGCCTGCCCGCCGCGCGACGACCTGGACCGCTACCTGGCGTGGCGCTGCTACTACCCCGGACGTTCGGGGCGGTTCTACCTGAAGCCGGCCCCGTTCTGGTATGAAAAGGACGACAAGATCGCGGGGCATACGATGTGCTACTCGCAGGACCGGCTCGTGCCGATTCTGCTGCTCGGCCCGGGCGTTCGTTCGGGGCGCTTCTACGCGCCGGCGGATCCGCTGGATGTGGTGCCGACGCTCGCGGCCCTGCTGGGCGTCGTTCCGCCGCCGGGCGCTTGCGGCCGCGTGCTCTACGAGGCGATCGGGTCCGGTCGCTGATTGGTTGGAATCACGCGCGGCTGCCCGTGATGGCGTCCGACTGCCGGGGGGTTCGAGACGCGCTCGGCGGCTTCACGTCAGGTTGTACAATTCCCGCATCTTCTGCATGGGGCCCTGCACGAGGAACGTGTCGCCGGCGGCCAGCTTGAGCGTCGGCGGCGGAAAGAGCACCGTGGCGCCGTCGCCGGCGGTGTGCTCGATCACGCCGCAGCCGTACGCGGCGGCGACGTCGCCGACGGTGCGATTGATCAGCGGACCGCCGACACGCACCGTCCAGCGCTGAATGACGACGAGCTGCGTGCCGATGACCATGCTGTTGATGAACGATTTCTCGACTGCGGCCAGCGCGAAGTTGGGCGCCGCGAGGGCGGCGGTGGACATCGCGATGTGTATGTTGAAGCCTCCGCGGACTTTGTCAGCGAGGGCCTGGTCGAAAAGCCGCAGCACCACGCGGATGTTGGCGTTCATGCGGCGCGCGTCGAGGGCGACCTCGAGATTGGCCAGGTCATCATTGGTGGCGATGATGATGCTCCTGGCGGCGGCGACGTTCGCCTCGACCAGGGTCGCGTCGCGGCGCGCGTTGGCGACCAGCAGGGGCGTGCCGTCCTGGCGCACCTCGTCGAGAAACCCGTTCTCGGGGTCACGCTCTACGACGACGATCGGCTCGCCGAGCTTGCGCAGCATCCGATACGTGCGGTAGCCGAGCTTGCCCAGGCCGATCAGGATGATGTGGTCTTTCAGATTGGAAGCCATTTCCATGCACCAGTTTCGCTCCGAGCTGCGCCGATCGCGGATCATGTGCGAGAATTCGACGATCGACTCCAGGATGATCAGCAGACCGGCCAGCGGAAGCACGAAGTAGAGCCCGCGCAGCAAGGGCTGCTGCGGAAAGTCGTGAGGCGGCTGCCCGAAAGTCAGCGTCCAGGTGAAATAGAGCGCTTCGATCGGAGACAGGTGGTCAGGCTCGAACAGCCAGAAAGCGGCCGCACCGATGGCCAGCAGAAGCGCCACCAGCGCGAAGCGAATACGGAACTCGCGCAGCACGGCGCGGGCGAAGCACAGTTCGCGCCACCAGCGCGAGTACACGCGATGCCGCCGTCCGGTGATTTGCAGTTGTTCCAGCCGAAACGCGGGCATGCGGCGCTCCGTGGCGGACGCGGGGGCGAGCGTACCGGCCGCACCTGCGGGAGACAAGGTGGGGAGGAAGAGACGGAGGAGACGAAGAGACGGAGTGTGGGGACGGCGGCGGCCTGATAGACGTCTATCGTGCCGAAGGATCATTCCCCATCCGGGATTTCGCGACGCGATTGGCTGACGCGCGCGGCCGCCTTGGCCGCAAAAGGTGTTTGCTTCGAGCGCGCGTGCGTACCGATTCCGCAGCGCGCGCCGAGCTGGGCCGCGATGCTCACGGGGCGCTATCCGCACCGCACCGGAGCGTACTCGAACAGCCGGGTGCGGCTTACGCCGGGGATTTCCACGATTGCGGACGTGCTGCGCAGCGCGGGGTATCGCTGCGGGCTGGCTGGCGCACTTCCGACGTTCGCCGCCGGCATCACGCAAGCCGATGGGTGGCAGGCGCCTCCGTCGCTGCCCAGCGGCGCGCGGCCGGGGCACGACGCGGGTGGCGAGCCGGCGGATGATCCGGAGTGACTGGCATCGGACGCGTGCCGCCGCTGCGGGTCAGGGCGTCTGCGTTTGCCCGGTCGTTTCCACCAGCTTGGACAGCCGCTTCGCCACATCCTCCTGCGCGGCTTCGAGGGCCTGGCTGGCCGGCACCTTGATGTGCGGCTCGACGCCGACGCCTTCCCAGTTGGACTTCGTGATCGGGTTCTCGGCCCGCGCGAAGGGGATCATGACCGTGAAGCGGGCGGCCAGGACGCGCGGCTGAACGGGGTGCGCCCCTCCGCCGCTGGTTTCGCCGACAATCGTGGCGCGATCCAGGCAGCGCAGGTTGTACGTGAATTCCTCGGCTCCGGAGAAGGTGTAGTTGCTGATCAGGACGTACACCGGCAGGTCGGAGCGGAAGCGCTGTCCCGGTACGTTCTCGAGCGTCCAGGTTTCGGAGGTGCGATTCGCGGCACGGTCGTAGAAGCTGTTCAGGTGGGTCGGCTTGTCGAACAGGTAGCTGGAAATGAAGCGGATCATTTCGGGCGAGCCGCCGCCGTTCTCGCGCAGATCGAAAATCAGCGCGTCGCAGCTCTTGAGGAATTCGAGCGCCGCGGCCGCGGTCTTCTGAGCGTCGGCGGACGGGTGGAACATGTTCAGCTTCAGGTAGCCGACGTTTCCGGGCAGGATTTCCGCGCGCACGAACCCGTAGTTGGATCGTGCGCCTTCCTCCGGGCTCAGTTGGCGCAGGGCCATGGGCGTCGCAGCGCCGGCGCGCATGCGCAGGTGCTTGTCGTGACAGACGGCCTGCAAATCCTCGCTCATCCGCTCGGCGAATTTCGCGGCGCTGTCGCAATCGTCGTAGCGCTTCGCGGCCAGATGGTCACGCAGCATCTTCTCCATCGCGGCGGCTTTCTGGGGGAAGACGTAGGCGTCGTTGAGGTTCCGGATCAGCTCCTCGATCGCCTGCTGGCGTTGCTGCGCCGTGAGCGGCTCGGCGCCCGCGGCCGCGTCGGCGATCGGACCCTCGATGCGAATCGCGACCAGCTTGCCGGGCGGCTGCGGCTCAAACTCGAACCCGAACTGAAAGACCTCGTCGTTTCCGTTCTCGACCAGGACCGTGAGCACGGCGGCTTCGTCGCGCACGACCTGTTTGAGCGTCAGGCTGCGCCAGCGCTGGTGCAACTCGCGGTATTGCGACAGGCGGTCCTCCATCGAGCGCGCCTTCAGCGACGATTCCGCGCGAATCGCCAGCTCAAAGGCCCGCACGCGCTCCGCGTCGCCGGAGTTGAAGGAGTCGAGATAGCCGCGGACGCACGTTCCGTGGGGAGTGTCCGGCAACGCAGGTGGCTCGCCGGCGGTCGCAGCGCACGTCATCATGAAGATGGAGTGAGCGAGCAGGGCCGCGACGGCGTTTGCACGACGAAGCATGGAGCACCTCCGGGGCCGGGGGACGTTTGGGCCGGGTTACAAGGCTCTCGTTGCGTTACTAGACGTATAGTAGCCGAAGCTCCGGTCACGGAAATCGGGCGAGCCGCGCGAAAAAGTCCGATAGGCGCGCGACGCCTCGAAACGCCGCGGGCAGGTCCGCGAATCGCGCCGGCCGACTGCGACGGAGGGTCGCAGGCCGGCGTGTCAGGGCACGCGGCGGCCGGGCCTCAGACGGTTCGCCGCCGGCGGTAGCGTTCGTATTGAAGACTCGAAGGTGGAGTAGTCGCGCGGCGTCCGTTGCGCCGCCCAACGGGGGGAGGGAACAACGTGCTGACACGCCGCTGCGTGGCACTGGGGACCGGCCTGCTGCTCGTCTCGATCGCGCTCGCGGATCGCCCGCCGGACTACATCGACCTGGCCTACGGAACCGACCATGTTCAGCAGCGTCTCGATCTGTACCTGCCGATCGGGTTTGATCACGAACTGCATCCGGTGCTGGTTTGGATTCACGGCGGCGGTTGGGAAACGGGCGACAAAGGCGATCTGCCCTGGTCGCGCGTCGAGCCGATGGTGGGGCGCGGCTTCGCGGTGGCGAGCATCAACTACCGATTGACCGGCGAAGGCGTCTGGCCCGATCCACTGCACGACTGCAAGGGCGCGGTGCGCTGGTTGCGCGCCAACGCGGCGAACTATGAACTCGATCCCGATCGGATCGCGTCGTGGGGCGGGTCGGCGGGGGGGCACCTCTCCGCGATGCTGGGTGTCACCGGCGACGAGCCGGGACTCGAAGGAGAAGTCGGCGGCAACCTCGGGTATTCAGGTGCGGTCAACGCAGCGGTCGTCTATTGCCCGGCGGTGGATTTCTTCACGCTGGGGCCGTCGTTCGAACCTTGCATCTCCCCAGCGTCGCAGATGCTCGGCGTTTGTCTCGGCCAGGTGATCAACCACCAGGACGATCCGGACTGGGCCGAGGAGGTCGAGCTGGTGACCGAAGCCGGCGCCCTTGTGCACGCCAGCGACGCCGATCCGCCGTTCGACATCTCGCACGGCCTGCTCGACCAGATTCACCCGTGGGAGCAGAGCCAGATGCTGTACGACGAGCTGCTTTCGCAGCGCGTGCCGGCGTCGTTGCGGCTGGTGGAGGACCAAGGACACTGCCCGGTCGGCGACAACGAGTTCTACGTGCAGGCGTTCGTGATGCGCACGCTGCTGGCGGAGCGCAACGGCGACGTCGACGGCGACGGCGACGTGGATTTCGTGGACCTGAGCGCGACGCTGATCGGATTCGGGCTGCGCGACGGCGATGCGGGCTGGTACGCGACCATCGACTTCGACGGCAACGGCTGCGTGGACCTGGCCGACGTGAGCGAGCTGCTCTCGAACTACGGCAAGGACCACGAGCGCTGAAGCGTGCAGGCCGCGCGAGGATGCAGCGCGGCGGCGCGCCTACTGATCGTCGGAATTCAGCAGCGATTCCGAGCTGCCGCGCCGTCGAAGCGCATCGCGCACCTGCGCGGCGAGCTCGAAATCCTCGGCCGCGAGCGCGTCGCGAAGCTGCTCGCGAAGCGTGCGCGGCGCCCCGAGCCGCTTGCGCAGGGTGGCGCTGAGCCGGCGAAGGGAGGACAGCGCCGGGTCGCGCTGCTGCCGGCGGCGCGGCATCTCGGCCTCCTGCATGAGTTCCAGCAGGCTCGCGACTCCCGCCTCGGCCTCGTCCACGGCCTGGTCAAAGTCTCCTTCGAGCGCGAATTTCCTCGCCCGAAACCTGGCGCGGTCGTAGCTCAGCGTCGGGAGCATCGCGGCCAGGACCGCGGCACGCGGCGAGCCGCTCTCCGCGAAAAGCCGCACGATGCTGAAGCACGCATCGACATCGCGCAGAACCTGCTCGACGTAGCGACGGATCTTCTGCGGGTCCTCGCCGGAAGCGGCTTCCTCGCAGAGATAGACGTACGCGATTCGGCGGTAGTTGAGCTGGTGCAGCTCGCGCTCGAGCTCGGCCCAATCCTGGGCTTTCAGGCCGGCGCCGAGACGTCGCTCGTGCCGGGCGTATTCGAGCGCGGAGGGAAAGCCGGCGTAAGTTGCGCCGTCGGGTCGGCCGTCAGTGGCCATCTGGAGGAGACCGAGGTCGATGCGGAGCTGAATGAAATCGCCGGCGGCGGGGTCGCGGAGGATGCGGGCGGCGGGCTCGTCGAGCGGCGCGACCCACCCGTCCGTTAATTCGTGCAGATCGAGACCCATCACAGCCCCCGGGGAACGAGGCGGATTCCCACGGGCTTCATCGGCCAGGCCGGCGGGGCGCTGGAGATGGGCTAAGGGATTCGCGCGAGCATGGCGGCGCCGATCACGCCGGCATGATCGGACGCGAGCGGAGCCGAGTGCACAGAGGGGCGCGGAACGATCGAGGTGGCGGCGTCGGGCAGGCGGACCCGCAGGCGGCGCTCGATGCGGGCCACGAGATCGGCATGATGCTCGACCACGCCTCCGCCCAGAGCCACAACATCCGGCCGATAGAGGAATGCCACGTTGGCCAGAGCCGATGCGATCGCGTCGGCGGCGTCGTCGAGCGAAACTCCCGCATCGAGGGCCGGACCGCTGGCCATCGCTTCCAGGCATCCGCGAATGCCCGCCTTGCCGACCGGTGCGTCCGCCTCGAGGCTGCCGAGCAGGAAGCCGAAATGCCCGGCGCAGCCGGCGGTGTGCCGCAGAAGCTCGCGATGCAGAATGACCGCGCCGCCGATGCCCGTTCCCAGGCTCAGATAGAGGAATCGATCCGGCGAGTGTAGCGCGAGCCACTGGGCCCAGCCGGCCGCGTTGACGTCGGTTTCGAGGATGACCGGGCGTTCGAGCGCCGCCGCAAACAGTTCGCCGACGTTGCAGCCTTGCAGGGCGGGCAGGTGAACCGAGCGGCGGAGTACGCGGCCGCTCGCGTCGCGAATGCCGGGCATGGCCACGCCCGCGGTGGAGCCCGCCGGCACGTCGGCCGCCGGCAGCCGGGCGGCGAGTTCTCGAAGCACCGAACGCAGCGCGTCGGGTGCGCCGTCGGCAGGCGTCGGAGCCGTTTCCAGGCGTTGTATGGCGCCGCGCGCGTCGACGCATGCGGCCCGGCAGGTGCCGCCGCCGATGTCGATGCCGATCGAGCAGCCGTCGCTCATGGCGCAACCGGCCTGACGCTGCGGAGCGCGTCGCATCGGGGTGGACGGCTCACGGGGACGACTGCGCGGCGAACGTGACGTCGATCTCGACCGCCGAATTCAGCGGCAGCTCGGCGACTCCGACGGCGGCCCGGGCGTGCCGGCCGTTTTCGCCGAAAATCTGCTGAAGCAACTGGCTGCTGCCGTTGGCGACGATGTGCTGTTCGTGGAAGTCCTCGTGCGAGGCGACGTAGACGACGACTTTGAGCACGCGCGCGATGTTGTCGATTCCGCCGACGGCGCTGCCGGCGACCGCCAGGGCGTTGATGGTGCAGAGCTTGGCGGCTTCCTGCGCGGCCTCGACGGTCTGCTCGAATCCGACCTGCCCCTGGTACGCCACCTTGCCCTCGCGCACCGGAATCTGACCGCTGAGGATCAGCATGTCGCCGTGCCGCACGAACGGCACGTAGGCCGCCACGGGAGTCGGCACCGGCGGCAGCACGATTCCCAGTTCCTTCAGTTTGTCACTCGGCTTGCTCATGCTCGGACTCCGTCGCGGGAAGGTCGGGTTCAGCCGTGGGGTTGATTCTCAGGAGCGGCCCGGGATCGACCCCAGGAGCGTCGAACGGCTCCGCCTCCTCCAGCAGAAACAGGTAGATCTCGCCGTGCACGCGGTCCTGCTCAGCGACCAGGCGCTGCTGGCGGATGAGCTCGAGCAGGGCCAGGAACAGGCCGATGATCTCCGCGCGCGTCATGCTTTCGACGAACAGCGACTGGAACGACCGCGAAGCGCCGCGTTCGAGCGATTCGAGCAGGCTCGTCGTGTACCACTCGATCGGCCGCTCATCGTAGCGCACGTCATGCGAGCCCGGGCCGCGGCCGATCGCCGACATCACCTTGCCGAAGGCGCGCACCAGGTCCCACAGCTCGATTTCCTCGAGATCCAGGCCGCGCAGCTCCGCCGGCAGGTCGGCCGGGCGGCGCACGAAGCGCTTGCGGCGTTCTTCGGCGGACTCGGCCAGAGCCGCCGCCGCATCCTTGAAGCGCTTGTACTGAAGCAGTTGCCGCACGAGCTGGTTACGCGGGTCGTCGGTTTCGTCGTCGAGCGCTTCGATCGGGGGCGTGGGCAGCAGGGCGCGCGATTTCATCTCGAGCAGGGTGGCGGCGAGGACGAGAAAGTCTCCGGCGGCGTTCGGGTCGATCTGCTCGAGGACGCGTACGTACTCGACGTACTGCTCGGTCAGCCGGGCAATCTGGATGTCTTGGATATCCAGCTCATCGCGGCGGATGAGAAAGAGCAGCAGGTCGAGCGGACCTGAGAAGACATCGAGCTGGACCCGGTATTCTTCGCTCACGGTGACTTCCTGGCGCAGACGATGCCGCACGCGCTGCGCACGTCCTCCATGACGGATTGCGCTACGGCGCGCGCCCGGACCGCGCCGCTGCGCAGTATATCCTCGACGTCGTCCGGGCGCTGCGCCCAGGATTGACGTGCCGCGCGTTTCATGCCAAACGACGCCTCGTAGAGTTCGACCAGCCGCTTCTTGACCTCGCCGTAGCCGACGCCGCCGGCGGCGTAGCGCTGCCGCCACTGCTCGAGCTCGTCGGACGGCGCGAGCAGCCGCAGGTGCGCGAACAGATTGCACTTCTCCGGGTCCTTGGGGGCTTCGACGGGCGTGCTGTCGGTCTTGAATTCCTTCAAGTAGCGGCGTTTCACGAGGTCGGGCGGGCTGAAGATGTCGATCGTGTTGCCGTAGCTCTTGCTCATCTTCTGACCGTCGGTGCCGGGCACGACCGCGGCCTCGTTCAGCCGCGCTTCCGGGCGCGCGAACACCGGCTTGTAGGTGTTGTTGAAGTAGCCGGCGATGTCCTGGGTCATCTCGATGTGCTGCACCTGGTCGCGGCCGACGGGCACCAGGTTGCTGCGGTAGATCAGGATGTCGGCGGCCATCAGCAGCGGATAGTAGAACAGGCCGACGGACGGCGTGATCCCGCGGGCGGTCTTGTCCTTGTACGAGTGGGCGCGCTCCATCAGCCCCATGCCGGTGACCGTGGAGAGAATCCAGGCCAGCTCGGTGACCTCGGGCACGTCGCTCTGGCGGAAGAGCGTGGCACGCTGCGGGTCGAGCCCGAGCGCGAGGTAATCCATCGCGACGTCGCGCGTCAGATCGCGCAGGCGCTGGGCGTCCTGCACCGTGGTGAGCGAATGGTAGTTGGCGATGAAGTAGAAGCACTCGTCGCGGGCTTGCAGCTCGAGGTGCTGGTGAATGGCGCCGTAGAAGTTCCCCAGATGCAGCGTGCCCGAGGGTTGAATGCCCGACAGAATCCGCATGCGAATCTCCGGCCGTCAGAGGACGGCAGAGTAGAACACACCCGCGGCGGCCCGACAAGGGTGAGACCCGGCCCCGGGCGGCTGGGCGCGGCGCGGCCGGCCGCTATGCTGTGACGGGCGGCGCTGTCAGCCCGTCCCGCGGGAGTCGGACATGATGCAGGTGATGGTGATCGACATGCTCGAAGGGTTCACCCGGCACGGGCCGCTGGCCAGCCCGCGCGTCGACGCGCTGGTGCCGCGCCAGGCCGCGGCGCTGCGCTCGCTGCCGCCGGGGAGCCTGGTGGTGTTCGTGTCCGACGCCCACGGCCCGGACGACTTCGAGTTGAAGCGCTTCCCGCCGCACTGCCTGAGCGGCACCAAGGAGGCCGAGATTCGCGAGGAGCTGCTGTCGGCGGCGGCGCACAACGGGGCGCGGATCGAGCGGGTCGGCAAGACGACGTTCAGCGGGTTTTACGGGACGAACCTGGACGAAATCGTGCGGTCGGTCCCCGATCCGCGCTGGACCGTCTTCGGCTGCGTGACCGACTGCTGCGTCGAGGCGAACATCGCCGAGCTGGTCTATCGCGGCCGCGACGTGGTGGTGGTGCGCGAGCTCGTGGAGACCTGGGACCTGAGCTACGAGCAGGCCCGCGCCGAGGGGCTGGGCGCGTCCTACATTCACGAGGCCGACGTTGTCAACGACTTCTGGTTTGAGCGGCGCCTGCCCGGAATCTGGGGCGTCCGCGTCCTCAACTCCTGGTCTGACGCGCTCGCGATCGCGCGCGAGACCGGGCGCGAATAGCCGCTCGCCGCGCTTGTCGCGAGCCGAACCCCCGGTAGCATGCGCGCATGCCGCAGCTACCGATCAGCGATGAATACTTCAATCGTTCGGCGGCGATCGTCACGGACACGCCGCTGTTCAGCAAGCGCGTGCGCTACTGCGTCTTTGCGCGTCAGGGGGGCATCGTCTGCGGGCTGAACCGCGCGGTGACCTGGATCGACGAGCAGTGTCTCGGTCCCGTCACGATCCGCGCCATCAGCGACGGCGAGCGCTTCGAGGCGAACGGCGCGGTGCTCGTGATCGAGGGGCTGTTCGGCGAGCTGGTGAACCTGGAAACGACGTACCTGGGCATGCTCGCGTTCAGCGGGTCCGCGACCGAGATGCACCGGATTGTGTCCGCCGCCGGCGACGTGCCCGTGATCGACATGTCCCCGCGGCATTACCCCTACGAGATCATCGAGCAGATCGCCTACGCCGCGGCCATCGGTGGAGCGCGCGGCACGAGCACGCGTGCCGGTCACCGCTACGTGATCCGCTGGCTGGGCACCGGCGACGGAGAGCACATTCGCGTTGGGGATCGGCCGCCGCACGACTATCGCCTCTACGGCAGCATTCCGCATTGTCTGAACGCGGTCTTCGGCGGCAGCAGCGTGGCCTCGGCGAAGGCGTACTTGCAGCGCTTTCCGGATGTTCCGCTGACGGTGCTGATTGATTTCGAGGGGCGCGAGCTCGACGTCTGCCGCGAAGCCGCGCAGGCGTTCGGAAAGCAGCTCCAGGCGGTCCGCGTCGATACGCACGGCGGACGCATTCACCAGGGCGGCCACGCCCGGCCCGAGGCGGCGATGGTGCGGCGGATTACGGAGCGGGCCGGCGACTCGCCCGAGGTTCATCGCGCCCTCGAGCGGTTCGGTTTTGGCGCCGGGGTCACCATCGAGGCGGTGTACAACGTGCGCGCGGCGCTGGATGAGTCCGGCGCGAAGCCGACTCGGATACTGGTCAGCAGCGGCTTCACGGCCGAGAAGGTGGCGGCGTTTCGCATCTGCCGCGCGCCGATCGACGCGATCGGCACAGGGAGCTGGGTATCGTTTCTCGTGTTCACGAGCGACATCACGCACGTGTTTGACAATGGCCGCTGGGTGGATTGCAGCAAGTGCGGGCGCGGGGATGAAATCGTCATGCCGGAGCTGCCGATTCGGGTGCGGCGCTGACGAAGGCGCGCTTCGGCGGGAGTGCGGGAGGCGAGTGAACGGATGAGCGAAGACGCCCGGAACGCGACCATCATCGAGAGGATCGACCTCAACCCCGCGCTGTTCATCATCAAGGTGCGCCCGGACTCCGTTGAAGTACCGGCGTTCGAACCCGGCCAGTACATTTCGATCGGGCTTCCCAAGCCCGGCGGCGATGCCGCGGCGACGACGCCGCAGCGCGCGCGTCCCGATGCGCCGCAGCGCGTGCGGCTGATTCGTCGGCCCTATTCGATTGCGTCCGCGAGCACGGTGCGCGATCACCTGGAGCTCTACGTCACGCTGATTGAAAACGGCCGCTTCACGCCGCGGCTGGCCGGCCTGAGCGTCGGCGACCGCATCTGGATGGACGAGCGCGTGCTGGGGGATTTCACGCTCGAAGGCGTCCCGCCGGGCAAGCACTTCGTGTTCGTCTCCACGGGCACCGGCTTGGCCCCGTTCATCTCGATGCTGCGCACCTACCACGGACAGGACCGCTGGGAGCGCGTGGCGATCCTGAACGGCTGCCGCTTCTCGCGCGACCTGGGCTATCACGATGAGCTATGGAACCTCCAGTCGAGGGATGCGCGCGTCGTGTATCACCCGATCGTGACGCGCGAGCCGATGGCGTCAAGCTGGCGCGGACTGCGCGGAAGAGTGCAGGTCATTCTGGATGAGGAGAGCTTCGAGGGGCTGGTCGGCTGGCCGCTCGATCCGGAGGAATGCCACGTTTTTCTCTGCGGCAATCCGCAGATGGTGGACGAGTGCGAAGACGAGTTGCTGTCGCGCGGATTCAAGACGCACCAGCGTCGCGATCCCGGCAACCTCCACCTCGAGCGCTACTGGTAGCATGTCCGCGCGAAGGTCAGGGCTGCAACCACTCCACCCACAGACGGCGGCGCGGAAAATCGATTGTCATCGACTTCATCTCCCGGCAGAGCGGCATGCCGATGATGAGCTGAAGCCGAGTGCGCAGGAACGAGCCGAGCAGCTCGTCGAGCGTCTCCAGCGCCAAGCCGCTGTAGCTCGGCGTCGCACGGCCGGCGAAGTCGAGGCTGAAGGGCGTTCCGAAACCGAGCCCGGGGGAGTCTCCTTCGCCTACGCCGACGCCGCCGGAGATTATGCTGACGGCGCGGTCCGGGTAGAGCTCGCGCAGCGCGCTGGGCGAGGCGGCGACGATGTCGGCCCCGGTGTCGATGAACGCGAGCGCTTCGCGGCCGCCCAGCTTCACTGGAACCACCAGCTTGGCGTCTCCCACGACCAGCAGCTCGGTTTCGTTCCCGCGGGCCGGCGTCGAGCCGCTGGGCTCCACCGCCAGTCTCTGGCCGGCGAAATCCAGCGTCATCCGGGCGCTGTCGAATACGCCGGTGCCCAGAATTCCATCGATGTTGTGCTTGAGGCCGGGTGGAAGCTCGAGGATGCGCGCCGGAACGCGCGCCATCTCGATGTCGCTGACGGCCATGTGCTCGACCAGCGCCTGGCCCGAATCCTGCACGCCGGCGGCGCCGTGGAGCTTGGCGCTGGCCAGCGAGTGCAGGCCGATCTCCTCGGCGATCTCGTCGTCGATCGCGAGCGTCACGCTGCCGCCGGTGTCCACGATCATGCGATAGGGCCCGCGGCCGTTGATTCGAACGTCGCAGTAGGGCAGGTGCAGCATGCCCAGCACCTGCATCGGCGCGGAGCCGTAGTGCGTCATCTGGTTGACGGGTTTGTCGCCGATGGCCGCCAGAAAGTCCGCCACCCCGGGAATCGTCTCCACCAGGAGCGTCTCGGGGTATCCGTTTTCCACCGACGCAGTCTTCTCGATGCGGCGCAGCCACTCGATCAGGTCGGGACCGGACTGGTGGAACAATTGCGCGTCGACCAGCACGGCGAGATCGGCGGCGGTCTGCGGATGGGTCCGTACGTAGCGGGCCGACAGGTCGTTGAGGCGCTTGTCGTCGCCGGTTGCGTAGGCAAGGTCCAGTTGGACCGCGAGCGCGACGCGGTCGGTGGTGTCTTCCGGAATGCGAGTGATCAGCGTTCGGACCTCCGAGAGCCGGCCGGCGCGCCATAGCGCGCGTGCCCTCAGGCCCAGGAGATCGGAGCGATCGGGGAGGGTCTTCTCGGCCTGGTCGCAGAGCTTCGCTCCCGCCCGCCAATCATCGGCCCGCCAGGCGACGTCGAACGCCTTCGCCACGGCGCCGGGGTCGCCGGCCGTTTCGGCCGTCGCGAACGCTTCGCCGACTTTCGAGACCCACGGGTTGCGGGACTGGTCGGGGGCCGGCCCGAGGAGCATGCAAATGAGAATCATCAGCGACCCCATGGGGTTCCTTTCTGCGTGAATTCGCGCGGCGCCCCTGAATGCAACGGGCCGGATCCATCCGCGCCGCCCGGCGGGCATCATAGTCCGCTGTCTGGACCGGGCGAACCAGTCCCCGCAGGGCGCGGGACGCACTCCACGGTCGCTTGTTCATGCGCCGCGGAGCTCATCGGAGCCTCAATTCGCCTGGCCAGGCGAAGCGCCGTCCGTGGGAAGAAGAGCGGACGCTGGTGCGTGGAGCGGGGGTGATAACGGCCGCCGGCGGCTTTGCCGCTCCGGGTTGCGTCGACCGCGTTCCTGGCGCGACATTCCCGTGTTTGGGCATAAAACATTGAGAAGAAAGCGGGTACAATCAGCGGGTCCCCCGGGTCCACGATTCGCCAAACGCCGGCGGTTGGGTTCCCGGCGGAATAGTTTCTCCGGGACCGTGGTTTTCTCTAGAGGATGTCGCACGCTGTAGAGCCGCAGACGGTTCCATGGACATCCACGTCGATCACTCGTTTGACGCGGTCGCCTTGCCGCACGCCGACGCGGTGTACCGCGTCGCTCGCCGCTTGACGAGGGATCAGCACGACGCGGAAGATCTGGTGCAGGAGACGTTTCTTAAGGCCTATCAGGCCTTTGCCCGGTTTGAGATGCGCGAGTTCGGCATCCGGCCGTGGTTGATGCGCATCCTGCACAATACGTTCCTGAACCGTTGTGCCCATGAGAGCCGGATGGGCCGGCGCGTGGAGTCGGGTGATCTGGAGCAGGTGGCGGTCTCGGAGGGATCGTCCGCCGCCGCCAACCGGATCGCTGGATTGGATTTCGACCGGCTGGACGATGAGGTACGATCTGCCATTGAGCGGCTGCCCGACGGCTTCCGGGTGGTCCTGCTCATATGGGCGACGATGGAATACAGCTACGAGGAGATCGCGGCCATCCTGGAGATCCCGATGGGGACGGTGATGAGCCGGTTGCACCGGGCCCGACAGCGGCTGGTGCAGGAGTTGCAGGGATACGAGCGAGCCAAACGGCTGTCGGTGGAGATCGAGTAGTCCATGAATCGACAGGACGTCCGCACACTGTTGCCGCTATACGCGGACGGCCGGCTTGACTCCGAGCGAGCGAGCCTGGTCGAGGCGGAGTTGTCGAGCTCCGCGGAGCTTCGGCAGGAGCTGGTCGAACTGCACGCAATGCGCCGCTGCGTTCAGCGCGTGATGTGGTCGGAGAACGCGCCCGCGGGCCTGGTTCCCGCGATTCGCGATCGGCTTGTTTCGATGCGGCGTGAACGTCGTCGGCGCGTCCTGCGGGTTTCCGCCGCCGTCACGGCCATTGCGGCGTTGATCGCGTTGTTTCTCTGGTGGCGTCCGGCGGGCGAACTGCTGCCCGGCGCGCCGCCGAGTGTCGGGCGCGCTCCGGCGGCGCTGGCGATCGCGACGGTTCCGGCCCAGGAATTCGCCGCGATCTTTCGTTCGTGCGCCCTGGGGAACCACCGGACGATCGGGTTCGCGTGGGGTGAGGCGCCGTGCGACGTCAAGGCGAAGCTGGATCGAGTTCGCCCGTTCCGCGTCTGTCTTCCGGATCTCGCGCACGCCGGCTATCGTTTGGACGGAATCTGCGACTGCATCCACCTTGCGCAGGTGCCTTCGCTACTCTGTGTCCACGTCTACTACCGGCCGCTCGAGGGTGGCGACCCCGTCTCGGTCTTCTCGCTGGATCGCCGCATCACGCTGGCGAATGCCGAGGTCGACTCGCATTCGGACCGGCGCCGCCACTACGAGACCGCCCGGTCGGACGACGTGAACGTCCTCAAGTGGGACGAGAACTCGAGCAGCTACGTGATCTGCTCGCGCCTGCCGGTCGATCAGCTCCATGATCTGGCGGAGCGCCTGGACGTGGCGCTGCGGGCCGCGCGCAGCGGGATGATGTTCGCGTTCGCAAGTCCCTGACGTTTTCGATTCCCCGCTTGGACACCGCGCGAGCGACCGGAACGCCGCGGCCCCTCCGCAACCGGGCGCACGGCGCGGGTTGCCTTCATGGCCGCTTTGAGCGCCGGCACGCTGGACCGAATCGTAGTCTCATCGACCCCCTTGATCTCGGCGCAGGAGGCGCTGCGGGCAACCCCACTGCCGCAGCCGGCGTTGCCCGCGAACGTCCGCCTGGCGCAGCAGCGGAGTCAGCCACGGTCCGTGCGGCCTGGACCGCGGCGGGTCAGGCCGTGGCGGCCTGACCGAGCAGGGTCAGTTCTTCCGTCGACAGCACCCGACCGATGTCCAGCAGAATCTTTACGCCGTCGCGGACCTTGCCCATCCCAAAGATGAAGCTGGTGTCGACCGACGCGCCCAAGGGTGGCGGCGGATCGATCTGGTCCTCGGCGACGTCCAGCACTTCCTGCACCGTGTCCACGACGATGCCGGTCAGCGTGCCGACGTCCACGACGATAATGCAGGTCTGCTCGTTGTACTCGGCCTCCGGCATCCCGAATTTGAGACGCAGGTCGATCACCGGGATGACCTTGCCGCGCAGGTTGATCACGCCCTTCACGAAGTGCGGCATCTGCGGGACGTGCGTGATCTCCAGCAGCCCCATGATTTCGCGCACCTTCAGAATCTCGACGCCGTATTCCTCCTCGGCGAGCTTGAAGGTCAGGTACTTTCCGGCGGACTCGGAGGGCCTACCCGTCTGCAATGCCTTGCGGATTTCCGTCGTGCCCATACCTCGATTCTCCTAAACCGACGCGAGTTCCGGCGTGTCGGCAAGTTCGGTGGACGCAGGGGTCGAAACACTCGTATCCGCGTGCGCGCTTGAGTTCGCGGAGCCCGCGGCGCTGGTCTGCTGGGGCGCGGCGCTCGGTGCTCGGCGCGGAACGGTCGGCGAGCGCGTGCTGTTGTGCAGGCCCAGGAGGCGGGTCGGTTCGAGGATCAAGCCGACCCGGCCGTCGCCGAGGATTGCCGCGCCCGATATGCCACGGACGGGCTTGAATCGCTCACCGAGGCTCTTGATCACGACCTGCTGCTGGCCGATCAGCTCCTCGACGACCAGCCCGATCTTCTGCTGCTCGGTCTGAGTGATGACGACCAGCCCCTGGGCAGGATCGATGTAGTCATTCAGGCCGAAGAGCTGGCCGAGCTGCACCAGCGTGATCAGTTCGCCGCGCACCCGGATCAGCTCGCCGTGTCCCTGCACGAGCGTGATCTGATTCGCGTCGGGCCGCAGCGACTGCTCGATCATGATCGTGGGAATGATCAGCCGCTCCCGTCCGATGCGCACCAGGATTCCGTCGATGATGGCGAGCGTCAGCGGCAGTCGGATCAGGAACGTACTACCCTGGCCCAGCTTGGTCTGAATCTCGACCTTGCCGCGCAGTTGCTCGATGTTCCGCCGCACGACGTCCATTCCGACCCCGCGACCGGAGATGTCGGTGACGACCTGTGCGGTGGAGAATCCGGCCTCGAAGATGAGCGCGTAGATCTGCGAGTCGGTCAGGTCCTGGTCAGGCGAGACCAGGCCGCGTTCGATGCCCTTGGCTCGCAGGCGCTCGCGGTCCAGTCCGCGGCCGTCGTCGCGAATCTCGATCACGATCGAGTCGCCCTGGTAGTACGCCAGGAGCTTGACCGAGCCGACGGGCGGCTTGCCGAGACGGGCGCGCTCCTCCGGCGGCTCGATGCCGTGGTCGACGGCATTGCGGATCATGTGAACGAGCGGGTCGGAGATGGCCTGGATGACGTTCTTGTCGAGCTCGGTGTCTTCGCCGGAGACTTCCAGCTCGACCTGCTTGTCGGCCTTGCGTGAGACGTCGCGGACCAGCCGCTGCATCTTCAGCAGGGTGGGGCCGATCGGCACCATGCGCATCGCCATCGCGGTTTCCTGCACGTCGCGGACGATCTTGGTGACCTGCGAGACGTGGCGTGCGAGCTTGGAATCGGCTCGGACGACGGAGCTCTGGTTCACCATCGTCTGTGCGATGACCAGCTCGCCGACCGCGTCGACCAGCGCGTCGAGCTTGCCGGTGTCGACCCGGATGGACACGTCGGCGGCGAGGCGCGGCGGTGCGGAGGCGGCTTCGGCAGCGGCGGGGGCGCCGCGCGCGGCCGACGAGGCGTCCGTATTCGCGACCTGGGCCGGCGCGGGAGCATGGTTCGTGGGAGCGGCCGCCGCTGGCGTCGCCGGCCCGCTGACCGAGGCGCTCGCCGGGGCCGCGCGGGAGCGCTCGCCGACAGGTGTCGCAGCGCCTGGCGGCGCGTCGGTCAACACCGCTTGCGTTGCGGCGCGTACCGTCCGGCGCAACTGCCGCATGACGTCGCGGATGTCGGGCTGCGGCACGCTTCCGCCGCTGGGGTTCACGACGTAGTTGGCCAGCTCATTGACCTGGCACTTGAGCACGTCAATGGCGCCGAAAATCACGTCGATCACGCTGGGCGTGATGGTCAGCTCGTGCTTGCGGCCCATGTCGAGGATCGTCTCGACTTCATGCGTCAGCCGGTTGATGTCGCGCAGGCCCAGGAAACCGGCGATGCCTTTGATCGTGTGGAACGGCCGGAAGAGCTCGTTGATCACGTGGGTGTCAAAGGGGGACCGCTCGACCGCGAGCAGCGCGGCTTCAATCGCGTCCATGTGCTCGCGGCTCTCGTCAATGAAGCCTTGCAGGTGATCGCGCTCCTGAGGATCGATGACCAGCGGCTCGCTGACGTAGGGTTCGGGTTCGTCGGACGAAGCCGACTTGGCGGCCGGTGCGGCCGCAGCGGGCTGGGCGGGCTTCGTGGCCTTCACGGCAGGCGGCGGCTCGGCCAGGGCAGGTTGCGTGGGCGCCGGCGTCGCCTGGGGCGCCGCCGTTGTCTGCGCAGGCGCGCCCCCGTTTTCCCCGCTGGCGGCGACCAGGCCGGCGAGACGCTCGGCAAGGTCGACCGGCCTTCCGCTCAGGTGCTCGGTCAGCGCGTGAACCGACTGAGGCAGCAGCACAAGGCCGGCGTCGGGATCGGCTGCTTCGTTGAGGATCAGCTTCTCGAGCAGCGCCGCCATCCGGCGGGCGAAGCCGCCGGCCGGCTCGGGCCCGGACGCGATTGTCAGACAATACGTGTGCATCTGCGCGAGTCGCCCCAGGTCGTTCAATTCGAGGGGCTTTGAAATCGCCTGAAGCAGCGCCTGGATGGCGTCTTGAATCGCGGGCATTCGACTACGCTCCTGTCCGGTCGCAGATGCCTGGAGGCGCGCCGCGCAGAACCCGCGCCAGCCACTCCAACGTGGCGCTCCCAGCGCCGGGCGCGTACTCGGTTCATCGAATCGGGCTTCGGGTTGTTTGAGTTACGCGGCCTGCTCGAGGCCCGCGATGCACAACGGTGGGCCCGAGAACGATGGGTTGTTCCGGAGATGCGCGTGCGTTTCGCGTATGCCGAAGGGGAACTCACCTGCGAGGGGGTGCGTCCGCCGCGGACGGGGGCGGCGACAAGTGCGCTGAGTCATTCGGCTCGGACGCGCAGGTCTGGTCGCATGGTCCGGCGAGTCGATAACGACGGGCGGCGATCCAGCGGTAGACGGCCCGAAATATCTGCCTCAGACCGGGGACGCGGTAGAGCCATGCCAAGCGGCGCCAGCCGGTCAGCCGCCGCGCGATCTCGTGGACGGCGTCTGCCCCGCGGAACACCGTTCCACCCGCGTCGATCAGCCGCAGGCCGCTGGCCAGCTCCTCGCGCTTCAGCACTGGAAAGCGGCTCAGCAGGTCAGGCGACTGGGCCGGCACGAAGGTGAAACTGTTTTCCCGGTCGCTTCGCCTGATAAAGTCGATCTGCGACCGGCAGAATCGGCAGGTGCCGTCATAGACCAGCGTCGCGCGGTGCAGCGATGGGTCGCGTGGCATGCCGGATGAACCTCGGCGGCCGGGAATGGAAGCTGGCACCGCCCGAGCGTCTGTCTGCGGACGTCACCGGGGGCATTACGTTGCCCCCGGGCGAACCTCCGCCGATTTTCAGAGTATAGACGTTCATATGGAAACCACCGCCACCGCCGCCGTCAGTCGATTCCCGTCCCCGCCGCTGCTTGAATCCGCCGCCGCGTCCACCTTCCGAACCACGGTGCGGCGCGCGTTTCCTTGGTTGACGCTGCTCGCTTACGCGGGCGTCGCGCTGGCGCTTCTGCTGCCGATCGACTTGCGGAACGAAAACGGGCTGTACGGACTGGCGCTCTGGCTGTCCTTCATGCTACGGACGTTTTCGTTTCACCTCGCAATGGCGGCGCTGGCGCTGGTGGCGGCGGCGCTCTACCTTCGGCGGCGTCTTGCAGCGCTGGCGCTGATCCCGCCCGTCTTGATCGGGCTGGCTCCGCTCGGAGCGGCGCTTTCGCGTCCGGCCGCGCCCGCATGCCCGTCCGAGACGCTGCGGGTGGTGAGCGCCAATCTCTTTCGCGAATCGCGCTCGCACGCTGCGATCGTCGCCGAGTTGATCGCCAGCGACGCGGACGTGATCGTGCTCGAGGAGTACACGCCGCAGTGGGATCATGCCGTTCGGGCGGCGCTGGCCGAGCGCTACCCGCAGGTCTGGGTGCTGCCGCGCACGGACTCGTACGGCCTGGCACTGTATTCACGCCTGCCGGTACTTGAGGAGCCCGATTTCAATCTTCCGATCGGCTCGCCCCGGCTGCCGCAGGCGCGCTTTGTGCTCGACTGGCACCGGCAGCCGATCGCGCTTTACGGTCTACACTTGCGCTCGCCGGCGTCGCCCCGGCTTGTGGCGAGCCAGCGGCGCGAAATCGCGGACCTGGCTGATCTGCTGGCGAAGGAGTCTCTGCCGACGGTCATCTGCGGGGATTTCAACTTCACCGACGAGAGTCCCTACGCGCTGGTTCTGCATCGGCTCGGGCTGCGCGACGCGCATGCGATCGCCGGCTTCGGGCGCGGCTCGACCTGGCCCGTGATTTCGTTCACGCGCTACTTGCCCGGCATCCGGCTCGACCACGTCTATCTCTCACCGCACTGGTCCGCCTGCGAGAGCCGCACCGGAATCGGACGCGGATCGGATCATCGTCCGGTGGTGGCCCGGATTTTTCTGAAGGACTAGCGCGGCGCCGTTCTCAGGATGCCGCGGCCCGCCGCCGCGCCGTTGCTTATACTGGCGGCATGAGCGCGCGACCCTACGGCACCCTCGTGCGGCAGCTCGACGGGAGCGGCGATCTCGCCGTCCGGACGCGCCGCCTGATCGACCTGCTCTGGGATCATCTGCACCCGACCGGGGTCTCGTGGGTCGGGGTGTACGTAGCGGCGGATGCCGAGGGTCAGCCGCTTCCGGCCGGTTTCGAGCCTTCCTCCGCGGGTTCGCTGGTGCTGCAAGCCTGCCGCAACAAGCCGGCCTGCTCGCCGATCGGTCTGAACGGGGCGTGCGGGCGGAGTTTTCGTTCGCGGCGCAGCCTGGTGGTGCGCGACGTCGCGTCGCTGGGGGCCGGGTACATCGCGTGCGACGCGCTGGATCGCTCGGAGGTCGTGGTGCCGTTGCTGGACGAGCGCGGGCAGTGCCGGGGCGTGCTGGACTTGGACAGCTACGCGGTGGAGGCGTTCAGCGCGGCGGATGCGGCGGGGCTGCTGGGCGTGCTGCGGGCCGCGGGCGTTGGGCTGTCCGCGCCGGACGAACCTGCCGAAGTCGTTTAGGCATGGCGGCGGCCGGCGGGCGGCGCGCGGTGCGGCTGGCTGCGTGGCCCGCGGGCGTGTGGTTGAGGGCCCGGGCGGGCGTTATGCTGCTACACTTCGTTTCGCGATTCCGCAGCCAGCGAGGTTTCGAGCATGAATCAGCAGCAGAGCGGCCCGGCGGCGGCCGCAGCGGCCACACCCGCCGACGTGCCGGTCAGCCACCCGCGCGGTCTGTATCTTCTGTTCATCGTCGAAATGTGGGAGCGGTTCTCATTCTACGGCATGAAGGCCATCCTGATTCTCTACCTGGTCGCGAACATGATGGGCGCGAATCCGGGACGCGGCTGGTCCAACGCCGACGGCAGCATCCTGATGGGCTGGTACGGCGGGATGGTGTATCTGCTGCCGGTGCTGGGCGGCATCATCGCGGACAAGCTGATCGGGACGCACCGCTCGATGTTCGTGGGTGGCCTGCTGATCGCGATGGGCCACATCGTGCTCGGGCTGACGGGGATCGGCGACCTGAACCACAGCGATCTCGGCATGTCGGTATTCGTCTTCGGGCTGGCGCTGATCGTGATCGGGACGGGGCACTTCAAGCCGAGCGTCTCGGTGATGGTCGGGCAGCTTTACCGCGAGCACGACCCGCGGCGTGACGCCGGCTTTGCCATCTTCTACATGGGCATCAATCTCGGCGCGTTTCTCGGGCAGCTCATCTGCCCGCTGCTGGGCGAGAAGATCGGCTGGCACTGGGGTTTCGGGGCGGCGGCAGTGGGCATGCTCGCCGGACTCGGGATCTACCAGCTCGGCCGTCCGACTTACCTGAAGGGCATTGGCGAGCCCCCCCGGGGAAAGGGCGGCGTGGCCCCGCTGTTCATCCTGACGGGCCTGGTGGTCTCCGCCCTGTTCGCCCTCGCGTATCACTACCGCCTGCTCGCGACCGTCAATCAAAGACTCTCCGATTTCATTGCCGAGAATCCCACCATCGGGCTGGGGATTACGCTGGGCCTGGCGGGCGCGGTGGCGCTGGCGGCGATCTGGTTCGTAATGATCCAGCAGCGTGGCGACCGCGGGCCGACCGCCGCGATCTTCATCTTCATGCTCTTCAACGCGATCTTCTGGCTGGCGTTTGAGCAGGCCGGCACCTCGCTGAATCTGTTCGCGTTCCAGAAGACCGACCGCATGATCTGGGGCTGGGAGTTCCCCGCGGGATGGTTCCAGTGGGTCAACCCGGTCTGCATCCTGCTGCTTTCGCCGGTGTTCGCCGGCATCTGGTCCTGGCTCGGCCGGCGGAACATGGACCCGTCGCAGTCGATCAAGATCGCGCTGGGGCTGATGTTCGTGGGCTTTGGGTTCCTGTTCATGGTCTGGGCCGGGCGGCTGGCGATCGGCGGTGCCCAGGTCTCGATCTTTTTCCTGATCATGACCTACTTCTGGCACACGGTCGGCGAACTGTGCCTCTCGCCGACGGGGTTGGCGTTCGTGACACGGGTGGCGCCGGTGCGGTTTGTCTCGCTGCTGATGGGCATCTGGTTCGTGTCGAGCTTCATCGCGCACCTTGCCGGCGGCTACCTCGCCAGCACGGTCGAGGCGATCGAGCAGGGCAAGTACAAGCTGCCCTGGAACCTGGGCGGGCAGGCCGACTTCTTCATGCTCTTTGTAATCTCGTCGGTCGTGGCCGGCGTGGTGCTATTCCCGCTCACGCCGCTGATGAAGAAGATGCTGCACGGGCGCGAATAGCGTGCTGAATAGCGCATTGCGAATAGCGAAGAGCGAATAGCGAGTGAAGCAGGACGGCGCGGCCCGGGCGACTCGTGTATCATGCCCGCAGGGTGGTTTGCGGTAGCGCCGGCGGCGTTGCGGCGCTAGCGCGGCCTGCGTGAACGCGCGGCAGGGATACGCGGATGAGCCGACCTCGCGAAGCTGCGGTCGTGCGCAGTTGCGGTTCGCTTCCGCGCTCCTTCCCGTGCGGGCTGCCCTATCGGCCAACTCTTCGCTCAAACCGGCCGGCTTTCCGTTCAATCCCGAGTCGATGGAGTGCGTGCCATGCGAACCCGTGAGCGTTCGATCGTATTGTTGTTTGGCTGCTTCCTAATGATCTTCGCCCCGGAGGCCCTGCGCCTGCGTGCCGCCGAGCCGGCCGCCGCGGACAAGCTGCCGGACGGCGCGGTGGCGTATCTGGGCTGGAACGACCTCGGGCATGCGTGGGGGCTTGACGAAGTCAGCCCCGGTGCGGTTCGAGACCTGATTCAACTGCTGGGCGAGGACGACCGCGACGTGCGGGTGGCGTCCGAGCTTGCCGCACTCGCGTTGATGGCGCTGCGCGCGCAGGGCGGGGCGGCGCTGTATCACACGCCGGCGAAAGGCGACGGTCCGGGCCTGACGCTCCTGTCGCTTGTCAATCCCGGCGATCAGCGCGACGCGTTCGAGGCCCAGGTTTCGGCGATGGCCGGCAAGCCCGATGACACGCGCACCCTGGCGATCGGCGGCGCCACGCTGCACCGCTTGTCGGATGAGAGTGAGAAGCCCCTGGCGGCCTGGACTGCGACGCCCGCCGGCTATCTGCTGATCGTGTCGGATGCGGATGCTGATACGCTCGGCGCGCTGGTTTCGCGGATCGGCAAGGGCGGCGCTTCGCTGGCCGGCAGCGCGGCGATGAAATCCGCGCTGGGGCCGATCACTCCGTCGAGCGGGGCGGGGATGGTGTTTTTCGCCGATGTGCGAGCGCTGGTCGAGCAGTTTGCCAAGCCGGGGCTCGCAGCGGCTGCGGAGAACGAACCGTGGGCGGCGAGGCTGATGGACGCGCTGCGCATCGAGGGCGTGCAGTCGATCTACGCGCAGACGATCGCTGGCGAAGACACGTCGTCCCAGACCTTCGTGCGCCTGGAGGGCCCGCGCCGCGGCCTGCTGAAGCTGCTGGATCAGAAGCCGCTGAGCGAGGACGACCTGAAGCTGCTTCCGGCCGGTCTGTACTGGGGCTCGGTCTCGAACCTGGACCTGCTGGCGCTTTGGAACGAGGCGCAATCGGTCATCGAGTCGGTGAACCCCGATCTCCTGCCGCAGGTCGAAGGCGGGCTGAGCGCGGCGCGGGCCGTGGTCGGCTTCTCCATCACGGATGACCTGCTGCCCGCGCTCGGCGACACCTGGGCGTTGTTCGACACGCCGGCGCACGGCGGGTTCTACGGCTCGGGCACGGTGCTGGTGGCCGAAGCGAATGACGCGAAGCGGCTGAATGGCATCCTGCTGCGGCTGGTGGAGATTCTTACGCCGATCCTGGCGCAGCAAGGCGTGCAACTGAGCGCCAACGAGGTGGAGAGCGGCGCTCGCACGGTTCACTACGTGGTGATCGGGGGCGTGCCGAGTCCGGTCGCGCCGGCGTGGACGTTCGCGGACGGTCGCTTCGTGTTCGGACTGCTGCCGCAAACGGTCGCGATCGCCGCCGACGAGATCGACCCGGCGACGCGCGGCCCGCGGCTGATCGATGATGCCGGCGTTCGCGCCGCTCTCGCGGCGAGCTCGGATCCGCTGATCGGGTTCGACACGGCCGACACGCACTACCTGATGCACATGGTGCACGGGCTGCTGACGCACGGCGTTGCCGCATTGGCGTCGATGTCGCCGCAGAAGCCGGAAGCGCTGGCCCGGCTTCCGCACCTGTCGACGTTTCTCAAGGGGCCGCGCTACTCGAGTTCGACGGCGCGGACGACGGCGGACGGAGTGCTGTATGAAACGCGCGGCGCCAGCCTTGCGGCCGGCTCGGCGGCCGCGGTCGCGGTGTTGATTTCGGTGCTGCTGCCGTCTCTGTCTCGGGCGCGTGAGCAGGCCAAGCGCGTGAAGAGCATGTCGAATCTGCGGCAGATTGGCATGGGCTTGCACATGTACGCGGTGGACAACCAGGATCGTTTCCCGGATTCGCTCCAGGCGCTGCTCGACAAGCAGTATCTACAGGGTGAAGACGTGCTGCGCTCGCCGTTGCAGCCCGATCAGGGCGCGGTGTCGTATGTGTACATCCCCGGCCTTCAGTTGACGCGGTTGCAGCGGCCGGCGCAGACGATCGTCGCGTACGAGAAGATCGCCTCGAACGAGGGCACCCATGTGCTTTTCGCCGATGCTCACGTTCGGTGGATGAGCTACTACGAGTTTCGCGAGGCGCTCGAGGAAACCTACAAGCTGCTCGGGCGAGAGGGCGAGATTCCGCCGAACGTCGGGCCGTAGCGGCGGGGGCAGCGCGACTTGAAATGCAGGCGGCGGTCGGACGCTTGATCCCACCGCCGCTGGTTGGCTTGCCGCGGAATTGCTCGTGCCGTCAGCGTCAGTTGGTCGGCGGCGGCGTGCTGCGCGTGTAGGTGATCTCCATGGTCTTCACCTCGCCCTCGCCGCGGTCCTCGTACCACTCCATGACGTGAGTGTTCTTGTCGACGATCTTGATCACCTCGCGGACCTTGCACTTCATGTCCGGCATGTAGATCATCTCGCCGCCGTAGGTGAACGTCTTGCTGGGCGCATCATAGGTGCCATTGAACGCGTAGACGCCCGTGCTGAAGTTGTCGATCCAGGTGCTGACGAAGGCCTGCTTGACATTGTCGTAGCCGCAGACGGCGGTGCCTTCGAAATCGCGTTCGACCATCTTGCCGTCGGGTCCGGGCATCTTGAAGGTGCCGCGGTGCTCGGCGACGAAGTAGCGGCCGCCGTAGATCGACTTGCATTTCATCGTGCCCTTGGACTCATCCGCGGGCTGGCTGGGATCCATCCAGCACTTGTTGATGTAGGCCCAGTCTCCGACCATGTAGTTGAGCAGCTTGTGGTTGTCGCCTGGGGTGCCGAGCTTCTCCATCTGGGCCATCATCTCGGCCATGGCCTTCTCATCCATGGCGGGCGCCTCGCCGGCCTTGTGCTGCTCGTGCTTGGCCGTGTCCTGCTTGGCGGCGGGCTTGGCGTCCGGCTTCTGGCCGTGCTCCTGGGCGAGCGCGGTCACACCGAGCGCCGCCACCAACAGACCCGCCATCGCGCCGCGCATCCATGTACTTCGCAGACTCATGCAAAGCTCCTTGGGGTAAGAGATTCCCGGTTCCAGAACACAGAGATTGTTCACTCGATCGGCCGCCTTGATGCACGGCAAATCCGATGCGGCGCCGCGCCCGCCGTCGAGCATTCTCATTTTAGCGGTGCCGGCACAGCGTGTCCGGAATCGGGGCGTAGCCCCTGTGTTCGTGAGCCTCGGCTCCAGCCGCGAGTGTCTCGGCACCCGACGCATGTTAGGGTAATGTACGTATTTGTCAAGGGCCACTGCCGCGGCCGCGTCCGCGGCGGACTCATCGCCCTTTGCGGGCGACTCGCAAGCGCAGCACTGATCGAAGGTTGCGTGGCAACTGACCGCGTGCGAAAGCGGCCGTTTCGCCCTACAATTCGCGCCGGATTCGGGTCTTCGATGCCCGGGCGCGCGGCGCGGCGGCCAGCCGCTCGCGGGCAGCCCGCATCGAGCCGCCTGAAACGCGAACCCGGATGCCGCCATGGCCTTGGCGCAAAAGGTGATCGTGCATGAGTGACAAACCCGCTTCGCAGCTTCTTCCGACGCCCATCACGCGCGAAATGGAGGACTCGTACCTCACCTATGCGATGAGCGTGATCATGGCCCGTGCGCTGCCGGACGTGCGCGACGGGCTCAAGCCGTCGCAGCGGCGCATCCTGGTCGCGATGCACGATCTGAATCTCGGGCCCGCCGCCAAGCACCGCAAATGCGCGAAGATCTGCGGCGACACGAGCGGTAACTACCACCCGCACGGCGAGGGCGTCATCTATCCGACGCTGGTGCGCATGGGACAGGAATGGGCCATGCGGCACCTGCTGGTCGATCCGCACGGCAACTTCGGCTCGATCGACGGCGATCCCCCGGCGGCGATGCGCTACACGGAGGCGCGCCTGGCGCGACCGGCCGCGGAAATGCTGGCCGACATCGACCGCGAGACGGTCGACTTCGAGGACAACTACGATGGCACGCGGCAGGAGCCCGTCGTTCTGCCCGGCAAGTTCCCCAACCTGCTGGTCAACGGTTCGGAAGGCATCGCGGTCGGCATGGCGACGCGCCTGCTGCCGCAGAACCTCGCCGAAATCTGCGACGCGATCATCGCCTGGATCGACGATCACGACCTCTCGCTCGACGACCTGATGCAGCACGTCAAGGCGCCGGATTTTCCGACCGGGGGCGTGATCTGCGGGCTGGGCGGCGTGCGCGACGTGTACGCGACCGGACGCGGCTCGATCACGGTTCGCGGCGTGGTGCGCGTGGAGGAGCTCAAGAACGGCCGGCTCCAGGTGGTCGTCGATGAGATCCCCTACGGCATTCTTCTGCCCACGGTGAAGGACAAGATCCTCGAGGCGATCGAGGCCGACAACCTCACCGGCGTCGACGATCTGCGCGACGAATCCGGCCGCGACAAGCTTGTGCGGCTGGTGCTCGCGCTCAAGAAAGACGCCAACCCCAACGTCGTCATCAATCAGCTCTGGAAGTACACCCCGCTGCAAAGCAACGTGCACGCGATGAACATCGTGCTGGTGAATCGCGTGCCGCGGACGCTCTCGCTCAAACAGTTGATCGAGCAGTTCGTGCTGCACCGCGTGAACGTCATCCGCCGGCGCACGGGCTTCCTGCTGCGCAAGGCCCGGCAGCGCGCCCACGTGCTCGAAGGCCTGATTCTGGCCGTCGCCGACATCGACGAGATCATCGCGCTGATCCGCAGCTCGCCCAACGTCGACGCGGCGCGCCAGGCGCTGATGCGGCGGCCGCTGCGGCTTTCGGAGCAGGCGACGGTGCGCAAGCTGCTGCCGGAGGCGTTCGCGGCGCGCTGCATCAGCAGCGATCAGACCCTGACGCACACCCAGGCGGACGCGATCCTGGCGATGCAGTTGCGCAAGCTGACCGGGCTGGAGATCGAGCAGCTCGCCCGCGAATACTCCGAGCTGACCAGCGAAATCGCCGACTACGAGCTGATTCTCTCCGACGAGCGGCGCGTGCTCGACATCATCTCCGAGGACCTGCGCGAGCTGCGCGACAAGTACGGCGAGCCGCGCCGCACGCAGATCAGCGGAGCCGTGGGCGACGTCGACGTGGCGCAGTTGATCGAGCGCGAAGACGTCGTCGTCACCATCTCACACGCGGGCTACATCAAGCGCGTGCCGGCGGACGCATTCCGCAGCCAGGGCCGCGGCGGCAAAGGCGTCAAGGGAACCGACAACAAGGACGGCGACTTCATCGAGCACATGCACGTCGCCAGCACTCACGACTACATGCTGGTGTTCACCAACCGCGGACGGATCTACTGGCTGCGCGTCTACGATCTGCCCAGCGGCTCGCGCACCAGCCGCGGCCGATCGCTCGCCAACGTACTCACCATGCAGTCCGGCGAGCGGCACATGGCCGTCCTGCCCGTCAAGGAGTTCGAGGAGAAGTACGTCTTCTTCGCGACCGAGCGCGGCGTGGTGAAAAAGACGCCGCTGAATGCCTTCTCGAATCCTCGGCCGAGCGGAATCCAGGCCATCACGCTGGATGCCGACGATTCGCTGATCGGCGTGGCGCTGACCGACGGCACGCAGGAAATCGTGCTCGGCACGCGCGAGGGCATGGCCTGCCGCTTCAAGGAGGACGACGTGCGCCCGATGGGCCGCTCGGCCCGCGGCGTGCGCGGCATCGACCTGCGCGAGGAGGACCGCGTCGTCGACATGGCCGCGATCAGCGCCGGCATGAGCGTGCTGACCGTCTGCGACAAGGGCTTCGGAAAGCGAACCGAGGTCGACGAATACCGGCTTACCCGCCGCGGCGGCAAGGGCGTGATTAACGTCCGCGTCACCGACAAGAACGGACGCGTGGTCGCGCTGCGGGCGGTGACGAGCGACGACGAGCTGATGCTGATCACCGGCAAGGGCACGCTGCTGCGCATGACGGTCGACCAGCTTCGCGAGATCGGCCGCGCCACGCAGGGTGTCCGGCTGATCCGCGTCGCGGACGACGACAGCGTGGTCGCCGTGGCCAAGGTGGTCAAGGAAGAGAACGGAGGCGACAGCGCCGCCGGCGGCCCGAGCGGCTCGGCGCCGTCGAGTGGCGAGGAGACCGCGCCCGGTCCGCAAGACGACTCCGCGACCGCGGGGACGGACGACGAGCCAGGCAGCGACGACGCGTAGCCCGCCGCATTCGTCGCGGAGCCAGGGCATGAGCGAGTACCGCCGAATTCTCGCGCTGGAGACGTCGTCGACTGCCGCGAGCGTGGCGCTGCGGGTCGATGGGGGTGAGATTTTCGTCCGGCGGCTCAGTCCGGCGCAGCGCGGCTCTGCTGAGCTATTCCCGGCGATCCAGTCGTTGCTCAACGATGCTCAGATCGGGCTGCGCCAGCTTGACCTGCTCTGCTGGTCATGCGGTCCGGGTAGTTTCACCGGGCTGCGCGTGGCGGCGACGGTCGCGCGCATGACCCAGGCGGTGGCCGGCTGTGCAGTCGCGGGAGTCTGCTCGCTCGACGTTATCGCGCAAAACGCGGTGTCGGCCGACGATGGCGTCCGATTCGCCGGCGTGATGGTCAATGCCAAGGCCGGGCACGCGTATAGCGCTGCGTACGCGCGCGGCGGCGCGGATGGGGCCGCGGGCGCGTGTTGGCGCCGGGCGCGCGAGCCGGCGCTGCGGGCGGTCGGCGAATTCGTCGCTGAGCTGGCGCGCCCCTGTGTATTGCTCGGTGACGCCGTACGCCGCAACGCCGACGCATGCCGTGGAGACGGGCTGCTGTGGGCGAGCGAAGAGGCGGCGCGGCCGGACGCGGTCCGGGCATTGGAGCTCGGCCGCTTGCTCGCGGGCCAGGGGTGGCTGCAATCGCCGGAGCAGATCGTGCCGATGTACCTGCGCGCGCCGGAGTGCGAGGAAGTCTACGAACAGCGTCGCCGCGAGGCCCTTCGGCGGCGCGAAGCGACGGACGCGAAGTAGCGGCGCCTTTCGAACGGTTTGTTTGCTTGGGAGGCGCGGCGGAGGACGGGGGTCGCTGGCGGGATTCGGAGCCGCGAGTACGATTCGCTCATGTCTGACTCCGCGAACCGTCTCCGTGATCGTGAATTGCTGGCGCGCCTCATGCGGTTTGCCCCCGTCTCGCGCGATTCCAACCTCCCGATCGCCGATTTTGTGTCGGAGTACCTCGAAGCGGGCGGCTGCACCGTTCGCCGGCATGACTACGCGGACGGTCAGAAGGTGAACCTGGTCGCGTGGAAAGGGCCGCTGGATCGGCTGTCTTCGGCCGACGGGCGCCTGCGTGGGCGCGGCATCTCCCCGTCCGCCGATGCGGACGGGCTGACGCTGTGCGGGCACCTGGACGTCGTGCCGGCGGACGATCCCGGCTGGGAGAGCGATCCGTTTACGCTGACCGAACGGGCCGGGCGGCTGGTGGGCCGCGGAACCGTCGACATGCTCTCGTTTGTGGCGCTCGCCATGAACCGGGTGGTTGCCGCGTCAGCCTCCGCGCTGCGGGCGCCGCTGGCTCTGCTGCTGACCGCGGACGAGGAGATCGGCGGCGTCGGCGCGCAGCAGCTTCTGGATTCGCCGGCGGCGCTGGCCGTGCTGCCGCGCGACGTGCTGATCGGCGAGCCGACTCAGCTTCGCGCCGTGCGCATGAACAAGGGACACCTCAAGGCGCGCGTCGCGGTGCGCGGCAGGTCGGCGCACAGCGGCTATCCGCAGTTGGGCGTGAACGCGATCGGGCGCGCCGCCGAGATCGTTCGAGCACTCGTCGCGCAAGCCGAAGCGTGGCGCTCGGTGCGGGTGGAGAGCAGCGCCGCATTCGCCGAGTGCCCGTTCCCCGTCCTGAACGTGGCCCGAATCGCCGGCGGCGGAGCGCTGAACATCGTGCCGGATTCGTGCGAGATCGCCTTCGGCGTTCGGCTGCTGCCTGGGCAGCGGTCGGAAGCCGCGCTGAACGAGATTCGGGCTGCGATCGGCGGTGTTTCAGCAGCTTGGGCGGACGATGCTCGGCTGGAGGTGATCAACGACAACCCGCCGATGCTCTGTCCGCCTGAGGCGCGCATCAACCGGATTCTTTGCGATCTGTTGGGGCAGGCCGAATCGCTGGGGGTCTCGTATGCGAGCGACGGCGGCCCGTTGGCGGCGGTGGGCTTCGATTGCGTGCTCTTCGGCGCCGGCGACATGGAGTACGGGCACCGCGCCAATGAGTCGATCGGGCTGGGCGAATTCGAGGCCGGCGGGCGAAGGCTCGATACCGTCATCATGCGCTTCTGCGGAGTCGCCGACGCATGACCCCTTCGCTCCACTGGCTCGAGGCCGATCTCACCTACGCCGGCGGCGGATTCGTCTCCGGAATCAGCGTCGGCATCGACGCCCGCAGCGGCCGAATCGCCGCCCTCGATCAGGCGCAGCGCGGCGCGCAACGGCTCGCCGGCCGGGCCCTGCTGCCTGGCTTCATCAATGTGCACAGCCACGCCTTTCAGCGCGGATTGCGCGGGCTGGCGGAGAAATACGGCGGCGCCGCGGGCAACTTCTGGTCATGGCGCGAGCACATGTACGACCTCGTCGAGCGGCTCGATCCCGCGTCGTTTGAAGCCATCTGCACACGCGTCTATCGCGACATGCTCGCGGCCGGGGTCACCAGCGTCGGCGAGTTTCACTACCTTCATCACCGCGATCCGCAGCGCTGCGACTTCGAACTCGACGACGCGCTGCTGCGGGCCGCGTCGGCGGCCGGAATCCGGCTCGTGCTGCTCCAGTCGTACTACCGCACCGGCTCGATCGGCACGCCGCTGCAAGGCGGCCAGCGGCGATTCAGCACGCCCAGCGTCGACGGTTTTCTCGAACAACTCGACCGGCTGGCGGGCCGGCTCGATCCGCGCACCCAGACGCTCGCAATCGCGCCGCACAGCGTGCGGGCGGTCCCGACCGAAGACCTGATCGCGCTTTCGCACGAAGCCGCCCGGCGGTCCTGGCCCATGCACATGCACGTCGAGGAGCAGATTCGCGAGATGGGGGAGTGCCAGGCGGCGTACGGCGTTCCGCCGATGCGCTGGCTGCTCGACAACGTCGCGGTGGACGACCGCTTCACGGCGATTCACGCCACGCACACGCACGGCGCGCTGATGGACGAGTATCTCAGCCGCGGAGCGCGGGTGTGCGTCTGCCCGGGGACCGAGGGCAACCTCGGGGACGGAATCGCCGACCTGGCGCGCGTCCTTTGCCGGCCCGATGCGCTGTGCATCGGCTCAGACTGCAATCTGCGGCTGGATTTCTGCGAGGAGCTGCGTTGGATGGAGTTCGTGCAGCGCCTGCGGCATCAGCGGCGCGGGGTGCTGGCCGGCGCGGAGGGCGACCTCGCCGCCGTGCTGTGGAATTGCGGCACGCGCAACGGGGCCGCGGCTCTGCGATTGTCGGCGGGCGAAATCGCGGCCGGACTGGCCGCTGATTTCTTCGCGATCGACCTGAATCACGCGGCGTTTGAGCGAGCCACGCCGGAGACGCTGCTCACGCAGTTCCTGATGTGCTCGGGGCCGGCGGCGATTCGCGAGACCTGGGTCGCGGGGCGGCAGGTTCATTCCGCGGCGACCTGACCGCCGTTCACGTCGTTCGGTTCCCCCGTCGCGGTTCACCCGTCGGGTTTCCCGCTCCTGAGTCGGGGTCCGAATAGGACTGCGCGTTGATTGCGTCGCCGGCACTCGCTACCGTAGCAGTCTGGGCGAGCAGCGTTCCTCTCCTGGCACGATCGCAGCGAGCGCGGGCCGTCCGTCCGGCGCGCGGCAATCTGGGAATTGGGGTGAGAAGATGTGTACACGATTCGCGCGCTGGTGGGCCGGCGCAGCCGTCGCTCTTGCATCCGGGGGTCTGGTGCTGGCCCAGACGTCACAAGCTCCGCTGCCCAGCGAGATCTTCCCGGTCGACGTCGATTCCGGCTGGGTGGAAAACACCACGGACGCGCCGCAGGTCGTCTTCTCGGCGCTGGTCAGCGTCGCGGACGCCGCCTGGCTGCGGCTGCAATTCGACGAGGCGGCCCTGACCGGCAGCGTGGCGAACGGCGACGCGTCGTACCTCGTGATCCGCTCGTCGGCGGACGGCGCCACGCAGTACCTCAATGCGGTGCACGTGCGGCAGTGGCGCAACACGTCGGCGTATCTCAACGGGGAGACGGTGGAGCTCGAGCTGATCGCGTTTCCGAACACGGGGCTTAACCGCGTTCGCATGTCGCGCGTGACCGTCGGATTCGACCAGGCCGGGGGCACGCGCAGCATCTGCGGAACGACCGATGATCGGCAGCTTTCCGACGATCCGCGGGCCGGACGCGCCGTTCCGGTCGGCTGCACGGCCTGGCTCATCACCGACTGCAATCGCTGCCTGCTCAGCGCGGGCCATTGCGCCAGCGGCGGGTCGCTGGACGTGGTCGAATTCAACGTTCCGCTGTCGAACTCGAACGGAACGATCGTTCATCCGCCGCCCGAGGATCAGTACTCGGTCGATAACGCCTCGATGCAGTACACCAACGGGGGGATCGGGAACGACTGGAGCTACTTCGGGTGCTTTCCCAACTCCAACACCGGCCTGACGCCGTTTCAGGCGCAGCAGGACGCGTTCACGGTCGTTCCGCCGCCGGCGGTGCAGGGGCAGCAGATCCGCATTACCGGCTACGGCACGGTCAGTTCGCCGGTCTCGCTGACCTGGAACCAGGTGCAGAAGACGCATACGGGTCCGTACTCAGCGCTGCTGGGCACGACCGTGCAGTATGCGACGGACACGACCGGCGGGAACTCCGGTTCGCCGGTCATCAACGAGAGCACCGGTTACGCGATCGGGATTCACACGCACGCGGGATGCAGCAGCGGGGGCGGGGCGAATCAGGGCACGGGCGCGAA
This sequence comes from uncultured Planctomycetales bacterium, assembly GCA_964465125.1. Lineage (GTDB taxonomy): Bacteria > Planctomycetota > Phycisphaerae > UBA1845 > Fen-1342 > CAYOHG01. The sequence goes on along the minus strand of CAYXIO010000014.1, from coordinate 5,133 downwards.
CCACGCCGGCTTGCAGGCGGCCCTGGCCTCGCCGCTGGGCGTGTGCACGGGGACGGCCTTGACGTTCAGCTATCCCGACGGTCTTCCCACCACGGTCCACCCCGCGAGCGGCGCGACGTACCGAGTCGAGGTGCCGGATCAGGGCGGCGTCGGGCCGGTCGCCGGCACCGGGCTACTGCACTACAACGTCGACGCGGCCTGGCAGACAACTCCGATGAGCGACCTGGCTGCGAACCTGTTTCAGGCGAGCCTGCCCGGCGCGGACTGCGGCGTCGTGGTTGCTTTCTACATGAGCGTGATGGCGACCGACGGCCGGCGCATCTACGACCCCGGCGGATGCGCGCCTCCGCCGAACGCCTATGCGGCGAATGTCGCGACCTCGGTCGAGGTGATGGTTGACGAGACGTTTGAGGCCGACAGCGGCTGGACCGTCGGCGCGGCGGGCGACACGGCGACGACCGGCCTCTGGACCCGCATGGACCCGGAGCCGACGGCGGCGCAACCCGGCGACGACGTGACGCCTGATCCGGGTGTGGCCTGCTGGGTGACGGACGGCCGCGCCGGCACATCCGTGGGTTCGTACGACCTGGACAACGGGCACACCACGCTCACCTCCGCGGTCTACGACCTGAGCGACGCGTCCGACGCCATCGTCAGCTATTGGCGGTGGTTCTCGAATGACCTGGGCGGCGCCCCGGACACGGACATCCTGTACGTCGACATCTCCAACGATGACGGTGCGACGTGGGCGCCCGTGGAGGTCGTGGGGCCGAGCGGGCCTGAGACCGATGGCGGCTGGCGGTTCCATGAACTCGTGCTCTCGGAGGTGGTTGCGCCCAGCGCGACGGTGCGCCTGAGGTTCATTGCCGGCGACGAGGGCACGGGCTCGGTGGTCGAGGCCGCCATCGACGATCTGAAGGTACAGCGCGTTCTGTGCGTGCCCTGCATCGGCGACCTGAACGGCGACCTGAGCATCGACCTGCTCGATCTTTCGGCGCTGCTGTCGTCCTTCGGCACGACCAGCGGCGCAACGTATGAGCAGGGCGACCTGGACGGCGACGGCGACGTCGACCTCGACGACCTCAGCGAGCTGCTCGTGCGGTTCGGAACGAGTTGCTAGCTCGTCGCGCCTTGCGCCGAGCTCACCGCGGGCTTGCGCCTGGCCGGAGACGGCGGCGCAGGCCCGCGCGTCTTTCGGCGTGTGCCGCGGCGCGCGGCTCAGTCCATTCGCCGCAGCCGCAGCGAATTGCCGACCACCGTCAGCGAGCTGAGCATCATGGCGGCGGTAGCCCAGCCAGGCGAGATCGGGCTGAAGATCGCGGCCGGCAGCATCAGCAGGTTGTAGGCGAACGCCCAGAACAGATTCTGCCGCATGACGCGCGTCGTGCTGCGGGCGATGCGGATGGCGGCCGGGATCAGCCTGGGCGAGTGACCGACCAGGCAGATGTCGGCGCTTTCGCGGGCCACGTCCGCGCCGGCACCGATGGCGATGCCTACGGTGGCGGCGGCCAGGGCGGGCGCGTCGTTCACGCCGTCGCCGACCATCGCGACGACGCGGCGCGCGGCTCGGGCGGCGCGCACGCGTTCGAGCTTCTGGTCCGGTCGCAACTCGGCTTCGAAGTCGCGCGCGCCCAGCTCGGCAGCAAGGGTGCGGACCGCGGCGGCGCGGTCGCCCGAGAGGATGCGCGTGCGCACCCCGAGCGAATGAAGCTCCGTCAGCGCCGCGGCGCTGTCCGGGTGAGGCGGGTCGCGGAAGCAAAGCTGCGCGATCGCGGTGCCGCGGTGCGCAACCCAAACGACGCTGGCGCCCTGCTCGGCGAGCGCGTCCGCGGACGCTGACAATCCATCGACGCGAATGCCGTTGGCCGCGAGCCAGGCGGATGTTCCGACCAGTACGGGCTCCCCTTCGAGTACGCCGCGCAGCCCCGCGCCGGGCTCGCTGTGGAAGCGGCGGGGGTCGGCGAGGGTCAGCTTCATCGCGTCGGCCGCGGCGAGCATCGCCGTGGCCAGCGGGTGCTGACTGACGCGTTCGAGCGACGCCGCCAGCCGAATGGCCGCACGTGCGTCGGCGCTCTCGGCCGGGCGCTGAATCACCGTCGCGTGCCCATGATCGAGCAGCACAACCGCGGAAAGCGTGGGGCGGCCGAGCGTGAGGGTGCCAGTCTTGTCGAGCAGCACCTCGCGGACCTCGCCGGCCGCTTCGAGCGCCGACGGATCACGCACGAGAATGCCGCGCTGCGCCGCGCGCGTGGTTCCCACCAGCACGGCGGTCGGAATCGCCAGGCCCATGGCGCAGGGGCACGCGACGACGAGCACGGCGATGGCGCGCTCGACGGCGGCGACCGCGTCGCGCGAGCCGCTCAACCACCAACCCAGAAAGGTGATGGCCGACAGGCTCAGCACTACGGGGACGAAAATCGCCGCGGCGCGATCGGCCAGCCGCTGCCAGGGCGGGCGCTTGGCCTGTGCGTCTTCAACGAGCCTGGCGATGCGTGCGGCGGCGGAGGTGCGGCCCGTTGCGACCGCGCGGAGATCGGCCAAACCTGCGCTGACCTGAGTGCCGCCGAGCACGCGCTGTCCCACGCCGCGCTCAACCGGCAGGGGTTCGCCGGTGAGCATCGACTCGTCTACGGTTACGTGTCCGTCGGCGATTTCACCGTCGACGGGCACGGTGCTGTGGGCCGCGATGCGCAGCACGTCGCCGACGCGCACGTCGTCGATCGTGACCTCTTCGACCTGGCCATCGACAACACGCAGGGCGCGGCGCGGGATTCGCGAGAGCAGCGCTTCCAGCGCCGCGGACGCCTGGCCGCGCGCCTGGGCTTCGAAATACTTCCCCAACGAGACGAACATCACGATCATCGCGGCGGCGTCGAACAGGATCAGGTTCGGTGCATGCGTTGTGAGCCCGACCATGCCGCTGCCGAAGGCCACCAGCGTTCCGAGTGAGACGAGCAGGTCCATGTTGCCCGAACCGGAGCGCAGCGCCCGCGCGGCGCCGAGCAGCATCGGCCCCGCCGCGATGACGATGGCGGCCGCGGTGAGCGCGCCCTGCGCCCACCAGACCCAGACGTGGTGCGCTGTGTGCGCGAACATGTGCAGCGCCATCACCGGAAGGCCGAGCAGCAGAGCCGCGAACAGCCGGCGACGCTGATCGGCGAGCGCTGCGGCGCGTCGCCTGCGGCGCTGCTCGACCGCGTCCGTCGCCTCGGTTGCCGGCAATCCATCGTAGCCGGCGTCGCGCAGGGCGGCGATCAGCCTGTCAGGTTCGATCGGCGCCGCCGACGAGACCGTGGCCCGCTCGGTCGACAAGTTGACGCTTGCGGAGGTGACGCCGGGAACGCGCCGCAGCGCCCCTTCGACCGCGGAAACGCAACCGGCGCAGTGCATGCCCAGGACGTCGAGCTGAGTGATGACTGGCGATGCCGCTTCGCTCATGAGCGCGGGATTATACGACGCTGCCAGACGAGCTTCGGCGCGTCAGCGCGGGGCTCGACGGTGCCGCTTGGCCGCCCGCGCTATCCGGCCTGCTCTGCGGGAGTTACGAGATTTGGCGCGGCAATGGGGTCGGGGCGGAGTACGATTTTCTCAGAAACGGGTGCTGGGAACTTGATGCGGCGACGCACGCGGCATCCAGGTAGATGAAATGCGACTCGCGATGCGACCTGAGATGCAATCTTCGCCATCGACGAACTGGTCCGAGCTGTCGCAGCGGCTGCACCGGGTCGCCCGGGCGCTGACCGGGTCGGCGCACGACGCCGACGATCTCGTTCAGGCGACGCTGGCGCACCTTCTCGACCGCCGGCCGGAGCGCGTCGAGCATTTCGGATACCTGCGCACGACGCTCGTGCGGCAGTGGATCGCCCAGCGTCGCAGGCTGCGTCGGAGGGCCGCCCGTCTGGGCCGCTGGGCACTGGACCTGGTGACGCGGACGGACTGGAGCGATTCGCTCGACGGACAAGAGCAGGTGTCGGCGGCGTTACGTGCGGTGGAGCGCCTGCCGGCGCAGCAGCGGGCCGTACTCGTGCTCCGGCTGGTTGAGGACTTGAGCTACGAGGCGATCGCCGCGGTGTTGGGGTGCTCGCTCGAAGCGGTTCGTGCGAGCATGCACCTGGCGCGGCGCAGGCTGCGTGTGGAGCTGGGAGAACTGCCATGAGTCAGGCGCCCGGGTCAGGCTGGCGCGGCGAGGCGCTGGAGCGATTCGCGGACGGGGAGCTGAGCGAGGCTCAGCGCGCCGAGCTCGCCGCCGATCTGCTGAGAGACGCAGCGTTGCGCAGCCGGCTGGTCTCGATTCAGGATCGAGATGCGCTGGCGCGGCAGGCGCTGGAGCGCCCGGATGTGAAGCGCGTGCGGCGCATCCGCTGGGCGCGTGTCGGGATCGCGGCGGCGGTGATGCTGCTCGCGATGGCGCGGCCGTGGGGCTGGGGTTTCTCGCGGCCCGGCGGGGCGGCGCTGGTCTCCGCCGATCGCGTGGAGCCGATTGCACGGGTTGAGCCGTCCGCCGAAGCAGGTGCGGTGGCCGGCGGTTCGCGAGGCTGGGAATCCGCCGGGGCGCGGGTCGTGATCTCGATTCCGGTCCGTCGGCGGATGGGACCGGACCTGCCCGAGGCGTCGCGCTATCGCGTGCCGGCGGTTCCGCGGGTGCTTTGGGACGCTCCGCTGGAGCGTCCGGACGATTTCCTGCCGCGGTTCGAGCTGGCGCTGCGCAGCGGACGCGGCGAGGACGCGCGCGAAATGCTTGCGGCGGCGGACGAGCGCGATCGACGGGCCGCGTATCGCTACATCAGCGAGCTGTTTCAGTCGACGGAGGCGGCCGAGGTCGTGCTGACCGGGTTGCCGCTCGACGAGCAGGTGCGGGTGTGCCGCGAGTGGGCCAGGACGCCGGGGATTCGCTCGGTCGCGTTCCGCCGGCTGCGGGAATTGCAGGGCGAGCCTTCGGTGCAGGCCCAACTGCGAGGCGTGCTCGAGGAGTTGAGCCGCGACGCACGAACCGACGCCTGGCTGCGCGGATACGGCCTGACCTCCGGCTGACGAGTTCAATGTGCTGGGAATGAGCGAGTGTGGTTTCATCCTGAACAAGGAGAAGCTATGCAATGCGCCAACCTCGCTTCCGGGTTTACGATTCTTTGACCG
>CAYXIO010000013.1:0-81322 GCA_964465125.1 uncultured Planctomycetales bacterium | reverse complement strand
GGCCGGCTGTGGCCGCGGATCGCGCGCGGCAGCCGAAGTCGGCTGGTCTTTCTCCGCCGCGCCCGGCACAGCCTGCCCGCCGCGACCGCCCGGCACGCCCGCGGCGCGCGCGAGCTGCCGATCGTCGTCCCCCCGCTCCTGCCTGCGCTGCGGCACTTCCTTCGCGGCTGCATCGCGCAGCGCACCGCCCGCCGAAGCGTCCCGCGCTACGGCGGCGGGAACACCGGCGTCGGCCGGCTTGGCGAGCGAGTGCTCGACCGCCGCCAGCCCCTCAGCCCGGTAGTGCATCGTGACCGACACGTCCGCCGACGCCTGCTCGCCGATCCAATGCAGCAGGTCGCGTCCCTCAAGCGTTGCGGCGGGCAGATCGTAGGCGCGCGTCACGAAGACCTGCGGCCTGGGCGCCCCGGGCAGCCCATACGTGGCGTCCGCCTGGCCGCCGACAAACTCGCCGCCGAAAACCGGCTGGGACAAAGCGAGATTCTCCGGCGGAATTCCGGTGGTGGGTGTCGCGACGAATGCGACCTGCAAGCGGTCAAGCTGCTGAACGAGGTTGTTGTACTCCTCGGCGGTTTTCGGGGCGATGCGAAACTCGATCTGCGGGGTCTGCGCCGCGGCGAATTCCGCGGCCTCGCCGAGCGGCGAAGGCGTGAACTTCCACGCGTCCAGCACCTGCTTTGACACCGACTGAATCTCGCTGAGCGATCGCCGCACGGGGCCGCGCAGCATGGCCAGCAGTTGCTCCTGCTGCTGCGCCGCCAGCGCGCGTTGCGCGTCGTAGGCATCGTGCGTCTCGGCCGGCGGCGACGAATCTCCCAGGCCGCGCAGCTTGTCTTGCAGACCCGCCTCGATTGGGGCCTCCCGCAACGCGAGCGGTGCGCCTGCGGAGCGTTCGGCGCTCGCGCTTTCAAGCGACCGGGGTGCTGCGCTCGGCAGCGGTGGAAACAGCGATCGCGCGGAGAACCACAGCAGCACGCCGGCGGCAATGCCGACCAGCGGCGCCACCCAGCGCAAGCGGCGTGGCGCGCCGGCCGTCCGCGCGTGCGGACGCTGCGATTCCAGGACCGCCGCCGCGATGCGCGCGGTCAGCTCGCGCGGGGCCGCTGCGCGCGGCAATGCGGCCAGTTCGCTCGCGACCGAGCGCAGCTCCTCGAGCAGCTCGCGCACCTCGGCGGAATCGCGCAGCAGCGCTTCGAGCCGGCGCGTATCCTCCGCGTCGGTCTCGCCGTCCAGAAAAGCGGACAGCTCGGCTTGCAGCTTGTCGCGCTCGGCCTGCGTCACCTCAGCTCACCTCGTCGCGCAGCAGATCGCGCAGCATCTTTCGGCCGCGGAAAACGCGGCTCTTCACGGTTCCCACCGGCACGTCGAGAATCTCGGCGATCTGCGCGTAGTCAAGATCTTCAACGTCCTTCAGCACCACCGCCATCCGGAATTCCTCGTCCACGCGGGCCAACGCCTCCGCCACGCGCTCGCTCCATTCATGTCGTTGCGCAACCTCCGCCGGACCGGGGCCGTGCTCGATGGTTCGCTCGGCGGCGCTTTCGTTCGCGTCGTCGCTGCCGGCCGCGCGATCGCGCTCCAGCCGCAGCCGCCGGCGGCTCGACAGCACGACGTTGACCGCGATGCGAAAGAGCCAGGTGTAGAAGCCGCTGCGAGCCTCGAAGCGGCCGATCGCCTGGAAAGCACGCAGGAAAGCGGCCTGCGTGAGGTCTTCCGCGTCGGCGTGGCAGCGCGACATGCGCAGACACGTGTTGAATACGCGGTCCGCATATCGCTCGACGAGCTGGCTGAACGCCGCCGCCTCGCCGGCCTGGACGCGGCACACCAGCGCCGCGTCACTCGTCTGGCCGAGGGCCGGCGGTGTGCGGGCGTGGCTCGTCGACGCCAGTTTGGACGCGGATCGCACCGAAAAGTTCCCGTCGCGAGGTCCCCGACGATCGTCCGTCTCGCCGGCCTATTCTTCCACCGTGAGCAGCATGGCCCGCAGCCGGTCGTCGTTGCCGGCGAGCGTCTTGGCCGGGCCCAGGGCCCGGAAAATCCACGGCCCGTGGGGTGTCTCGACCACTGCGACGCGCAGCGCGTACCCGTCGCGCGGCGCGGCGATCGTCTCCGTCGCGAAGTCGCGCATGCGGTAGCGGCCCGCGATCGAGTACACGCGCACGTGGAGCTCGCCGACGTCGAATGCCTCCATGCCGACCTGGTCGTCGTTGATGGGCCGGTCGGCTTCGTCGCTGAATTCCATCTTCCAGCGGCTCAGATTCGCCTCGACCACGCCCTCGACGCGATCGCCGAAATACCAGACCGCCAGCTCCCCGTCGTAGCGGTCGCCGTCGGCGCGAGGAAGCACGTAAGTCGCCTTACGAAACGTGCGACCGCCGCCGAGCTTCGTCCAGGTCTCCGGCGCCCTCCAGCGCAGCGGGTGGGCCACGAAGGTCGGGTCGAGCGCTTCTGACGGTGGAACGACCATCTGGGGCTCGCCGTCGATCGGCTCGGGCTCGGTCGGCTCCTGCGCTTCGGGCAGGGGTTCGTCCTGCGCCTCGGCCGAAGGAGGCTCGCGTGTTTCTGCGGGCGCGGACGTCGCCGGCGGCTCGTTGGCGATATCCGGTCGGCGGGCGTCACGCCGCGCCTCGCGCCGCTGATGCCGGTCTTCGATCCGCTCGGCCGGCGTTCGCGGCGGAGCGGGGTTCACCGTCGGCGTTTCGACGCTCGGGGCGGCGGCGGGCTGAGTGGTCGTCGGTGATCGCTCGCAGCCCATCGGCAGCAACGTGGCGAACCCGAGCAGCAGCGTGAGCCAGATGCACGGTCTCATCAGCGGCCTCCCCGTGGGCCGGACACTCCCGCGAATCCGGACCCTGCGGTATTTTGCCGTCGAAATGGATGGCAAGCGATCCCCGATCCGATTCGTTTCCAGGAATGATCGGCAAGCCTCACGCGCTCTTGCACGCGCGCGCGGGGCAATCCTCGCGGCGGGCGTGCTCCTGGGCGTCCTACTGAGCGGATGCGCAGGACCCGCGCCGCGGTTGGCCCCCGCTACGCCGCTGCGGACTGAGGCCGCCGGCGTCGGCCGCGTCGAGTGGTTCGACATGAACGGCGACGGCCGGGCCGAGTACGCCGAGCAGCGCGACGCCCGCGGCTGCGTAGTGCGCCTGGGTTTCGACCCGAACGAGGATGGCGTCTGCGAGCGGTGGGTCGCGTGGCGTCCCAGCGGCTCCGGCGCTGGGACCGATCGCTCGTCGATCGACGTGGCGGGGGCGGCAATCGCGCCGCAACCTGACGATCCGCACCTGCTGATCATCTTGGACAGCGTTCCCTTTGCGCTGGTGAACGAATGCTGGGCCGACGGCCGGCTGCGCTGGTTCGACCGTCCGACACGCATCATCAGCCCCTATCCGGTCATGACCGACCCGTGCCTGGCGGATTTCTTCGGTCTCATTCCCTGCCCGGCGGTTGAGTCGGACTTTTTCGACGGCCACCGGCGCAGCAGCGCCGTGCGTGCCTACCTCGGCGGCGACGCAGCTCCCTGGCTGCGCAAGGTTGACTATTCGCTCGACACGATCGCGCACCTGTCCGCGTACGATCATCCCTATCGCTGGCTCGATCACGAGCTCAGGCGGATCATGCAGCACTTCGACGCTTCGGATCGAGCGCGCTTCCTGGCCTACGTCGTCAGCACCTCCGGAATCGGTCACACGTTCGGCCGCGACGGGCATCTCGCGGCGCTGCGGCGGGTCGAGCGCGCCTGCCGCCGGCTGATCTACGAGCGCCGCGGGCACATGCAGCTCACCCTGATGTCCGATCACGGCCATAATCTGGTACCCAGCCGGTGGCAGTCGATTGCGACGGAGCTGGGACGGCTCGGCTATCGGGTCGGCGACCGGCTGGAGCGGCCTGGCGACTGCGTCGTGCCGGCGTGGGGCGTGGTCAGCTATGCGGGTATATACACGCGCGAGCCGCAGCGCGTGGCGCGCGATGCGCTGCGGCTGGAATCGGTCGAGTTGGCGAGCTACGTGGATGAGAGCGGCGCCGTGTGTGTCCTGGCGCGCGACGGCGAAGCTTCGATTGAGCACGAGGCCCGCCGGTTTCGCTACGTTACGATCGCCGGCGACCCGCTGCGGCTGGGTGCTCCGCCAAGGGACTCGCCTGGAGACGGGTCGCTGGCCGACCGCTGGCTGACCGCCGACGAGTGGCTCGCCCGCACCTCGACCGACGAATTCCCGGACCCGGTCGTCCGGCTGTGGCGCGCTCATCACGAGCTCTTTCGGCACACGCCGGACGTGTTGCTCTCGTTGAAGGACGGGTTCGCGGCGGGCAGCGCGACGATCGCGCGGCGGATTCCGCCGGCGTCGGTGCACGGCAATCTGCGTCTGGCGGGCTCGTCGGGGTTTGTGCTGACGACGACGCGGGCACTGCCGGAAGTGGTGCGGATGTCCGGCCTGCGATCGGAGCTGCGGTTGGAACCGAGGGGCAGCGGCTCGGAAGCGACGACCGGCTCAGTGCGGCGCCGGTGAGCGATACAGCGCCACGTACATCGGGCAGCGGCCGATCAGCTCCGCGTGCGTTCCCGTGTCGACGATTCGGCCGGCATCCATCACGACGATCCGCTCCGCCATCTCCATGACCGTGTGACGGTGTGCGATCAGGAACGTCGTCTTGCCGCGACGGAGCTTGTCCAGCGCCGTGTGAATCTTCCGTTCGCTCTCGGCGTCGATCTCGCTGGTCGCCTCGTCGAAGATCAGGATCGCGGCCGGCTTCAGAAATGCCCGCGCGATCGCGATCCGCTGTCGTTGACCGCCGGAGATGCTCGTGCCGTGCTCGCCCAGCAGCGTGTCATACTGCTCGGGCCAGGGCTCGATGAACTCGGCGGCGAAGGCCAGCCGGGCCGCCTCGCGGATGCGCTCGTCCGTCGCCTCGGGATCGCCGTAGGCGATGTTCTCGCGGACGCTGCGCGCGAAAATCACCGGCCGCTGTGAGACGATGGCGATCTGCTGGCGCAGGCTGCGCAGCGAAATGTCGTTCAGCTCAACGCCGCCGATCGTAATGCGGCCTTCCTGTGGTCGTAGCAGGCGCGGGAGCATCTTGATCAGCGTGGACTTGCCGCTGCCGTTCGGACCGACGATCGCGACGCACTCGCCCGCGCGGAAGTCGAGCGAGACGTTCTGAAGCGCCGCGGGCTCCTGGTGGGGCACGTAGCGAAAGGTCAGTTGCTCGAAGCGGATGGCCGGCGCGGCGCCGCCCGGCAACGCGCGGGCCCCCTGGGCGGACTGCTCCTCGGGCGCGTCGAGAAACTCGAACAGCCGCGTCGAGGCCGCCCCGGCGCGCTGCACGGCGTTGTAGACGTTGGCGATCTTGCGGACCGGGTCCAGCATGGCGCTGAGCAGCACGACCATCGTCATGAAATGCGACGGCGCGATGTGGTCCGGGTGCTCCGCCGGCGCGAAGACGCGCGACGCGAGCCAGATGATTCCGCCGGCCGCGATCAGCACGCCGACCACTTCAATCAGCGGCGACGCGAAGGACTCAATCCACGCCAGTCGAAGCTGCGGGCGCAGCATCCGCCGCTCGAGCTGCCACATGCGGCGTCGCTCGAGCGCCTCGCGCCCGTACCCCTTCACCACGTCCACGCCCTGGAGCGATTCCTCCAGCCCGCCGAGCATGACGCCGTAGCCTTGCAGCAGCCGCACGGTGGACTTGCGGACCTTGCGGCCGAAATACCAGAGCAGACCGACCGCGACGGGCGCGATCGCGATCGCGACAAGGGTCAGGCGCACATCCATCCAGAGCGCGACGGCCAGTACGCAGATCGCCTTGAGCGGCTCGCGGGCCACCTTTCCGAAGAGCGTGACGATGCCGAGAAAGACCTCGCGCGCGTCGGACATGAAAAAGCTGACGCGGCCGGAGACGTCGCCGGCGAGATCGGTCAGCGGCACGTGCAGGGCCTTGCGGTACAGCCGGCGGCGCAGGTCCATCATCGCACGATGGGAGGCGTAAAGAATCAGATACTGGCTGGCGACCCGGAACACGTTCCCGATCAGGTTGATGCCCAGCAGAATTCCCATCAGCACGAGCAGTCCGCTCATGCGGGCGGCGGGGGTGTCGTCGACCGGGAGCGCGCCGGCGATTCCGCGCAGGACGATCGTGTACCAGGCATGCGAGTCGGCGGCCTTCTGGAGCAGCCAGTTGCGCAGCGTTTCGCCTTCCACCACGACCTTCAGCACGGGGTAGAGCCCGCCCAGACTGGCGGCATAAGTCAGTGCTACGCCTACGCTTAAGACCAAACCGAGGGTCAGAGCACGACGGTGCGGCCAGACCAGGCCCAGCATCCGCCAGAATGCACCGCGCGCCGCGGACCGACCGGATCCACGGACCTGGCGCTGGGCCAGCAGCCCCTCGGGACGCGGGGCGGATTGTGCTAACACCGTGTCACTCATCTTGTTGCGATTCAACCGCGCCGGTCTGGTCCGCAGGCAACCGCGCTGCTGGGACGCGCTTCGGCATTCTGCGGACAGTACGGGCAAGCTTCGCCGGCGGCAACGGGTGCGGCGGGGGTGCTCGCGTTTGTCAAAGTGGCAGGCCGGCGCGACAAGTCGGCAGGAGGGGAGTGTCGGGCGCGCGGGGCGAGCGACTACCTAACTTGCTACGGGGAAGCTTGTTGCGCGATGTCGCGCGAGAATCGCGTGGTGGCACGAGGTTTGCCGTCGGGCGTACGCGGGCCCCGTTTGCCCGCACTTCGACGATTTCGCACGGGACCAGCGCCCGTTTGGCACTCGCAAGGAGACGTTCATGGCGGCGAAGCAGTTGGCCTTTGACACCGAAGCCCAGCAGGCCATCCTGAGCGGAGTCGAGAAACTGGCCGGAGCGGTCAAGAGCACCTTCGGGCCGCGCGGCCGCAACGCCATCCTCGACAAGGGCTGGGGCGCCCCGAACGTCACCAAGGACGGCGTGACCGTCGCCGAGGAAATCGAGCTCACCGACAAGTACCAGAACATGGGCGCGCAGCTCGTCAAGCAGGCCGCCAGCAAGACCAGCGACGTTGCCGGCGACGGTACAACCACCGCCACGATTCTTGCGGAAGCGATCTACAAGGAGGGGCTCCGCCGGGTCGTCGCGGGATTCGATCCGAACGCGATCAACCGCGGCATCGAGTCGGCGGTTCGCGCCGTCGTGGCCGAGCTGGGCAACATCTCGCGGCCGGTCGACGTCAAGAAGACCGAGGACATCATCAACATCGCCTCGATCTCCGCGAACAACGACCGCACCGTCGGCGAGATTCTCTCGGACTGCTTCACCAAGGTCGGCAAGGACGGCGTGGTCACGGTCGAGGAAGGCAAGAGCCTTGAGACCGCGGTCGAAGTCGTCGAGGGCATGCAGTTTGACCGCGGCTATCTCAGCCCGCACTTCGTCACCAACCCCGACGACATGGAGTGCGTGCTGGACAAGTGCTTCGTGCTGGTCTTCGAGGACAAGATCAGCAGCGTCACCAAGCTCGTGCCGCTGCTCGAGAAAGTGGCCCAGGCCAAGCGCCCGCTGCTCATGGTCGCCGAGGACGTCGAAGGCGAAGCGCTGGCGACCCTGGTGGTCAACAAGCTGCGCGGCATCCTGAACATCTGTGCGGTCAAGGCGCCGGCCTACGGCGACCGCCGCAAAGCCATGCTCGAGGACATCGCGATCCTCTCGGGCGCCAAGCCGATCTTCAAGGACCTGGGCATCGAGCTGGACGGCGTGACGATCGCCGACCTCGGCCAGGCCAAGCGCGTCCGCGTTGACGCCGACAACACGACCCTCATCGAGGGCGCCGGGGACACCGCCGCGATCAAGGGCCGCATCGAGCAGATTCGCCGCGAGATCGAGCAGACCACCAGCGACTACGATCGCGAGAAACTTCAGGAGCGGCTGGCGAAGCTGGCGGGCGGCGTGGCGCAGATCAACGTCGGCGCCGCGACCGAGGCCGAGCTGAAGGAGAAGAAAGCCCGAGTCGAGGACGCGCTGCACGCCACCCGGGCGGCGATCGAGGAAGGCGTGGTTCCCGGCGGCGGCGTCGCGCTGGTGCGGGCCCGCAAGGCGCTCGACGCGTTCAAGTCCAAGGATGACGGCGAGAAGGCCGGCGTCGACATCGTTCGCCACGCGATTACCATGCCCCTGCGGCAGTTGGCCGAGAACGCCGGCTACGAGCCGCAAGTGATCCTCAAGAAGGTCAGCGCCGAGACCAAGGTGAACTTCGGCTTCAACGCCGACACGGGCGAGTACGGCGACATCATGAAGATGGGCGTGATCGACCCGACCAAGGTCGTGCGCAGCGCGCTGGAGAACGCCAGCAGCGTGGCGCGCGTACTGCTTTCGACGGCCTGCCTGATTTCGGAGATGCCGCAGGACAAGAAGAAGGGTCCGGGGGGGCCGGGCGGCATGGACGAGATGGGCGGCATGGGCGGCATGGGCGGAATGGGTGGCATGGGCGGCATGGACGACATGATGTAATGCGGGGCGTCGGCTTCACGGCCTCCTGCAACGGATAGAAGCACTCGATCAATAGAGACCGCAATACGCGAAAGGGGTACGCATGGCGACTGCCACAATGAAGGAAACACGGAAGTCCACGACGTTGAAGATCCGTCCTCTGGAGGATCGTGTTGTGGTCGAGCCGTTCGAGGCCGAGGAAATGACCCGCGGCGGGATCGTGCTGCCGAGCAACGCGCGCGAGAAGCCGCTCCAGGGCAAGGTCGTGGCGACGGGCCCCGGCAAGCTGATCGAGAAGAGCGGCGAGCGGGCGCAGATGTCGGTCAAGGTCGGCGACACGGTGATCTACGGCAAGTACGCCGGCACCGAGATCGAGCTGGACGGCACCGACTACGTCATTCTCCGCGAGAGCGATTTGCTGGGTGTTCGCGACTAAGACGAATCGCAGGATGAAGAATGCAGAACGAAGACCGGCGGCGTGCCTCCTCTCTGCATTCTGCACTCCTCAATCTTGAGGCTTGGGATCCGGAATTCGCCGCCAGTTGAGGAAGGCCAATGGCTGCCAAGCAATTGATGTATCGCGATCGGGCGCGTTCGGAGGTCCTTGCCGGCATCCGCAAGCTGTCGCAGACGGTCAAGGCCACGCTCGGCCCGGTCGGACGCAACGTCCTGCTACAGAAGTCCTGGGGCGCGCCGCGCGTGACCAAGGACGGCGTGACGGTCAGCAAGGAAATCGAGCTGCCCGAGCCGTTCCAGAACATGGGCGCTAAGCTGGTCAACGAGGTTGCCAGCAAGACCAGCGACGTCGCCGGCGACGGCACCACCACCGCCACCGTCCTGGCCGAGGCGATCTTCGGCGAGGGCCTGCGCAACATCACCATCGGCGCCAACCCGGTGGCGGTCAAGCGCGGCATCGACGCCGCCGTCGAGGTCGCGGTCAAGGCGATCCACGCGCAATCGACCAAGGTCGGCGGCAAAGGCGACATCGCCAAGGTCGGCACCATCAGCGCCAACGGCGATTCCGAGGTCGGCAAGATGCTGGCCGAGGCGTTCGACAAGGTCGGCAAGGACGGCGTGATCGAAATCGAAGAGGGCAAGGGTCTCGATACGACCTGGGAGCACGTCGAAGGCATGCAGTTCGACAAAGGCTTCCTCTCGCCCTATTTCATCACCAATCCCAACACGCTCGAGGCCGTGCTCGAAGACCCCTACATCCTCATCTTCGAGAAGAAGATCAGCTCGCTGCGCGACATGATCCCGCTGCTCGAAAAGGTCGTGCACCTCGGCAAGCCGCTGCTGATCGTCGCCGAAGACCTCGAGGGCGAGGCGCTGGCGACCCTGGTCGTCAACAAGCTCCGCGGCGTGCTGAACATCGCCGCGGTCAAGGCGCCGGGCTTTGGCGATCGCCGCAAGGCCATGCTGGGCGACGTCGCCACGCTGACGGGCGGCACGTTCGTCAGCGAGGACCAGGGCCTCAAGCTCGAGAACGTCGAGATCGACATGCTGGGCCGTGCGAAGCGCGTCGTGATCACCAAGGATGACACGACCATCATCGAGGGCGCCGGCAAGAAGAAGGACATCGAAGCGCGCATCGCGCAGATTCGCATGCAGGCCGAGCGCACCACCAGCGATTACGACCGCGAGAAGCTCCAGGAGCGCCTCGCGAAACTCACCGGAGGGGTGGCCGTCGTCAAGGTCGGCGGCGCGACCGAAATCGAGGTCAAGGAGCGCAAGGACCTCGTCGACGACGCGTTCCACGCGACCAAGGCGGCCGCCGAGGAAGGCGTGGTCCCCGGCGGCGGCGTGGTCTTCCTGCGGGCGATCAAGCCCGTCCGCGACGCGGGCAAGAAGATCGAAGGCGATGAGGCGATCGGCTACCAGATTGTGGCCAAGGCGCTGGAGTACCCGGCCCGGCAGATCGCGGAGAACGGCGGCGTGGACGGCGGCGTGGTGGTGGATGAGATCCTCAGCAACTCCAGCAAGACCTGGGGCTATGACGCCCGAAACGACAAGTACGTCGACATGGTCGACGCCGGCATCATCGACCCGACCAAGGTGGCGCGCGTCGCGTTGCAGAACGCCGCCAGCGTCGCCGGGCTGCTGCTGACCACCGACGTCATGGTCACGGAGTACAAGGAAGACAAGCACCAGAACATCGAGGGCGCCACGCACTGACGTGCCTGCACTCGTGATCTCTGGGCGGGATACGCGGGGGCGCTCGAACGCACGGGCGCCCCTGTTGCGTAGGTAAGTCGGCCGGAACGAGCGATTCGGATTCGACGCTCCTGCCGATAGAATCGCTGGATCGCCCCAGAGGCGGATGCCGCTCGACGACTGCCCGCGAGGGCCGCCGTGCGGCGCAAAGCTCCAACGCGAAATGAGCGCGCCGGTGGCCGACAAGCAGGACTACTACGAGATTCTCGGCGTCGACCGGAACGCGGCGCCCGAGGAGATCAAGCGCGCCTACCGCAAGTCGGCGATGCAGTACCACCCCGACCGCAACAAGGAGCCCGACGCCGAAGCCAGGTTCAAGTGCGCCTCCGAAGCCTACGAGGTGCTTTCCGATCCGGAGAAGCGCGCCCGCTACGACCGCTTCGGACACGCCGGACTCAACGGCGTCGGCATGCGCGATTACTCCGGAATGGGCGCCGAGGACATCTTCAGCGTCTTCTCCGACATCTTCGGCGACGTCTTCGGCGGCCGGATGCGCGGCCGCGGCGAGCGCGGCGTCGACATTCAGACGCTGATCGAGATCGACCTGGTCGAGGTCGCCAGCGGCGTCGATAAAACGCTGCATTTCGAGCGCACCGACTTCTGCCACGCCTGCGCCGGCCGCGCCGCCGAGCCCGGAACCCAGCCGCAGACCTGTCGCACTTGCGGGGGCTACGGGCAGGTGGAGCGGCAGGTTTCGATGGGCCTGTTCGTGTCGCGGACCGTCGTCGATTGTCCAACCTGCCACGGGCGCGGCAGCACGGTGGACAAGCCCTGCCGCAAATGCTCCGGAACGGGCCGCGAACGGCGCGAGTGCGTCATCAGCGCCAAGATACCGGCCGGGATTCACGACGGGCAGCGCATCCGCATTCGCGGCGAAGGCGAGCCTGGCACGATGGGCACGACCCGCGGCGACCTGCACTGCGTCGTGCAGGTTCGGCCGCACCCGTTCTTCGAGCGCGACGGCGACACGCTGATCTGCCGCCTGCCGGTCAGCTTCACGCAGGCCGCGCTGGGTGCGCAGATCGACGTGCCGACGCTGAACGGAACGACGTCGCTGCGCGTGCCGGCGGGAACGCAGCACGGCAGCGTGTTCCGACTGAGCGGGAAGGGGCTGCCCAATCTCCAGACCGGCCGCAAGGGCGAGGAAATCGTGCAGGTGCTGGTCGAGATTCCCAAGAAGCTCTCGCGCGAGCAGGAAGCGCTGCTCCGCAAGTTCGCGGAGAGCGAGAATCGCGACGTGCTGCCCGAGTCGCGCGGCTTCTTCGAACGCATGAAAGAGTACTTCACCAGCGGCGAGAGCGAATCGCACGGCGTCCGCGGCAGGGCCAAGGAACCATCGTGATGAGCGTGAATCGAACCACCCGTTCGCCTTCCAAGCCCGAGACTCCGAACGACGAAGCCGCGCGCGGCGACGCTCCCGGCGACGCGCGCGACGCCCGCAACGAGGCGCCGACGGATACCGCCGGCCTCGCTTCGGAGGCCGATCTCCGGCGCGAGCTGGAGTCGGTGCGCGATCAGCATCTGCGCGCCGTGGCCGAAATGCGGAACCTCAAGATTCGCTCGGAGCGCGACAAAGCCGAGGCGCTGCGCTACGCGGAGGGGGACTTCGCCAAGGAGTTGCTGACCGTCCTGGACGACCTCGACCGCACGCTGGAGACGGCCCGCAGCGGCGCGGACGCGGCCGCGCTGGTCGAGGGTGTGCGAATCGTCTGCGAGCACTTCATGAAGGTGCTGCGGGCGCGTGGCATCGAGCCGATCGAGGCCCAGGGCGCCGCGTTCGACCCGCGATTCCACGAGGCGATGCTCCAGCAGCCGAGCGCCGACGTCCCGGCGCAGCACGTGCTTCAGACGCTCGAGCGCGGCTACCGCATGCACGAGCGCGTGTTGCGGGCGGCGCGCGTGATCGTCTCATCCGGGCCCGCGGCGAAGCCGGCCGAACCAGGGCAGGAGTAGCCCCGCATGCCGACGTACGACTATCACTGCGACGCGTGCGATCACCGCTTCGAGGAGTTTCAGTCGATCACGGCTGATCCGCTGCGCGTCTGCCCCTCTTGCCGCAGCCGGAAGCTGCGCCGCCTGATCAGCGCCGGGGCGGGCGTGCTGTTTCGCGGCTCGGGCTTCTACGAGACCGACTATCGCAGCGAGTCGTACAAGAAGGCGGCGGAAGCCGACAAGAAGCCGGCCCAGGCCGACAAGAAGCACGCGGGCGAAGCCGGGCCGAAGGAATCTTCAACCGACAGCGCGGAAAGCGGTTCGAGTACGGCGTCGAAGCCCGCCGACAAGCCGGTCGCCGACGCCGGCTCCGGTTCGAAAAAGCCCGCCTCCGGCGCGACCGGCCGACGTCGCAGGCGCAACGCCGACTGAGGACGGAGAGACACGCGGGCCGGCCCTTCCTCAGTCAGGGAGGCGACGTGAGCGCAGCAACGGAGGCTCGCTCGGTTCGGGACGGCGACGGCGTTCTGCCGGCGCTGCGGGCGCTCGACGTCATTCCGCTGCGGCTGGAATCCGGCGCAACCGAGTTTCTTGTACAGGATGCCTTGCAGTTGAGCGGCCGCGGGCTGCGGATCTCCCCGGCGGGATGCTTCGTCCTGCTCCACCTGAACGGCCACGTCCACGTCGCCGAGCTGCGGCAGGCCTTTCGGCGGCAGTTCGGGGCGGAGCTGCCCGTCGGACAGCTTGACGCGCTCCTGACCGCGCTCGACGAGGCGCTGCTGCTGCGGAACGATCGTTCCCATCGGGCCTTTCAGCAGTTGCGCGAGGCGTTTCTCAACGCGCCGGTGCGTGACAATCGCGAGCGCTGGCCGGACGCGGCCGGCTTGCGGCGGGAGCTGGATGCAGTTCTGGCAGCCGGCCGATATGAAGGCGGCGCGCCGCTGCTGGGCGTCATTGCCCCGCACCTCGACTACCGCCGGGGCTTTCCGTGCTACGCGGACGCCTACGCCGCGCTGCGCAGCGCAGGCCCCGCGGACCGCTACGTCATACTCGGGACCAATCACTTCGGCAGCGGCACGGGCATCACCGCGACCGGCAAAGACTTTCTCACGCCGCTGGGGCAGGTCGCGAACGATCGCAGCTTTCTCGAGGCGCTCGAAGCGCGCTGCGGCGGCTCGCTGCGTGAGCACGAGTTCGACCACGCCCGCGAGCATTCGATCGAGCTTCAGGTGCACCTGCTTCAAGCGGCCTTTCCGAAGAAGCCGTTCCGCATCGTCGCGGTGCTTTGCCCCGATCCCTGCGGACCGCCCGGATGGGCGCCGAACGACGGTCGCGGCGTTGAGCTGGATGGATTCGCGGACGCGCTGCGCACCCAGGTCGAGGCCGAGCCCGACACGCGCACGGTGCTGATCGCCAGCGCCGACCTGAGCCACGTCGGAGAGCGTTTCGGGGACTCCGCGCCATGCACGGACGACTTTCTGGAAGGCGTTGCTCGGCACGACGAGCAGGCGATCGATCTCCTGGCTGGAGGCCGGCTCGACGAATTTGTCGGCGCGATCCGCGCGCGGGAAAACCACGCGCGCATTTGCAGCGCCGGATGCCTGTACGTGCTGCGCCGCGCGCTGCACGGCGCCCAATGTTGCTGCCTGCGCTACTGGCAGGCGATCGACCACGAGGCGCAGACGCACGTTACCTGTGCGGCGGGCGTGCTGACGCGCAACGCCACGACGGCCTGAGCCTCGCCGCGCCAGACTGGGGTGGTCAACGTCCCCGGACGCGGTGAAGTTCAAGCCGTCGCGCGGATGCCGGTTCTGCTGCCAAGCGCTCCACTACGGCGAGGATGGATGGCGCGCATCATCCTGTGGGTAGGCGGCCGTCGCGCCCATGCGGTGGAACCGCTGCACGCAACGCGCCAGCCGCTGGAGCGCCGCCCGCCCGTCGGCCGAAACTTCCAGCCCGACGAACTGAATCGCAATGCACGGGCGGCTGTCTTCACGCCGAACGCCCCGATACGCCGCGTGCACCAGCAGGGGCGGTCGTCCGTCGGGCAGCGCGAGCTCTGCGGCCACCGTCTGATCTTCGCACCAGTCGGGCAGGGCCGCGGCGTCCGCGCGCAGCAGGCAGCCGCCGCAGGAAATATCCAGGGCATTGCCGACGACGACGGATTCGGGCCGAGCGGCCGTGAGGTTGGCGGTGCCGCTCCAGAGCTGCACCGGCAGCAACGTCGTGCGTGGCACGAGCGTCCGGTTGTAGGCTCGCCGCTGGAGCTCGGTGACACTCTCGGGCCAGCGATAGCGAACGGCCTGGATGCTGGTTCCATCCTCGAGCACGAACTTGCCGCGCGCCTCGACGATGGTGGCGAACATCAGCTTGTGGCTGCGATGCCGGACGCTGATGCCGACGTACTGGCCCTGAATGAGGTCAGGCGGCGTCGTGCCGTGCGTCTCCTGGTAGTCCAGCACAACGAACCGGCGGCGCGGGTCGTGCTCAAGGAATCGGCTCTTGAAAGTCGTCCAATTGGCGTCGCTCTGGGTGCAGATCACGGCCAGGGCGTTGTCCTGTACCGACCATTCGATGATCTGCGCGGCTTCGTCGGCGGCGAGCAGGCGCGGGGGCCTCATGCGTCACCCTCCAGGTTGTGCAGGTCCAGCAGCATTTCCCCGAGCACGGTCCAGAGACGCGAGAGCGCCGTCTGTCCGGCTCGATCTTCCGGCTCCACCATGAACTCCATTCCGAGCGTGAGCTGCTTCACGTCCCGGCTGATGGACTTGTTGCAGACGATCGCGGGCAATTCGAAACAGCCGTCGACTCCCGGCAGCTCGAACTGCACGCGCAGCGGGTCTCCGATCAGGACCTGGTCGCACAGTTCCGTTCCGGGAAACAGCGCGGCCAGTCCGGTCGGGCTGATGTTGCTCAGCAGGCCGACCGACGGCGCCGGACTGTTCGGCGCCCAAGCGCGGACCTGCGAGACGATGGTCGCGTTGGTGCGTTCGAAGCGCCGGCGATTGGCGACGCCGATCGTCTCCGGCGTCGCGAGCGTGAGCCGCAGTCCGTCGCCCAGTGCATGGATGTCCTGGATCCAGGTGGCGAAGAGGTACAAGTCGCTGTCGGTGCGAATGTGCGCGTCACAGCAGACCCCCGGAATCAAGACGTCTCGAATCTCGTTCGATGGGCCGGCGACGTCGACGTCGAGTGTGGCGCGCGTAAGCCCGCTCAGACATCCCGGGAGCGCGTGTGCGTGCCTCAGGTTGCGAGGTTCGAGGGTCACGCTCGCGTGTGTTCGCAGGGCCAGCTCGAGCGTGCGGGTGGCCTGCCGCGGCGTCAGTTCACGTGCGAGTTGCATGGGATCACCTCCGTCCGGGTGCCTGAGATCGGCCGTTCTGACCCGGCCGCGTCAGCGCCTCATTCAAGCGGTCGAGCTGGCGCCGGAGCTCGCCCGCGCAGTCTTCCGGGTAAAACGTCCAGCCGATTCGAACGTGCCGATCCGCCAGAACGCGCCACTGCGCGGGCTGCACGACGAATTCGAACGCCGGCCGGATGTGCGGCAGCTCAAACTCGGCCCAGAAGAGATCTCCGGGCTGGATCATGCGGACGTCCTGAATCGCGGCGATCACCGCCAGTCCGCCGTCCGAGATGTCCACCAGGCAGCCGGCGAAAGCGCGATCCTGATCCGCCATGCAGGTCAGGCGCGTCCGCGGGGCGTCGGCCGTTGCAAAACTGCGCCGTCCGTGCCGGCGTTGTTCGACGCGGTCGATGCGGAGCGGCGGCCGCAGCGTGAGCGCGCAGCGCCCGGATTCCTCCGGCTGGCCGGCCGCGCGCACCTCGGCGAAGAAGGAGAGCGGCTCGTCGTCGCAGGTGAAACGGACTTCGATGCCGTCGCCGTGCTGCGGAAGCGGCTCTTCCGCGGCCGGCGTCCAATGCAGCACCACCGCGTCGCCGCGCAAGGCGGCCAGACGACCCTGTCGGGCCGGCGCGCCGTCGCGGCGCGAAACGAACTCGGCCGGAACGCCGTCGCGGCAGGCTCGTTCGAGCTGCGCGAGATGTCGGCGACGCGCGGCCAACAACGTGTTCAACATGCTCCCAACCCGTCCTTCCTGCATCCGTCGACGCAGCACCTTTCCGCGGGCGACTCCTGGCGTGCCGCGGCGTGCGTCCTGTCGCGTGTGCCGCGCCGGCGATCGGGGCCACTCCCCTCGGGCGGCCCGAAGCCGGCACGCGCTCTGCTACTGAAGCATTCAAAACAGAAGGGCCGGCCGGCTTGGGGCGCCGGAAGGATTCGCGCGGATCGCGCGCGGCGTCTGCGCGTCCGAGAGGATTCCGCGACGCCGTCCGATAGCGTGACAGCCCGCGACCACGCCGCTAGATTGCGCGCTCAGGCGGCGCGCGGACGCCGCGCGGGGATTCCATGCGAATCGGGCTGATATCCGACACGCACGATCGGCTGCCGGCGATCGACGCCGCGCTGGCCCGTTTCGCTTCGTTGGGAATTCAGACCTTGATTCACCCTGGGGACCTGGTGGCGCCGTTCGCAGCCCGCAGGCTGGCGGCCTTTCCAGGCACGTTGCACGTGACGTACGGGAACAACGACGGCGAGCGGGTCGGCCTGAGGAGCGTCTTGCCGCAGATTCAGGACGGACCGCTCTGGCTCGAACTGGCCGGGCGGCGCGTGCTGGTGCATCACTTCATCGACTGGTGCCGGCCCGAGCACGTCCGCCGGGCCGACGTCGTCATCACGGGCCACACGCACGAGCCGAGCGTCGAGCGCGGTGAAGTTCTGCGGGTCAATCCCGGCGAGTGCTGCGGATGGGTCACCGGCCGCGCGACCATCGCGACGCTGGACACAGAGTCTCTTGCGGTCGAGCTGATCGAGGTGCCGCTATGACCATGGCTTCCCGATGCGGATTGAGTCTTCTTCTGGCGGCGGCGCTTCTGCCGGCGAGCGGCTGCGTCGAGCGCAAGCTGAAGATCACGAGCGATCCGCCCGGAGCGCGGGTGTTCGTGAACGACGAAGAGGCCGGCACGACCCCGCTGAAGGTCTCGTTCCTGTGGTACGGCGACTACGACCTGCTCTTCCGCAAGACGGGCTACGCGACGGCCAAGACGAGCTATCGCGTGCAGCCGCCCTGGTGGCAGGTGCCGCCGTTCGACCTGGTGAGCGAGGCGCTGATCCTCGGCACGCTGCACGATGAGCACGAGGTTCCGACGGTGACGCTGCAACCCGCGGAGCCGCCGACCGCCGCCGAGGTCGTCGAGCGGGCCCTCGACATGCGCGATCGGACGCTGTTTCAGGAAGAATAGCGCGGCCTGCGCGAAGGCGCGCGCGTGCGATCTGGCGAATCAGCCCGCAAGGCGGGGCTATCGCGCGCGCGTCAGCACGTACTGCATCTCCGCCGGCGACGAATTCCGCGAGAACACGTCAAAATCGGATGAGCACAGCGGCCGAATCAGCGTCTTGAACAGCTCGATCCAATCGCGCTTGATCGCCGAGCGGTTCGCGGGCGTGAGGCTGTTCGCCATGCGCACCAGCAGCGGCGCGATCGGCCGCAATCCGATGTCCCAGATGTGGGCGTGCGTGCGCGTCGCAATGGGCAGCTCGTCCGCGATCTCCAGCCCGGCCCGCTCGAAGCGCCGCTCCCACTCGCGCCGCGATGCCAGCGACGGCCACGTCGCGAAGCGCCCGCGCTCGATCAGCGCCAGCACCGGCTCACCCAGCGATCGCTCGAAACCCCGCAGCGTGTAGCGCTTCATGCTGTCGAGCTTGCAGTGCAGCACGATGCGGCCGCCCGGCTGCGTCACACGCGCGATCTCGCGCAGCAGACCGGCGGCGTTGCGCACCCACTTGACCGAGTTGCAGTAGACGTGGCTGAAGGTCGCGTCCTCGAACGGCAGCGGCGCCTCACTGTTGTGCCGAATCAGTCCGCCGTAGAAATCCAGCGCCGCGGCCTTGCTGAGCGACGACCATTTCAGGTCGGTGCCGACGTCGATGAGGCCCTCGGGGCGCACGACGATTTCGGGCCGCCAGTTCGCGTCGACCGCACGGTCGAACATGTCCGCGTTCTCGCGCGAGACCTTGTCCGACTGATCGACCACCTGGAACGTGTCGAAGCCGATCCCGAATTGCCCGCCGCAGTGGATGAAGCTGAACACCCCGTCTCCGCAGCTCAGGTCGAGGCTGCGGGCGTGGATCGGCTCGCGCGCCCAGGCGCGGCTGCGCAGCACGGTCCAGAACGCGTTCTCCGGGCGCAGCCAGTACGCGTTGAGGTACTGCGCCAGCAGCGTGTCGATGGATGGCGCGACAGCGCTCTGGCGCCGCGGCTCCGCGTGAACAACCGGTTCGTGGGCGATCAGGAGCGACATGCAGGCTCTCCGGCGGCGTCGACGGCGAAGCGGGCTGCTCGTTGCGCGCTCCAGGTTTCGCCGCGAGTCCGCTGTTTCTATCGGCTCTGCCGTGGGGCTTCGCCAGTGTGGGCCGGGGTTCATGTCGGCGGGGCCGAGGCTCCGATAGAAGGAGGAAATCCGCGCCGTCATGGACGGTCGCGGCGAGCACAGGAGCGAGGTGGGTTGCCATGCCAGCCGTCGACTACATCCGGCAGTTCTTTACCGACGAGTGCGAGGCCTGGCAGCGGCGCGCTTACTCGGACGATCCCGCCGCCCGGCACTACGCCCTGGGCAACGAACGTGTCGCGCGGGCGCTGGAGGCGATCATCCAGCGGCGCGGCGGGGCGCACGGAGAGCTGCTCGACCTGGGTTGCGGCGGAGGGCAGTTGTGCTTCGAGGCCGTGACGGCGGGGATGCGGTCCATCGGCATCGACGTTGCGGAGGGGATGATCCGGTCGTGCGAGGCGTCGGCGCGGCGGCTGCCCGACGCAACCCTCCCCCGGGTTCGCTTCCGATGCGCCGATGTGCTCAGCAGCGGATTCGACGACGCTTCGTTTGACGCGGTCGCGGCGCTCGGACTGCTCGAATACCTGCCCGCCGACGCGCCGTTCCTGCGCGAGGCGTGGCGGCTGCTGCGGCCGGGGGGAGTCCTCGTGCTGAGCTGTCGAAACCGCCTGTTCAATCTGGCGAGCCTGAACGAATACACGGCTCAGGAAATCGGCGGATCGTCGGCGGCGGGGCTGTTGAGCGACGTCGGGGCGGCACTGGCGAAGCCGCTGCGGCCCGAAGCGATGCATGCGTTCCTGCGATCGCTGAAGGCGGCGCTGCCTCTGCTGGAGGAGGCGGTGCAGCGCGACTTGGCGCTGCGCGGCTCGGCCAGGTCGAACGCACCGCGCTTTGTCGAGCCGCTGCGCCAGCACACGCCGCGCGAGCTGGTTCACGCCGCGGAGCAGGTCGGGTTCATCGAGCCGAGCGTGATTTCGATTCACGCGCACCCGTTTCCGCCGGCGTGCGAGGCGAGTACGCCGCACTTCTACAATGCCCTGGCTTGGATCATGCAGACGCTGGCCGAGGAGCCGGCCAGCCTCGCCTGGAGCTCGTGCTTCCAGGTGACGCTCACCAAGCCGCTGTTCTGAGCTGGAAGCGCAGCACGGTTCAGTGCGAGGGCCATTCAATCCGCAGCGCCGGCTCCGCCGGTCCGGGGCGCAGGATTTCCTCGACCAGCTCGCGCAGCGCGCGGCGCTCACCCGGCCACATCATCATCTGATGGGATTGCGCGAAGCTCTCCCAGCGATGCTCGCTGTGCTCGTGGTTGAGCCGGACCGCCGCGTCCGGCGCGACTTCCGCGACAAAGCAGGGGCACATCAGGATCTGGTCCGTCTTCGCGACGTAGAACGTGTTCACCGACTCGAGTTGCCAGAACCGCACCGGCTTCAGGCCGGTTTCTTCGAACAGCTCGCGCACGGCCGCCTGCGGCGCACGCTCGCCGGGCTCAACGTGACCGTGGAGAATTTGCCAGGTGTCGCCCAGGTGCGCCCCGGCTTGCCGGCGAAGGCGAAGCAGTTCGATCGAATCCTCGGCCGGACCGGGCCGGACTCGGCGAAAGACGAGCACGTCCACGAGATTGCTGACGATCTCGGGCATGCCGGCAGTGTAACGCCGCTTAGCGATTCAGCGCCGCGCTCATCTCGGCGTGCATCCGAGCCACGGTCGCGACCACCTGGTCTGGCGGCAGGCCTTGCTTGTCGGGCCGATCACGGCGGGCGACCTCGACCACGCCCTCGGCGAGGCTCTTCTTGCCCACCACCACGCGCAGCGGAATGCCGACCAGATCGGCGTCCTTGAACTTGAAGCCCGGGCGCTCGTCGCGGTCGTCAAACAGGACTTCCAGACCGCTTGCCTGAAGCTCGTCGTAGAGTCTCGTCGCTGTTGCGAGCACCGCCTCGTCGCGCGGGTCGAGCGCCAGCAGCTCGACGTCGAAGGGCGCGATCGAAACCGGCCACATGACGCCGTTCTCGTCGTGGTTTGCCTCGATCGCCGCCGCGACGATCCGGTTCAGCCCGATGCCGTAGCAGCCCATGATGAAAGGCTGCGGCTTGCCCTCGCGGGTCAGGAACGTGGCCTTCATCGCGTCGCTGTATTTCGTGCCGAGCTTGAAGACGTGGCCGACCTCGATCGCCTTGCGGAGTTGCAGCCGGCTGCCGCTGCCGGTCGGTGCGAGATCGCCGACCACGACGTTGCGGATGTCGGCGACCGTGACGCGCGCCGCGGCGCCGGGCTGGGTTTCGAGCGGAAAGTCCCGCCCGGGAATCACGTTCGTGACGTGATAGTCCGTACGGTTGGCGCCGCTGGCAGCCGGGGCCATCGCCGTGACGTCGCGGTCGATCACGAGCTGATCGCCGGCCCGCAGCCGCCCGACCAGCCCCTGCGGTCCCGCGAAGCCCACCGCCGCCCCGGTCAGCTCCTCGATCGTGCGCGGGTCGGCGAGCTCAAGCTTCAACCCGCTGACCTTGCCCAGCTTGATGTCGTTGATCTCGTGATCGCCGCGCACGAGTGCGACGACGCGCGCCGGCGGCGCGGCCGGTTTTCCGCCGCGGGCCGTATCAGGCGTAGCTGCGACGGTGGAGTAGATTAGCGTCTTGATCATCTGCGCAGGCGTTGTGCCCAGCACTTTGCAGACGTCCTCGACGCGGCCGGCGCCGGGAGTATGCACTTCGCGGATCGGTTCGCCGTCCGCCCGCCGCGCCGGGGGTGCGAAATGCGCCGTGGCGCGCTCGAGGTTGGCGGCGTAGTCGCCGCTCTCGCTGACCGCGACCAGATCCTCGCCGGCGTCGGTCAGCACCATGAACTCGTGCGACACGTCGCCGCCGATGGCGCCGCTGTCAGCGTCGCAGGCCAGATAGGGCAGACCGCAGCGGCTGAAGATGCGGCAGTAGGCATCGTACATCTTCTGGTAGCTGCGATCGAGCCCGGCCTTGTCGGTGTCGAACGAGTAGGCGTCCTTCATCAGGAATTCGCGCGTTCGCAGCACGCCGCTCTTGGGCCGCGCCTCGCCCCGGAATTTCGTTTGAATCTGGTAGAGCGTGATCGGGAGCTGGCGATAGCTGTTCAGGTAGGCCCGCGCGATCTCGGTGACCTGCTCCTCGTGCGTCGGACCGAGCACGGTGGTGCTGCGCCAGTCGCCCGCGACCCCGGCCAGGCGCAGCAGCGTCTCGCCCATGGCGGCGACTCGGCCGGTCTCCTCCCACCACTCGAGCGGCATGAGCACGCTCATGTGCAGCTCGACCGCGCCGGCCCGGTTCATCTCTTCGCGCACGATGCGCTCGACCTTCCGCAGCGTTCGATAGCCCAGCGGCAGGTAACCGTAGATGCCGGCGGCGACCTGCCGGATCAGCCCGGAGCGCAGCATCAGCACGTGCGACGCAGCGGTCGCGTCCTTGGGCGTTTCCTTCGCGGTCGGGATGAGAAACTCGCTCCAGCGCATGGCGTTTCGCTCCGTTGGCCGGCCGCGTCGCGATTCCGCCGGGCCGAACGCGGCATTGTGTCCGCGGGTGCAGCGGGTTGCAAACCGCGATCCGCCGGCCGGCGATATCGGGCCGATGCCTGGGACGAGGCGGCGTCGAGGCGCCGTGATCGCCCCGCAACTGTGCAATCCGCCGATTAGCAGACGTTTCGGGTCGTCCTCGGGCGGCCGCCGTCGCGTGCCCGCGCCGACGTGCGATGGCGCGCCTAGCATGGGCGTCGGCACGGTTCGTTTCGCCCTGGGGAGGGGAAGATGAGCAGACGCTTGCCCGGACTTGCGTTGGCCATGAGCTTCGGCTGCATGCTGGCCGCCCTGGGCGGCTGTCCAGGCCACGGGCTGGTAGCCTCGGAGCTCACCTGGAGCAACGAGGACGCGCTGCCGCCCGGCACCTACTACGTTCAGGAGCGCGAGGGTTACATCGCGTACTTTCAGTTGCCGCAGGCGCGCGGCATGGCGGGCGAGTGGCTTCCGCTGGTGGAAAGCGCTGACTGGTTTTCGGTGGGCGGGTTCTATCAACTATCCGAGGATCGCGTCTGGACGCTTGCCGCGCCGCTCAGCGAAGACGCGCTCGACGAAACGCTCATGCTCATCGATCCGCTGCCGGCGGCCGAGTAGGCGGCCTCGCGGGTTTCAGCCGCACGTGCCGCGCAGCGCCTGCTCAAGGTCTCGGATCAAGTCGTCCACGTCTTCGATCCCCACGCTAAGCCGCACCAGCCCCTCTACGACGCCGAGCTGCTCGCGGCGCTCCTTGGGGATTGAGGCGTGCGTCATGACGGCGGGGTGGTTGGCGAGCGATTCGACGCCGCCGAGGCTCTCCGCGCACGAGAAGACGCGCAGCTCGGACATGAATCGGCTGGCCGCATCGAACCCGCCGGGCAGGACGACCGTGACGATGCCGCCGAAGCCGGTCATCTGCTTCTGAGCGACGGCGTGGCCCGGATGCTCCGGCAGTCCCGGGTAGAGCACCTTTTCGAATGCGCTTTGCCGAGCCGCCCACGTCGCGATCTCCATCGCGTTGTCGCAGTGGGCCTTCATGCGGACGTGCAGCGTCTTGATCCCGCGATGCGTCAGGAAGCAGTCGAACGGTCCGGAGACGCCGCCGGCCGCGTTGTGGAAGAACCGCAGCGGCGCGACGTGCTCGGCTTGTTTCGTGATGACGGCCCCGCCGACGACGTCCGAGTGTCCGCCGAGGTACTTGGTGGTGCTGTGTACGACGAGGTCCGCGCCGAGCGACAGCGGCTGCTGAAGCGCGGGCGATGCGAACGTGTTGTCCACCACGTAGAGCAGGCCGAAGTCGTGATCCATCGGCGAGCCGCCCCTGCTCGCCATGGGTCTCGTGCCACACTTCGCGGCGGCGGCCTTCACCGCCTTGCCGACCTCCGCGATGTCGAGCAGCCGCAGCATCGGGTTCGTGGGCGTCTCGATCCACACGAGCTTGGTGGACTTGTCGACCAGGGCGGCCAGCGCGGCGGGCTCGGTGCTGTCGGTGTAGCGGATTTCGAGTCCCCACGGCCTGAAGATCCGCTCCAGCAGGCGAAACGTACCGCCATACATGTCGCCATACGCCGCGACCGAATCGCCCGGGCGCAGCAGCGCGGAGAAGATGGCGTTGGTCGCGGCCAGGCCGGAAGCGAAGCTGAGCGCGGCCTCTCCGCCCTCGATCGCGGCCAGGCAGCGCTGCAACCCGTCGCGCGTCGGGTTCGTGCCGCGCGAGTATTCGTAGCCCTTGTGCTTGCCGGGCGCTTCCTGGGTGTACGTGCTCGTGGCGAAGATCGGCGGGACGGTCGCGCCGGTGGCGGGGTCCGGCTCCTGGCCGACGTGGATCGCGCGGGTGGCGAGCTTCATCTCGGGAGAATGCATGCGTGGGTGCCCCTCGAGTGACGAGCGGAATCGTGCCTGTAGACCAATCAGTATAGCGGAAAGCCCGGCAAGGACGCGGCCGAAGCCGGCGGGACAGCGCACTTCCAGAGCGGGCAGGCGTCGGCGGCAACGCACCGTGCGTTGACGCTGCGGCGACCAAGATTTAACGTGAATCGGGCACACTGACCACCCGGCGGCCGCCCTCCAGCGCGCTCGCGGAGTAGGAGAATTCCATGGCTAATCCGCTCGCTCTCAACCTGTTGATTGCGTTGCTGTCGACCTCGTCCGTTGCGAACGCCGCGGAACCGGAAAGCCCGGACCTGGCGCAGTACCAGGTGATTCGCGTCTTGCACATCGACGCGGAACGTACCGGGCTGCTCGGCTCGCTCTCGTTCTTCGGCGATGACCTGCAACTCTGGTCCGACGAGCTGGAAGGTGAAGACCTGGAGCTGCGCGCCACGTCGCTCGGCCTCGATGTGCTTGAAGCGCTGGGCGTTGAATACAGCACGGTGATTCCCGATCTTCAGGCCTGGCGCGACGAGAAGCTCGCCGGGAGCGGAAAGCGGGGCTTCTTTGATTCACTTCAGTCGTACGCCGCCCACGTGCTGTTCATGCAGCAACTCGCCGCGGCGCACCCGGACGTGGCCCAGGTGATCCAGGTTGGCACGACCGTGGAGGGGAGTGTGATCTACGGGCTGCGAATCGGCCGCGGAGAGTCGCCCAAGCCCGGCCTGCTTTACCACGGCGTCCAGCACGGCAACGAGGCCGCCGGAGCGTCAGTCATCGCCTACGTTGCCGATCAACTGCTGGGCGGGTACGGCGTCGACCCCGACCTGACCGCGCTGGTGGACGAGGTCGACTGGTTCCTCGTGCCGGTCGTGAACGTCGACCGCTACCTGATCGGGCGCTACAACGCCAACGGCGTGGACCTGAACCGCAACTGGGGCGGACCCGGGAGCGGACAGGATCCCTCTGGCGGGCCCTATCCCTTCTCCGAGCCCGAGACCGCATCGCTTCGCGATCTGCTGCTGGCCCACCCCAATATTCAGCTTCACATCGACTATCACGGCTACGTGAATTGGTTCATGTGGGCCTGGGGACACAAGGACGAGCGCTGCAAGGACCACGGCACCTATCGGCGCGTTGGGCTGCGCGTGAAACAGATGCTGTTGGATGCGGGCGCGCGGCCGTATTGCGCCAACCGCGTCTACCACTGCGCCTACCCGGTGTACGGCGGGTCGATCGACTATTCGGTCGGTGACCTGGGCATCTGGGGGTACGCGATCGAGGTGTACAACGATCACATGCCCGACATCTGCGAGCAATTCCTCGGCACGAACCTGTACCTGGGTCAGCGGGTTTGGGACTGCAACGGCAACGGAATCCAGGATGCGGAGGACATCGCCGGGGGCAGTTCGGCCGATGCGAACGGCAACCAGACGCCCGACGAATGCGAGTGCTTCGGGGATGTGAACTTCGACGGCTCGGTTGACCTGCGGGACCTGTCGATCGTGCTTGCGAACTTCGGCGTGGCGGCTGACCAGGACATCAACGACGGCGATCTGGATGATGACGACGATGTGGATTTGGACGACCTGGGCTTGTTCCTGACCCAGTTCGGGCGTGTCTGCATGCCGTGAGGATCGGGCCGGGGGCGGATGGAGGCCGGGCGGCGGCAGCGCGGCGGGTCCGCTGGCGGTTGCGGTTCGTCGATTTCGCGTGCCGCGCGCGGCCTGCAAAAAAGAACAAGAGTGGCAGGAAATCCTGCCACTCCGTCTCACGCATGTTGCGTTGAGGCCGGCGGTGCGTGCCGCCAGCACGTCCGTCGGTCAACTAGGCATTGACGACGTTGACGTTCAGCGGGAAGAACTGGCTCGTCACGCTGCTCAGCAGGGCCGAGAACGTCGCATTGAGCGTGGCGTCCCACACATAGCCCCAGCAGCCGCTCTCGAACAGAACCGAACCCATGAGAATCAGACCGACGATCTTCGCGGTTGTCCGCCGCATTGCAGAACCTCCACTCGCGACAATGGCGACTCGCCCGAAGAACGCCGGCGACGCGCCAACGCCGGGGCGATTTAAGCCAAGCGGAATTATTGGTCGGGGGCGTAGCGCTGTCAAGGCCCTGGCAAACGGCCCTCAAAACAATTCGGTCGCGTCGAACCCGCTGAAATCCGGTAAAGCAACGCCTGATGACTGAAAGCAGCGCCTCCGCCTGCGCCAACTTGCCGGCTGTGCTCACGCGCTGCGGCGTCGCGGCGCAATCGCGCCCGCAGAGGAGGATGTGGCGGCTTTCCGTCAGTGTGTGTGTGCGCGGTCCAGCCCACGGCGCACGCAGAGAGCCCGGCCGCGGCGGCGTCAATACCACCACGCCGCGCCGCATTTCTCCTTGATCATCACGCCGCGCAGGTACGCGACCGCTTTCTCGAAGCCCTCCTGCACGCTCATGTACGAGTCCTCGTGCTCGATTGAGATCACGCCGTCGTAGCCCTTGCTGCGCAGCATGCTGACGAACGGCTTCCAGAACTCGTCGCCGTGGCCGTAGCCGCAGGTGCGGAACACCCAGCTACGGTTGTGCAGGTCGCCGTAGCTCTTCGTGTCGAGCGTGCCGTTGATGCGCGTGTTGTGCGGGTCGATGCCGGTGTCCTTGCCGTGCACGTGAAAGATGGCGCTGGCGTCACCCAGCACGCGCGCGGCCTCGACCGGGTCAATCCCCTGCCAGAAGAAGTGCGACGGGTCGAGGTTGGCGCCGAGATTCGACGGGACGTACGCCGAACCCGCCGCGCCGGTGTTCAGCGGCACGCCGCACTGACGAATCTTGAGAATCGTCTCCGGGTTGTAGACGCTGAAGCCGGGGTGCGCCTCGAACGCGATCTTCACGCCCTCGTTGGCGGCCTCCTTGGCCTTCTTCGTCCAGAACGGAAGCAGCACCTCGTTCCACTGGTATTCGAGGATCTTGCCGTATTCCGGCGGCCAGGCGCAGGTGACCCAGTTGGGCATCTTGTCCGCCGGCGATCCACCCGGGCAGCCGCTGAAGTTGATCACGACGTCGGTGCCGAGCTTGGGCGCGAGCCGCACGGCGATGTCGTGGTGCTTGAGGTGGTCTTCGCGGAGGGCGCTATCGGGACTGACCGGGTTGCCGTGAACCGCCAGGCCGATGATCTCGAGCCCACGGCGCTTCACGTCGTCCTTGATCTTCTGCTGCGTCGCGGCGTTGCGCAACGCTTCCTCGGGCTCGAAGAAGGGCTTGCCGGGGTACGCACCGACGGGCAGCTCGATCGCATCCAGCCCGACCTGCTTGCAGTAGTCGAGGGCCTTGTCCCAGCCCATGGCGCCCAGGCCGGCGCCCATCACCCCGAGTTTCATGGTTGTGCTCCCAAGCGAGGGCGGCGCTGCGGCCGCCGGATTCGTGACCGCGAAGAGTGCGGTCATGGTACAGTGGGCAGGCGGGGTTGCGAACGGCGTGCCCACGCCTGCCGGGCGTTGCGGCGGGCCGGCGCCAGTATACTCCCGCGTTCCGTTGCACGAATCTCCGAGCTCAGGAGCCCGCGAATGAAGACAGCTCGGTGGCTTGCTTGCGCGCTGCCCCTCGTCGTCGCCGTCGGCAACGATCTGCGCCACGCCGCGCTGGCGGACTCGAACTGGCCCAGTTTTCGCGGGCCGAACGCTTCCGGCGTGTCCGACGGTCAGCCGCTGCCGAGCTTGTGGGACGCCGCCACCGGCAAGAACATTGCCTGGAAGACCGCGATTCCCGGTTTGGCGCATTCGTCGCCGGTGATCTGGGGCGATCGCATCTTCGTCACCACCGCCGTCCCGTCGGATGGCGAGCTGAAGCTGAAGGTCGGCCTCTACGGCGCAGGCGACTCCGCCGACGACGTGGTTTCTCATGCGTTCAAGGTTCTTTGCGTCGACAAGCGCAGCGGCGCGATTCTGTGGGAGCAGACGGCGTTCGAGGGCGCGCCGAGATTCAAGCGGCATACCAAGGCGACGCACGCCAACCCGACGCCCGCGACGGACGGACGCTTCGTGGTCGCCAGCTTCGGCAGCGAGGGGCTGTATTGCTACACCGTCGAGGGCGGGCTGGTCTGGAAGAAGGACCTCGGCCCGCTCGACGTCGGGCCGTGGAATGCGCCGGAGCTGCAATGGGGCTTTGCCAGCTCGCCGATCATTCACGACGGCGCTGTCTTTCACCAGTGCGACGTGAAGGACGGCGGATTCCTGGTTGCGCTGGATTTGCAGGACGGCCGCGAGCGCTGGCGGACGCCGCGCGAGGACGTGCCCGGCTGGTGCACGCCTTCGGTCCTTACGACCCCCGCCGGCACGCAGATCGTCTGCAACGGCTGCAAGCACATGGGCGGGTTTGACGCCGCCACCGGCAAGGAAATCTGGCGCATGGCCGGCGGAGGAGGCATCCCCGTGCCCGCGCCGGTCGTCGCCAAAGGCCTGATCTTCCTGACCAGCAATCATCAGCCGATCCGCGACCAGGACCCGCCCAAGCCGATCTTCGCGGTTCGACAGGATGCCACCGGCGTGCTCGAGGCCGGCGGCAGCCCGCCGGCGACGCCGCACCTCGCCTGGCTCAAGACCGGTCGCGGTGCATACATGCAGACGCCGCTGGTTTACGGCGAGCATCTCTACGTCGGCAATGACAACGGCATCGTCACCTGCTACGACGCGCTCCACGGCGAGACGGTGTGGCGCGAGCGCGTCGGCAGCGGCTCGACCGGGTTCACGGCGTCGGCGGTGGCCGGCGATGGCAAGGTCTATTACGCCGATGAGCAGGGCGACGTGCACGTGCTGCGCGCCGGCGAGAGGTACGAGAGGCTGGCGTTGAACTCGCTGGGTGAGATCTGCCTGGCGACGCCGGCGATTTCCGACGGCCGCATCTACTTTCGCACTCAGAAACACCTGCTCGCGGTCGGACCGGGCGCGCCGTGACCGTCCGTCGAAGCGCTGTGGCACCGGCTTCTAACCGGTGTCGGTGGCGCGGGTACCACGCATCGTCCACGACTCCGGTTTCCTACCGGCGCGGCCAGCACGGGTTTTTCAACCCGCGCGCTGCCGTTCTCCGAATTCCTCCGCGGCCTGCGGCAGCGGCGCAACGTCCGGCTCGACGTAGGCGCGCTTGGCCTCCCACGTGAGGATGCGTTCGCGCGTGTAGTACAACCGCAGGACGCGCTTGGTCAGAAGTTGCGGATGCTCGTCGCAGAACGCGTCCGAGCTCGCACAGCGGCCATGCGCCGCGACCATCGCGTGCACCAGCCGCATGAACGCGACCGTCATCGTCTCGTGGTAGCCGCGCTCGAGCGTGTCGGGCGGCAGGTGGACGGCGTTGAGCTGGTTCAGGCCGCTGCGCATGCGGTCGATGGCCGCCGGCAGGGGATGCGCGCACACGTAGAGATACGCGACGCGGACGTGGGCGCGGTGGGTCCAGTCGGTTTGCGAAACGGCTTGGGTCTCAAACGCGTGCAGCAGCTCGTCGTCGTTCATGGCGGGCATTGTAAGAGCGCGTAATGAAACGCGCCGGTCCGGCCCGCATCGGCGCCGACTCCGACAGACGCAACCTGCCGTCGCGAGCCGCTAGGGCTTCGGCGCGGCCGGCTTCTGTCCGGCCTGGTACGCGGCCAGCGCGGCGGCATCCCCCGCCTCCAGCCGCGCGCCGGCAGGCGCGATGAACAGCGCGTCGCCCAGGATCGGGTTGATGCCTTGCTCTTCCACGACGTGCCGTTCGACGTGCTGCATTCCTCCGGCGTTCGGGAAAAACCGCGTGGAAATGCTGGCCATGGCGAATGGGATTCCGGTCGGGTCGGCGAACTCCGGCTCGCGCACCGACAGCTCGAACACCCGTTCACCCTTTCGGTTGTAGCGCACCTCGTGCGTCATCAGGTGGAGTGCGCTTGCGTCGAGCTTGATCTCAAACGCGGCCTGCTGCGATCCCGCCCAGTCGCCACGCAGCATGAGCGTGCCATCGGCTTCAGTCGTTACGCGGGTGGGGTACTTGCCGTCGAGCAGCTCGGCAGGAACGATGCCAAGCCGCTCGAGGCGCTCGGTCAGCGCGACGTTGGGCGAGCCTCGGTCGACCTGCACCGCGGCGTCGGTCCACTTGGGGTACATCAGCAGGTGGTAGCTGGGCGTGTCGATCTCGGTGTGCGTCTGATCAAGGCTGCGAAGCTGGGCGGGATTCTCCGGGATGCCGCAGCGCTGCGCGAGCGCCGAAAGGTCGCGCAGGTCGGTCTGCTCCATCCGCACGCGGCGCTTGTCGAAGTCGTAGCTGGTTTGCCGGCGCACCTTGCGCTCGGTGTTCGCGTCCCAGATGACGTCCCAGAGGTTCGTGCTGTCGCTCGGATGAGCGCGCTCGAAGCGCTGCTCGGCCTTGGCGCGCTCTTCGGGCGTAAGGCTGGCCAGGTCGCGACCATTGAGGAAGGCCCTCTTCTGGGCCGCGCGGCGCTGCTCGGCGGCGCGCGCAAGCTGGGACTGATACTGTTCGCTGTTGAGGAACTGCACCCGGACGACTTCCGTGACGGTCAGTCTGTGCAGCTTAGCGGCGTATTCAGCGTGCTGAGCGCGGAGCGACTCAACGGTCACCGCGGGCGCGTTCTGCGCGAGCGCTCCCTCCACCAGACAAGTCGCCGCGACGGAAAGCGCTACCATGAGTCGGGTCATGCCAATGCTCCTTTTGCTACCCAAGGACGCAGTCGCCACACACGGAGGGCTGCTCTTCCCATCCCTGGTCGATCAGACTGCCCCGGTCGCAGTCGTAGAGCGGGTCCCCGCAGTTTGAGATGCACTCATAGGTTTTGTACGACCACTGATTGGCCCAACTGGTCACCTCACATTCCGCGCCGATTTCGCACGGGCCTGCACAGGTGCGGGACATGGTCGTCATCTGGAATGAGCAGTTCTCCCAGCCGTGCGTTTCTCCCTCGCACTGGGTGCAATCCCCATACCCGATGCCCTGCGTGTAGAGCACGCACTCGGTGATCGGAGGGTCCGCCAGCGCCGCGCTGCCGCACACGATCACCGCACACAGTGAGCGAACCATCCCCGAAGGGGACGGCGGCTGCGCTGAAGAGCGGGAGCCGGCCTGTTCGCGTTCGTGGCGCTCCGAATTCCCGGCAGCCTGTAGAAACCACATACTCGATCCTCCGAAAGCGCGGTTTCTGCCAAGGCCTGATCTTCCGAATCCACTCGAATCGGGCGTGGCTAAAAGAGAACATTCCCGAGAATCGGAGCGATTGCAAGGCGCGTTCTTCCTTTTTTTTTTTTTCGCGCAACCATCGCCTGAAGAAGAACTTATCCCTTCGGGTTTTCACCTGAATTCCCCAGCTCGTGTTTCGTCCGCCGTGGCGTTTCAGGCGTGCTCCGCCATGCGCGGGTTTGGCGTGCGGTCGCCGCACATAGCGCTCGCGATGCCTGTGAACCCCAGTACCCCGATCACGGACAGACGATTCCGAACTCCGCCAGCAGCTCCGAAAGATCGAGCAGGTCCACGCAGCCGGACGCGTCGATGTCACTGACGGGCACATAGGGCGCGTCGGCGTGGCAGGCTCCGAACGCCACGAGCAACGTCGAGAGGTCGACCAGGTCGACGTCGCAGTCGCCGTCGAGGTCGCCGACCAGCGGCAGCGGCAGGGTGTCGAGGCCCGCGTCGAGGTCCGTGATCGGAAAGAGCGCTACGAGCACCTCGTCGAAGCGCTGGCTCCAGGCGGCTTCGTTGTGCTGCTGATTGAAGCCGATCTGGAAGAACAAGTTGTCTTCGAGCACGCGGCCGCCGTCGAGCAGCAGGTCGCGCGCCGCGACGGTCAGGTCGCCGTCGTCGTTAATGTCGCCGGCATCGAGGTAGAGACGCGTGCTGAAGGGGATCGCTCCGGCCGCCAGGTCGGTCTCGATGTCCGTCGCCCAGAACGACGTCGACAGCGCGGCGACCTGCCCGAAAACGCCGGGATGCGCGACCGCGGCCGACAGCGACGCGACGCCGCCGAAACTCGACCCGCAGATGCCCGTATTCTGCGGACCGGAAAGCGTGCGGTAGCGCGCGTCGATGGCGGGAATCAGCTCCTCGACCAGGAAACGGTTGTAATTCGCGTTGACGGAGCCGGGCCAATCGGGGTTGTATTCCACCAGCCGCTGCGACGAATTGTCGATGCCGACGATGATGAGCTCGCTCACCCGCGCCGCGCGGATCAGGGCCGCCGCCGTCTGCTCCGCTGCCCAGGTGCCGTAGGGCCCGCCGGGGATGAAGACATTCTGCCCGTCGTGCATGTAGAGCACGGGGTAGCGACGGCCGGGCTGCTGGTCGTAGCCGCGCGGCAGCCAGACCTGCGCGCCGCGGCCGGTGACGCCGTCGATCGTGCGCGTCGAGAGGATGTACTGCGACGGGACGGCGATCGTCTCCTTGCGTCCAGCCTGGTCGAGCGCGCCGGCCGGGTCGTAGTCGTACGCGGCCGCCGCGCGGTTCAGGATGACGTGCCGGGGCGTGTCGATGGCGAAGCCGCTGATGGAGGCGTTGACGCCTGGACCGTTAGGCTGGTTGGGCCAGACGGCGGCGCGAAGGCCGGTGTCGCCGGGCACGGCCCGCAGCGGCAGACTGATGATTCCATTGGACGTATTGAGGCTGATGCTCGCGTTGCCGGAGCGATCGAAGACGATCCAATCACGCGTCGCGGGCACGGGGGCGCTGGTCTGGCCATTGGCGACCGCGGTGAGATACGTGCCGTTGGCGCTGTTCTTGTATTGCGCGACATCGTCGTTGCGGAGTACGAATCGCCAGGTGAATTGGGTCCCTTGGGGGATTGCCACTTCGAGCGTCCAGAGCAGATGATCCGGCTCGTCGGGGTTCCATTCGCCGGGCACGAGCTTGGGCGCGTAGCGCACGTCATTGTGCCCCAGCTCGGGCGTGTCGCCCACCACGAAAACGCTCTGCCCGAATGAAGTGAGGTAATCGATCTCGAAGTGGACAGCCTCACGCGGCACCTCGCTGCCGGCGGCGAGCGTGGCATGTGTCCAGCCGGCGAACGCCGCCCACGCAAGTACCGCCCGGAGGCTCCGTGAGAACGGGGATTGAACGCGTCGCAACATGGGTAAATTCTCCCGCGGCAGGTCGCGGCGTGTCCGTGTCCCACGCGCGCCGCGCTTCGCACGCATTGTAGCGACGTACGGCTCTGACCGATCAGCTTCGTGCGATCGCGAGCAGCGCATCGCTGGTGCGCAGCAGGCGCAGCGCTTTCTGAATGTCCTCGCCGAATTCGCGATCGACCTCCGCGTGCGGAATGCTGGCGCGGATGATCGGACGTGCGGCCCGCGGGCCGAGCCCGGGCTGAAGCGGGTCGCGATAGTCCATCGCCTGCGCCGCACAGAGCATCTCGATCGCGACCACCGTCTCGACCCGGTCGAGGATTTCATAGCACTTCAGCGCTGCCGTCGCGCCCATGCTGACGTGATCCTCCTGGCCCAGCGAAGTCGGGATCGAGTCGACGCTCGCCGGGGTCGCGAGCACCTTGCATTCGTTCAGCAGCGCCGCCGCCGTGTATTGCGGAATCATGAACCCGCTGTTGAGGCCCGTGTCGCGCATCAGCAGCTTGGGCAGCCCGTCCTCGCCGCTGAGCAGCAGGTAGGTGCGGCGTTCGCTGATGTTGGCGAGGTCGGTCAGCGCGATGGCGAGATAGTCGAGCACGAGCGCCAGCGGCTCGCCGTGGAAGTTGCCGC
The DNA here is from genome assembly GCA_964465125.1 of uncultured Planctomycetales bacterium. Taxonomy (GTDB): domain Bacteria; phylum Planctomycetota; class Phycisphaerae; order UBA1845; family Fen-1342; genus CAYOHG01. The sequence goes on along the minus strand of CAYXIO010000013.1, from coordinate 47,259 downwards.
CGGAGAGCGCTTGGGCCGCGCCGCTCGCGTCGGTGAAGAGGATCGGGTTGTCGGTGACGCTGTTGATCTCGCGTTCGATGGTGGCGCGGAAGTGCGCCAGCGCGTCGCGCACGGCGCCATGCACCGGGGGAGCGCAGCGCAGCGAGTACGGGTCCTGCACGCGGTCGCAGTGCTGGTGCGATTCGAGCACTTCGCTGTCGCGCATGTGCCGGCGGATGTTCTCGGCCACCTGCTGCGCGCCGGGGTGCGGGCGGACCTGGTGCAGCCGCGCATCCGCGGGCGTCACGCTCCCGCGCAGTCCTTCGAGCGACATGCAGTACACCAGATCGACCAGGTCAAGCAGGCGGGCGGCGCGGGCGCCGATGTTCGCCGCGTAGGCGCTCATGAACTGCGTGCCGTTGATCAGCGCCAGGCCTTCTTTGGCCATCAGGCGCAGCGGGGTCAGGCCGAGCTCGCGCAGGGCGGCGTCGGCGGGCAGGCTGCGCCGATCGGCGGCCTCGCCCGGACGGTTGGTCGACTCGTCGGACGCGGATTGCTCGCTCGGGGCGCACTGGAACGCGCCGCGCCCGATCAGCGGCAAGCACAGGTGCGCGAGCGGCGCCAGGTCGCCGCTGGCGCCGAGCGAACCGCGCGTCGGTACGACCGGCAGAACGTCGGCATTGAGCCACGCGGCTAGCTGCTCGATCACCTCCGGCCGCACGCCGCTGTGCCCGGCCAGCAGCATGTGAATCTTGAACAGGAGCATCCAGCGAACGATTTCGGGCGGGGCGGCAGGACCGACGCCGACCGCATGCGAGAGCAGCAGGTTCTCCTGAAGCTGGTCGAGCTGGTCGGCGGAGATGCGCTTGTTCTTGAGATGCCCGAAGCCGGTGTTCACGCCGTAGACCGCTTCGCCGCGCGCCGCGAGCGCTTCGACCGCGGCGCGGGCCCGCTTCGCCCGCTCGAGTCCGGCCGGCGCGAGGCTCACGTGCAGCGGCCGATGCAGCGCCGCGTCGAGGGTGGACCACGTCAACGGCTGCCCGCCGAGCGTCACGGCCAGTGCGGTCACGGCGTGCTCCCGTGTGCCTCGTACCATCGATCGACCACGGCGGTCGTGTCGGAGATCAGATCTTCCAGGCCGGCGTATCCGGCGCTGCGCAGTTGCAGATCGAGCTGGCTGCGCAGCTCCTGGCGCGTGAAAAGCCGCTCGTAGCCCGGCGGCAGGGCTTCGTTGATCAGATCCACGCGCTCGATGGTCCCGTCGCTCCAGCGCAGGCGGTAGACCTGGCCCCCGTCGGACGGAAGCTGCGCGAAGTAGGCAAAGCGCGGGTCGCGGCGTGGGTAGGGCGCGTCTTCGGGGATGATGCTCCCGCCGGGTTTGTCTCCCGGAATGGCGAGGCGCTCCGCACGCTGCTCGTCGGGCCGGAAGCGAATGATCCCCTGATCGCTCAGCAGCAGCAGCGCGCCTCCCGACTGCGCGTCCGCGGGCGGCGCGTAGACGAAAAAGCGCGGGTCGCAGCTCAACGAGAGCGCCTGGGCGAACCAGTGCGACGACCACACGTGCGCTCCGGTCGCGTCCAGCAGCAGATGCGGTCCGCCGCGCATCGCGACATGCACGTACCGTCCTTCGTTCGCCACCGGCCGGACCCAGGCGAGCTCGGGCAAGTCCGCATCGGCGACATAGGGTTGATGCGAACGGGTATCCGCGCGAAGAAACTCGGAATTCTCACCGGCGGGGGATTGGCTGTCGGCCAGCGCGTCCGCGAGCTGCGAGAAGCACCGGCCGACCATGCGGTCGAAGGGGCCGATGTCGTCCGTCGCGATGTTCATGCGCAGCGGGCGCGCCGCCGCGCCAAGTTCGAGCACGCGCCGCCGGTCGTACAGCCAGGCCCGCCCCGTAGCCGGCTCGCGGTTCAGCCACGGCCAGTTGAGCGGCCCGGGGAACCAGTCTTCGGGCAGGTCGGCCAACGCGCTCCAGGTGCCGTTGGTCGCGTCGAACTGCATCAGTCGCCGCTCGCGCGAGAGCACCAGGAATCGCTTCGCGTCGGTGTCGAGGGGGAGGATGAGCAGCGCCGCGCGCAGGCCGTTGTCACCCGCCGCGGTCGCGGGCGGAGTTGAGCGGAACCGCAGCGTCGCCGCCAGCGCCGCCGGCAACGCCACGTCGCTTCCGCCTGAGGCGGCCGGGCCCGCGCCGGGGGCAGCGTCGTTCAGCAAGGCCCGGAGCGCGTCGATCTCCGCCAGCGCCGTGCTGCATTCTTCCGAGAACGACACCGCCGCCACGCGCTGCCGCGCCGCCAGCAGAATGGCTCGATCGGGCTTGGCCTGTACATATTCCAGCCGCGCGAGGGCTTGCCCCAGCCAGATCGCATCGTTGTCGGAGCACACCGGCAAGAGCGTCTGGAGCTGCTTGCGGACCATTGCCTCGTTGCGCTCGTTCAGCCCGAACAGCAGCCACCAGGCGTAGTCGCGCAGATAGGGGTGTCCGTATTGTCGGACCGCTTCGAGCGCTTCGTCCGCTCGTTCCGCGTCTCCGGCCAGCGCCAGAAACAGCCCAACCCGCGCCGCGACCTGCGGATTTCGAACCAGCACGTCGCTGTCGCGCGGTCCCGGCGGCATTCGCAGCACGTCCAGGGCATCGTCAAAGAAAAGATCCAGCGCCGCCGCCGGATTGCCCGCCAGCAGCGGCAACCATGCGTCGGTCTCGACCCGCAGCCACTTGCGGCTGCCATACAGCGCTTGCCGCAGGATTCGGCTGCGCGGCTCGATCATGCGGCAGCACTCGGAGAGCAACCCGAGCTCGGATAGCATCCAGCCGCAGACGGCGAGCTGGTTGCCGGCGATGCGGTCGACTTCTTCGCTCAGGCCGAGCCGGTCGCGATGGAGCTCGCGCCACAGCGACGCGGCGCGCTGGAGCGCGTCGGCGCTGCGCCGCGCCGGAACGAGCACGCGCTGCACCCGCAGGTCGGGGTCGCCGCGGTCGTCGTAGAGCGGCGGCGTGCCCATCGAAAGGAGTTGATACTCCAGGTGGTAGGGGGCCTTGGTCGGGGCGATCAGGTCGAGGTAGGACGGGCTGCTCCAGGCGCTGCCGCTGCCCTGCGGAGGCCGGGCGCGGCCCGCGGTGGCGCGCAGCAACTCGATTGCGGTGCTGGTTCGGCCGGCGGCGCAGGCGATCACGCCCGCCAGCGTCGGACCGAGCTCCGCCTCGGGAATCGAGCCGGGCAGCGTCTGAATCAACTCGTCGGCTCGTTCGGCGTAGCCTTCGCTGAACAGCCGCACGGCTTCCGCGACGGTCGCGCCGCGCGGGGCGACGTAGTCGAGCAGCGAGATCAGATCGAAGTTGGTGACCGGTCCCGCTTCGCGCGGTCCGTCGGCGCCGAAGACGCGCACAATCGCGCCGGCGGGCGAAGAAGCCAGGGCCTGGCGCAGGTCCGATACGCCCGCGACTCTGCGGGCGTGCACGTGCGTGATCAGGTCGCCGGGCCGCAGGTCGGAATTCTCTTCTGCGCGCACTACGATGACGGCATGCGCGGGCAGGACGAGGTTGTCGAGCACGAAGAGCAGTCGTCGGCGCACCTCGGGGTCGTCCGTGCCCGCGATCTGCCGCTGGACCCAGTCGCCGATCGACGGTCCGCGGCGCAGCAGCGCGCGGGTCGCCTCCTCGCGGACGTTGTAGTCATCCGCCCCGAGTTGTTGGAGCAGGGTGGCCAGGGCTTCGTCGGGCGCGGCGCGCGTCGTGGCCGGGGCACTCTCCGCCGACTGGCCCGGGGCCAAGCCGTGCGCCGGCAGCGCCCGCACGAGCAGCACGGTCAAGAGCGCGGTGCGCAGGAGCAGGTACATGCTTTCAGTCTATGAGCGATACGCGCCCGCACGCCAGCCGGGCGGAACGCGCTTCCACGGCCTCCCGGCGGCCCGCGCCGGCTGTTCCGCCGCGATGGGGAGCCTCGCATGAGCGCGCGCGTGGTCACCGTGTTCGGCAGTTCGACCCCGAAACCGCGTCAGCCCGCCTACCAGCTCGCTGCGGACCTGGGCGGCGCCCTGGCCCGGGCCGGCTTCACGGTCTGCAACGGCGGCTACGGCGGCACGATGGAAGCGGCCGCCCGCGGCGCTGTCGAGGCCGGCGGACACACCATCGGCGTGACCTGCCGCGCATTCCGCCGCGGCGGACCGAACGCCTACATCCGCCAGGAGGTCCCGACGTTTGATCTTTTCTCTCGGCTGAACACGCTGATTCGGCTGGGGGATGCGTACGTGGTTCTGCCTGGAGGCACCGGGACGCTGCTCGAACTGGCGGCGGTGCTGGAGCTCGCGAGCAAATCGGTGCTTCGACCGGCTCGCCCAATCCTCATCCTCGGAGATTTCTGGTGTCCGGTGCTCAGGTTGGTGCGTGCGGAGTCTGAAGGCGGCGGCATACGGCAGATCCCAGGTGTGTCGGAACTGGTCGGCGCGCTGTCCGTGTCGCTCTCGCGTTGTACGGCCCCCATCGGTAAACGGTAGTCCTGCACGACAATACTCAACATCTCGTGCTGCGCCGCACTAGGGCGCCGATCTGTTGTGGCGATCCCGGTCCATCGGACCGTGAAGATTCTTTGAAGCCATCTTCGGGAGTTTGACGACAATCCGTCAGCGAGCCCTTGACCGACCACGCCGCCACGTTAGCATTCCGGCGAGATTGGGTTCAGTCGGCGTCGGCCGGCGCGTTCGCGCGGGTCCGTCCGGCCGACGAGAGTCGCGGCGCTATGATCGTAGATTGCCACACACAAGTTCTGGATTGGGCGTCGCAGATTCGCCTCGACGGGGAATCCTCGCGAAGCGAATCGGGAGCTTTGCGGGCCGACCGGCCGGAGCTGGCGCGCCACATGGAAGCGCTGCTGCCGGTCGACCTGGCGTTCGTGCTTGCCTTCAAGAGCCGCTACCTGAATGCGGAAATCTCGAATCAATACGTCGCGGAGTATGTGCGGCGCTATGCGTCCAAGCTGATCGGTTTTGCGGGGATCGACCCGACGGAGCCGTCTTGCCCCGACGAACTGGCCCACGCCCAGGAGGCGCTCGGGCTCAAGGGCGTGACTATTTCGCCGTCGTTGCAGGATTTCCACCCCTGCGACACGCGCGCCCAGGCCGTGTATCGCGAGTGCGTTCGGCGGGGGATGCCGGTGCTGGTCGAGCAGGATCTGCGGACGCCCGCGGCCAAGATGGAGTACGCCCGGCCGCTGCTGTTCGACGAGGTCGCGCGGGATTTTCCCGCGTTGCGGATCGTCGTGGCACACGTCGGGGCGCCGTGGGTCGACGAAACGCTCTACCTGCTGCGGAAGCACGAAAACGTTTTCGCCGACGTGGCGGGGCTCTCGCGGCAACCCTGGGCGCTCTACAATGCGCTGCTGCGGGCCTACGAGCTGGGCGTGATGCACAAGCTGCTGTTCGGCAGCGATTTTCCCGAGCGCTCGCCGGCGGCGTGCATCGAGACGCTCTACTCGATCAACCAGTTTGCCCACGGCACCAATCTGACCGCGATCCCGCGCGAGCAGCTCCGCGGGATTGTCGAGCGCGATGCCCTCAAGCTGCTGGGTATCGAGAACCGCTCATTCCGCGCACCGCGCAACGGCGCCCCGCGACTCGACGAAGATGAATAGCGTGCGAATCACCAACGTCCGAGTTTCCGCCCTGTTACTGATGTCCTTCGCTGCGCTGGTCTCGGGCTGTGCCGGCCAGTCCAGCCTGCGGGTCACGGCCTACGACGACCCGTACTTCCCCGAGTCGGAATCGCTCGTCATAAGCGACTGCGTCTTCCGCGAGAGCGAGACCGGCGATCTGCACATCGTCGGCCGAGTCACCGCCGACCCGCTCCAGACCGAGGTCACAGGCGCGGACCAACTGATTCATCTTCAGGTGTTCTGGCGCCCGCGACCGGGGAAGACGTTCGATGATCCTTCGGCCGCCGATACCGTCATTCGCTTCGCCCGTGCCGCAGGCGCGGGGCGGGCCGAGGTCTTCACCGGCACCGGCTTTGTCTATCCTACGCGCTCGACGCTGCCGCAGCGCCTGTCCGCGTCCGTCGAGAGCGGCCGGCTTGTCGTGGGCGGCGAGCGCGGTGCGGCCGACGGCGCCGGCAACGGTCCGCTGCGCGTGGTCGGTCGGCTCGAAGCCCGTCCTGACGGTCCGCTGGCCATCGCCTTGATCCGCCGCCTGGATCGGCTGGAGCTGCAAGCCCGCTCGCCGCGCGTGGCCACTGGCGCCAAGCCTTGACCTCGCGGTCGACCCGCTGAGTCGAGACGTGTTCAACGCCGCCTTCGCCATCCTCGAGCACGCGACTGCGGGAGGCGTCCACTGGGATTTCCTGATTGAGATGGGAGCGGAGCAGCCGCTGGCAGCCTGGCGGCTGGCCGCATCTCCGCTGAGCGAATCCGGCGACATTCCCGCCGAGCGCATCGCCGACCATCGCCGCGTGTATCTCGAATACGAAGGGGAGATCCGCGGCGGGCGCGGCGTGGTAAGGCGCGTGGAGCGCGGCACGGCGTGCGTGCGGGTGCTGGAAGGGCCGCGGCTGTCGGCGAAGCTGCTCGGGCGGACGCTGCGCGGAGAGGCGCGGATCGACCTGGCCGGCGAGCGCCTGATATTCTCGTTCCAGCGTGAAGCCTCGAAATAGCCACGGCCGCCGCGGGCACGGCTCGACCCCGCGCGCGGCGCGCTCTATAACTTCCCACGGGACATTCCGGGAGGAAAGCCGTGGCAGCCCCTACCTACGAGACCTTCTTAAGCCGTGTGAAGGAGCTGAGCACCTCGCGCTCGATCGAGGCCCTGCTGGACTGGGACCAGGAGACGTACATGCCGCCGCAGGCGGCGGACGACCGGGCCAACCAGCTCGCATTCATGGCCGGGCTTTCGCATGAGCGCCTGACGTCCGACGAGCTGGGCCGCCTGCTGGAGTCGTGCGCGGGCGAGCTGCGCGGCGAGGAGGCAGCCGAGACCAATGTGCGCGAGATCCGCCGCGAGCGCGAGCGCGCGGTGCGTCTTCCCACGGCGCTGGTGCAGGAGATTGCGCGCGTATCGTCGCTGGCGAAGAACGAATGGGCCGCGGCGCGAAAGGAATCGAACTTCGCCCGCTTTGCGCCGCACCTGGCGAAGCTGCTTGAGCTGAAGCGCGAGGTGGCCGACCGCATCGGATGGACCAGCGAGCCCTACGATGCGCTGATGGACGAGTACGAGCCCGGGGCGCTCTCGGCCGACGTGCAGGCCGTTTTCGACCGCCTGAAAGGCGAACTGGTTTCGCTCGTGCACGCCATCACGCGCGCCCCGCGCCAGCCGAAGACCGAGCTTCTCGCCCGTCCCTGCGCGGTGGAGGCCCAGCAGCGATTCTGCCGGCAGATGGCCGAGGCGCTTTGCTTCGAGTTCGAGGCCGGCCGCATCGACATCTCGACGCACCCGTTCTGCACCAGCATGTCGCCGCGCGACGTCCGCATGACCACGCGCTATGACGAGCGCTACATGCCGATGTCGCTTTTCGGCGTGCTGCACGAGACCGGGCACGCGCTCTACGAGCAGGGTCTGGACGCGCATCACACGGGCACACCCCGCGCCCGCGCGATCTCGCTGGGCATTCACGAGTCGCAGTCGCGGCTGTGGGAGAACATGATCGGCCGCAGCCGCCCGTTCTGGTCGCACTATTTCCCGTCGTTGCAGCAGGCCTTCCCGTCGCTTGCCGGTGTGAGCCTGGAGGACTGGGTCTTCGCGATCAACCAGGTGAAGCCGTCGCTGATCCGCGTCGAGGCGGACGAAGTGACCTACGGCCTGCACATCATGCTGCGGTTCGATCTGGAGCGCCGCATGATCCAGGGCAAGCTGACGGTCAAGGACGTGCCGGCGGCGTGGAACGACGGGATGAAGTCGCTGCTGGGAGTCACGCCTCCCAACGACGCGGAAGGTTGCCTCCAGGACATTCACTGGAGCATGGGTGCATTCGGCTACTTCCCCACGTACCAGCTCGGGAACCTCTACGCCGCCCAGATTCTCGAGCGCGCCCGCGAGGAGTTTCCGCAGCTCGAGACGCAGGTCGGCCGCGGCGAGCTGCGCCCGCTGCGCGAATGGCTGCGCCGGAAGATCCACCAGCACGGACAGCGCTACCGCGCCGGCGAGCTCATGGAAGTCGTGACCGGACGCCCGCTGACGCACGAGCCCTATCTCCGCTACCTGAACGGCAAGTTCAAACCGCTCTACGGGCTCACGTAGACGCTGCGGCGCGCGTCGCCGCGGCTGTGTCGCAAGGGCGCGGTTATACTGCCAGGTGATGGATTTGTTTGCCGAACACGAGCAGGCGGCGCGCCGTACCGTCATGCCGCTGGCGGCGCGTATGCGCCCGGAGTCGCTCGAGGCGTTCGTCGGCCAGCAGCACTGCCTGGGACCCGGCTGCCTGCTGCGGCGGATGATCGACGCCGATCGCTTGACGAGCGTCATTCTCGCCGGTCCGCCGGGGACCGGAAAAACCACGCTCGCGCAACTGATCGCGGAGCGCACGTCGTCGGCCTTCGAGACGCTGCATGCGGCGGAATCGGGCGTCAAGGACGTTCGACGGGTCATCGACGAAGCGACGGCGCGGCTGTCGGCGCGCGGACAGCGGACGGTGCTCTTCCTCGATGAGATTCACCGCTTCAGCAAGTCCCAGCAGGACTCGCTGCTCCGCGACGTGGAGAGCGGGCTGCTGACGCTGGTCGGTGCGACGACCGAGAACCCGTACTTTTCGCTCACTGGCGCCCTGCTGTCGCGCAGTCACGTCTTCCATTTTCACCCGCTGAGCGCGGATGAGCTGCGTATCGTCCTGGAGCGCGCACTGGCCGACGAGCGCCGCGGGCTGGGGGCGGCCCGGGCCGAGCTGGAGCCCGCGGCGATGGAGCTGCTCTGTCAGCACGCCGACGGCGACGCGCGCCGCGCCCTGGCGGCGCTCGAGATCGCCGTGCTCTCGGAGAAGCACGCTGCGGGCGAAGCGCGCTCGGGTGGGAGACTGCGCGTCAGCCGCGCGGCCGCCGCGGCTTCGATCCAGCGCGCGCTCAAGGTGCGCGACCATGGCGACACGCACTACGACCTCGCGTCGGCGTTCATCAAGAGCATGCGCGGCAGCGACCCCGACGCTGCGTTGTACTGGCTGGCGCGCATGCTGGAAGGTGGCGAAGACCCGCGCTTCATCGTCCGCCGGATCGCGATCTGCGCGTCGGAGGACGTCGGCAATGCCGATCCGCAGGCGCTGATGGTGGCGGCGTCGGCGGTGCAGACGGTGGAACTGGTGGGCCTGCCGGAGTGCCAGTACGCGCTGGCGCAGGCGGCGACGTACGTGGCGTGCGCTCCGAAATCCAACGCCGTCACGAGCGCGATCGGCGCCGCTCGGGAAGACGTTCGCACCTGCCCGCTGCTGGCGGTTCCGTCGTTTCTGCGCGATCGGCAGTCCACCCGGACGCGGGCCGAGGGCGCGGAATCGTACGTGTCGCCGCACGAAACTCCGGACGGACTGGGCTCGCACCGCTACCTGCCGGAGCCGCGCGCGTATTACAATCCGCTCGACCGCGGGTTTGAGGCAGAGCTTTCCCGCCGGCTGGCGGCGCTCCGCGGGCGCCGCTCAGCGGGCGAGCCGGAAGCGCCGCCGGAGCGATCGTGACCAAGAAGGATCTCCGCCAGCGACTGCGCGACGTTCTACAGGCGATTTCGCCGGAGACGTTGCACGAGCGCGGGGTGCGAGCTTGCCGGCTGCTCCTGGCCCAGCCTGAATACCAGGACGCCGAGGTGGTGCTGATCTTCCTGTCGATTCCCACGGAGATCGACACGTCGCACATCGCGTTGCAGGGTTGGGCCGATGGGAAGCGCGTCCTGGCCCCAAAGGTCTCGTGGGATCAGCGCCGCATGCTGCCAATCGAGATTAACTCGCTGACCACCGGCGTTCAGGCCGGCGTGCTGGGCGTTCGCGAGCCGATGGACGGCATGCCGATACCGGTCGGCGACATCGACCTGGTGGTCGTGCCGGGGCTCGCGTTCGACGGGCAGGGGAATCGGCTGGGCCGCGGGCGCGGCTTCTACGACCGGTTTCTGGCGCATCGAGATTTTCGCGCGAAGACCTGCGCCCTGGCGCTGGAGGAGCAGTTTGTTCCCGAGGTGCCGGTCGAATCCTGCGACGTGAAGATGCACATGCTGGTGACGGACGTCGCCGTCCGTCGGTTCTGAGCCCGCGCGGAATCGACGGCGCCGCGCGTCGCATTCGCATTCCGCGTTACGCCGCCGAATCCACCAAAAAGCCAACGGCGCCGACCTTGCGGGCCGGCGCCGTGAGCGATTGGCTTACGACCAGGTATCGCGGACTAGAACGCGACCTGGAGCTGGACGCGCCAGACCAATGCGTCGTCATTGACGTTGGCCAGGCTGGAGTAGCTGCTGGAGATCGGGACTTCGTAGATCTTCACGACGTCCGTCTGCAGCTTGACCTGGTGGCCCTTGATGTAGTAGTTCAGGCCGGCTGCGTATTCCCACGAGCCTTCCTGCTCCTCAGCCAGGGTGGAGATGCCGCCCACGCGAGCGACGGCTTCGAGCTTGTCCTCCATGCCCGGGATCGGCAGCATGTAGCCGACCTGCACGTAGGCGCCGTGCTGGGCGGTGGTGTCCTCGTCGCCGGTCAGCAGCCACCACGGGGTGAACGGGCGGCGTCCGGCGCGGCGCGGATCCATGACGCGAACGACGTACTCGCCGATCGCCGAGAAGCCCATCCACTTGAAGGCGGAGTCAAGGCCGAACTCGTTGATCTGCGCGCCGTTGGTGGTGGTCAGCCCGTAGCCGCCGCGGTTGCCGAAGAAGCCGGTGCTGGACGGGAACGGAATGCGCGTCGTCCTGCGATCGCCCTGGTCATCGTTAAAGGCGTAGCGGAAGGCCAGATCCCAGTGCGGGCTGTCGGTGCGATTCAGATCGCCTTCGTAGTCCCAGACGCTCAGGTCATCACCGAGGACGTGCCAGACGGTGCGGAAGAGGATGGCCGGATTGCCGTCCAGCTCGGCCGGGTCGGTGGTGATCGTTCGGTTGCGGTCGCCGTTGAGCGAGTTGACGACGTCCAGGTAGTAGTCCAGTCGCTTGTCGAAGAGCTGTCCCCAGAAGCGGACGCCGACGCCAACGCCCAGGCCGTAGACCGCGTCGAACAGGCCGCGATCCACGAACTGGAAGTTGTAATTCTCGGTGAGCTGCGAACGGGTGGACGCCAACTGGAACATACCGGCCTTGATGTTGAACTCGTCCATGAAGCGGTAGTTCACGTAAGCGTAGTGAATCTGGAAGTCGTAGCCGTCCGGGGCGTCAGCGCGCAGCGTCAAGCGGTAAGTCAGGTTCTGGTCCCAGGCGTGACCCGAGAAATTCAAGCGCGTGCGCTGAATGTCGAATCCGGTGCGGTCGTCGCGCTCCAGACGCGGCAGCAGGTAGCGGTTACGGCTCTGGGTGCCGTAGTGCGTCCAGCGGTTCTGCATGTAGCCGTTGATCTTCATCAGGAACTGGTCGTCGCTGCTCTTGATGTAGAAGCCGTTGTCATAGCCGGCCATCGAGACGGACGGCATCAGGCTCTCGCGGAACTCCTGCTCACTGAGGATCGCGCGAATCTGCTCCCGCATGGCCTCCGTGCGGGCGGCGTCCGCGTCCTGGGACGTGGTCGCCGCGAGCTGCTGTCGGAGGTCCTCCAGTTTTCGCTCCTGCTCGGCGAGCAGGCCTTCGAGCCGAGCGACCTGATCCGACGTGCTCGCCGTTGTGTTGCCATCCACGGCGCCGGCCACTCCCACCAGCCAGCCCGCGACGAGCAGGGCAGTCATGCCGCCACGCAACAACTTGGAACCCATATGTGTCTCCTCGATACCTCGACGTAAGCCGCAGTCTCGAATCCATGAGACTGCCGCGCCAATACCCGTACGACCCGAACGGCTCCGCGAGCGCCGACCAGAACGTCGGCATCGAGAATGAGGCTGATAAGCCATCCTCGTGTCGGCAGCATACCGCTCGCATGCTCGAACGCAAGGGGAACCGCCGCAAGGAATTAGAAATCAATGCGTCCCTTCGGAGTCGGCATTCGGCGGGACAGGATGACGAATTTCCATCGCGATATTCGCGAAATCAGCGCTAACCAACGCAGTTTTGGAAGGTTGCACGCGGAAGCGCGAACGACCCGGGGAAGGCCCCGCGGCGAAAAGCCGTCAGTTCGGCGGGTTCCGCCGGCGGCACCCGCCGTGTCGAGCTAGGGAGCCAGCTTCAGCTCGACCGCGCGCGCGGCGCCGTCCAGGCCGACGACCTCAAACGTCACGCGCGCGCCGCCGGGGCGCGACGAGAGCTGCGCCGCGAGATCCGCCACGCTGGACACGTCCTTTCCATCCAGACGCACCACCACGTCGAACGGCGCGAACTCACCCGCAACATTTCGATTGGAAAGCTCCGTCACCAGCACGCCGCGACGCTCGAGCACGTCCACGGGCGCCGGGAACGGCAGCAGCGGCCGCAGCGTCCGCGCCTCCACGCCCAGTCGCGGCAGCTCGCGCGTGCGAATCTCGCGCAGCGCGCGGGTCGCGGCGTTGATGTTGTCCGGCTGACGGCCGAGTACAACCTCGATGGTTATGGCTTTCTGATCGCGAATCAGCTCCAGGCGCGCCGGACTCAGCGGCGCGAGGTCGGCGACCGTCGCCTGAAGCTGCCGAAGATTGCCTACGCGCGTCCCGTTCACGCTCAAGATGACGTCCTCACACTGAATGCCGGCGGCGTGCGCGGGCGAGTCTTCGTAGATCATGTTGACCATCACGCCCTGGCGGTCCTTCAGTCCGAACGCGGCGACGTCCTCCTCGACCAGGTCGGCCAGCAGGATTCCCATCCAGCCGCGGGCTACGGCGCCGTGCTCCTTGAGCTCACGCGCGACGCGCGCCGCCAGGTTGGACGGGATGGTGAAGGCGACCCCGGCACTGCGGCCGTCGTCCGTGGCGATCGCGGTGTTCACGCCGATGACCTCGCCGCTGAGATTGACCAGCGGGCCGCCGGAGTTTCCGGGATTGACGGCGGCGTCGGTCTGGATGAAGTCCTGATAGAGGATCTGTCGCGCGGTGGCGATGTCGGTGCGGCCCTTCGCGCTGATGATGCCGTGGGTGACGCTGTGGGAGAGGCCGAACGGGGCGCCGATCGCGAGCACGAAGTCGCCGACCTCGGCCTTGGACGAATCGCCGAAGCGGATGGGATGCAGGTCGGGCGCGTCGATGAGCAGCAGGGCCAGATCGGTCTTGGGGTCGGTCCCGACCCGCTCGGCGGCGTAGGAGCGGTCGTCGGAGAGCCGTACCTGAATATCGCCGTGCCCCTCGACGACGTGGTTGTTGGTGAGAATGTAGCCGGCGTCGTCGACGACGATGCCGCTGCCGGTGCCGGGGTGCGCGTCGTCGACCATTCCGGCGCGCTCCGACAGCAGGCGGTCGAGTTCGGCGCGCAGCTCGTCGCGCTCGTCGACGGCCTTCTCCAGCTCGCTGCGGCTGAGCTTGGCGCGGTTTTCGCGGCTCAGCCGCTGCTCGAGCTGTTCCATCTTTTCGCCGATCTCGCCCAGCTCCTTCTGAATCTCCACCAGCCGCTCCTGCTGAGCGCGTCCCGGTCCGACCGAGATGCTGACCACGCCGGGCCGCGCGACCTGCACGACCGAGCGGAAGGCCTGGGCCAGCTCGAGCGGGCCGCCGAGGTTCTCGCTGGCCGCGTCGATCCGTCCCTTCTCGACGGCGTAGGCGACGTGCGTAAGCAGACGGGTCGGCACGCCCAGCGCCAGCAGCGCCACGGCTACCAGGAGGGCCAGCAGCCAGGGCAGCCGGTGGGAATGCGGCGCGCTTGCCGTCAGGTTGGGCACGGTCGGCTGATTGAACATGTCGGTCATCCTCTTCCGCCGGATTGGCCGGTTGCAGAACCCCATTGGATCACGTGCGAGGCGATCGATTCTAGCGGCAAGCCTTCGGCCGCCGCGCCGCGCATGGAACGCGGGCGGCTCGTCGGTTATATTCCGTAAACTGGAGGTATGGCCATGTTTACAATCGACACACCGGTCGGCCTCACGGCCGAGAATGCTCTCGACATCCTCCGTCGCCACATCCTGGTGGACGGCTTCCATCTGGTCCTCGATCCCGCGGCCAGTCACGGGTCGTACATGCACGACCTGCTGAGTGGCTTCGACTTCCTGGACTTCTACGCGTTCTTCGCCTCGCAGCCGGTCGGGTTCAATCACCCGCGGCTGCGCGAGCCGGAGTATCTCTCCCGCTTGATGATCGCCACGGGCAGCAAGGTCGCCAACAGCGACGTCTACACCACGTTTTACGCCGAATTCGTCCGCACGCTGCACGAGATCGCCGGTCTGGATCCGCTCCATCACTACTTCTTCATCGACGGCGGCGGCCTGGCGATCGAGAACGCGCTCAAGACGGCGTTCGACTGGAAGGTCCGCAAGAACCTGGCCGCCGGCCGAGGCGAAATCGGCAGTAAGGTCATCCATTTCCAGCGCGCGTTTCACGGCCGGACCGGTTATACGATGAGCCTGACCAACACCGACCCCGCCAAGACAATGTACTTCCCGAAGTTCGACTGGCCGCGGATCAGCAGCCCCGCGATCGACTTTACGCTGCCCGAGCCGCAGCAGACCGAAGACGTCGCCGCGCGCGAGCGGCAGGCCGTCGCCGAAATCGAGCAGGCCGTCGCCCGGCACGGACACGACCTCGCCGCCCTGATCATCGAGCCGATCCAGGGCGAGGGCGGCGACAATCACTTCCGCGGCCAGTTCCTGCGCGAGCTGCGCCGGCTGGCCGACCAGCACGATTTCCTGCTGATCTTCGACGAAGTGCAGACCGGCGTGGGGCTCACCGGGCGCATGTGGTGCTGCCAGCACTTCGACGTCGTGCCGGACATCCTTTGCTTCGGCAAGAAGATGCAGACCTGCGGCATCATGGTCGGGCCGCGCGTCGACGAAGTGGACAGCGTCTTCAAGGTCCCGTCGCGCATCAACTCGACCTGGGGCGGAAACCTGGCGGACATGGTCCGAGCGACGCAGTACCTGCGAATCATCCAGGACGAGGAGCTGGTCCAGGGCGCGGCCGAGACGGGCGCCCACCTGCTGGACGGCCTGCATCGCCTCGCCGCGCGCCATCCCAAGCTCGTCACCGGCGTCCGCGGGCGCGGGCTCATGTGCGCCTTTGACCTGCCCGACGCCGCCACGCGCGACGCGGCCCGACGCGCCGTCACCGAACGGCAGATGATGGTGCTGGTCTGCGGCGTGCGCACGCTGCGCTTCCGGCCGGTGCTTGACATTGAACCGTCAGAGATCGATAGCGGCTTGGCCATCCTCGACGAGGCGATCGGCAGCCTGTCGGCGTAGGCGGAAGCGTGCCGCCGAGGAAGAATGGCAGGCGCGCGGCACGCGTTGAATGCTAGGGCCCCGCTGGCGCGCTTGCGCTGGTCGGCAGCGCGCCTGCTCCCACCGCCAGCCAGTAGCGGCGCTGAAAGTCCGCCAGATTGGAGCGCATCACGAGCTCGCAGCGCACCCGGCGCGTGCGGACGGTCGGCTGAACGCGCGTGAGGCACTCGATCGCGAACTGCATCGCCGCGGTCCCGATCTCTCCGTCCAGCGGCCCCACCAGCGCCACCGCGCGGCCAGGATCGAGCCAGGGCCAGAACTCCGGCGACGCTCCCAGCGACGCGATCCGAAGCGTGTCGGGCAGGGAGGCGATAAGCCGGGCGTCGCCCCAGATTTCCAGCCCCAGCGCCACCGCCAGCGGCGCATTGGGGAACGTCTCGACCATCGACTTCAGCGCGGCGGGAAACTGATCCTCGGACGGGCACTCGCGCTCGGCGAGCCGCCGCAAATCCGGATAGCGCAGCGCGTCAGTTGCGAAGAATTCGAAACACGCGCGATGCAGCGCATCGGCCCCAGACGCGTGCAGCAGCACATAGCTGGAGCCGCTTCCGAGCAAACGCGGCAGCTCATGCCCCAGCAGCGCGGCCCCCTCGGCATATCGGATGTCGACGTGCCCAAACGCTTTCTGCGAGCCCGGCGCGAACCCCATCGTGATGACGCCGGCAGAGCCCTCAAGGGCCGTCCGAAGCGCTTTCTCCGATCGCTCGGGGCTGCGCACGAACAGGCAGATCAGCGCGGTTCGATCCCGCAGGGCCTCCTCGACCGCCGCCGTCTGGCGGGCGTCATCCGCAGCCTGGGGAAGCGTCATCGCCTCCAGCTCGACCGAGCGCAGGGGAGCAATCGCGTCCCTGGCGCCGGCGACGATCGCGTTCCACTGCGCGGGGCTCCAGGCGGGCCCGATCATGACGATCCGCGATCGCTCGGGCAGGGGTTGCTCCCGCGAGCCGTCGGGCGTCGGAGGCGGGCGGCAAGCCAAAGTTCCGATAACTGCAAGTGCCGCAGCCAGCCGCAGATTCCGAATTCGACGGGCCAGTTGGAAGCGTCGAGAATACATCGGGTAGTTAACCCCTCGCGCGGATATCCGCGACGTTCGGACACGCCGCGGGTATGATAGCAGGAGCATCTGCGGTCGCGATGGCCGCGAGAGCCGCGAAGGCCATGAGGAGTCGTCCATGACACGGTTCTGGATCGGGGCGGCGGTCTGCCTGTGGGCCGTGACCCCCCTGTTCGCGCAGACGACGGAGACCTCGACGACGGACACGAGTCTGGCCGCGAACGCCGCCTCGGAAAACGTCCGCGGCGGGGCGGTGGGCGCACGCGCCCCGGGCAACGTGGTCAAGGACGCGCTCAGCCGGCATCGCACCCTGCGCGACGCCCGATTGGCGGCACAGCGCGGCGGCGACACCGCGTCGTTGAACGCCGAATCGACCGACTCCAGCGCGACCGCCTCAGGCACCAGCACTGACACCAGCGGTCTGGGAAGCGCGCTCAGCGGCCTGCTCGGCGGACTGACGGGCATCGGCGACCTCAGCAGCATCCTCGGCAGCCTCACGGGGACCGGCACAAGCACCGGCACCTCGACCGGCACGAGCGGCTCGTCGACCTCGGGCAGCAGCAATGTTCCGTCCAACCTGACGCCCGAAGCGATCGCCCTGCTCGAACAATACGGATTCGACGTCAACAGCATGTTCTCCAAGTCGTTGGAGACGGAAGCCTCGACCGATCAGAAGACCACCGACCAGGCCCAGACCACCACCACGACGGAGACCAAGTTCCTCGTTCGCTGGGCGAACGCGCTGTTGCAGACGACGTTCACGAGCCTGACGTTCGCGCTGAGCAGCTCGCAGGTCATTGACCTGCTCGCGGGGCTGTTTGCACCGCTCTTCGAGGCGCCGGACACCAGCACCAGCGACACGAGCACCGGCAGCGACAACACCAACGACAATACGCTGGGCGGCGGCACGAGCCGGGCACCGGATTTCCTGGTCCCGCTGCTGGTCTGATCGCCGCGCCGGCCGAGCGAAAGCGACGGCAGGAATCGAAGCGGTCCGCGCCACGCGCGCGGACCGCTTGCGTAACGGCGGCCGCCGCGTTGCCTCGCGCTCCCATCGACGGTATTTCACAGCGCTATGTCTAATGAATCGCAGGCCCGGCGGGTTCGAGACGCGTTCGCCGGCGCGTTCGGCGGCGACTGCCAGGCGCTGGCCCGCGCACCGGGGCGCGTCAATCTGATTGGCGAGCACACCGACTACAACCTGGGCTGGGTCCTGCCCATCGCAATCGACCTGAGCACCTGGGTCGCGGCGCGTGCGCGGTCCGATCGGCGCGTGCTGGTGCGCAGCGCGTCGGTGATGGCGGACGCCGAGTGGACGTTGGGTTCCTGGCCCGCGTCCTCTCATCCGCACTGGTCCAGCTACGTGGCCGGCGTCGAGTCGTTGCTGCTGCGGCGCGGCGCGCACCTGCCCGGGTATGAGCTGCTGATCGAAAGCGACGTGCCGGTCGGCGGCGGGCTCTCCAGCTCGGCGGCGCTGGAGGTGTCGGCCGCGCTGGCGCTGGCGCACCTGGCGGGAGAGCCGCTCGCGACCAACGAGCTGATCGACCTGGCCCGCGCCGCGGAGCACGAGTTCGCCGGCGTCCCCTGCGGCGTCATGGATCAGACGATCTCGCTGCTCGGAAAAGCGGGCTGTGCGCTGCTGCTGGATTGCCGCAGCCGCACGGCACGCGCGATTCCGCTGCGGCTCGGCGGACATGTCTTCCTCGTGGTTGACAGCGGCGTTCGGCACGAGCTGGCGCGCAGCGCGTACCGCGAGCGGCAGGAGCAGTGCCGGGCGGCGGTCGCGTACTTCCGTAAGGGCAGCCCGGCGATCCAATCGCTGCGCGAGCTGTCGCCGGAAACGGTCCGAGCGCATGCGCAGCAGATGAACCCGTTGGTCTTCGCGCGGGCGATGCACGTCACCGCTGAGAACGCGCGGACACTGGCGATGGCGGAGGCGCTGGAGCGCGGCGACCTGGCCGCGGCCGGCGCGGCGATGAATGAGTCGCACCGTTCGCTGCGCGATGACTACGAGGTCTCCTGCCGCGAGCTCGATGCTCTGGTCGAGACGCTGCGGGCGGTTCCGGGCGTGTGCGGTGCGCGGATGACGGGCGGCGGGTTCGGCGGATGCGTGCTGGCGCTGGTGGCGGAGTCGCGGCTGAAGCTCGCGGCGGAGCGGGTCGCGCAGTCGCACCCGCAGGCCGGCCCGTCGCTGGCGGTTCACGCCGCCGCGGGCGCCGAGCTGGTGTCCGCACTGTAGCCGAACGGGTGGGTGCGCGGCCGATCCGCCGCCCACCCATGACGCGCGCGACGGCAGGTCGTGAATTGACAGCGAGTCGGAAGGGAGATACCATCCCCCAATTGATTCTCGGTCGCGACAGTGCGCAAGTCTTTGGCTTGTCGTGTGTTGCGGCGATGATCGGGGGCGTTCGTGGCGAAGAAGAAAGTCGCCGGAAAATCGGCCAAGCCAGCCCGAGCCCAGCGTTCCGCGCCCAAGCGCCGCAGCGCGGCCAGCAGCAAGAAGACCGCGCGAAAAGACGCGCCCAGCCGGCCCGCGACCCGTAATGCCAGCCCCAAGGCGGCGGCGAGCACGCGCAAGGGCGCGTCTTCGGCGCGCCTGATCGCCAAGTCCGCCCCAGCGGCGCGAACCACCACGGCGCCAGTCCAAGCGACCGTCAAGCCGCGATCAAGCGGTCTCAACCGTGCAGACCTCGCCAAGTTTCGAGAGCTACTGCTGCTCAAGCGGGCGGAGCTGCTCGGCGACGTGACGCGCCTGCGGGATGAGGCGCTCAGCCAGAATCGCCAGGACGCAGCCGGAAACCTTTCGAGCATGCCGCTGCATCCCGCCGACATCGGCTCGGATCACTACGAGCAGGAGTTCACGCTCGGGCTGATCGAGAGCGAGCGCGCCATGCTGGCCGAAATCGACGAGGCGCTGAAGCGCATCGAAGCGGGCACGTATGGCGTGTGTGCGGCGACGGGCCGGCCGATCGGCAAGACGCGGCTGCGGGCCCAGCCCTGGACGAAGTACTGCTACGAGTACGTACTCGAGCGCGAGCAGGGTCGCACGCGCAGGGTTTGATCCTTGAGCGAATCCCGGGTCGAAATCGCCTGCCCCACGCCGGCTGCCGCCGAATGCGCGCCGGGCCAACCTGCCCTTCGCGAGCGGATGGCCTCGCACGACGTGGTCTCGATCGCGCGGCTGGTGCTGGTCGCGGTGGGCGGCTTGGCGCTGGATCTGTGGGCCAAGGAACGCGCCTTTCACGAGTTGCGCCAGGGCGGGCGGATCGTCATTGTGCCGCACCTGCTCGAATTCCAGACCATGCTGAATCCGGGCGCGCTGTTCGGCATAGGCGGCGGGCAGACGACGCTTTTCCTGGTCGCTTCGCTTTTCGCGCTGCTGCTAGTGGTGTGGATGTTCTCGCAAAGCCCGGCGCGGCGCTGGTTTCTGCACATCGCCCTCGGCGCGATCCTCGCGGGCGCGCTGGGCAACATGTACGACCGCATCACCGTTCGGTTGGCGGAGCATCCGTACTCGGCAGTGCGGCACGAGCGGTTGGTGGCCATTTACATGCAGCGCGTCGGCGCGGACGAGCGCGGGACGCTGTTGCGCGAGTATCCGGCCCAGCTTCACGACCAGTCGCCGCCGCGCGTCGAAACCGAACCGATCCAGGAAGTCGGCTTCGTGCGGGACTTCATCAAGATCCCCACCCGCTGGTTTGGCCACAGCGAGATCTGGCCGTGGGTGTTCAACGTGGCCGACACGCTGCTGGTCGGCGGCGTGATCGTCCTGACCCTGGCGTTCTGGACTGACCGCGGCGCGCCGCGCGAAGGCGCGCCGGACGCTTCGGCTGCAACCGCCCAAAGCACGACCCGGCCCGGGTCGCCGGCGTAGCCCGCCGCGGTGCTCCATCCCTGAATACTGGAAGCTATCCCGGACCCTCCTCCCGCCGAGGGAGGGGTCGGGCGAGGATCGGGAATTCGCCGGAAAACCGCCCCTCTCCCAACCTCTCCCCCAAAGAGGAGAGGGGGTTTTGGGGTAGGCTCCACCGCTGATTGGATGTCCGGTCGCGCCCGGGCTACGAGTCCAGCCGCACAAACGCCACGGTCTCGCCTTCCGTCGGCGACTCCGGCGCGTCGAATTCGTAGCGGAATTGCCGCGGCTCGCCGACCACCGGCGTGAAGGTCAGCATGTAGTGATCGCGTGGCTTGAGCGAGCCCGCCAGGAAGAACTCCGGCACACCGGCGATTGGATCGGGGATCAGCTTGCTGACGTTCAGTCGGCGCAACTCGACGCGCTTGCCGGCGGCGTCCACCAGCTCGAAATGGCTGCTGACCCAGCCGTCCCAGTCCACGACGTCATTGCGCAGCTTGGGGGGGTCTTGCGCGGGAATCAACATTCCGACGGCGACGTGCAGGTCGATCATGCCCTCGCGCGGGTTGCCGATGCCGATCGGGAAGAACGCCGGCTGGGACCGCGCGCCTTGTTGAATCAGCCAGAACACGAGGCCGGCGCTCGTCGCAAACGCGCAGACGATGAACAGCAGCTTGCGGATTCCCACGCGATGCGCTCCTTCGCCGAAGGCGCGCGGCCTAGCGCACGCTGCGCGTATAGCCCGTCTCGTCGACAATGATGCCCTGCACGTAGAGCTTCCAGCGCTCCTCGGCCTTGGCGTGCGCGATCATCGAGTTGACGGCCTGAAGCGCGACGGCAACCGCGAGCATGACCACCGGAGCGTCTCCGCTCTGCAACCAGCGCAGGACCACGAACAGCGAGATCACGAGGCTGAGAATCGACAGGACGGTGGACGAGCTCATGGCGGTCTTCTCCTTGCTGGGCCGCTACAGGGTCAGATTCGAGTCGCGAGCCGCCAGCGTAGCGTGCCAGGTCGGGCGGATGCAACCGCAAAGCCCCGGCGAGGGCGCATCGGCTGCTTCGGGGTCGTCCCGCCGATGCTGTCCGGAGCTACAGACGTCGAAGCTGGGTCAGCGTGGCGCGCAGGTCCTTGGGCAGCGGCGCTTCGTAGGCGACGCGCTGCCCGTCGGCCGGGTGCTCGAAGCTGATTCGCGCCGCGTGCAGCGTCAGCCGGGCGATCAGGGGGCGCTCCTCGTGCCGCGTGCTGGCCTTGTAGTTGCTCTTATAGGTCGACAGCCGCAGCTCCGCGCTGGTTCCATAGAGGGGGTCGACCGACAGCGGATGACCGATGGACGCCAGGTGGACGCGAATCTGGTGCAGCCGGCCGGTGTGCGGAAAGCACTGCAACAGCGTATGCCCGACGACGCGCTCGAGAATGCGGAAATCCGTGCGGGCCGCCTTGCCGCGGCGCGGGTCGATTTTCGCCCGCCCGCTCTCGCCGTCGCCCAGGATCGGCTGACTGACGCTGCCGTCCTCGGGCACATAGCCCGAAACCAGCGCGAGGTAGAGCTTCTCCACCTCGCGCGTCGCGAACTGCTCGGTCAGCTTCTGCTGCGCGTTCAGCGTCCGCGCGAAAACGATCACTCCGCTCGCGTCCAGGTCGATGCGGTGGACGATTCGAAACGGCTCGTCCTGCGGCACAAGGCGCAGTTCGCGCAGCAGGTCGGCCAGCAGCGGATGATCGCCGCGCCCGTGCACCGACAACGCCCCGGCCGGCTTGTCGACCACCAGGAGTTCGGCGTCGGCATGCAGGACCACCGGCGCGGGTATGCGGCGGGTTTGTGTGTGCATCCGGGCGATTGTCGCGCGAGATTCGGCCGGAGTCGAGCTTTTCCGCGGCGCGCCGAAGGATTATGCGGGCGGGTTTTCAATGTCGGCGGACGCGCCGGCGGCCAGACGCCACGCAAAAAACCTGCGAATGCCTTCAGAGGGGTGCCGCCGGCTGCTATGCTGGAGGCTGAGCCGCCTCGTTGGTCCGCGTTCGATGAACCCGGCCGGCTCGGGTTCACATTCTCCGAGGTCATCATGAATACGACGCTCCCGGTCTCGCGATTGCTGCTTGCCGCGCTGGGTCTCTCCGTCGCGGCTTTCGGCCAGACACTCCCGTCCTCCATTTCGCAAACGACGCTTGCCGCCCAGCTCGATCCGGCCGCCGCGGCGATGAGCACGCCCACCTGGGTCTTCTTCACCGACAAGGGCTTTGCCTCGCCCGCCGACGAGCAGGCCGCCATCGACGCGCTGGCCCAGACTTATTCGCCGCGCGCCATCGAGCGCCGCCAGCTTCGCCGCACGTCGCCCGGGCTGTTTGACGCGCGTGATCTGCCTGTGTTTGCGGCCTACGTCGAAGGCGTGACGGCCAGCGGGGCGCGGCTTCGCCAAACGAGCTCATGGCTCAACGCAGTCAGCGTCGACGCGACGTCGCTCCAGCTCACGATGATCGCCGAGCTGCCGTGCGTCGCGAAGCTCCAGCCGGTGCGCCGGGCGCGGGTCCTTCGGCCGGCCGTGCGGCGAGAGGCCTCGGAACACGACGGCAATCAGCGCGGCTTCTACGGCTACGCCGAGGGGCAGCTTGCTCAGATCGACCTGCTGTCCGTGCACGCGCAGGGCTTCACCGGCAGCGGCGTGGTTGTCGGCATTCTCGACACCGGCTTTGAGCGCAGCCACGTCGCGTTCAACCAGGCCGGGCACGTGGTCAATGTCCTCGCCGAATGGGACTTCCTCGACAACGACCCGGACACCAGCAGCGAGCCCGGCGACTACTGGGACCAGCACACGCACGGCACGCTGATTCTCGGCACGCTGGCCGCATACAAGCCCAACGAGCTCGTCGGCGGGGCGTACAACGCGTCGTTCGTGCTCGCCAAGACCGAGGATGTCGAGGGGGAATACCCGGCCGAGGAGGACAACTACGTCGCCGGCCTTCAGTTCGTCGAGGCCCAGGGCGCCGACATGTCCACCAGCTCGCTCGGCTACATCGACTGGTATTCGCAATCCGACCTGGACGGCGCCAGCGCGGTCACCACCCTCGCCGTGAACACCGCGACCGACAACGGCGTGCACTGCCTGACCGCCGCCGGCAACGAAGGTCACGACGGCAACCCGAACTCGTCGCACCTGATCGCGCCGTCGGACGCGTTTGAGGTGCTGACCATCGGCGCGGTGGATGACGGCGGCACGATCGCCGACTTCAGCTCCGACGGGCCGACCGCCGACGATCGCGTCAAGCCTGAGCTGCTGGCCCAGGGCGTCGATACGGTCACGGTCTGGCCGTATGACACGACCGGCTACGCGGCGGTCAGCGGCACGTCGCTCTCGACGCCGGTGGCGGCCTGCGCGGTGGCCTGCCTGGCGGGCGCGCATCCCGAATGGACGGTGGCGGAGATGCGCGCGCACCTGATGTACACCGCCGACTATTTCGTCTCTTACGGCACGTTTGAGCCGAGCTACGTTCGCGGCTACGGGATCATCGACGCCGACGCGGCGCTGCACTTCGCGGACTGCAACGGCAACATGATCAACGACGCCGACGATATTGCCTCGGGCACGTCGCAGGACAGCGACGGCAACGGGATTCCCGACGAGTGCCAGTGCGAAACGGATCTGAACGGCGACTTGCAGACCGACCTGATCGATCTGAGCCTGCTGCTGGTCGAGTTCGGCTGCTCGTCGGGCTGCTCGATCGACTTCAACGGCGATGGCGTCACGGACCTGACCGACCTGAGCATTCTGCTGATCGCGTTCGGGACGGAGTGTTCGTAGGCGTGGGCACAGGGCGCGGGCACAGGGCGCGGGACCAAGGGGTCGAGGGATCGAGGGGGCGCGTGGCATGCCGCCGCCGTCAGCGGCGTAAGCATGCGGCCTGGCGTCAGAACCGAAACGCGACCCGATACCATCCGCTTCAGATTCACGGGTAGAATTCCCGCGCTACCCGGGGCGGGACCGTTCCTGCGGCTGATCCCACTTCGTGGGACATCGTGTCGAAGGCGGGCACAGGGTGCGTGCTGTTCCCGTTGCAAGGCGGCGGGGGGTTCTGGAATAGCTTCCAGTGGGCACGCGCTTGGGCCGCGCAGGCGTGCCGCGAGGTGCAGAACATGAGCAGCGCATTCTCGACCCTGGCCGTTTCGTCCGCCGGCGGGGTGCTGACGATCACGTTGAATCGGCCGGAGTCGTTCAACGCCTACAACGAGACCATGAGCATCGAGCTGTCCGCGGCGCTGCGCAACGCGCAGCGCGACGACTCGGTCCGCTGCGTCGTGCTGACCGGGGCGGGCAAGGCGTTCTGCTCCGGACAGGATCTCAAGGAGATCGAAGCGCGCTATCGCGGCGGCGCCGAAGGTCCGCTCGACTTCGCCGCCCATCTGCGCCGCAAGTTCAACCCGGTCGTGACGCGACTGCGGGGCCTTGAAAAGCCGGTGGTCGCCGGAGTCAACGGCGCCGCCGCGGGGGCCGGCGCGAGCTTCGCCTTCGCCTGCGACCTGCGCCTCTGCGCGCAGCGGGCCTACTTCATGATGGCCTTCGTGCACGTCGGGCTGATTCCTGACTCCGGCGCGACGCAGACGCTGCTTCAGCACGTCGGCTATGCACGCGCCGCCGAGCTCTGCATGCTGGGTGAGAAGCTGTCGGCGGAGGAGGCGCTGCGCGCGGGGCTGGTCAATCGGGTCGTGCCGGACGAGCAGTTGCCCGAGGCGACGGCGGAGCTCGCCGGGCGGCTGGCCGGCCTGCCGACCCGCGCCTTGGGACTGATGAAGCGCGCCTTGAATCGCGCCTGGACCGCCTCGTTCGACGAGCAGCTCGAGTATGAGGCGTTCCTTCAGCAGACCGCCGGCAACACCGCGGATCATCGCGAGGGCGTGACGGCTTTTGTGGAGCGGCGCGTGGCGCGCTTTGAGGGGCGTTGACGCGACGCAGCCCGGTGCGGCGGACCGGGTCAGGGGCGTGTGTCAATCCGCGCGCGCGCCCGGGCGGAGCGCCAGCGCGCTCCAGGACGGCAGCAGCCGTGGCTCCAGCGTGAGCGGCTCGCATTTCGGCTCGCGCGCGCGGAAGTGTCCCGCCGCGGGCGCTCGATCTCCGCTTCCGGCGAGGTACAGGAAGCTCTCGCCGGAGAGGCGGTCGCGCATCAGCACGTCATCGCGGCCCTCGCCGTCGTAGTCTCCGACGGCGACGACGAGGCGGTTCGTGCCGCAGCCGCGCACGCTGGGCGAAAGCGCGCCGAGGGCGACGGCTTCGCGGCTTCCGAGGTGCGCAAGCAACTCGCCGTTGGACTGGTCCTGCCAGAGCAGGTCGGTGGCGCCGTCTCCGTTGAAGTCCGCCAGTTGGACGAATTCGCATACTCCGGGAACGATGCGGACGAGTGGCTTGGGCTGCGAGGCGGGCCCGTTCTCGCGCGCGAATTGAACGTACGCGGCGTGCTCGGTCTGGTGTTGCCAGAGGATGTCGCGGCGCAAGTCGCCGTCGAAGTCCGCGAACCCGATCGGCCGCCAGAGCGGGTCGGGGTTGCGTTGCAGCGACTTCCTTTCGGCGGCGTTGTCGTGCCAAGCGGTCAGCCACAAGGTGCCCGCGGGGTCGATCCAGAGCAGGTCATCGCTGCCGTCGCCGTTGTAATCTCCGACGTCGAGAAGCTGCTCTGACGGCGCGGCGACGCCCATGTCGCACGTCTGCGCGATCGTCCCGCCTTGCATCAGGTAAGACATCAGCGCGCCGGTTTGCCCGTCGCGCCAGGCCAGATCGGCGCTGCCGTCGCCGTTGAAATCGCCGCAAGCCGCCAGCGTCCATGGGGCTTCGCGCGCTGGGACGATGCACTTCTGTGCGATGGAAGTCCCGTCCATGACGTGGATCACCAGGGTGCCGCGGAGGGAGTCCTGCCAGAGGATGTCCGGCCGGCGATCGCCGTCGAAATCGGCGAGGCGGATCGGCCTCCACTCGCGATTCGGCTCGGTGACGACGTCGATCGTGTCGGGCGGCGCGGCGCCGTTCATCAGGTCGATGCTCAGCTCGCCCGCAGTCGGGTCGTACCAGACGACGTCCTCGACCAGGTCCCCGTTGAAGTCGCATAGCGCGCGGCGGCTGAGCGACTGCACGAAGACCTGCACATAGGCGCGCGAGACCGTGTCGCGGACCTTGTCGTGCGCGGTGACATTAATCGTGTACGTGCCGGGACGCGCGAAGCGCGCCCGGGTCTGGCTGCCGTTGGGGTTGCTGAGCGTGACCAGGCCGGAGGTCTCGGGCGGAAACGGCTCCCAGTGATACTCGACGGCGTCGGGGCGGCTGGGAGCCCCGAAGGCGCGGATTGACGCGATCAGGGTGGTGGTGCCGGCGCGGACGATCGGCGGGCTGGCGAGGGCGGTGACCTCGGTGGCGGCGCGCCTCGGGCCGGCGAACATGCGCGGCAGGATGGCGGCGGACGCGAGGGCGACGAGCGCCCATCCGCCGGCCAGCCCGATCCAGTACGTCCGGTCGGCGGCGAAGCGGCGGGGCCATTGCGCCAGGAGCCCGCCCGCGCGGGCGAGCCATTGCTCGAAGTCGCCCGACTGCGGCGACGCGGCCCGCGTCAGCCTGCGGACCTGACCCTGAAACACGAGGGCCAGACCGAGCGCGACGACGCCCTGCACCACGTACATCGGCAGCGGAATCCACGGCCCCTGGTTGATCCAGTAGAGCAGGTCCGGATTGGCGCCGGCGTTCCACGGCACCGGCGTGCCCATCGAGAACCAGAATTTGGACAGCAGCAGACCCGTGCCGACGCACAGGGTCGCGAAGGCAGCGCCCCACGACAGGCGATCCAGCGCGACGCAGGTCAGCGCGGCGAAGATCGGAAACGCGGTGGTCAGCAGGCGCGATTCCGAGTGCAGGCCGAGCAGCGAAGCGACGGACATCGCCGCCAGCAGCGGCAACCCTTCACGCTGCGCGAGCGCGGCGATGCGCGGCCAGAGCAGCATCGTCAGCAGCGCGATCGGGCCGAAATAGACGAGGTGCGCCAGCGGGGCGGCGGCGGGGCGATTCACCGAGTACGCGACGCAATCCACCAGGATGTGGAACTCGTTGGTGATGTCGCCGACCGGTTTGGAGATCTGCGCCGTCAGGTAACGCGCCGCCAGGTTGATGAGGGCGAAGAGGATCAGCGGCAGCACGCGAATGCGCGATACGTGTCGCCATGCCAGCGTGCGCCAGAGCGGCAGAAACGCGCCGAGCACGTAGGCCAGCATGCAGGCGATGCTGATGCCGCGCAGGAACTCCAGCGGGGGTTGGATGGTGCGGACAGCCGTGGGGTCGGCAAAATAGGCCAGCGCGATCATGAAGGTGAGGACGGCGAGGCCGCCGGCGGCCAGCGTGCCCGGCCAGGAGCGGCGCGCGGCGTCCGCCGACGCGCACAGCGCGCCCGGGCGCAGCGCGATCAGGCAGGCGGCATAGATGTCCGCCCCGGGCCGAATGTAGAACGCCAGCAGCGAGAGCAGCAGCAGCAGCCACGTTCGTCCGCGCAGCACGCTGTGGAGCAACGCGACGCCCAGCAGGAACTGCGCGCTGTCGCCGTTGCAGGGGTGGTAGAACGGCATCTTCGTGAACGCGAAGCTGAGCAGCAGCAGCGGAAAACTCAGTCGACGGGTGGCCGGCGAGACCTGCCAGTGCTCGAGAATGCGGCCCCAGAGAAACACCGCGACCATCAGGCAGAGCAGGTTCTGGATGCGGTGGCCCAGGATGATCGCGTCGCGCCCCAGGACGGCGTCGTACTCGATCCCAAGCAGCCGAAACGCCTCGTGCACGGTCAGATAGGGCAGGATGTGGCGGTACTCGTAGACCGTGGCGTCGTGATTGCGGATCGCTTCGACCAGCCGACCGGCGAGAGTGACGTGGATCGTGCCGTCACCGCCCAGGCCGCCAATCTCCGAGATCACGCCCCCGTAGCGGATCTCAAGCGCGCCGTAGAGGAGCAATGCCAGGCAGACCACCGCCACGTCGGGTCGAACGAATGAGATGGCCGTCCGCAACGGCGCCGGCAGGGCCATGCGTGCTCCCGTGTTGAGACCGAGTGCGGGCATGAACGTCGCTCTGGCGCGCGCCACGCCAGTTCGGCAGGCAGAGTAGCGAGCGCTGCTGCCGTTTGCAACGAACGTGGACGCGCGCGGCGCGGTGGGGCGGCGCGCGCTCCAACGCCGACGGAGCCCAGCCGCTTTGACGCACGCCTGGCGGGTAGATACGCTCGCGCCTGACGAATGGGTTTCTACCGACAAGCGAGTCCGTGCCGTGACCAGAGTGCCACTGCTTGACCTGAAGGCTCAGCTCAAGGACATCCGCGCCGAACTGCGGCAGGCGATCGACGAAGTGGTCGATTCAGGCCACTACATCCTCGGGCCGCAGGTCGAGGCGCTCGAACAGCGCATCGCCGAGTACGTAGGCGTGCCGCACGCGGTCGGCGTCTCGTCAGGGACGGACGCGCTGCTGATCGCGCTGATGGGCCTCGGGGTCGGGCCTGACGACGTGGTCATCACCAGCCCGTATTCGTTTTTCGCATCCGCGGGCGTAGTTGCGCGGCTGGGCGCGCGGCCCGCGTTCGTGGACATCGATCCGCGCACGTACAACCTGAGCCCGGCTGCGCTGGAGGACTGGTTCCGAAATCACCCGAACGAGATCGGCCGCGTGCGCGCGCTCATGCCGGTGCACCTGTTCGGGCAGTGTGCCGAGATGTCGGCGATCCTGGACATTGCCGCGCGCTACCAGATTCCGGTCGTCGAGGACGCCGCCCAGGCGCTCGGGGCGCGCTGCCGCCTGCCCGACGGACTGCATCGCGCGGGCGCGATGGGCCGGATCGGCTGCTTCTCGTTCTTTCCGAGCAAGAACCTCGGCGCGCTGGGCGACGCGGGTATCGTTGTCACTTCCGACGCAGCGCTGGCGGAGACGCTGCGCTGCCTGCGGACGCACGGCGCCAAGCCGAAGTACCACCACGCGATGATCGGGGGGAATTTCCGGCTCGACGCGCTCCAGGCAGCAGTTCTGCGAGTGAAGCTGCCGCACCTGGAGCACTGGCACGCGGCGCGGCGGTCGCACGCGGCGTACTACGATCAGTATCTGCCGATCGACGGAATCGAGCCGCCGGCGCCGGCCGCCGAGCCCGGCACGCACATCTACAACCAGTATGTGCTGAATGTACGCGGCGATCGCGATGCCCTGCGGAGGCACCTGGCCCAGCGCGGCATCGGCTGCGAGGTGTACTACCCGGTCTCGTTCCACGAGCAGCCGTGCTTCCGCTACCTGGGGTATCGTCGCGGCGACTTTCCGGCGAGCGAGCACGCGGCGGCGCATTCGCTTGCGATCCCCGTCTATCCGGAGTTGACGCACGAAATGCAGGACGAGGTGCTGGCCGCGCTGCGCGACTTTCGCGGCCGCTAGGCCGCGCGCGGGCTCGCCTGCGGTGAGCCACGATACGGCCGGCCGGCGAGCGGCCTCTCGTCGCGCAGGGCCGCCGTCGGTTAGGATGGATGTTGTTGCAAGGAGGCCCCGTGACGGGCGATCCAGCCGAAACCGCGTCAGGTCGGGCAGCGCCCGCCCCGTCGGAACGCGCTGCGGCCGACGAAGCCGCGCTGTTGGGTCGGCTGAGGCGGGGCGAGCCGGAAGCGTTTGAGGAGTTGGTTCGGCGCTACGGCGGACGGATGCTGGCGGTAGCCCGCAGGCTGCTGGTTCGCGAGG
Source organism: uncultured Planctomycetales bacterium (assembly GCA_964465125.1). Lineage (GTDB taxonomy): Bacteria > Planctomycetota > Phycisphaerae > UBA1845 > Fen-1342 > CAYOHG01. Next base: position 17,241 of record CAYXIO010000013.1, on the reverse strand, counting down.
ACGACGCTCAGGACGCACTTCAGGACGCGTTTCTTTCCGCGTTTCGGGCCATTGAGGACTTTGCGGGACAATCGCAGCTCGGCACGTGGCTCCATCGAATCGTCGTCAATGCCGCGCTGCTGAAGCTGCGCCGTCAGCGCGGCCGGCCGGAGGTGCAGATCGAGGCCATGCTGCCGGCGTATCTTGAGGACGGGCACGCGGCCGAGCCGGCCGCGGACTGGCAGGAGTGCGCGCAGGACGTGCTCTCGAAGCGCGAACTGCGGGCGTCCGTTCGTGCGGCGATCGAAGAATTGCCCGAAGCCTACCGTACCGTTTTGAAGCTTCGCGACATCGAAGAGCTGGACACCCGCGAGACGGCCGCGCTGCTGGGCATCGCGGAGAATGCCGTCAAAGTGCGCCTGCATCGCGCCCGTCAGGCCTTGCGCACGTTGCTGGATCGTCGCTTCCGGGGAGAATCGTGATGACCTGCCGAGAGCTGCACGACTTCCTGGCTGCGTATCTCGAGCGCGAGCTTCCGCCGGAGCAGCTTGCCGAGTTCGAGCGGCACATGCGGCTCTGCCCGCCGTGCGTTCGCTACCTGGCGACTTACCGCAAGACGATCGAGATGTGCCGGGCCGCGCAGGAGCCGCCCGAGCACGAGCCGATTCCCGAGGAGCTGGTCCGCGCGATCCTGGCGGCGCGGTCGAAGTCGTCGCAAGCCGCACCGAGCCCGCCGTCCGCGAGCGGGGAGGACCGCGCTACGCCGCGTTCCTGAGTGCCGCAGCCCGCGCGCGGGCCTAAGACCTTGTTCAGAGCGCGAATTTTCCCTCGCGCGCGAACGACGCGATCGGCATGCGGTCCGTGGGTGTTTCGCGCGCCCGCAGCTCCGCCGGCAGCGCCGCGGGGTCGCCGGGCCGGCCGACGGCGACCATGGCCTCGACGGCGTAGTCGTGCGGCACGCCCAGCGCCGCGCGGACACGATCCCGATCGAAGCCGGCCATGCCGTGTGTGACCAGTCCCATCGCCGAGCCCTGGAGCAGCAGGTTTTCAAGCGCCGCGCCGGTATCGAGCGTGTGCACGGGATTGGACTGGCCATTGCGCGAGAAGACCTTGTGAGCGAGGACCGCGATCAGCACCGCCGCGTTGACGCACCAGGCGCGGTTCGCTTCCACCAGGAACTCCATGAAGGTCGCGAATTGGGGCGTGTCACGCCGCGCATACAGGAATCGCCACTCCTGCTCGTTGTAGGTCGAAGGCGCCCAGCGTGCGGCTTCGAAGAGGCGGTTCAGCTCGTTTTCGCTGATGGACTCGCCGCTCATCGCGCGCGGCGACCAGCGCGTGTAGAAAATCGACTCGACCGGATGCGCCGGCTTGCGAAACTCTCGTGCGTCGGGCAGCTTGCTCATGGATCTTCCTCAATCGCGCGGCGCACCACGCGTCGCGCGCCTGGATGGATGTTATGCGCGCGGACGTGCCGCGGCGGGTTGCACCTCAAGGAGCCGGGATGTCGGCAGACCAACGCGAGACCGGCCCGGCCGACGACCCGACCCAGGGACGGCTCGCCCGCCTGGCGGAGCAGATCACGATCGAGCAGCAGCAGGCCGCCGCTGCCGCGTTTCGATCGCTCCCCGTGGCGTCGGCGGCGCTGCGTCTGGCGGAATCAGCGGAGACGCGCGTCTCGAACGTAGCCGCCGCGTCGGCGCAGCGACGCGAGCTGGCCTGCGAGGCGGGTTGTGCCGCGTGCTGCCGGCTGGCCGTGGCGATCACCGCGCCGGAGGCCATTCGGATCGTCCACTGGCTGCGGGCGCGGCGGAGTCCGGCCGAACTCGGCGACCTGCGTCAGCGCGTGGCCGGCACGTCCGCTCAGGCTTCGCACCTTTCCCTGGAAGGCCGCGCTCGCGCCCGGGTCGCTTGCGCACTGCTCCTTCCCGATGGCAACTGCGGCGTGTACGAGGTGCGACCGATCGGGTGTCGGGGCTGGACGTCGTTCTCGCGGCCGGCGTGCGAGGCGGCCTTGACGAACGCCGAGCCGGGCCATAGCGGGCCGATGGACGCGGAAACTTGGGCGGCGGCGGGCGCGGCGACGTTCGGCCTCCAGTCGGGACTGCGCGCGCGGGGGCTGGATGCCGCTCACTACGAGCTGCACAGCATGCTGCTCTGGGCGATGGAGAACGAGCGCGTCGGCGAGGGCTGGGCGCGCGGTGAATCGCTGGCGCGGCGATGCTCACGGGTGACGTCGGAGAAGCTGAAGCCGGCTGAGCCGACGTGACGCGGGCCTGGAAGTAAGGCTTGGGACCGGCAGCCCCGAGCGAACGCGCCCGACAGGACTCGAACCTGTAACCCTCGGTTCCGAAGACCGATGCTCTGTCCAATTGAGCTACGGACGCACGGAGGCATCTTATTCGATCGCCGGAGCGCTACGCCACCCAGCGTCCTGACGGACCTGCGCGCGAGGGCACGAGTTGGAACTTCGCGGAACCGGTCAAAGCGGATTATCGCGCGTGCCTGAATGAAGCCGCGAAACGTCCACGACCGCCCGGAACCGTGTGCGGCGAAACTCCGTCATCCGCGCGAAACTCCGCAATCTCTGCCAGTTGCGCGCGGTTTCGGGCAGCGGACCCGGCTCGTTCGGCAGATTTCGCGCTCACTTGTTAATAATGATGCGGACGCGGACCGATGCTCCCTCTTAGCGGTTATCCGTCACCGGGCGACCGGTCGGATGTAGTGCCGCGACCGTTCTTGCAGGAGCCGTACGATGGACATCACTTTCTTCCTGGCGGGTCTGATCGACATATGGGAAGGGATCACGGGTCTCTTCGATTATGTCCTCCTCGGAATGGAGGCCTGACCATGCGGCGAGAATCGCTGCTGCTGGAGTTCACCGCGCGCGAGCGCCGCGTTGCGGCCAACATCGCGACCGTGATGTGGCTGGTCACCGGGGCCGCGGTTTCGCTTCTGGCAAGCCTCGCACTCTGATGGAGCACGTTCGGCAACTGGAGATACGGGACTGAGGCGTTGTGCCGCAACCACTCTTGTCGCGGCATGGGACCAAGTGAGCCGGACACCGTTGCCGCTGATCAGGCGGTAGTGGTGGCCGGCTCCGGTGCTTTGAGGGACACGGCGCCGTAGCGCTGAACGCGAGCCCGCGATGTTCCCGTCCCGCGCGCGGCGCATTCACATGAAATCGCGATGAGTCTGCGGATGGACTACTGCGGGCCGCTGTGCAGGGCCAGCGCCGTGACGTCATCGAGCGGCAGACCGAGCCGCCGCACGATGTCGTGTCGGGCGGACAGATACCCAACCAGCGCCTCGGCGCCGAAGCATTGGAAGCGACGATACCAGGGGCTCTTGCGAATCCGGCGGTCTAACTCGCCGCGCGCTTCCAGGCGCCGCGCCTCGTTTGTGAAGCTTCCGGCGGCGGCTGGCGCGGCCGACTCCAACGCTTGACCGGGCGCGGCGCCGGCGGAACCGTATCCCGCGACGCGGTTGCGCAGCACCGCGGCAGACGGGCTGCGGTGCCGGAATCGCCGCCCCGGCGCGGGTGTGACATGGCGGCTCGCGGTGACCAGCGTTCGAGCGAGCCGTGTGGAATCACCGCCCGGGCACGACGGCGGCGCGATCGTATCCACCCCGTCGGAGTAGAGCAGCAGGGCGTCGCCGGGGTTGAGCGTCGTCTCGATGCACTCGAATTCCGCGTCTGCGCATACGCCGGCGACGATGCCCTCGCTACGAATCAGCTCCATCGAACCGTCGGCGCGGCGGATGAGCGGGTAGGGCGCTCCGCTGCGCGCCAGCCGCAGCCGGCGCGACGGCAGATGCAGAACCGCGTAGACCGCTGCGACGAACCCGCAGTCGGCCAGGTCGGCGGCGCAAAGATCCTGATTCAGGCGGCGCAGCACGTCCTGCGGCCTCGGTGGGACGGTGTCGAGGCGCGCCCCGAATTCCAGAGCCCGCTTGGCCAGCACCGTGAGAAGCGCCGCGGGCACGCCCTTGCCTTCGGCGTCCGCCAGGGCCAGGGCGACGTGGTCATCCTCCAGCCGCCGCACGTCGAAGATGTCGCCGGCGACATCGCTCGCCGGCCGGTAGATGGCGTGGAGCGAAAACGGGTCGATCGGCGGCAGTTGCCTGGGAAAGAGCGATCGCTGAATGCGCCCTGCGTGGGTCAGCTCCCGCGTGAGGTCAGGTGTTTTGCCCGTTTCGCAGGGCGCCGGTGCGGGCTTCCGGGCGAGCCGGGCGAGGCTGGGGCCGAGGTCGATCAGCGTCCGCAGCCGAGCTGCCAGCTCGTCTTCGCTTGGCGCGACGGAGATTGAGACCGGAAGCTCGCCGGGGCAATCACCGCGCGGCTCGGCGGCGCCGACCGGCGCTACCAGCAGCGTCGCGCGCGGTCGATCCGCCACGCGCCGCCACAATGTCGACATCCGCTGGGAGTCGCTCGAACCGGGCCGCGGGGCCACGACGACCATCGCGTCAGCGCTGGGCAGCGTGGGACGGCGCAGCACGTCGGAAAGAGGGTCGAATCGGGCCGAGGCGCCGGCGCGGCGCAGGGCCGCCTCCAGCGCGGCGGACGGAGGTTCTTCACCGAGGACGACGTGAACGTGTGCGGAACGCATGCCTTGCTCCCCGCGGACCGGGATTCGGGGGCAGGGCCGAAGGCCCCACAGCGGGTATCGGCGCGGTGGACTTGCGACTTTCATACGCAACCTGCCGCGCCGAAAAGGCTTCGCGGCCCGGAAGGTGTCTCAGTGCGGGTTGTGATCGGCCTGCTCGAAGGTCTCGATCGCGGTCAGCAGCTCGCGCGACGTCGTGCAGCGGTCGACCGCGGCGCGGAAGTCGGCGACGTTCATGAGCCGGGAAATCTTGGCCAGGGCCTGGATGTGCGGACCGGTCTGATCGGGCGGGCTGATCAGCATCACGATGAACGTGACCGGGCGGCCGTCGTAGCTCTGGAACTCCACCGGCTGGGCGGGCTTGCCGACGGCGACGGCAAGCTGGCGGCAACTGTCGGTCTTGCCGTGCGGGATCGCCAGGCCATAGCCGATGCCGGTGGTTCGCTCAGCCTCGCGGGTGAGCACAGCCTGCAATGCGGCGTCGCGGTCGCTCAGCGCGCCGGTATCGGCGAGCAACTGCACCAGCTCGGTGATGACGGCCTTCTTGTCCGTTCCCGCGAGCGGAACGCGCACGCGCTCGGGGGTGATGATCTTCGAGAGCTCCATAGCCTCCCCTGGGCTGGACGTAAGCCACTAGTTTAGCACGCCTTTCACCGCTTGCCAAAAGCCCGCCGCGACGGACCGGCGGGGGCGATCTGTCCGGCGGATCGCGGCGGCGGTAGCATGCACGGATGCGATAACACCCGCGGCCAACGCCGCGTCGATCCTGCCATGGGAGGCCCGCAATGAAGAAGATTCGCCTGTTTACTCCGGGTCCGTGTGCCGTGCCTGAGGAAGTCCTGCTCGAGATGGCCCGGCCGTTCGAGCACCACCGCACCGACTGGTTCAAGGGTTTCATGAAGGACGCGACCGCGAAGCTCAAGCAGGTGATGATGACGCAGTACGACGTGCTCATTCTGACCGGCTCGGGCACGGCGGCCGCCGAAGCCGCCATTCTCGGCTGCCATCCGGCCGGCTCGAAGCTGCTGACGCTGGAGAGCGGCAAGTTCGGACAGCGCTGGGGCGAGATCGCGCAGCAGTTCGGACTGAACGTCGTCCGCCACGCCATTGAGTGGGGCACGCCGGCGACGCCCGAGATGGTCGGCGAGTGGCTCAAGAAGGACCCCGCGCTCACCAGCGTGATGGTCGTGCACAGCGAGACCTCGACGGCCACCGCCTGCGATCTCGAAGCGATCGGCAAGGTCTGCAAGCAGAACGGCAAGCTGCTGCTGGCGGACTGCATCACCTCCGCCGGCGCGCTGCCGCTCAAGCCGGACGATTGGGGCGTCGACGTGGTGATCACCGGCGCGCAGAAGTCGCTGATGCTGCCGCCGGGCCTCGGATTCGTGGCGGTCAGCCCGAAGGCCAGGGAAGTGATCGCGGCCAACAAGACGCAGCGCGCCTATTACCTGAACCTGAACAAGGCGTTCAAGAGCGCCGCCGAGTTCGATACGCCCTTCACGCCGGCGCATCTGCTCGTTCGCGGTTTGGTCAAGGCGCTGGACATACTCCTTGCGGAGGGCATGGAGAACGTGTGGAAGCGCGTGGCGGCGATGGCGGCCGCGACGCGCGCGGCGGGCGAGGCGATCGGCCTGAAGGTCTTCAGCAAGCGGCCCAGCGATTCGGTGTCCGCGCTGTGTCCGCCGGCGGGCGTGACGGTCAAGGACCTGCGCAACGACCTGGAGAAGCGCTTCGGCATCCAATCCGCGGGCGGGCAGGACGAGCTCAAGGGCAAGATCTTCCGCCTCGGCCACATGGGCTACGTGGACCAGATGGACACCGTGCTGGCGATCGCCGCCCTCGAGCAGAGTCTCTACAAGCTCGGGCACAAGTTCACCCTCGGCGCCGGCGTGACGGCGGCGCAGAAAGTCTTCGCCGAGCGGCTGTAGCCGGCGCGCAACCGGCGGCCTGAAAACCAGGACGCAAGCCGATCAAGGGGCGCCGTGCCGCGTGTCAACGCGGCGCAGCGCCCTTACGATTGCCCTATGCCCGAGCTGCCCGAGGTCGAATCGATCGTCCGCCGCTTTCGCGCTCGCCTCGACGGCCGCCGGATTGTCGACTTCATCTCGCACTGGCCGAAGCAGTGCTCGCCGGACGCGGACACCGTGCGGCGGCGCGTGCAGGGTCGGCGCATCGCACGCCTGTGGCGGCGGGCGAAATTCGTCGTCATGGATTTGTGCGATACGAAGCCGGCGGGGCACCTGCTGATTCACCTGCGCATGAGCGGGCGGTTCGAGTGGTCCGCGGATTGCGACGAGGGCCCCGCGCACGTCCGTGCCGAACTGGCGATGTCGGGCGGCGACCGGCTGCTTTTCTGTGACGCGCGGAAGTTCGGGCGCATTCTTTTCACGGACCGCCTTGCGGAGCTGGAGGGCCGGCTCGGACCGGAACCGCTGGATGCAGGTTTCACTCGCCAGGCCCTGACGGATCTGCTTCGCCGGCGCTCGCGTCAGCTCAAGCCGCTGCTGCTGGATCAGTCGGTGCTGGCGGGGTTGGGGAACATCTACACGGACGAGGCCCTGTTTCATGCCGGCCTGCACCCGCTCTCGCGGAGCGACGAGCTGCGTGACCCCCAAATCGCGGCACTCCGCCGCGCCATTCGATTCGTGCTGCGCAAGGGGATTCGCCTGAACGGGGCGACGATCGACTGGATCTACCCCGGCGGCGAGATGCAGCGGCATTTCAGCGTGTACGGCCGCACGGGCGAGCCCTGCGTGCGCTGCCGAACCCCGATTGCCGCGTTGCGGGTCGGCCAGCGCGGCACGCATGTCTGCCCGCGCTGTCAGGCGCTGCGAAGCGCTCGGCGAACCGGCGCGGCGGGGCGCTCGTAGCCTGAGTGGCCGGCGTCGCGGCCGCATGTACGGTTCCCCGGCGCGCGGCTATTCTGGAATGCCAACTCATGTGCGGAATCGCCGGCCTTCTGTGCCTCTCGCATCAGCAGCGCGCCACGCACGACGACGCGCGGCGGATGTCGGCAACGCTCGCGCATCGCGGGCCGGACGACGCCGGCGTCTACGTCGACCCGCTTGGACGCTGCACCCTGGGCTTTCGGCGGCTGGCGATCATCGACCTGGCCGGCGGGCACCAGCCGATCTCGAATGAGGACGGCACGATCTGGCTGACGTTCAACGGCGAGATTTACAACTATCGCGAGCTGCGCGCCGACCTGCTCGACAACGGGCATCGCTTCCGCACCGAGAGCGACGCGGAAGTCATCGTGCACGCCTTCGAGGAATGGGGGCCGGATTGCGTGCTCCGTCTCGCGGGCATGTTTGCGCTGGCGCTGTGGGACGAGGCGGAAGGAAGGTTGCTGCTGGCCCGCGACCGGCTCGGCAAGAAGCCGCTGGCGTATGCGATCGCGAACGGCCGGCTCGCTTTCGCGAGTGAAACCAAGGCCCTGCTGGAGCTCCACGACGTCTCGCGCGCGCTCGATCCGCAGGCGTTGCACGAGTACCTGCTGTTCCAGTACGTTCCAGCGCCGCGCTCGATCTATCGCCATGTTCGCCACCTGCCGCCGGCCAGCCGGTTGGAATGCGCCCACGGTGCGGAGGTGGTGGCGCATCCCCAGCGCTATTGGACGGTCCCGAGCGGGACGATTGCCGAGGCCATTGGCGGGCGATCCGACCGCGCCTACGCGGAGGCGCGCGAGACGCTGGACGTGCTGCTGACCCGCGCGGTTCAGAAGCGCCTCGTTGCCGACGTGCCGATCGGAGCGTTTCTTTCCGGCGGAATCGACTCGTCGATCGTGGTGGGACTGATGCGGCGGCTGGGGGCCTCACCGCTGCGAACCTACTCGATCGGCTTTGCCGATCCGCGCTTCGACGAGAGCGCGCATGCCCGTACGGTCGCCGACTTCTTTCACACCGAGCATCACGAGCAAATCGTCACGCCCCAGGCGCTCGAAGTGCTCGACACCCTCGCGTATCACTACGACGAGCCATTCGCCGACTCGTCCGCCATCCCGACGTACTACCTCTCGCGTTTTACGCGTGGCGGCGTGACGGTCGCGCTGACCGGTGACGCCGGCGACGAGTGCTTCGGCGGCTATGATCGCTACCGCGCGGCCCGGCTGGCCGGACGCATGGACTGGGTGCCGTCGATGGTTCGCGCGCCGCTGGCGGCCGTGGCGCGCCTGCTGCCGCGCGGCCAGTCCAAAAGCCTCAGCCGCAAGACGTATCGCTTTCTTCAGGCGCTCGCCGCCTCGCCGGCGCGGCGCTATCTCGCCTGGATGAACGTGTTTACGCCGCTGCAACTCGCGGCCGGCTATTCCCGCGAGTTTCGCGAGCAGGTCGAGCTCGACGCGCCGGTCGAGTGGTTCGAGCGGCTGTATGGCACCGGCGGTCCGGAGGTGGTCGAAGCCGCGATCTGGACTGACTTCGCCAGCTATCTGCCCGGCGACCTGCTGGTGAAAGTGGATCGCGCCTCGATGGCCTGCGGGCTGGAATGCCGCTGTCCGTTCCTGGATCACGAGGTCGTCGAGTTCGCGCAGCGACTGCCGGTGGACTGGCGCGTCGGGCCGCGCGGCGGCAAGCGGATTCTGCGCGACTGGGCGGGCGGCTTCCTTCCCGCTGAGACGCTTCGCCGAAGCAAAATGGGGTTCGGCGTGCCGGTCGGGGAGTGGTTCCGGTCGGAACTGAAGCCCGCGCTGGAGAGCACGCTGCTTTCCGGTGGAAGCCTGGCAAGCCGCATCTTCCGAGCGGACTGGCTCCGGCAACTGATCGGGTCACACCTGGCGGGCGTCGAGCACCACGGACATGCTCTTTGGAGCCTGATGATGCTTGAGCACTGGTCCCGGCGATGGAACCCCGTTACGTAGCGTCCCGGGCTTCATCCAACGCGCAATCCGGTCCGATGAATACAGGGCAGCTTGCGCGGGCGCGTGCCCGGCTGAACCAATCCGCGGGTCGGGCATGATCATCGATCAGGAAGAGATCAACCGTTTGCTGGAGCAGGCCGGCGCGGAGTCCGGCGACGTCGCAACGGCGCCTGAGCCGGCACGCCCGGTCGCGCGCGTGTCCGGCGCGGCGTCCAAGCCGATGGGCGCCGGGCCGGGCGCGAGTCGGCCGGCTTCCCCCAACGTCGCGCGGATTCTGCGCATCCGCGTGCCGGTGATCGTCCAGTTGGCGCGTCGGTCGCTGCCCGTCGCGCTGATTCGAAACCTCTCGCTCGGGGCGATTCTCGACTTCGAGAAGAACGCGGACGACCCCCTCGAGATACTGGTGCGGAGCCACCCGGTGGGCGCCGGCGTCGCGGTGTGCGTCGGCGAACACTTCGGCTTGCGGGTGACCAGCGTCGTCAGCGCCGCCGACCGCGTCGCGTCGATTGCCGGCAAGTAGTCGTTCCTCAAGTATTCGTCGGCGAGGGCACTATGCGTCAGCGCGCCGGTCGCGCCGTCGAAGGACCTTTCGCAGCAGCGCCGCGGGCTCCGAGAGTCCCAACAGGTGAGCGGCAACCAGATACAGCAGCGCGCCCAGCGCCAGTCCGCCGAGCGTCTCAGTGCCGCGGGCGATGACATTGTCGCCAGCCGGCCCGATCCATACCTGCCACTGGCGGTGCGCGAGCGCGACCAGCGCGGCGCTGGCCACCCCCGCGAGCAACATCCGGACCAGTGCGCCGAGGAGCTCGGCGGATAGAAGCGGCGTCTGAGTGCGCCGATGGAGAATTCGCAGCCCCCAGAAGACGTTTAGCGTCGAAGTGGCCAGGCTGCTGATCGCGAATGCGGATTCCCGGATCGACGGAACCCACACCAGCGCCAGGCTGATCACGACGTTCAGCGGCAGCAGCACGCAGCTCAGCCGCACCGGCGTGCGAACGTCGCCCATGCTGTAGAAGCCGCGAAGGACGATGTGCTGGACGCAGAAGGCCCAGATCGCGGCGCCGTACCAGGCGAGCACGCTCGCGGCGCGCTGCGTGTCCGCCGATCCGAAGCGCCCGTACTCGAAGAGGAACCGGACGATCGGCGCGGCCAGCACGATCATCATCGCGCCCGTCAGCAGCCCTTCAAACGCGGCCAGCCGCAACGTTCCCTGAACCTGCTTCGTCCACTCGCGCCAGTCGCCGCGGCCGGCGGCGCGGCTGAAGGCCGGCAGCGCCGCGGTGGCCAGCGAGATCGCGAGCACGCCCAGCGGGAACTGGTAAAGCCGCTGGGCGACGGTGATGCTCGCGAGCGCGCCCTCGCGCAGCGGGTAGGTGAACGCCAGCCCGAGGAAGCTGCCCTGCTCAGGCCCGTCGTCGATCCGTGCCAGCAGGTTACAGATCTGCGCGTCCAGGTACACGCCGAACAGCAGCACGCCCTGGCCCAGCACGACCGGTCCCATGCGGATCAGCAAGGACCGCACGAGCGGGTCGCGCGGCTCGAACCGCCAGCAAATCCGAATCTGGTGCTTTCGCATCGCCGGAACCATCAGAACGATCTGGACGGCTCCGGCCGCGAGCACGCTCCACGCCACCACGTAGATCTGCGCTTGCGGGCGCGGGCCGGCCAGCAGCGGCCCGGCCCAGACCACCGCGAGGATCATCAGCACGTTCAGCACGATCGGCGTCAGGGCCGGGATGCCGAAGCTCCCGACGCAGTTCAGCATGCCCGACAACAGCGCCACGACGCAGATCGAGACCATGAACGGCAGCATCAGCGCCGCGAGGCCGAGCTGAAGCGATCGTGCCGCCGCGTTGACGTCGTTTGCGGGCGCGACGAGATGCAGCCCGAGGATGCCCAGCTCGAGCAGCAGGAGCAGCGCCAGCAGCACGCACAGCAGCAGCGTCAATGTCCGAGACAGCAACTGCCAGGCGGCGGACCGGCCATCGCGTTCGAGTGTCTGTGCGAAGATCGGGACGAACGCAGCCGAGAGCGCTCCTTCGCCGAAGAGGCGGCGGAAAAGATTCGGAATCTGGAAGGCGAGGATGAAGGCGTCGTTGACCCACTTCGCGCCGAAGGCGTGGAAGAGGAGCATGTCGCGCGCGAGGCCGGTAACACGAGACAGCAGGGTGTAGAAGCCGATCAGGCCGGCGGCGTTCAGGATGGATGGGCTTTGTCGCATCGCGAGGCGGGGCGGCGCGTGGGTCCCGAAGCGGGTCGGTAGGGAGCGGGGACGAACGCGTCTCCCCGGCGGCGGAGCAGTTTAGGGCAAGCGCCGAGGGGATTGAACGGGCTCGGGGAGGCGGTGCCGGGGCGGTTGTGCATTATGGGACGTTTCGGGGCGGAGCGCTCCAGCGTGCGGGGTTATCACGACGCTCGACGACACGCGACTTTCGCGCGACGCCGCGTAGACTTGTCTTGCCTTTTCAAATTCTCCGGGCTAGGATGAGTCGCGTAAGGTCAGGACCGGCGGTCTGCCGGAGCGGGTTGCTTCTTCCGTGAGGCGAACCGGCTGAGGAATCGGGAAAGAAGCTCGCATCGAAGTGGCGAAAGCAGCGCTTCCCGGCGAACGCCTGATCGATTTCTGGATTCGTGGGTCAAAAGTGCTCTTGAAAACTTCAACAGGGTGGGCTAGAGTGCGATGAGCACACTCTGAGAAGGGGATAGTTGTGATCGGACGGGCCGGTCACCCATCTCTCGGGCTTTTTCTCCAGAGGAGAGGAAGATGCTGAAGAAGTTCCTTGCTACTGCGGTTGTTATGTCGGCCGCGACAGTCGCGTTCGCCCAGTCGGCCACTGCTACGAGCTGGGCTGCCGGCACGAACGCTGGCCAGTCGTCGTTCAACGTCGATCTGGCGTACCCGGCTGACTGGCTGGGCACGGACATGACCGTCGACCTGTCCAGCGGGACGGCGACGATCGTCAACGCCAGCGGCTCCGGCCCGGCCGGCTCGCTGAGCGCCCCCGTGACCTTCCGCAGCGATGCGGCGCCGGTCGCGACCGAAATCGACACGTTCATCAACGGCCCTGGCTTCGCCCCGGATTGGTTCAACCCGGTCAGCCTGGCCACCCCGCTGGCGAACATGATCGCCACGTCGACCCACATCGGCTCGACCTCTGGCCCGCTGACGTGGTTTGACACCGCCGTCCTCGGCGCTGGCAGCCACACCGCTCTGCGTCTGGTCCTGTCGAACGGTGCGAACGGCGCCGTCACGACCGACCCGCTGACCGGCCCGCAGATCGGCTCGATCTTCGGCCGCTTCACCTACAACGTCAGCGGCACCGTCACCGAGCACCAGTACAACATCCCGCTGTACCAGGCTCCGGAGCCCAGCACCCTCGCGCTGCTGGCCCTCGGCGGTCTGGCTGGCCTGATCCGCCGCCGCTAATTAGCGGAAGCGAGTCAGCTTAGCACTGAAGTACGACCCGGACGGCAAAGCCGTCCGGGTTCTTTTTTCCCCCGCGTGCGACCGCGATCGAACCGCCGACGGTCGACGAACACAGGCCGGCGGTTGCCGGTCGAAGGCTGAAGGCGAGGGCCGAAGGCCAAGAGCGGAAAGCCGAAGGTGGAAGGCGGCTCCTCGGCCACCTTCCACCTTCGACTTCGACCTTCAGCCTTCACTCCGCGGTCTTCGCGCTCCGTGCAGTCGATACCTCGTGCCGGCCGGCGCGCCAGGCAGGGGTCGGTGCTAGTTGCACTGCAAGCCGAACGAGATCAGTAGAATGCTGAGGTCGTTCAGCGTCACGTGCCCGTCGCCATCCAGATCGGCACAGGGCACGACGCTCAGGTTGCCGAGCGTGAGCACATCCGCCTGTCCGTTGGCGACGGCCTGGCAGAACTCCTCGGCGGTGTAGACGTGCGCGACGGCCACCTGGACGTCGTACTGGCCGACTTCGGGCGCGGGGAAGGACAGGTTCGCGGTGCCGCTGGCTCCCGCCTGTCCGGGCGTACCGTTGTAAAAAGGCAGGCACAGGTCGCCGACGATCAGGCCCATGTAGATGATGTGCCCGTCGGTTCCGGTCAGGTCGTAGTTGAAGCTGACGTCGACGGTCTTGCCGGGGGTGACGGGGTTCTGCGACTGGCTGTAGCCGTCGACGTTGAGACAGGTATAGGAGCAGCCGTTAGCGGCGTTGCAGAGGTCGCAGACGGGGTCATTCGTCGTGCCTACGACATTGATGCTGTGAACGTAGATTCGGCCGAACGTCCCGATGTAGGCCTGCGCGAAGTGCAGATAGCTCAGCGGCTCATCCAGCGTGGGGAGGGAGTACGGCCCCTTGGCGCCGACCTGCGACCAGTTGCCGCCCACGAGCTTTTCGAGGTTGCCGGAAACGTCCGTGCCGGTGCGCTGTAGCTTGAGGCGGTAGCGCGCCCCGGCCTGCGGGTCGGCGGTCGAGAGGAACTGATCGACGAGCAGGCCGGTGCATGAATAGTCGAACGCCTGGAGGTACGTGAGATGGCCAGCGGGGCCGTTGTACACGTTAGCGCGAACATTCGCGTCCGCGCAGCCCGCATCGTGCGGCACGGGGCTGTCGGAGAGTGCCGGGTCGATCCAATACCCCGCGATGTCGACCGTGTACTCGACGGTGCACTGGAAGTCCTGAAACGCGTAGGGCAGTGGCCGAAAGTAGCTCTCGTAGGCGCTGATGCCGCTGCGCGTACCGTACCCGACGACGAGGCGCTGGTTGACAGCGTCGTAGTAACACGCCGCGTCGCCGCCCGAATGGGTCGAGCTGAAACCCGGATCGTAGGAACCGTCCCAGGTCCAACTGACGTCCGTCGCCGTCGCGGGCGTGCCGACGACCAGCAACGCCAGAGCCGCGGCCAAGGGAGCACGAATCGCGTAACGGTAGTTCCAGTGAAGCAGGTGCGACGAGTGCATGGCGATCTCCGTTGCGAGGGTTTCGGAAGCAGCTTGCCTGTCTTGAGCGAACAGCGCACGAGCTGCTTGCTATGTTCCTCTCGGGCGGGTTAGCGGCGTTCTTGCGCGCGGGGCGCGATTTCGCGGAGCACTCTGGGGCGAGGGAGAAGGGTGACTCCAACACGCGGTGGGCCTGCAAGACCGGCTACACTCGTCGCGAGATTCTTCATAGACCGCCATTGAGAGTCGGCGGCGAACCCGGTACACGGACACTGGCATGTACTCGACCATTCCGACACGAGTTTCGCTTCTCGAGCGGATTCGCGACCCCGCCGACGGACCGGCCTGGACCGAGTTCGTCCGCCGCTACACGCCGTTCGTCGTCGGTGTCGCGCGCGGCGCTCGGCTGCGCGAGGGGCAGATCGAAGAGGTCGCGCAGGAAACCTGGTGCGCGGTCTTCAGGCACTTCTCGAGCCTGGACGGCCCATTCAGCCGGGAAAAGGGCAGCTTTCGCGGCTGGTTGCACGGCGTGATTCGCCACAAGATCCTCGACCGGCTGCGTGCGGAGCGCAGGGGGATAGCGACGCTCGACGGGGATGCGGTCGACGCGACCCGGGCGAACGACGAGAGCGCGGTCGAGCAGCTCATTGAAGGGGAGTGGCGCCAACACGTGCTGCGCCTCGCGCGGGCGGAGCTGGCCCGCCAGCTTGCGCCCAAGACCTATCAGGCGCTCGATCTGTACGCGTTTCAGAAGCAACCCGCCGAGCGGGTCGCGCGGCTGCTGGGTGTTCGAGTCGAGGCCGTGTACCTGGCGAAATCTCGCGGCTTGATGCGACTGGTGGAGCTGGTCGCGGCGATCGAGCGCGCGGAGGGCGAACCATGAGCGCGTGTCCGGCCGACGCGGTGCTGACGGCGTATCAGCGGGACAGCCTGCCGTCCGCGCAGGGGCGCGAATTGGAGCAGCATTTGACGACTTGCCGGCGCTGCGCGCAGCGACTGGCGCAACTGCCCGGGTGGGAGCCGCTGGTGCGCGACGTTCGGCTGCTGGATGAGGCTGCGGCGCGTGACGCCGACGTCGTGCGGCGCGTCACGGACAGCGCGACCTCGCTGCATGAATCATCGCGGGGGAGCTCGGCCCCTCCGCAAAACAAAGATTGAACCGACCTGAGCTGCCGGCTACGATGAGCCCGTTCTCCATCAGTCACGAGCGAGTGCATGGACTCGATGCCGACTCAGAGTGCCGGCCGGCGCGCGACGGCTGTCTCTTGTGCGGAAGCACCGGCGGGCATTCCCAACTATGTCCTTACGCAGTTCATCGCCGCCGGCGGGTTCG
This sequence comes from uncultured Planctomycetales bacterium, assembly GCA_964465125.1. GTDB lineage: Bacteria > Planctomycetota > Phycisphaerae > UBA1845 > Fen-1342 > CAYOHG01. The sequence goes on along the minus strand of CAYXIO010000013.1, from coordinate 1,570 downwards.
GAGAGGTCTGGCTGGCGACCGAGCTGCTGACCGGTGTGCGGCGGGCCATCAAGATTGTGCGCGGCGACGGGAGATCGCGCGCCCGGATTGAGCTCGACGGTGTCCGCCGTTATCAGCGCTGTGCCCACAACCACCCGAACCTGCTCTCGATCCATACCGTCGGCGAGCTGGATGACGGGTTCTATTATGTCATGGAGCTGGCGGACGCGGATTCGTCGCATGCCGCCGATTCGTACGAGCCGCTGACCCTGCGCTCGCTTCTCGCGCACTCTGGACGGTTCGCGGCGCGCGACGCGCTGGAGTTGGTCGCGAAACTCGCCCGCGGCGTCGCCCGCCTACATCGCGAGGGGCTGGCACACCACGACTTGAAACCCGAAAACGTCCTGTTCGTCGACGGCGAGCCGCGCATCTTCGACGTCGGACTCGTGAGCCATCAGCAATGCGACTCCGGCGGCACGGCCGGCTATCTCACTCCGGAGGGTGCCGCCAACGACTGCTACGCGCTGGGCATCATGCTCTATGAGCTGATTACCGGCGAAGACCCGCGCAGCTTCCCGCGACTTCCGGCGGCGCTGGCGGAGCATCCGTCGCGCGAGTTGACGGCGGCGATCGAAATCGCCGATCGCGCAGCGCACCCGGAGGCCGCACAGCGGGCTCGCTCGGTTGCCGATCTGAGCGAAGCCATCAGCCGCGCGCTGGGCCAGCGCCGCGGCTGGCGGCCTCTGGCCGGGGGCGGTGCCGTCGTCGGCGTGCTGCTGGTGCTTGCGACCGCGTGGGCGCTGGGCGCGTGGACGCAGCGACCTGTGGAGGATCAGCCGATGCGGCCGGCGGCGGCCGCGCGGGCGACCGAGCAGGTCGAGGTTCCGCTGACCGTCGAGGGTTGGCAACCCGGACCCACGTGCGAACCGCTGCGGTACCCGCAATCGTGCGTGGCACTGAGCGACGGCGGCCTGGGGCCGGAATGCTGGCACACGTTCGCGATTCCGAACGCCGGCGGCGGCTGGGAACACTTTGCGCTCGATCTGCACGTCGTCGCGCTCCGGCCGCACGGAGACCTGCTCGTCCGCGTGGGCGCGCGGGATGACGCCAATGACGCCGTCGAGCTGGCCTTGCGCCAGCAACCCACCGGGCTGGGCATCTACAGCAGGTTCGCGCAGGTCGACCCGGACGGCTTCGCCCAGAACGCCTGCGATCTTGTGCGGCTGCAGCCCCTGCCCGGCGTCGAATACGTGCTGCGGATCGCGACCGTGGGCGACGACCTGGTGGCCGCGCTCTGGCCGCTTTCGCGCCCAATCCGAAGGCCGCTGGTGATTCGGATGGAGGGAGTTGACCCGCCGCCGCAGGCGCGCTTCGTCTCTTTGCGGTGGCTGGCAGGCGAACCGCTGGCGTCGGTGCGCCTGCTGGGTGGACGAATTGCGCGGCTTTCGGCTCCGCTCGATCGAATCGACGCCGACGAATGCCTGCCGCCGGAAGTGACGTCCGTGTTGCAGTCCGGTCCGCGGTCAGCGTGGATGCCGGCGCTCGCGGCGGACGCGCCGCCGGTCTGGGGCGAGCTGCTGAAGGGCGCGAT
>CAYXIO010000012.1:0-82911 GCA_964465125.1 uncultured Planctomycetales bacterium | reverse complement strand
CTGGCTGGTTCTAACCCGCCCCTCTCTGGCTGGATTCAACCCGCCCGGTGACAGTGTATCCCAGCCTCAGCCCAGGACAATGTCCTGGGTTCACGGCGCAGCGCGCAGGCCATTGCCGGCTGCGAAGCAAGGCGAATCGTTGCGACAGAATGCGACGAAATGCTACAACGCGCCCGAGAGGATTCGAACCTCCGACCTGCGGTTTAGGAAACCGCTGCTCTATCCTGCTGAGCTACGGGCGCCCATTCGTTCGCTGCGGCAGCCTGCACGTGGCACCCGCCCGTCGCGAGCCGACCACGGAAACGCCGTCCCGGCCGTGCGGCGGCCGCGAGTCTACCGTGATGCTACCAAGACGGCGCGGCATTACCAGCGCGCCCGAACGAGCCGGCCCGGTCTCTCCGCAGCGATGCGAGGGGCCCAGCCGCGCGCCCGGCGTGCCGCACAGCCGTTGGGAGACTATCCTCTATTGAGAGATACCGGTCGCGTGGATCGGCGGTCAGGAAAAGGAGCGGCCCATGATTCCCATGAATCGCGTGCTCGTGCCGACCGATTTCTCGGAACTCGCCACCCGCGGACTCGAATACGCCATGGACCTGGCCCGCAACTACAAGGCGGAATTGCACGTTCTGCACGTGGTCGCGCCGAGCCGACAGGCACCGGCGGCGATCGGAACCGGCCTGGTCGAGGGTGCGGGTGCGATGATGATCATCGAGACCGCCGAGCAGGTTGCGGCGAGGCGCGCGGACGAGCTGCGCGCACACGTTCACGACCGCTCCGGCGGTCTCCTGGTGCCCCCGCAGACTGAGGTGCGAATCGGAGCGATCTGGGAGCAGATCGCTCGATACGCCGACGAAGCGCGCATCGATCTGATCGTGATCGGAACGCACGCGCGCAGTCTGCTTCAGCGGATCCTGCTGGGCTCCACCAGCAAAGCGGTGCTCGAGCACGCCTCGTGTCCGGTGCTCATGGTCCCGATCGCCGCCGTGAACCGGCCCGAGACTTCCGCTGCCGAGAGCGCGGAGCCGCGCGCCGTAGACGCGCGATCGACCTGACCCTGCGGTGCGCGTCGCGCGGGTGAAATGCATTCGCGCATGATTCCTCCGCGCGATTCGGTCGACACGGCCGCGATTCTGGCGAGAATACACGAAGCTGCCTGCCGGGTTCGTGCCACTCCGACTAGGAGAAAAACTTGCGACTCGTAGTCGTCTCGAATCGACTCCCGGTCGTCATCGAGCTCTCCGAAGGTCGCTGGGCAGCGCGCCGGGGCTCCGGCGGACTGGTGACGGCGCTCGGCGCCGTGCTTCAGCACAGCGGCGGACTGTGGATCGGCTGGCCCGGCGCCGGCTCGGAGAACGAGAGCGAAGTCGATCTGGTGCTTTCCGAGGTCAGCCGCAATTCGGGCTTCGAGCTGCGCGCCGTGCCGATGTCGCAGGCGCAGGTGGAGGGCTTCTACCAGGGATTCTGCAACGAGATCGTCTGGCCGCTCTTTCACGATCTGCAAACGCGCTGCAACTTCGTGCCGGATTACTGGACGAACTACGTCGAGGTGAAGCAGAAGTACGCGGACGTTATTCAGCGCTGCGCGCGCAGCGACGATTTCATTTGGGTGCACGACTATCACCTGATGGGGCTCGGCCGGCGCCTGCGCGAGCGCGGCATGAGCAACCGGCTGGGCTTCTTCCTGCACATCCCGTTTCCTCCGCCGGACATCTTCTGCAAGCTGCCGTGGCGCACGAGCGTGCTGGAAGGGCTGCTGCACTACGACACCGTGGGATTTCAGACGCCGCACGACCTGGAGAATTTCCTGGACTGCCTGCGAACGCTCCTGCCGGAGTCGCGCCGGCAGCAGCGCCGCGGGCGCACGCGCTGCGCACTGAGCGGCCGGACGACCGAAGTCGGCGCGTTTCCGATCGGCATCGACTACGAGCGCTTCGCCTCCGACGCGGCGAGTCCGTCGGTCGAGCGGCGCATGCACGACCTGCGGCGCGACATGCCGGATCGACAGATCGTGCTGGGCCTCGATCGGCTGGACTACACCAAGGGGATTCCCGACCGCCTGCGTGCGTTTCACCTTGCGCTGCGGCGCTACCCCGAGCTTCACCGCAAGATCACGCTCGTGCAGGTCGTGATCCCCAGCCGCGAGACGGTGCCGGAATACCAGGAGCTGCGCGCCCGCATCGAGCGCGCCGTGGCGCAGATCAACGGCGAATACACCCAGCCCAACTGGGTGCCGATTCACTACATGTTCCGCAGCCTGGAATGGGAAACGCTGCTGTCGTACTATCGCGCCGCGGACGTGGCGCTGGTTACGCCGCTGCGGGACGGCATGAACCTGGTCGCGAAGGAATACTGCGCGAGCCAGGTGGACGGGAATGGCGTGCTGATCCTGAGTGAGTTCGCCGGGTCGGCGGTCCAGATGCGGAAGGACGCGCTGCTGGTCAACCCGTACGACGTGGAGCGCGTCGCCGCGGCGATCGAACGCGGCGTGAGCTGCACGCTGGCGCAGCGCCGGCCGGCGATGCGCCGGCTGCGCAGCATCGTCCGACGGCAGGACGTGGTCTGGTGGGTGCGGGAGTTCCTTCAGGCCGCCGGCGCTCCATCTCACCTCGTTCAGGCGGAAAAGGAAGCGACCGGGCCGGCTGCACGGCTTGTCTCCGCGGGTGCCGCCCGATGACTCTCGCTGCTGATCCCGCGCTTCAGGCGCAATTCGACCTGGAGCAGCGCATCGACGAGCTGGCACGGGCGGCGGTGCTGCTCGTGGCGAGCGACTTCGACGGCACGCTTGCACCGATCGTGCTCGATCCTGCCACCGCCGAGGCCGAGCGCGAGTCGCTGGTCGCGCTTCAGTCGCTGGCGCGGATGCCTCAGACCCACGTCGCCATCATCTCGGGCCGCGCCCTGGCCGATCTAGCGGAGCGAACCCGGGAGGTGGGTGAGGCGCACCTGATCGGCAGTCACGGCAGCGAATTCGAGGCCGGCTTCGCCGTGCCGCTGGATGTCGAGGCCCGCGCGCTGCATCAACGGCTGATCGAGGCGCTGCGCGGATTGTCCCACAGCGCCGCAGGCCTGGTGCTGGAGATCAAACCCGCGTCGCTCGCGTTCCACTACCGCAACGCCGACCCGAGCCAGGCCGACGAAGCGGTGCATGCGATTCTGTGCGGGCCGGCAACGTGGCCCGGCGTATTCGTCAGGCACGGCAAGAAGGTCATCGAGCTGAGCGTGGTCGACACGGACAAAGGCACCGCCTTGCGCCGTGTCCGCCAGCACGTCGGCGCCTCCGCCGTGTTGTTCGTGGGCGACGACGTGACCGACGAGGACGCTTTTCTGTCGCTGACGGGCCCGGATTTGGGCATCAAGGTCGGCCCCGGTCCGACATCGGCCGCGTTCCGCTGCGCCAACACGATCGCCGGCGCGCAGCTCCTGGCGCGGCTGGCGCACCGGCGGGCCGAGTGGCTCGCGGGCGCCCGCTCGCACCCGATCGAGCGGCACGCGCTGCTTTCCGACCAGCGGACGATCGCGCTGCTCGACCCAGCCGGACGCGTCGTCTGGATGTGCCTGCCGCGAATCGACTCGCCTGCCATTTTCGCCGAGCTCCTCGGCGGACCGGCGGCGGGCTTCTTTGACGTCCGGCCGGCGAACAACGAACCCGTGGTTGAGCAGCGCTACGACGGCGACTCGTTCGTGCTGGAGACCCGCTGGCCGGGCATGCGCGTGGTGGACTACCTCGACAGCGGCGGCGGACGCGCGTATCAGCGCGCCGGACGGACGGACCTGATCCGCGTCGTCGAGGGCACCGGGAAAGTCCGCGCCATCTTCGCCCCGCGGCTCGACTTCGGCCGTATGGAAACGCGCCTGTCGTTGCAGGACTCCGGCGTGGTGGTTGAAGGAACGATCGACCCGATCGTGCTGCGCGCGCCGCAACTGGCATGGAGGCTGATCGACGACGGACGACACCACACCGCCATCGCCGAGTTTGAGCTGGGCGAAGCTCCGGCGGTCTTCGAGCTGCGCTATGGCACGTCCAATCTTGCGGCGGCGCCGCAGGTGGAGCCCGCCCGCCGGGAGCGCACGTTGCACGCCTGGTCCGGGTGGGCGGCAACACTGCGGCTGCCCTTGACCGGCCGGGCGCATGTGCTGCGCAGCGCTCTGGTGCTGCGCGCCCTGTGCTACGGCCCGACCGGAGCCATCGCGGCCGCCGCAACCACCAGCCTGCCGGAGCACGCCGGCGGCGTCCGCAACTGGGACTACCGCTTCTGCTGGCCGCGCGACGCCGCGATGGCGGCTACGGCGCTGCTTCGCCTGGGCGCGAGCGGCCCGGCCCTGAAGCTGCTCGACTGGCTGCTTGGACTCATCGAGCACCTCGAACCGCCGGCATTGCTCAGCCCGCTTTACACGGTCACGGGCGGGCACGTCGCCGGTGAAGGCGAGGTCGGCGAGCTGGCGGGCTACTGCGGCAGCCGGCCCGTGCGCATCGGCAACGCCGCCGCGCACCAGGTCCAGCTCGACGTCTTCGGTCCGATCGTGGAGCTGGTCGCCCTGTTGGCGCAGGAAGGCGCCGCGCTCTCAAGCGAACACTGGCGTCTCGTGGAGACCATGGTGGCGGCGGTCGGGCACCGCTGGAGCCAGCCCGATCACGGCATCTGGGAGGTCCGCCGCCCGCGCCAGCATCACGTGCATTCGAAAGTCATGTGCTGGCAGGCGGTCGACCGAGCTCAGCGCGTCGCCAGCTACCTCGGCCGCAATCGGCCGGAGTGGTCCGAGCTGAGCGCCGCGATCGCCGCCGACGTGTTGCGGCACGGGTGGAGCGACCGGGCACAAGCGTACGGCGGCACTTACGAAAGCGGCGAGGCCGATGCCGCCGCACTGCTCGTGGGGCTCAGCGGTCTGCTGGCGGCGGAGGATCCGCGCTTTGCGTCCACCGTGCGGTACGTGGAGGAGTCGCTGCTTGAGGGTCCGGTGGTGTACCGCTACCGCTACGACGACGGCCTGCCCGGCGTCGAAGGTGGATTCCTGCTCTGCACGACGTGGCTGATCGAGGCCTACGTGCGCCTCGGGCGCCTCGACGAGGCGCGAGCGCTCTTCGGCCAGTACGTGGCGCTGGCCGGCCCCACCGGCTTGCTAGCCGAGGAATTCGACCCGCACGACGGCCGCGCGCTCGGGAATTTCCCCCAGGCCTACTCCCACGTCGGGCTGATCAACGCCGCCCTGGCCATTGAGGCCGCCGAGGGTCCGCCGCTCGCTTCCGCGGCGGCTCAGTAAATCCGCGTGCTCTCAGTCTCCTCCACCGGCGTCGCCGTCTCGTCCGAGGTCATCGAGACCTTGAAGCGAACGTCGCCGACCTGGTTGCCGCGCACCGTCACCCGATAGACCACGCGCGCCTTGGGCGCCAGGCTTGGCAGCGGATCGAATACGACCTGCTGTCCGGCGACCGTGCCGCGCGTCGGCCCCTCGCCGCTGACGGGCGTCGCCTCGCCGGGGACCGTCGCTGCGATGCGGATATTCGTGTCCGCGGCCGATCCCTGATTCGTGACCTGAATCTCGTAGACCTCGTTCTGCCCGACTTCGATCGGATCCTCGATGTCGATCACCTCCAGCAGAATCGCCGGGATGCCACGCACCAGCAGCGGCGCCTCGGCCTGGCCCTCGGCACAGTAGGCCTTGGCGCTGACCGGCAGGTTGAACTGCCCGATCGCGGACGTGCCGAGCGTGAAGCTGATCGAGCGGCGGCCGGCCGGGGGCAGGGTTCCGAGATTCCACTGCACGCCCCCGCCGCCGAACTGGCCGTTGTCGCTGGCGTTGACGAACTGGGCGCCGTTGGGCAACGGGGCGAAGACGACCGTGTCGCGTGCGTCGGCGTCGCCGGTGTTCTCGACGGTGATTTCGACCTTGGCGGGCCGGCCGACGTAGCGCTCGCCGGGCACACTCTGCGAAACGCGCAGGGCCGGCCGGACGACGCGCGTCCCCGCCGCCGACTGGGCGCGCAGCTCCTCGGCGCTGATGGCCGTCGCGGTGCTTTCGAATGATCCGGTCGCAGCCGCGCGGGCGATCACTGTGAACTGCTTGGATTCGCCGGGCGCGAGCGTGCCGACGTCGACGCCGACGTCCGGGCTGCCTTCACGCGTGGTCCAGCCGTTGGGCAGCGGGTCGCCGATCCGCACGCGCGTCGCAGCACCCGAACCGGGATTGGAGACGACGTAGCGAAGCGGGATCTCATCGCAGACCATCGCGGCCGGCGGCGCACTCTTGACCAGCTCGAGGGCGGGCTGGACGGCGCGGATCGGCGCGCAGACCTGGCCCGCGAAGCTGATCTTCGCGCAGCCGGCGGATTCGCCGACCTGTCCGCAGATGGCGTTCATCGACAGCGTCAGCGTCGCCTGCGGGCGCAGCGCGATGATCTCCCAGGTGGCGGAGCGCGCGTCGCGCCGGGTGGGCTGTTTGTCAAAGCCGCGAACGTCCATCGAGGGCGCCCAGTCGAATTGAAGCACCATTTCGCGCAGCTCGCCCGCCGTCAGGTTGGTCAGACGCAGCCGGTACTCGAACGGGATCCCGGCGCGGGTCTCGCGAGGAACGATGTGCTCGATCAGCACGATGCTGGTGCCGCGGTCGCCGGTCGGGAAAGCACTCGCGACCGAGACGAGGCGCGGCTCCGCCACGTCCTGAAAGGCGCCGGCGAACGGAACCACAAGCAGCGCAGCGAGCGCCAGCGCGCCGAGGGTCTGGAGCCGCGAACGTCGAAGATGGATTGCACGCATGATGGGGGCCTCCCGCCAGTAGGCCCGCATGATAACGGCTGCATCGAAAAAAGACCGGAGGGCGCCGCGTCGCGACACCCTCCGGGAGACTACAGACTTCGGCTCACGCAGCTACTTAGTAGATGCGCGTCGCCTCGGTTTCCTCGACCGGCACGGTGGCCTGGTCCGTGGTCATCGAGACCTTGAACCGGACGTCACCGACGCCGGTGCCCTTCACGGTCACGCGCCAGACGGCCTTGGCCTTGGGAGCCAGGCTCGGCAGGGCGTCGAACGTGACGGTCTGGCCGGAAACCGTTCCGGGCGTGGCGCCGTCGCCGGACAGCGGCTGCTGCTCGGACGGGCAGGTCGTCACGATGCGGATGTTGGTGTCCATCGCCGTGCCCTGGTTGGTCACGGTGATCTCGTACACCTCGTTCTGGCCGACTTCGATCGGGTCCTCGATGTCGATGACTTCGAGGAGCACCGCCGGGACGCCCTGCACGTTCATGACGTGCGCGGCTTCAGCTTCGGCGCAGGTGGCGCGGGCCGAGGCCGTGTTGCGGGATTCGCCGGCCGAGGTCGGACGGACGTTCAGCTTGACGGTCTTCGACGCGCCCGGAGCGAGCGTGCCGAGCGACCAGGAGACCGAGCGGCCGCTGACCGCGCCGCCGTCGCTGGCCGAGATGAACTCGACGTTGCCCGGCAACTGGTCGGTCAGGACGGTGTTGTTCGCCGCGGCGTCACCCGAGTTGGTGACGGTGATCTCGTACTCGGCCGCGCGACCGATGAAGCGCTCGCTCGGGCCGGTCTTGGTGATCACCAGCGCGGGCTGGCGAACGGTGGTCGTGCACGAAGCTTCGGCCGCGAGGCCGCCGTCGCCGGTGACCGAGGCGCGGTTCGTGAACGTGCCGGTGCGCTTGGCCTGGACCTGGAAGCTGGCCTGCTTGGCCTCGCCCGGATTGAGCGTGCCGCCGTCGAAGACGAGGCGGGTTTCGCCGTTCGGGGTCGCCATGCCGTCGGGCAGTTCGTCCGTCACGCGGACGTTGGTCGCGGCGCTGTCGCCGGTGTTGCGGACGACGATGGTGTGCGTGATCGTGTCGCAGATCGTCACTTCGGACGGACACTGCTTCTCGATCGTCAGGGCCGGCGCGGTGATCTTCGTCTCGCAGCAGTCTTCAGCACTCAGGTTGTCCGAGGTGCTGACCGAGGCGCAGTTGTTGAAGTCGCCGGTGCGATTGCCCTTCACGGTGACGGTGATCGTCGCGCTCTGGCCGCCTTCCAGCGTGCCGAGCGACCACGACAGGTTCGAGCCGCCGCTGGATGCCGGCGTGCTCGAGACGTACTCGATGCCGTCGGGCAGGTTGTCGGTGACGGTCGTGTTGTGCGTCGCGACCTGCGACGGGTTGCTGACCGTGATGGTGTAGTTGAAGTTGTCGTGAATCGTCGCGACCGACGGGCAGTCCTTCTGGATCGTGATCTGCGGAGCCAGCCAGGTCTTGGCCGTCATCCCGGTGGCGATGAACACCGGCGGCTCGCAGCAGGCTTCGTTGGCGGGCCGCATGATGTCGATCTTGAGGTTGTTGGTGCCTTCGGCCGGAGCGCTCTGGGTGAGCGTCACGCGGGCCTCGCCGGCGCCGTCGGTCTTGACGGTCGTGGACGAGCCGCCGCTCGGGCTCAGCGTGCCCGCCGGGCCGTCGACGATGGTGTAGGTCACGTCGTAGCCGACGAGCGGGGAGCCGTCGCTGTGCTTGGTGACCTTGGTCACGAAGTCATGCGACGTGCCGACGGGGTTCGAAGCCGGCGGCGGGAACTCCCAGTCCACGTCGTACCACTTCTTGGTGACGAAGACCTTGTGCTTGTCCCAGTTGTAGATGCCCGGGGCCCAGGCCGTCACGTGCGTCTCGCCCTCGATCGGCGAGGTGATCACGCACCAGGTCTGCCCCTCGGTCAGCTCGATGTCGTCCGACGGATCGTCGTTGCCGCGCGTCAGGACGTGCTTGAAGTTGTTGGTGTGCGACACCGCGTAGTCGTTGCCGAGCTTGTAGCCGCGGCTGGCGCGCCAACCGCTCTCGTCAACCTCGACAATGTCACCGACCGAGCCTTCGTTGATCATCCACTCCACGCGCCGGTTGGGCAGAGGCTTGCCGTCCTTGTCCTTGACGGTCGCGATGAGGACGTGCTGAGTCTGAACCGGATTCACGTCGTCCATCGGCGTGACTTCCAGCTCTACGGCAAACGGATCCCAGTTGCTGTAGTAGCCGCCCTCGGGCGGCTTCGCGTGCGAGGGCACCACGTCACCGCCAGCGGACCACGTGAACGCATGCGGCATGTGGTTGCGGCAACCCGTGAGCAACCCCATGGCGACACAGGCCGCTCCGACGAGAAGCGCCCCCCGAACATACCTTGTCATCCTCGTCTCCCTTCACTCAGGACAAAGATCGTTGTCGAGCGGAGAACCCGACTCATTACTGCGTTAATACCGGTCGGCGACCGGTCCGCGCCCACGCGCCAAACCCGCAATGGACAATGTTAATATCGGATGCTACAGCGCCCAGGCACATTTGCAAGAAGCGACCGAGCCGATTTCGTCTTGGGTTCACTGCGCAGACGCTCGCACGCTTCCGCCAAAACGCGTGACGACAATCCGCCAGAAGTCTCGGCGGAGGCTATCGAACTCTCACCCCGAACATCTTCCATCGGAATAAAGGCCCATGGACTTCGCAGTCCGGCCACCGGCGCCATGACGAATTCTCGTCAGTTTCTCGTTGGCGCGCGTTACTCAGCCGCGCAGCAGCCGGCTCAGACTGCAATCCTTCCAAAACAAGTCCCAATCCGGCCGGTTCGACCGCTCCCCCGGCGCAAGAAGCCCTACAACTCCGGGCCGCCGTCGTAGGATCCGTAGACACACTTGAGCGTTTCCGCCATCTCCCCGACCGTCGCCAGCGCCTCGGCGGCGTCCACCAGCGCCGGCATCACATTCGCGCCGTCGCGGGCCGCGTCGCGCAACTTGCGCAGCGCGGCGACATGACACGCCGCGTCGCGGCGCTGCTTCATCTCCCGCAGCCGGGCCACCTGCTCGCGCTCCACCGCAGCGTCGATCTTCAGAATCGGAATGCGTTCGTAATTGTGCTCAACGTGCTTGTTCACGCCGATCATCACCCGCTCGCCGCGGTCGAACTCCTGGCCGTAGCGATGGGAGGCGTCCGCGATCGAGCGACGGAAGTAACCCGCCTCGGTCGCCGGCAGCACACCGCCGTAGTTGTCGTAGATGTGATCGATGTACTCGAGCGCCTGGGCCTCGATCTGGTTGGTGAGCGCCTCGATGAAGTAGCTTCCGCCGAGCGGGTCGACGGTGCGGGTGACGCCGGTCTCGTCCGCGAGCACCTGCTGGGTCCGCAGGGCGATCTTGACGGCCTGCTCGGTGGGCAGGGCGAGCGTCTCGTCCATGCTGTTGGTGTGCAGGCTCTGGGTTCCGCCGAGCACGGCCGCCAGCGCCTGGTAGGCGACGCGGATGATGTTGACGTGGGGCTGCTGCTCGCTCAGCGAGACGCCGGCCGTCTGGCAGTGGCAGCGCAGCCACCAACTGCGCTCGCTCCGGGCGCCGTAGCGATCGCGCATGATGCGGGCCCACATGCGTCTGGCCGCCCGCAGCTTGGCGATTTCCTCGAAGAACTCGTTGTGGATGTCCCAGAAGAAGCTCAGCCGCGGGGCGAACGCATCCACGTCCAGCCCGCGCTTCGCCGATTCCTCCACGTAGCACATGCCGTCGGCGATGGTGAACGCCAGTTCCTGCGCCGCCGTGGCGCCGGCCTCGCGGATGTGGTAGCCGCTGATGCTGACGGTGTTCCACTGCGGCAGGTGCTGCGTGCAGTATTCGATCGTGTCGATCACCAGCTTGACGCTCGGCGCCGGCGGATAGAGGAACTCGTTCTGGGCGTGGAATTCCTTGAGAATGTCGTTCTGGAGCGTTCCCCGCAGCTTCCCGAGCGGCACGCCCTGCGCGCGCGCTACGCCGATATAGAACGCCAGCACGATCGCCGCCGGCGCATTGATGGTCATGCTCGTGCTGACTTCGCCGAGGTTGATGCCGTCAAACAGCACGCGCATGTCCTCGAGCGATGAGATGGCCACGCCGCACTTGCCCACCTCGCCGAGCGAGAGCGGATCGTCGGAGTCGCGCCCCATCAGCGTAGGCAGGTCGAAGGCGGTGCTCAGGCCGGTCTGACCGTGCTTGAGCAGGTATTTGAACCGCTCGTTGGTCTGCCGGGCGCTGCCGAAGCCGGCGAACTGGCGCATGGTCCAGATGCGCTGGCGGTACATGGTTTCGTGAAAGCCGCGCGTAAACGGAAACTGCCCGGGGTCGCCCAGGTGCTCGGCGTAATCGATCTCCGCCACGTCGTCGGGCCGATACACGCGCTCGATCGGCACGCCGGACATCGTGGTCGGATTCGGCTCGCCGTTTCCCCCGTCCGCGGCCGCACCTGCCGTCGGCGCATCGACCGCGCCCTTCACCTTCGCCATCTGCCACCTCCGTCTCGCGTGCTGCCGCCGTCCGCCGGACGAGCCCTGGGGCTCCCGCGCAGCCCCGGTCGAATGCGGGCCCATGTCGCCGGAGATTCTAACCGACGGCGGGACGAAACGAACGAGGGTCTTGGAGCCGGCAGCCGAAACCCGCCCCGCTCCCGGGGTTCTGGCGGCCGCCGCGGGAATCACTCGACTAAACGGGACCCAATCGCCGATAGTACGCGCGGGGAAGCGCGCCGGGAGACGTTGCCGCCTTGCGGCGCGCTCTGAATCGATCCGCGCGGCGCGAAGGACGAGCGCGCGGAACTGCCACCAGACGCCACGGAAGGGTTCGACCATGAACTTCCTTACTCGACATGCGTCCCATGCTTTTCCGCGGGGACGCGCCGCTGCGATCATGCTCATGCTCAGCCTCGTCGTCTCCGCCGCCGCCCAGTCCACGGTGGGCAACTACGTCTGGCTGGACGCGGACGGCGACGGCATCCAGGACGCCGGCGAGTCCGCGGCCCAGGGCGTCACCGTCAGCATCCTGTCGCTGGGCGCCGATGCGCAGATCGGCGGCGGCGACGACGTGGTGTTGTTCACGGCGGTCACCAACGGCACCGGCAACTATGCCTTCACGATGAACGCGGGGACCTACTACATTCAGTTCGAGGCCCCGGTCGGGCTCGACTTGGCCGCCCGCAGCCAGGGCGTGGACGCCACCCTCGACAGCGACGCGGATGCCGACGGGAATTCCTCGGCCTTCACGCTCGATGGAACCAACCCGAACAACGACATCGACTGCGGCCTGATCCTCCCGACCGCCATCGGTGATCGCGTCGTCAACGACCTCGACGGCGACGGCATTCAGGACGCGGAGGATGAGGGCCTCGCCGGAGTCACCGTGCAACTCTGGGATCCGGGCGGCAACGGCGTATCCGGCGGCGGGGATGACGTGCTGGTCGCCAGCGCGGTCACCGACGCCGACGGCGCGTATGCGTTCGAAAATCTTGCGGCCAAGTCGCGCTTCCTGCGGCTGGTGCTGCCCGCCGGCTTTCAGGCCAGCCCGGCCGACCAGGGCGGCGACGACAGTGTCGATAGCGACTTCGACCCGGCGACACTCGAGACGGCTGTCTTCGCAATCACGGTGGGCGAGACGGACAACGACTTCGACGCGGCGCTCTTCAGCGAGGTTACGGTTCGCGGGCAGGTCTTCAACGATGTGGACGGCGACGGCGTACGCGAGGCGGCGGACGGCGCCCTGCCCGCCAACGCAACCGTCACGCTCTGGAGCGTCGGGGCCGACGGCAATCCGGCGACCGGAGATGATGTTTCGGTCGCCACGGCGAACGCCACCACGACGTACAGCTTCGCCGGAATCACTCCGGGATCGTATTTTGTCGCGTTCGCGCCGCCCGCCGGCTTCGGGTTCGTCCGCAACGACCAGGGCGGCGACGACGACACCGACAGCGACGTCAACTCATCCACCGGCCGGACACCCGTCTTCGCGATCCAGTCCGGCGACGACGACGTGGTGCGCGACGCGGGCATGAACCCGTTCGGCGGCATCAGCGGCATGGCCTTCGAAGACCTGAACGGCGATGGGATCTTCAACGGTGTGGACGTCGGGCTGACGGGCGTTTCGGTGACGGTGTATTCGGTGGGACCCGACGCCGCCGCCGCCACGGCCGACGACGTGCTCGTGAATGCCGCCCTGACCGACGCGGGCGGTCTCTACTCGATGGGCGAGCTGGTCGCCGGCGACTACGTCGCGTACTTCAATCTTCCCGGCGGCCTGGCATTCACGCTCCTGGATCAGGGTGCTGACGACTCGCTCGACTCCGACGTCGATCCGACGCTCGGACGCACCGGCATCGTCACGGTGACGTCGAGCGCGACCCTGCTGGACGTCGATGCCGGCTTCATCATGGACAGCGACAACGACGGCACGCCCGACGCCACCGACGAATGCCCCGACGACGCCAACAAGACCGAACCCGGAGGGTGCGGTTGCGGCATTCTGGACACCGACGAGGACGCGGACGGAGTCTTCGACTGCGTGGATAACTGCCCGGATACCACCGGAGACTCGCAGAGCGACTTCGACGGCGACGGCATCGGCGATCTGTGCGACAACTGCCGCCTCGTCGCCAACGCCACGCAGGAAGACAGTGACGGCGACGGCATCGGCGACGCCTGCGATCAGGGTGAGGATCAGGGCGACGGCGGAAACGAGCCTGCCGAGAATGAAAACGAAAATCAGAACGTCAACGACAACGCGAATCAGAACGAAAACGTGAACGCGAACGCGAACGAAAACGACAATGCGGCCGGCGACGCCAACGATGCCGGCGGCGACTCCACCACCGCCTGCGGAGCCTGCGCGCCCATCGGAATCGTCAGCTACGTGATGAGCGTTGCGGCGTACGGCGGGCTGCTGCTGAGGCGCCGCGCCCGCGCTGCGTCGTTGCCGAGCCGCTGCTCACGCAGCTAGGCCGATGACCCGCCGGAGACAGGAGTACCTCGCGTGCCGAAGGCCCCCCCGCGCGAACGTTGGGCTCGCAACGGTGCGCCTGCCGCGCTTGCATTCGTCGCGATCGCTGCCCTGGCCTTGTTCCCGGGCTGCGCGGCGAGCTCATGCAACCGCTACGCGGCTCCGCATGGCGGACCGAGCGCCCTCGAGGCCGCCGATCGCGGCATGGATTCGCTCCAGGAGTATCTCGACAAGCTGGATCGATGCGCTGAGAATGCGGTCTATTGACCAGCCACCGCGAGCTGGGTGCGGGAGCCCATGGCCGCAGGCGCAGCGCAACAGCTTCAGATCTGCTTCACCAGCGACCTGCACGGCCACGCGCACCTCTACGCGGCGCTTGGGCAGCTTATTCTGCGCTCCCGGCCGGACCTGCTGATCCTCGGCGGCGACCTCTTTCCGGACGGGGACGTCAGCGATCCGCGCGGCACGCAGACGGCCTGGGTGACACGCGTGTTCCTTCCCATGCTGGCTGGCTGGCGCCGGCAGCTTCCGGAGCTCGCGATCGCCTGCATCTTCGGCAATCACGACTGGGCGTGCACCCGCCGCGCCGTTCGGGATTCGGCCGACGGCTGGGGCATGGTCGCACTCGACCATCACGAAGCGTGGTTGTTTCGTGGCATGAATTTCCTGGGGTTCTCGTACACGCCGCCGACCCCCTACTGGGTCAAGGATTTCGAGCGGCTCGATCTGCCGAACGATGAAATCCCCGAGCTGGGCGGGTCCGTTTGGGATGAGCGCACGGCGGCGGCCCAGGCCATCAGTCCGGCCGATTTTTTCCGCGAGAAATCGTCGCTCACCGACAAGCTGTCTTCGGTTCGGACGCCGCCGGCGCCGTGGGTTTTCGTCTGTCACGCGCCGCCCCACGCCAGCAAGCTCGACCGGCTGCCGCACGTTCCCTATCCGGTCGGGTCCCGGGCCGTGCGGAGCTTCATCGAAGCGCGGCAGCCGCTGCTGGCGCTGCACGGCCACATCCACGAATCGCCGCAGGTCACCGGCGCCTGGCAGGAGTCGCTCGGTGAGACGCTCTGCGTCAACCCGGGACAGGGCACCGATCGGCTACACGCCGTCACGTTCGACGCCTATCGCCTGCCGCAGACCCTGCGGCACACGCAACGAGACGATCCGTGAGCAGGGCCGGCCCGGCCCTGCCCGCCCGCATCGTGCTGGTCGGGCTGCGCGGCACCGGGAAGTCCACCGTCGGCCGCCTGCTCGCCGAGCGCCTGGCGCGTCCCTTCCTGGACACCGACGAGCGCATCCAGCAGCACTCCGGGCGCACGATTCGTGAGATCTTCGACACGCTCGGCGAGCCCGCCTTTCGCGCGCTGGAGCGCGTCGCGCTCGAGCACGCGCTGGCGGCGCCCGCCGGCGTCATCAGCACCGGCGGCGGAGTCGTTCTGTCCGGGCTGAACCGCGCCCTGCTGCGCGAGCGCGCCTGCTGCGTCTGGCTGCAAGCTCCGGTCGAAGTGCTCGTCGAGCGGCTGCAAGCCGATCCGCACACCGCCGCAGCGCGGCCGTCGCTGACCGCAAAGGAGCTGCCGCGCGAGATCGAGCAGCTCGCCGCGGAGCGCGAGCCGCTTTACGCGGAAGTCGCGCGGCTGACGCTCCATGTCGCCGCCCGAACGCCGCAACAGGTCGTCCGCGACCTGCTCGAGGCGTTGGCGCGCTCCCAGCCGCCGGACGGAGCGCAGCCATGATGCTTGCGATCGGCATCTTCGTCTGGCTGCTGGGGCTGGCGATCGGCAGCTTTCTGAACGTGGTGATCTACCGTCTGCCGCGCGGACTCTCGGTGAACCAGCCGCGCCGCTCGTTCTGCCCGCACTGTCAGCGCTGGCTTCCGTGGAGCGAAAACATCCCGGTGCTGAGCTGGCTGCTTCTCCGCGGTCGATGCCGAGGATGCGCCGCGCCGATCTCGGCGCAGTATCCGCTGGTGGAGCTGCTCTGCGGTCTCGCGTTTGTGCTGGTCCATGTGTTGCTGTTTGTGACGGACAGCCGGGCCGGGCTGATCGAACCCTCCCTGCCGCGCGACGCGCCGCTGCTGGCGGCCTGGCTCGTCCTGGTTGCGGCGCTCCTGGCCAGCTCGTGCATGGACCTGGTGAGCTACCTCATCGACGTGTCTGTGATCAACGTGGCGGCGCTGGCGGCGGTGATCGTGCTGGCGCTGTGGCCGCGGCCGGAATTCGTCGGCCCGGTCGCGGAGTCCTCGCTGGGCGCCGCCGGCGCCGCCGCGGCCGTGGTGGGCGCGCTGTGGCTGTGGCTGACGACTTCGAGGACCGCGGCGCCATCGGCCGACGAGCCGCCGGTGTCCGACGAGGTTGCCGCCGGTGAGCCCTCCAGCCCCGGCCCTTCGGCCGAGCGGCCCCGCAGCGCCGCCCTGGGACTGACCCTGCTCTGCGTATTCCTGGTGACTTCGGTGCTGCTGGCGGCCTGTGCGATCGACCAACTCGGGCTGCGCCGTACGGTCGTTTCGGCGGCCCTGCTTTCGCTGCTGGCTGCGATGGTGCTCGCGGCGGGCGAGCCGCGCGAGGCGGACCGGGAATTACAAGAGGCCATCGCCGCCGAAGCGCCGTCCGCGCGCCGGACGGTGCTGAGCGAGTTGCTCTGGCTGGCGCCGGCCGGGCTGGCGGCCGGGCTGGCGGGCCTGCTGGTCCAGTATGTCCCTGCGATCGACGCCGCCTGGTCCGACGCGATGCACTGGTCTCCTGTGGAAGGGTGGGCGCCGTTGGCCGGCGCGGTCTTTTCGCTGCACGGATTGTCGGTGGCCGTCGCGGCCGGGTATGCCATCCGCGTGATCTTCACCCTGGCGCTGGGGCGCGAGGCGTTCGGCAGCGGCGACATCTACATCCTGGCGGCCATCGGGGCGGCGGCCGGCTGGGATCTCGTCCTGCTCGCCTTTCTGTGCGCGGTCGTGGTGGCCCTGGCAGCCTGGATTCTCACGCTCTTCTCCAAACGCAGCGCGCTGATTCCGTTCGGCCCTCCACTGGCCCTGGGCGCGCTGCTCGCGCTGTGGATCAGCGCTCCCGCCGGGGCGCGCGCCGCGCAGCAGTTCGAGGCGGTTCGCGCCGCCGCCGAAACTCAGCCTTCCGTTCTGCTCGCCATGGTCGGTATACTGCTAGTCGGCGGCGTCGGCGCGGTGGCGCTGAGCCGACTGTTGCGCGCGTGGTTGGAGCCGGCCGATGAAGGCGGAGGAAAGCGCTCCAGAGGCACGCCGCCATAGAAAAACCGCGGCAACCACCGCACGCGTCATGGAGGACGGCGTGAATCCCAACCGCCCGATCGCAGTGTTCGATTCCGGCCTCGGTGGCCTCTCCGTCGTGCGCGCCCTGCGCCGCCTGCTGCCGCAGGAAGAGGTGGTCTACTTCGGCGACACCGCGCGCGTGCCCTACGGCATGAAAACGCGCCACACGGTCGCGCGGTTCGCGCTGGAGGACGCGCGGTTCCTGCTGCGCTTCGACCCGAAGCTCATCGTCGTGGCCTGCAACACGGTCAGCGCGCTGGCGCTGCCCGATCTGGAGGAGCAGCTTCCCGTGCCGGTCGTCGGCGTGGTGGAGCCGGGCGCGGACGCGGCCGTTCGGCTGGTTCGCGAAGGCACGATCGCGGTCCTGGGCACCGAGGCGACCGTCTCAAGCCATTCGTACGTCCGCGCGATCCACGCCCGCGCCCCGCACGTTCGTGTGATCCAGAAGGCCTGCCCGCTGTTCGTGTCGATCGTGGAGGAAGGCCGGCCCAACGACGATCGGCTGGTCCGCTTCGCCGTCGAGGATTATCTGGCCCCGATCCGCTCGCCGGAGCTGGAAGTCGTCGTGCTGGGGTGCACGCACTATCCCTTGCTGCGCGGCGCGATCTCGGAGTTCCTGGGCGAGCAAGTCCAGGTCGTCGAGAGCGGACAGGAGATCGCCCGCGTGGTGCACGCGCTGCTCAGCCGGCACGGCGGCTTGTCCCGCGCCGTTCAGCCCGGTAGCATGCGGACGTTCGTGAGCGACAACCCGGCGCGGTTTGCCCGTATCGGCTCGCGATTCCTTGAGCATGAAATTCAACATGTCGAGCTGGTTGAGGCAGAGCAGTACATCGCTTCGGCGCTGGCCGAGCCCGAGCTGTCCTGAGCGGTTTCCCGGTCGATGGGTGCTGGCGTGGACCGGCGCATGCCTGTTCTCGCTGGCGGGCTGCTCCGACACCAAGATCGACGAAGCGGTCCGCACGATCTTCACCCCCCAGCGCTCGGCGCAGCAGTACATGCTCGCCGCGGTGGCTGAGAGCGACCCGGACCTGCGTCGCGAAGCGGTCGCGAAGATCGCCGACAGCAAAGAGGCGCAGCGCGAATGGGCCATCAAGGGCTACGTCGCGATCGCGCTGCTCGAGAGCGACGCACAGGCCCGCTGCGTCGCGATTCGCGCGCTCGGGGAAACCGGCGACCCGCGCGCCGTTGAGACCTGCCTCAAGATCGTCAACTTCGAGAACCACGAGCCGGAGGATGTGCGGCCGCCGGAAGCCGTCACACGCTGGGACGCGATGCTGGTGCTCGCCCAGCGGGCTGAAGCCGGCGGCGTTCCGGCCGAGTCCGCCGACGCCCTGCGGGCCACGTTCATCGACCACCTCGCGCACGACGACGACCGCGACGTGCGGGCGGCCGCGGCGCGCGGCCTGGGCGCCTGCCGGCACAACGAATCGATCGAGGCGCTCATCGCGGGGCTGCGCGACCGCGACTTTCCCGTCGTCGCGGCTTGCGAGAACTCGCTCGTCCGCCTGACCGGCGAAACACACCAGTGCAACGCGCGCGAGTGGGAAGCCTGGTTCAGGGACAACGCGCCCCACGCGTTCGCCAAGGCGGGCCAGATTCCGGAGAGCCGACGCAAGCCCCAGGTGGGTATGCTCAAGAAATCCTGGGACGGCACGCTCGAGTTCCTTCGCGACATGAACCCGCTGCAACCGTAGCCCGTCCCGACCCGGGCGGAAGTCCATACTCGAAACCCGCGCCGCCACGCACCCCGTCGAGAGGCGCGACTCATCCAGAGGCGACCCGCATGCTGGCCATCCGGACCGATCGCACCCGGCCTCGCGGCGTGCGCGTCGTTCGCGACGCCCCGCAGCCGCGACCGGGCCCCGGTGAGGTGCTCGTCCGCGTGGCGCGGGCCGGCATTTGCGCCACCGACCTCGAGATCGCGCGCGGGTACATGGACTTCAACGGGATTCTCGGGCATGAGTTCGTCGGAACGGTCATCGAGGGAGCGGCGGAGTTGCGCGGGCGGCGCGTGGTCGCGGAGATCAACTGTGTCGCGCCCGGCGTTTCGCTCGATGCAGCCGCCCGCAAGCACGCCTGGCCGCGGACGGCGCTGGGCATCCTCAACCGCGACGGCGCTTTCGCTGAGCAGGTGTGCGTTCCCGCCGAGAATTGCCACGTCGTGCCCGACGCGATCGACGACGATGAGGCCGTTTTCGTCGAGCCGCTGGCGGCCGCCGCCCAGGTCGTCCTGGATCATCCGATTCAAGCGGGCATGCGCGCCGCGGTGCTCGGCACGGGCAGGCTCGGGCTGTTGTGCGCGCAGGTTCTGGCGCTCCAACCAGGACCCTTGGACGTGCTGGGGCGTAACCCGCGCAGCCTGGAGCTCTGCCGGCGGCTCGGATTGCACGCGCTCGATGCTGCGACCCTGGCGCATGAGCCGACCTACGACGTGCTGGTCGAGTGCACCGGCAACGCGGACGGCCTGAAGCTGGGCATGAAGCTGCTTCGCCCGCGTGGCACGCTGGTGCTCAAGAGCACGTACGCCCGGCCGCCGACGGTGGACCTCGCCCCCCTCGTGATCAACGAATTGCGCGTCGTGGGGAATCGCTGCGGTCCGTTCGACGTGGCGCTCCGCCTGCTGGCGGCGAAGCGCGTGCGCGTGCGCGAGCTGATCGCCGCGCGCTTTCCGCTGTCTCGCGGCGAGGAAGCGTTCGCGGCGGCCGCCGACCCGCGAAACCTGAAAGTCCTGCTGGAGCCGGACGCCTGATGCAATTCGATCGGATCAACGGCCGGCGCTACGCGTTTTTTGAACAATTGCTCTCCGAGCCGGGGCTTGCGCACGCATTCTCCACGCGCCCGGAGGATGTCTCGGCGCGTGACGACGCGCTCGCGGCGCAGCGACACCAGCGCCGGCTTCAGATGGCGCGCGACCTGGGCCTCAATCCGGAAAACCTGTGCTACTGCGTGCAGGTTCACACGCCCCGCATCGCGATCATCGACGGACAGCGGGAGACCGGGCGGCTGGAAGGTTGCGACGCGGTGGTCACCGATCGGCCGAACACGCCGCTGATGACGTTTTCCGCCGATTGCCCTTTGGTGGTGCTCTATGATCGGCGCGGCGTTCTGGCGCTGGTGCACGCGAGCTGGCGCTGCACGGTTTCGCGCGCGGTCGTGCTTGCCGTGGAGGCGATGCAGTCGCGCTTCGGCAGTCGGCCTGAAGCGCTGCTGGCGGGGATCGGCCCGTCGGCGGGCCCGGAGCAATACGAGGTGCGGGGGGACGTATTCGACGCCGCTGTCGCGCTGCCCGACCGGGGCGCGTGCTTCCCGCGGCGCGACGGACGGATGTACTTCGACCTCTGGACCGCCAACCGCCTGGAACTGTGTCGCGCCGGGCTGAAGCCGGAAAACATCGAGCTGGCGGCGCTGTGCACCATGACCCACCTCGATGTGTTCTACTCGTTTCGGCGCGAGGGCGCTGGGTGCGGACACTTCGGGCTGATGGCGGGACTGCGAGGCTGACCGCGAACGGCACGGAGCCGGGAAACCGCGGCGGGCAGACGTTCGCATGCTCCCTGTTCCGCCAGCGGACGCTATCGCCCCTCGATATCGCTCTCCTCTCAAGGGGACTGGTCCCCCACAGCACATGAAATCATCCGCCAGCGTGCGCTTTTGGCATCTTTTGTCCCACTTGAGTTGATTGTCCGTTTGCGACAGGCCTACCATGAACGGCCGCCGTAGGGCAGCCATCTCGGATGCGTGGGCACCAGCACGGAGGGGAGGTGCGCGACCGGCACTCCCACGCTCGCCCACGCATGGGCATCGCTACGTACCAGGAGTGAGGAGCCACACATGCCACGATTCCATACCCTCTGCGCCACGTTCACGGCCGCAGCGCTCGCCGCCGGTGCATCCGCCGCGATCGTCAACGTCGACATTGAGGCCGGCGAACCGAGTGACACGACGCACGTCGGCGACGACGGCCCGCTCAGCACGGCCGGAGGCACGCTCTGGACGAGCGTGCTCAGCGCGACGGGAGCGACCGACCTGCCGACCGAATTCGGAGGCGCTTCGCCCTTTGACGTCGTCTATACGCTCCTCGCGAACCCGGCTACGTTCAGCGACCCCGGCATCAACAACCTGCAGGATTCCGGCGACTTCGGCATCTTCGAGATTCGCGATCTCCTGCCGGGCCAGATCTATGAGCTCGCCGTCTATTGCGGCGAGAATGCCGGCTTCGGGCTTAGGGACGACAACGGCACGCGACCGTTCTTCGCATCGGAGCCGCAAGCCGACGGGTGGAGTCTGCCGGGCACGGAAGGCAGCGGCGGCGACTACTTCTACGTTACCAACGTCGCGCCGACGGAGTTGAGCCTGGGCGTCTGGGGCGTCGAAATCAATCCCGACGGCGTGATCACGGGATTCCAGATCAGCGGGCCGGTTCCCGAGCCCGGCAGCGCCGCGCTGTTCGCGCTCGCGAGCCTGCTGCTGCGCCGCCGCACCTAGCACCCCCTCCGCATTCTCGCGCCGCGCAGACCGGGCGGCCGTCAAGCGGCCCGCATCGCCGCGCGAAACCAGGCCGCAGACCTTTGCTGACCGCGCTCGCGCGGTCAGCGCTGCGCGCCGCGGTTCACCAGGTCGGCGCCCACAGGTACAGGAACTGCGGCGACGGGTCGGTCATCCACTCCGGCAGCCCGACGCGGATCAGATTGACCTGCGCGGGCGCAACGGCGCCGGCCGCGCCAAGCGCGCCGCTTCCCCCGACGGTCTCCACGGGCAGGTCCGCGGCCTGGGCGTAAAAGTTGGGGCGATGTGCCAGCGGGCGCGCGTACTGCACGACCACGATGGGCGTGTCGGCAAGCCCCGCGGCCTGCCTGGCGGCCAGCAGGGCCGCCTCCATCCCGCCGACCTCGTCGATCAACCCGAGCCGCTGGGCTTCCGGCGCCACGTACACGCGGCCATCCGCCAGCGGTCGCAACTGGTCGCGCGTCAGGTCCGGCCGCCCGGCCAGCACCACGTCCAGGAACCGCTCGTACATTTCGTTGACCATCGCCTGGAAGTAGTCGCGCTCTTGCTCCTGCATTCTGCGGAACGGCGAGCCCGCGTCCTTCATCGAGCCGCTCTTGATGACGTTGGCCTCGATGCCGAGCTTCTGCATCACGCCCGACAGATCGGGCGTCAGCATGACCACGCCGATGCTGCCGACGACGCTGGTGGGCGTCGCGAGGATGCGGTCCGAGGCGCAGGCCAGGTAGTACGCGCCTGAGGCGCCGACGTCGAGCAGGCAGGCGACGACCGGCTTGTTCATCCGGGCCTTGAAGCGCAGCAGCTCCGCGTGCATCAGGTCGCTGGCGGTGACGCCGCCGCCGGGCGAGTTGATCCGCAGCACGAGCGCTCGCACGCGCTCGTCGCCGGCGGCCTTGTCCAGCTTCTCCTTGAAGAGCGCGACCGGATTCTCGCCGCTGCCCGCGAGGATCGAGCTGGACCGGCGATTCGAGAGCAGCCCGTCGACGTCGATGACCGCGATCTTGCGCTCCGCCAGCGCGCTTTCGCGCGCGACGACGAACTCTTCGAGCGCCCGATCGACCTTGACCGGCGTGATCAGGAACCCGCCCGGCGCGCAGCCCGCACCACTCAAGGCGATCAGCCCGGCGAGGACGCAGGCGCGCGCGGTGACGATTGGTTGGCCGTTGAGCACGAGCTATACTCCCACCGGTCCGACCCGCGCGACCGGCCGCGTGGGGCGAAGGGTATCGAGACGAAACGAGTCCGCATGATATACGTCTCGGAGGCCGACTTCGATCGCGCCGTGCAGGCCGCGCTGGACGACATTCCCGACGAGTTCCAGCCCTACCTCGACAACGTGCTGATCGAGGTGCGACCGCGCCCGGACGCATCGCTTTGTCGGGAGCACGACGTCGAGCCGGACCTGCTGGGTCTCTACGTCGGGATTCCGCTCGAGGACAAGGGGGCCGACCTGGCGCCGTCGCCTCTGCCCGACCGGATTCTGATCTTCCGCGACAACCTCTGCGCCATGTGCGACTCGGTCGATGAGCTGGTCGACGAGATTCGGATCACCGTGCTGCACGAAATCGGTCATCACTTCGGGCTGGACGAGGATCAGCTCGAAGAACTGGGCTATGACTGACCCGCGCGTCGACGCGCCGCAACGGCGGCGGTGCCGGCGAGCGCGGACCCTCGTGATGGAGAAACCGCCGTGACTCGATCCGTTCGGATGGCGCTGATCGGCATTCTCGCGGGCGTTTGGGCGGCGCCGCTGCGGGCCCAGAGCAGCGCTCCAGCGCAGCCGCCGCCGAAAGACGACGCGGTTCGCCAGCATGCCACTGCGCTCCTGCGGACCGGTGCCAGGTACCTGATTGCCGCCCAGGAGGCGGACGGCGGATGGTCCTCCGCCTCCGGCCCGGGCATCACCGCACTTTGCGTCCGCGCCCTGGCACAGACGCCCGGAATCGGTCCGCAGCACGAGTCCGTCCGCCGCGGAACCGAGCTCGTCCTGAAGTCTCAGCGCGAGGACGGCGGCATCTACTCCGCGGAGGGCCTGCTCAAGAACTATGAGAGCAGCATCGCGCTGTCCATGCTCGCCGCCCTCCATGACCAGCGCCATCAGGCGGCCGTCGAGAAACTCCAGCAGTTTCTGATCAAGCTGCAATGGGACGAATCGGAAAACATCGGGCCCGACAACGCGTGGTATGGCGGCGCGGGCTACGGCCAGGGCAGGCGCCCGGACCTCTCCAACACGCAGATGATGCTCGAAGCGCTGCACGACAGCGGACTGCCGAAGGACCACCCCACCTACCGCAGGGCGCTGCAATTCATCGAGCGCTGCCAGATGCGCGGCGAGAGCAACGACCAGCCCTTCGCGCGCGGCTCGACGCAGGGCGGGTTCATCTACTCACCGGTCCATGGCGGCGAAAGCAAGGCTGAAACGGTGGACGTGGACGGGCGGCAGGAGCTGCGCTGCTATGGCACGATGACGTACGCCGGCTTCAAGAGCCTGCTGTACGCCGGCCTGACCCGTGACGATGCGCGGGTGCGCGCCGCGCTGGAGTGGATCCGGGCGAACTGGACGCTTGAATCCAACCCGAACATGCCGCAGACGCGCTCGCGCGAGGGGCTGTACTACTACTACCACGTGTTCGCACGGGCGCTGGCCGCCTGGGGCGAGCCCGTCCTCGCCGACGCCCAGGGGCGCAAGCATGACTGGCGGCGCGAGCTGATCGAGCAGCTCGCGCGACAGCAGCGCGGCGATGGTAGCTGGAGCAACGAGGCCGACCGCTGGATGGAGGGGCATCCCGCCCTGGCGACCGCGTACGCGCTGCTGGCATTGGGGGCCACGCTGGACGAAAATTAACGCCCATGTGCGAAACCCCGGGTCGATCGCGCCGCCTGCATCCTGAGTATCTGCCCGCGATCCTCCTGCTCTGTCTGTACGTCGCCATCGTCATCAACACCGCCTGGCTGAGCGACGACGCCTACATCACCTTTCGAACCGTCGACAACTTCGTGCACGGCTACGGTCTGACCTGGAACACCGAGGAGCGCGTGCAGTCGTACACGCACCCGCTCTGGATGCTCCTGCTGGTTCCGCCCTACCTGCTCGGCAACGCGCTCTTCGGGCTTGCGGGCGAGATCTACTATCCGGCGATCCTGCTCTCGATTCTCGCGGCCGCCGGGGGGGCGGTCGTGTACACCTTCGGCGTCGCCGGTACGGCCTATGCGGCGATGGCGGGGCTGCTGACCTTCACGCTCTCGCGCGCGTACATCGACTATTCGACCTCCGGCCTGGAGAACCCGCTTACCCATCTGCTCCTGCTGGCCTTCCTGGCGGTGTACCTGCATCGATCGTCTCCGGACCGGCCGCGCGCCCTGCTTTCGCTTTCCCTGCTGGGCAGCCTGCTGGCGCTCAGCCGGCTCGACGCGCTGCTGCTGATCGCGCCCGCGCTCCTCGTCGCCGCATTCACGACCCTGCGCGCCGCAGCTCGTCCCGCCGCCGCTTTTGGCCGCGCGGTCCGCGACCTGCTGCTCGGCTTCCTCCCGCTGATCGCGTGGACGATCTTCTCCACCATCTATTACGGCACGCCGCTGCCGAACACCGCCTACGCCAAGCTCAATCACGGGCTTCCGGCGGACGTGCTCTGGCAGCAGGGCCTGCGCTACCTGCTGCGCAGCTTCGCCGAGGACACGCTCACGCCCGTCGTGATCCTCGCCGGGCTGGTCGTTCCGCTGGCGTTTCGCCAGTGGCGCTCGGCGGCGGTCTCGCTGGGCGCGCTGCTGTACGTGCTGTACACCGTCAAGGTCGGCGGCGACTTCATGATCGGCCGGTTTCTCACGGGTCCGCTCGTCTGCGGCGTTGGGGTGCTGACCGGCTGGGCCGCCGTGAAACTGCGCCTCAGCCTGCTGATGATCTTCGTGGTCGCAGTGCTCGGGCTGCGATCCAGCGGCTCACCGCTGTTCAGCGGCGCGTCCTATTCGGCGCATTTCATTCCCAACGACGGCATCGTCGACGAACGCGGCTATTACTACGAGCAGACCGGGCTGCTGCGCGCGATGCACCGCGTCCGGCTGCCGTCGCATCCGGGCGTGGCCGAGGGGGAAGCGCTGCGGGCGCGCGGCCCGGGCATCTACGTGCACCGTAACATCGGGTTTCTGGGGTACTACGCCGGCCCGGCCGTTCACCTGATCGACGAGCTGGCCCTGGCCGACGCGTTCCTGGCGCGGCTGCAACCGGACCTGAGCCGCAGCCGTCGGATCGGGCACCTGTATCGGAATCTCCCGGCCGGATACGCCGAGACGATCGCGACGGAGGTGAATCACATCGCCGACCCGGCGCTGGCGACGTTTTACGACCGGGTCGCGCTGGTGACGCGCGGTAAGCTGTTCGATCCGGCCCGGTGGCGCGCGATGGTCGTGCTGAACTTCGGGCCCTGGCCGCAGGGTGTGGTGCCGCCCGAGCCGAAGACCGGAACGGAGCCAGCCGGGCCGTAGGCGCAGGCACGGCAATCGTCCCGTCCGTCCGCCGACGCGAACTTGCTACTTGACTTCGCTGAGCTTGACGGCGGCACGGTTCTTGGCGGCCAGCAGCGCGGCTTCGAGCACGCGCTGGGTCTCGTAGGCATCGGCGAAGTCGGGCAGCGGGACGGTCGGCTGCTCGCCGCCGAGCACGGCCATCATGTCGGCCACCATGTTCACGAAGGTGTGCTCGTAGCCGATGACGTGCCCCTCGGGCCACCAGGCACCGGCGTAGGGGTGGGTGCCGGCGGCGGTGCACATGATCTTGCGCCAGCCCTGCAAGGTCCGCTCCTCGCGCGCGTCGAAGTATTGCAGGAGGTTCATGTCCTCGAAATCGAAGCGCAGCGAGCCAAGCTCGCCGTTGAGCTCGACCGAGTTGTCGTTGTAGTGCCCGGTCGCCAGGCGGGTCGCCTCGAAGGAGGCGATGGTCCCGCCGGCCATCCGCGCCAGGAAAAGCGTCGCGTCGTCGACGTCAACCTTCTCGGTGAGCTTGCGGCGCTTGACGGAGCCGGAGACGACCTTGGGCAGCGTCTGCGGCACGCGTTCGGGGACCAATGTCTCGGCCGCGGCGCCGTAGATTTCGACGAACTCCTGGCCGGTGATGAAGCGCGCCATGTCGATGACGTGCGCGTTGAGGTCGCCGTGGGCGCCCGAGCCGGCGTATTTCTTCTGGAAGCGCCAGCTCAGGGGCGTATCCGGGCCGCCCCAGCTTTGCAGGTAGTGCGCCCGGACGTGGTGAATCCGTCCCAGACGGCCCTGCCTGACGAGCTGATGCGCCAGCGCGACCGCGGGGCAGCGGCGGTAGTTGTACCAGACGAAGGTCTTGGCCCGCTTGAAGCGTGCGGCGGCGTTCTTCATCTCGCGGGCGTCCTTGAGGTTGCCCGCCAGCGGCTTCTCGCAGGCGACGTGCTTGCCGGCCGCCAGGGCCGCGATGGCCTGGTCCGCGTGCATGTAGTTCGGGGTGCTCACGTCGACGAGGTTGATGGCCGGGTCCTTGACGACTTCCTTCCAGGAAGTGCTGTACTTCCGCCAGCCCCAGCGGTCCGCGAACGGCGCCAGCGAAATCAGGTCCAGACCGGCGATGGTGTGCAGCACCGGACGCACCGGCAGGTTGAAGAAGCGGTCGGCCTTGAAGTAGGCGTTGCTGTGGGCTCGGCCCATGAACTTCTGGCCCAGCAGGGCCACGTTGCAGAATGGAGTCATCTCCGCTCCTTCGCAGATGGGGATGCGAAAATCGGGCGGGATGATACTGAACTGTGCCGACGCTGTCGACCGCCTGCGGACCGCGACCCGGCCCAAATTTCAGAATTGGCTGGAACGCCGGGTTCCATTCTGTCAAGGGGGTGCGCTAGAAAACCGGCCGACGCGGGGAGTCGCGCAGCGCGCGCTTCAGCCGGCCACGTTGAGCGCCTCGGCCTGGCCAGGGCCGGCTGCCGACGATGCGGCGGTCCGCGCAGACGCCCCCGCGCCCGCCTCGGCGGCGAGCTTGTCCTGGACCATCTGCCAGGTGTCGCGTTGATGCCGCAGAATCCGAAGCGCGTCGTCGATCGCCTGTATCTCACGGCGCAAACAGCCGTCGACCAGCCGCGAATACACGAAGTGATAGAGCGAGCGAACCTGCTCGACCAGTTGCGGCGCGACCTCGGACCGCAGGCCCTCGTGCAGCGCCAGCACGATCCGCTGGGCCCGCTCCAGACCGTTGTAGGTCGCCTCGTGGTCGCCGCGCTCGATTCCCTCGCGGCCGCGCTGCGCGAAGCGGATCGCCCCGTCCAGCAGCATCAGGTGCAGCTTGAGCGGGCCGGCCGTCAGCACGGTGTTTCGCAGATATTCCTTCGAGGCGCTGCTGTTGGGATACATGGCGTTGCTAGCATCGGCACGCGGCCGATCGTCCTTGAAACGCTCGTGCCCGGCTCGTCACTTGGTCTTCATCGCCGCCACCAGCGCCGAGAGCTGGGTCAGGGCCGACTGCTGCGATTGCAGGCTCGCCAGAGCGGTCTCCATCGCCAGGAACTGCCGTTCATAGCGGGTCTGCTTGCGCGCGAGCAGGTCGTTCAGGGCGTCCACCCGGCTGCTGAAGCCGTCGCGCTGCTTCTCCAGCGAGCTGTCGCGTTGCAGGAACAGCCCGCCGTCGCCGGTGATCTCATCGATCGTCTCCTCCAACTGGGCGGCCAGCCCGTTCTGCTCGTCGGTGAAGAAGTTGATCACTTCCTCGCGCTGCTGGCTGAAGACCTGGTTGAAGCGCTCCTCGTCGAGGACCAGCTGGCCCTCCTCGAACCCGAAGCCGAGCTGGGAGAGCCGCTTCAGCGTGCCGCCCGCCCCGCCCAGCGAGCTGTTGATGTAATGCATCAGGCGGTTTTCGGCGATCCGCACCGCACTCTCGCCGAACAGGATGCCCTTGGTCTCGGTGTCGGCGTTGTAGCTGCCCAGTTCGCTGACGCGAGCCAGGGCGGCGTTGAACGACGCGACGAACTGCTGAAGCGTCGAGAGAATGTTGCTGTCATCCGACGAGACCGACACGTTCACGGGTTGATCCGACGCGCTGATCAGGTTGATCGTCATGCCGGGAATGGCGTCGGTGATCGTGTTGCTCGCGCTGGTCACCAGCACTCCCCCGCCCGATGCGCCGCCGACCACCACGCGCGCATCCTGCGCCCGGCTGAGCGTTGTCAGATCAAGCCCCAGCCCCTCGTCACCGATGAGCAGCTCCGCGTCCTTGCCGCTGCGGGCCGCGCTGATCTGGAGCCGGAAGGGCGTGTAGCTGGTGCCGTCGTTGATCAACGCCGCGGTCGCCAGAGGATTGTCCTCGTTGATGCGGTCGACCAGGTCCTGAAGCGTTTCGGTGCCGCCCAGCTCGTAGTTCAGCTCAAACGAGCCGTTCAGCGCGCCGTCGTCGGATTCGCCGGCGATCCGCAGCCCGGCGGCGGCGGCGCCGGTCTCGTCGACGACCTTCAGCGCGCCCGCCCCGCCGGCGGTGTCCTCGAGCAGCAGCCCGTCGCCGGTGTCGTTGATGCGGGCGTGGACCCCGATCGTGCCGCCGGTCGAGGTGGTCGCGCTGTTGATGGCGTTGATGACGTCGGCGAGCGTGCGATAGGTCCCCTGCGTCAGGTCGACCGTCGCGATCCGCCCGGCCGAATCGGCGATCTGCATGCGGCCCAAGGTGAGGCCCGCGCCGCCGTTCAGCGAAGACAGCTCCGTGTTCTCGCTGATGTAGCGGCGCTCGAGGTCGCTGCCGCGAATGATCGTTCCGTTGCCGGCGATGCCGAGCTCCGTCGCGGCCTGGCTGGCGTCCCCGTCGCTGATGGTGATCGGCGTGGAGCCGTCCAGGCTTTCGATCTGAAGGCGCGTGCCGGTCGAGTCGTAGCCGGCGCGGATGCCGAGGGCCTTGTTGGCGTCGGCGGCATTGATGCGGTCGATGATCTCGCGGAGCGTTTCGGCCCCGCTCAGGTCGACGCTGACGCTCTGACCACCGGCCTGGATGTTGATGACCCCGGTCTTCACGCCCTGCCCGCCGTTGAGCGAGCGCAGCAGCACGGTGTTCAACCCGGCCAGGACGCGCGTGCCGGTCGCGCTGCCGCCGGCGGTCGTCCCCGGCTGGAAGCCGAGATCGCGCAACGCCGCGGAGGCCGCGGTTCCGTCGCTTCCGGCGATGTTCGCCAGTGTGACCTCGCCAGTCGACGAGTGAATGACGAAGCCGCCGCCCTCGATCGTCGCGCTGATCGATCCGTCGTTGGCATCCGCGTAATTGATCGCGTCCAGAATGTCGCCGGCGCTGTCCATCAGCAGGATGTCGCGCCCGCTGATCTTGCCCGAATCGTTCGTGCCGAGTATACCGAGGTCGCGCGCGGCATGGCCGCTCACGTCGGAGATCTCAATCCGACGCGTGGTCGAGGTGTCGCTGTAGCCGACCACCAGCCGGCTGCCCGTGACCGTCACGGCGACGCCCTCGACGGCTGACTCGATCGCGGTCTTCACGTCGTTGATGGTCTGCGCGCCGCTCAGGTCGACGTCCTTGCGCGTCTCGTTGCCGTCGGCGTCGAACGTGGTGATGCGCATGGTCCCGAGCGCGGCGCCGTTGCCGTGATTGAGCCGGGCGATGCGCGTTGCGGTGCCCAGCAGCCCGCTCAGGTCGACCTTCATCCCGTTGACGGTGAAGTCGCCGCCCGCGCGGGCGTGCCGAACGCCCAGCCCGTCGTTCAGGGCGCTCAGCGGCGACGCGTCGGAAAGGCGGACCAGCTCGGCGCCGTCGATCCGGCCGTTTGCGCCGATGGTGTTGCCGGTCGCGAAGCCGAGGTCCTTCGCGGTACTGCCGCCGTTCATCTCCCGAACCTCGACTTGTCCTCCGGTGGTCTCGGTAAGCACCAGGTGGTCGCCTTCGATCGAGGCGCTCACGTTGACGCCGGCGGTATTGATCTGGTCGATCACCTCGTCGAGAGTGGCGGCGTCGCTGATGTCGATGACGGCTTCTTTGCCGGCGGCGTCGATCAGCTTGAACGACCCGCGCCGCACGCCGTTGAATCCGTTCAGCTCGTCCAGCCCGGTCGAGCTGTTCACGCGCGCCGCCGCGGACTCGATCGTAAGCGTCCCGGGCGAGAGAAAGGAGCCGGCGGCCGCGAAGCCGCGCGAGACAAGCTGCTGCGTCGTGGCAAGCTGCTTCACGCTGAAGCTGTAGGTGCCGGTGCTGACGGAGCTGTCGGCGGTGGCGGTGAGCACGTCGGGATTGGACGAGGTGATCGTGTTGGCCTCGAAAAAACTGCGATACTTGAACTGCCCGATGCTCGACAGCATGGCCGAGATTCGCGCAGAAATGTCCATCAGCGCCGAACGCTGCGCGTCGAGCTTGGAAATGCGGCTGATCATCAGGTCGCGCGGGCGCGCGTCGATCGCGAGCAGTTGCGAGATCAGCGATTGCGTGTCGATGCCCGAAACCAGGCCCACACCGGCAGTTATGGTTCCCACGCGTGGCACTCCCGCGGCGCCGGACGGGCGGCGCAGCTCCTGCGCTGGCCGCCGTGGGCGTCGTCTTCGGTTGTATCGGTCATGAGAGAGGCAAACTCGATGCCGCGGCCGACGGGAGTGAATGGAGCGGAGCGGGAAGGACGCGCGGCGGGCGCTAGGGCCGAATGCCGGTCGTGGTGGACAGCCCGGTGAAGCGCCGCGAGCCCAGCGTCCACTCGGGAATGCCCTCGGGCCAGAGCGAGACCGAGATGGAGACGTCGTCGAGCACTTCGTCGACTTCAAAGTTCAGGGCGAAATACCAGCGCGGCAGGTGCCGGACGTAAGAGACGGAGATCTCGCCGAGCTGGGTGCGATCGAGGTCGTACCAGACGCGCAGCGCGGTGATGTGCTTCTCGTTGATCTTGTAGTTGTATCCGCCGCCGATCAGGTCCAGGTCGATATCGCCGGCGTGCCGCCAGCCAAAGACGTAGGCGAGCCGCGGCAGCCGCTCCACCGCCAGCGAGACATTCTGCCGGTCGGAGCTCCAGTTGTTGGTGTCGATGTTGAAGTCGTACAGCAGACTGGTCGTGTCGCTCAGCCGGTAGCGCAGGTCGCCGGCGATGTGATTGCGCGTTCGGCTGTCCTCCGGCCGCGCGAAGTTGACGTAGCCGTTCGAATTCTCATTCTGCCGGTCGCCGAAGAAGCCCGCCTCCAGGTCGAACGTCAGCAGGTCGACCGTCCGCCGCCGCAGCCCCGCCCCGCGCTTGGTCTGCCAGGTCTGCCGCAGCGCCATCCCCACGCCGTAGAAATCGTCGATCGTCTCGATGCCTTCGTCAAAGGTCGTGATCTGATCGCTGCGCGCGTTGCTGTGCGACCACCAGGCCAGGAACTCGGGGCGAACAATGTGGCGAATGCGGTCCACGTCGAACAGCTCGGATCGAACCTCGTTGTACACGCGGCTGACTTCGGCCGCGCCGCGCAGACCGTACACGCCGATGCCGCGCCAGAGTCCGCCTTCGTCCAGCGGCTGTCCGTCCCAATAGGTGCCGCGCAGGGTGGCGAAGGGGGCAACGTTGGCGCCGCCGAGCTTCAGCGGCAGGTCGGCCTCTTCGCGGCCGTCGATGCGCG
Source organism: uncultured Planctomycetales bacterium (assembly GCA_964465125.1). GTDB lineage: Bacteria > Planctomycetota > Phycisphaerae > UBA1845 > Fen-1342 > CAYOHG01. The sequence goes on along the minus strand of CAYXIO010000012.1, from coordinate 50,834 downwards.
CGGTGAGGTCAGTCAGCCCGTCGTTGCGGAACGGCCGCTGATCGAAGAAGTAGCGATCGTCCGGTCGATAGCGCACGCCGCCGATGCGGGACTCGTGGTAGAGCACCAGCGGGGAGAGGAACGTGTCGCCGATGCGGCGATAGGCCAGTTCCGGCAGGTGCTCGGTCTGCGTGACGAAATCGAGCATTCGCCAGTTGGTCAGCAGCGTGACCGCGTCGACGTCGCGGGCGCGCTTGAGATAGACCGCGGTTTCCTGCTGCTTGCCCTCGAACCACTCGGAGGTTTCGTAGGTCTCCAAAAAGCCGGGGTCGCTGACGTAGGCCAGCTCGAAGCTGATTTCCCAGTCGTTGGGCAGATACTGTCGGTGGCGCCAGAGCACGCGCCCGCGATTGGCCGAGTCGGGGGTGTTGTCGCGCAGCGGGCCGAAATTATCCTCGTCGCCGTCGTTGATGTAGAACGTCCGCAGCAGCCCCAGGTAGTCCTGGCGCTCATAGTCCACGTCGACGCCCACGCCGGGGCCGCGCTCCCCGAAGTAGTCCAGCTCGAGCGTGGCATCGAAGCCGGCCGGCCGCTCCAGCCCCAGAAGCTGAAACAGGTACCAGTAGCTCTCGAACTCCAGCCCGAACTCGTCGCTGTAGCCGGTCCGCAGCCGCCGGATCAGAGTCTCGCTGCTCTGGAAATCGCCGCGGCTATACGGCCACCACGCGATCGGCACGTTTTCGACGTTGAGCGTCGTATGGGTCGCCTCGAACGTGCCGGCGATCTCCGCGGCGGGACGTCCGCCGGCGTCGCGCGGCGTGCGGTCCAGCAGGTAGACCTTTTCCGCACCCATGTGATAGTGCGGCGTGTGAAACTCACTGGTCGTCACCAACGCGCGGGAAGCGGAGAATTCGCGGGCTGAGAGCTGGCGGATTTCCGCGGCGCGGACATAGAGCGGGATGCCGCGCTGCGGGATGTCGGCCCGCAGGACGGCGTCCAGAATCAGCGCGCGGTCCAGCTCGAAGTCATAGTAGAGGCGATCCGCGCGAACAAAGCGGTCGCCGAAGCTCAGAACCACGTCGCCTTCCAGGTATACCGCCCGGAGCTGGCTCTGAAGCTTGTTTCGCTCGCCCTCGAAAGTCCCCGGCGGCGCGTTCGCACGCGGACGGCCCTCATCGGCCGGCTGCGACGCCGCAGTCTCATCCGAAAGCCCCGTCTGCGACAGGATCGACCCCGTCACCCCCGGCGCGGGAAAGACGACCGCCTGATCCGCCGTAATCTCGAGCACCGGGCTGTCCGGGTCGCCGGTGCGCGCAAAGTAGACCCGCCCGCCCGCGACGAAGACCGACTCACCGTCCGGCGTTTCGCCCGGCTCGATGCGGCCGACGTCGTAGCGGATCATCGGCGGCGGACGCTGCGGCCCGGTCAGCTCGCCCGGCCGCGCCACGTCCACCTGGTCGCCGCTCACGCCCGCCTGCTCGCGCAACTCCTCCACGCGCAACCGGTCGAGAAGCGCCCGGCGGTAGAAGTTCGAATTCTCCATCGCCTCGGGCGAGTGCGCGTCGTGCTCCTTACTGATTCGCCCGTACGTACGCAGGTTGCGCACGAGCAGCACCGTGTCCTGGGTGGTCGTCCCGCCGCTGTCCCGAATCTCGGCGTTGCCGGACAGATAGACCGTCAACTCGAAGTGACGCCGCGTGTCGCCCTCGGCGGTCTGCGATCGAATCCAGACGACGGCGTCGTCGGCGGAGAGCCGGCGGCGGTTCATCTCCAGCGCAAAGCCGCCGTTGAACATCAGGGTCAGCTCGCCGTCGGCCTGCTTCCACTGCCGCACGAAGCGGCCCGACAGCGTGATGTCGTCCGAGCTGATCGCATCTGGAAGCAGCGCCGTCAGCCCCGGCTCAGGCGGCATCAGCGGCTCGACGCCCGGCGTAGCGTCTTCCGCGGGCGCGGGCTCCGCCGGAGTGCTCTCCGCGGGCTGATCCAGTGGAAGTTCGAAGGAAGGCGCCCGTTCCGGCACCTGCGGCTTGGTCGTGGGCTGTGACTGGGCGGGCGCCGATTCCGACGCCACGGGCTCGAGCGGCCGCACGGTCTGGCCTGACGCATCCTGCGCCGCGGCGCGGCCGGCGACGCCGCTCAGCAGTCCCGCCAGGACGCAGCCGACCCAGGCGGCGCACCGCCTCATGCGGCGCACGGCGTGCGCGCCCTTGCCGCGAGCGTTCGCCGGCGCGACCGTGGGATAGCCGCGATCGACGCGCGGCGCGGTCGCGATCGTCGCCGGTCGTCGCTGCCAGCCTCGCTCCACGCGGCATTCCAGATGTTCAGAGAGGTCCAATACCCTTGCGCCTTGCGGGCCATTATCGGGAGCGACGCAACGCGGTCAATGGCGAAACTTCGCAACCACGCTAAGATGTTCACATGAAGGCGCCGCCGGCGGACCTCTCGACCGCGCTGACGATCGCGGGGGAGCCTGCGCTGCGACACTCCTGCGGGTTGTTCGGCATCGTCGATCACCCGGACGCCGCAGAGCTGACCTACCTCGGCCTGTACGCTCAGCAACACCGCGGGCAGGAATCCGCCGGCATTTGCACCAGCGACTCGCGGATGATCCATCGACACACCGGCCTCGGATTGGTGACCGACGCGATCAGCCAGGACGCCCTTGAGTCGCTGCGCAACTCGATGGCCATCGGCCACGTGCGCTACTCGACCACCGGCTCCTGCCAGGCGGCCAACGCTCAGCCGCTGCTGGCCAGCACGCACGACGGGCCCGTCGCGATCGCGCACAACGGCAACCTGACCAACGCCGCCGAGCTGCGGCGCCGCTACGAAGCGAGCGGGCACGTCTTCACGACCACCTCCGATACCGAAGTCGTGCTGCACATGCTGGCGGACACGCGCTTTCAGGGCGCGGACGATCCGCTGGCGAGCATGCTGCGCGAGCTGTGCGGCTCGTTCTGCTTCCTGGTGATGCACAGCGACCGGATCGAGGCGATCCGCGACCCCTGGGGCAACCGCCCGCTGTGCATCGGCCGCCTGGGGCGCGCCTGGGTCGTCGCCAGCGAGAGCTGCGCGCTCGACATCATCAACGCCGACTACGTCCGCGAAGTCCAGCCCGGAGAAATCGTCACCCTGACCGCCCAAGGCGTCTCCGGCCGGCGCTACGCCGAGGCACCGGGCGGCCACTGCGCCCAGTGCATCTTCGAGATGGTCTACTTCGCCGACCCGGCCAGCATCGTCTTCGGCGAAAACGTCCACGAAATCCGCAAGGCCTTCGGCCGCGCCCTGGCGCGGGAAGCGCCCGTCGACGCCGACCTCGTAGTGGCCGTCCCGAACTGCGCCCGCTGCGCCGCGCTCGGCTATCACGAGGAAACCGGCATTCCGATCGGCCGCGGATTTACTACCAACCACTACGTGGGCCGCTCGTTCATTCAGCCGACGCAGCCGATCCGCGACCTGACGGTGCGCTTGAAGCTCAACCCGATCCGCGCCAGCATCCGCGGCAAGCGTCTGGTCGTGGTCGAGGATTCCGTCGTCCGCGGAACGACCACGCGGATGAAGATGCAGTCGCTCTACCGGGCCGGAGCGCGCGAGGTTCACCTGCGCGTCGCCAGCCCCCCGATCCGCACGCCCTGCTACTACGGCATCGACTTCCCGCGGCGTGAAGAACTCATCGCTCACGAGCGCGAGGTCGAGCACATCCGCCGGTTCCTCTCGGTCGACACGCTGGCCTACCTCTCGCTCGAGGGCATGCTCGGCTGCGTCAACGGCCGCCAGCGCGAGTACTGCCACGCCTGCTTTTCGGGGAATTACATCATCCCGCTCGATGCGACCTTTCGCAAGGACGTGTTCGAGAAGCCCGCCGTCCAGCCCGCCGCCACCTCCTGACACCACGCGACGCGTCGGCGGCGTTGCGCCCGCCGGGCGTATAATCGTCGCATGAGCGCCGCTCGGCTCAAGGTCAATGAAATCTTCCGCTCCATCCAGGGCGAGGGAACCCGCGCGGGCTTGCCGTGCGTGTTCATCCGCCTGACCGGCTGCAATCTGCGCTGCTCCTATTGCGACACCGAGTACGCGTTCTTCGACGGGCGGTGGATGACACTGGACGAAGTCGTCGACACCGCCCGCGGCTTCGGATGTTCCTTCGTCGAGTTGACCGGGGGAGAGCCGCTGCTTCAGCCGGCCACACCCGGCTTGCTTACGCGGCTGCTCGAAGACTTCGAGACGGTCGCGCTGGAAACTTCCGGCGCCCTGAGCCTTGCCGGCCTCGATCCGCGCATCGTGCGGATCGTCGACCTGAAAACGCCCTCGAGCGGAGAGTGCGAACGGAACTGCTGGGAGAACCTGCCGCTGCTGACCGCGCGCGACGAGGTCAAGCTCGTCATCGGCGACCGCGCGGACTACGAATGGTCGCGCGAGGTCATCCGAACGCACGACCTTGCGCAGCGCTGCGCGGTGCTTCTGGCTCCGGTCACTGGAACGCCCAACCGCGTCGGACTCAGCCTCTACCGCGGTCATCTCGATGCGGCGTCTCTGGCCGGCTGGATTCTCGAAGATCGCCTGCCCGTCCGGCTCGGGCTTCAACTGCACAAGCTGATCTGGTCGCCGACCGCCCGCGGCGTGTGATGGCGGGCGAGCGCGAAGGCGCTCGGGGCGCGCCGCGGCTTGACGCTGGAGCGGCTTGCGTTGACGATCCTCGGTTGCGATGCACGTGCGACTGACCAAGACGTTTACGTTTGAGGCCGCCCACGACCTGCCGACGTTTCCGCCCGGGCACAAATGTCGTCGGCTGCACGGTCACAGCTTCCGCGTCGACGTGGTGGTCGCCGGTCCAGTCGACCGGAACCGTGGCTACCTGGTCGACTACGGCGACATTCAAGCCGCCTGCGAGCCGATTCGCGCCGCGCTCGACCATCGCTACCTGAACGAAATCGCCGGGCTGGAGAATCCAACCGCCGAAAACCTGGCAGCGTGGATTTGGGAACGTCTCAAGCCGGCGTTGCCGCCGCTCGCGGCGGTCGTCGTGCATGAGACCTGCACGAGTCAGTGCGAGTATTCGGGATCCGCGTAGCGCGATCGACCCGCCGTCGCCCACTCGATCCGCAGCGCGCGCTCTGTCTCCGCGCTTTTGTCCCTCCATCCCTTCGCCCCTTCGTTCGTCCATCAGTGGCGCGCGGAAAGCCTTTTCAAGCTCGCTGCCCGACTCCTGCTGACGGCCAGACGTCACCCTTGGACATGCAGGCCTTGATCCGCACGATTTCTTGCGCTAGCGGCGGGAATACGTCAGCGACATCCTGGTTTCTACTCACGGCTACGTTGGTTGGGGAGCCCGTAGCGAGAGCACTACGCGGGGACCTAGAGGAGGGGCACCAGGTCCCCGCGTGTGCAATCCTCCCTGATCTGGCTCGAATCAGCCGCTGCTTTTCGCTGGCCGAAGCACTCCCGCGCCTGCACAATCCTGCGGAGGTCCGTTCTTCGCGCGCCCCGATCGAGGAATCACGCGATGTCCACCGCCCCGCTTCTCCTGGCAGCCGCCCTGCTCAGCTTGATCGTGCCCTGCGCCTTCGCCGGCGACCGCATTACCGGGCGGCCCTTCGCCTCGCGCTCCGAGGTGATCGCGCAGCACGGCATGGCCGCCACCAGCCAGCCCCTCGCGACGCAGATCGCGATCGAGATACTCAAGCGCGGCGGAAGCGCCGTGGACGCCGCGATTGCCGCCGAAGCCGCCCTTGGGCTGATGGAGCCGACGGGTGCGGGCATCGGCGGCGACCTGTTCGCGATGGTCTGGGACGCCAAGACTCGCAAGCTCTACGGCCTGAACGCCAGCGGCCGCTCGCCGCTCGGGTTGTCGCGCGAGGAGCTGCTCAAGCAGCTCGGGAATCGCAAGCACATCCCGCCGTTCGGTCCGCTGCCGATCAGCGTGCCGGGCTGCGTGGACGGCTGGTTCGAGTTGCACGCGCGGTTCGGGCGCTTGCCGATGAAGGAAGTCCTCGCTCCGGCCGTTGCCTACGCGCGTGACGGCTTCCCGCTCTCTGAGCTCATCGCGCACTACTGGCAGCGCGGCGCCGCGGTGCTGCGCGACTACCCCGGATTCGCCGAGACGTATCTTCCGACCGGCACCGCCCCGGGCAAGGGCGACGTCTTCCGCAATCCCGCTCTCGCCGCGACGCTGGAAGCGCTCGCCGAAGGCGGGCGCGACGCCTTCTATCGCGGGCCGCTGACCGAGCGCATGGAGAAGTTCTTCGAGCGAACCGGCTGCTATCTGCGGCGGGTGGATTTCGAGCAGCATCGCTCGATCTGGGTCGAGCCGGTCACCACCCGCTACCGCGGGTTTGACGTCTGGGAGCTCCCGCCCAACGGCCAGGGCATCGCGGCGCTTCAGTGGCTCAACCTTCTGGAGGGATTCGAACTGAAGTCGTTCGGTCACAACAGCGCGGACTATCTGCACTTGATGATCGAGTCGAAGAAGCTGGTCTATGAGGATCGGGCGCGCTTCTACGCCGACCCGCAGTTCGCGTCCGTCCCGATCGTCGAACTCCTGTCCAAAGACTACGCCGCCAAGCGCCGGGCGTTGATCGACATGAAGCGCGCCGCGCGAAGCCTCCCCGCGGGCGCACCGACGGCGGCGCGCGGCGTCGATCGCGAGGCGCCGGCTCGTCTGGCGGCCGCCGACGCTGCGCTGCGCGAGGGGGACACGGTCTATCTGACCACCGCCGACCATGAGGGCAACATGGTCTCGCTGATCCAGAGCAACTACCGCGGCTTCGGCAGCGGCCTGTGTCCCGATGGGCTGGGATTCTGCCTCCAGGACCGCGGAGAGCTCTTCTCGCTCGACCCGGATCACCCGAACGCCTACGCGCCCGGCAAGCGGCCGTTCCACACGATCATCCCGTGCTTCGTCACGCGCGACGGCAAGCCGTGGCTCAGTTTCGGGGTGATGGGCGGGGACATGCAGCCTCAGGGACACGTCCAGATGCTCTGCAACCTCATCGATTTCGGGATGAACCTGCAAGAGGCCGGCGACGCCGCGCGCTTCTACCACACCGGCTCCAGCGAGCCGACCGGCGAAAGGATGAGCGACGGCGGAGTCCTCGCGCTCGAATCCGAGATCGGCGACGAGGTGCGGCGCGAGCTCGCCCGCCGCGGACACCGCATTGAATTCATGGACGGCCCGTTCGGCGGCTACCAGGCGATCGGCCGGGACGAAACGCGCGGCGTCTTCCTTGGCGCATCGGAATCGCGCAAGGACGGGCAGGCCGCGGGCTATTGAGCCGCGCCGCGGCGAGGATGCCGCGGCTAGGGCTTGTTCTCCGGCGGCAGGAGGAACGGCTTCTTGCTCTTGTAGAGCATGAAACGCGTGTCGAGCTCGAGTAGGTAGTCCTGGAGCCGCTGCCTCTTGGCGACGGTCATCGCGCGCTCCATCGACTTCTCGGCTGCCGGCCAGTCCCCGAGCGCCGCCTTTGCCGCGGCGAGCGTCTCCACGATTTGGGCGTCGAACCCCCCGGTCGCGCGGGTCAGCTCCTCGGCCATTCGAGCGGCCTCGGCGGGGTTGCGCTGCTGCTCGTTGGGCGAGGTGGCGAGCAGCCAGGCCAGTCCGTTATGCAGCATCCGCTCGGCCGGGACGTTGGCGATTCCCTGGCGATAGGTTTTTTCCGCGTCGGCGTAGCGGCGCAGGCTCATGTAGTGCTCAGCGAGATCCAACCAGGCCGCGCCGGATCGCGGCGCGAGCTCGGCCGCGCGGCGGAAGGCGTCGAGCGCCGCGTCGAGCTGTCCGACGGCGCGGAACGCGTGCCCGAGCACGCCCAACGACGCGCCGTCGCGCGGAAACTGATCGACGCCCGCCTGCGCCGCCTGAAGCGCCCCTTCGGCCATCTTCTGCTCAATCAGGGCGTCCACCAGCCGCCGGCGGACCTGGGCGTCAGCGGGGTCCATCTGGGCCGCCTTCTCAAACGCTTGCAGCGCCGGCGTGGGCAGCTTCATCTGCATCAACACCTCGCCGATCTGCGCTTGGGCGAAGGCGTAGGTCGGATCGAGTTCGATGGCCTTCTGGAGCTGATCGATCGCTTCGACGTAACGATCCCGCTGCGTCAGGGTGAGCGCGTACTCGAACCGGCTGACCGCCAGCACCGGCTCCGTCTGGACGATCTGTTCGTATTCTCGAGACGCTTGCCCCAGCTTGGAGTCCATCAGCAGCGCGCGGCCGAGCCCGCGGCGGGCGCGCAGATCGTCCTGAATCGCGAGCGCGGCCCGGTAGTGCTCGACCGCTTCGGGGGCGCGCCTGCGCGCCAGCAGCGCGTCCGCCAGCGCGGTGCGGGCGGCCGCCGCCAGCGGTTTGCCAGGCGCCTCCTCGATCAAGCGCAGCAGGCGGCGCTCGACGCGCTCCAGATCGACGTCGAACGCGGTGGACGCGAGCAGCGTCTGGTACGGCGCGAAGCACTGGTAAGGATCGGATCCGGAGGCGTCAGCCATGGACGCCGGTCCGGCCGATGCGAGAATCGCATCCAATTGCCCGCGCATCTTCTGGACCACGTCCGCATGGGCGGCGGCAACCTCGTCGCCGGAAGAGCCCGCGCCCCGCGCATACAGCCGGTCCCGCCCGCCGCGCACGTACAGCCACTCCCCGTCGCGCAGACTGAACAACGGGCTACAGCCCAGTTGCCGCGCCGGGCGCAGCGACTCGCTGTAGACCGGCGTGCCAGAGCCGGCCGACTTGCCGGTCAGCAGCGGCATGAGATTCGAACCATCACACTCGGCCGGAGGCTGGCCGCACGCCGCCAGGATCGTCGCCGCAAGGTCCACCAGCCCAACCTGCGTGTCGATCGGCTTGCCGGCGGGAATGCCGGGGCCGCGCGCCAGCAGGGGTACGCACAAGACGTCGTCCGAGAGAAAGTAGCCGTGGGTCTGCTCGCCCAGGCATCCGAGCGCCTCGCCGTGGCTGCCGGTGACGAGCACGAGTGTTCCGTCCGCAAGCTTCAACTCATCGAGCGCCGCGAGCAGCCGGCCGAGCTGCGCATCCGCCGCGGCCACGGCGCCGTGATACGCGCTGCCCGCCGATTGCTCGAGCTCGCGTGGTGCGCCGTAGGGCGCCAGCGCGTCGGCGAGATTCACCCAGAGAAAGAACCGGTTGGCGGCGGTGGTGCGAAGCCACGCGATCGCCGAATCCACGACTTCGCTGGCAGGCCGGCGAATGGGCCGCTCTTCACTCTCGACGGCTCCCACGACCGGGGCGGGCTCGTGAAACGTCGCGAATCCGCGCTCGAGCCCGAAGCCGCGTTGAAGCAGGCTGGAGCCGACCTCCGCCGCGGTCGCATACCCCGCTGAACTCAGCCGCTGGGCCAGCGTCGGGAACTCCGAAGAAAGGCGAAACACGAAGTTGTCGCGCACGCCGTGATGAAACGGTTGCAGTCCGGTCAGAATCGTGGCGTGCGAGGGTAGTCCAAGCGGCACTGAGGCGATGCAGTGCTGGACGAGGGCGCCCTGCGCCGCGAGCGCGTCGAGCGATGGGGTTGGGCTGTTCGCGCGCCCGTAGCAGCCGAGCGCGTCCGCGCGCAGCGCATCGACCGTGATCAACAGAACGTTGGGACTTGGATCGCCGGCCGGCGGCGCGCCCTGGCCGTCAAGCGCGCGCGCAAAGGGCGATGCGAGTAGCGCCGCCACCACCCAACCGAAAAGCCCTGACCATCTGCGCGATCGTCCGCTCATCACAGCATCTTCCTCCGCCCGGCGATCGCCGGACCGCACCCTTGTCGTCCGTCGGAAGCCGCGGGCCGCCGCCCGCTGCCGCTCACTTCCGCACCGCGGCGCGGCGCACAAACCGCTGCCCCGGCAAGCGCCGGATCATCCCCTTCAGCTCGAGCGACGTGAACGCCGCCAGGAGCTCCCCCACCGCGGCCCCGCCGCCCGCCAGAACCGTTTCCTGGAGCACCGGCTCGTCACTCAGGGCCTCGAACACCAGACGTTCCGCCGGGCCGAGAGCCTCCGCAAACAGCGGTCCGGGATCCGCGCCCGACGGGGCGGCGTTCGACGGCCTCGCGACCGCATTCTTATCGGCGGCCGGCGCGGTCGGCCGCAGGCGCTGCCCGAGCTCGCCGAGCTCGTCGAGAATGTCCTCCAGGCAGGTCACCAGCTTGGCACTGCTGTCGCGGATCAGTGCGTTGCTGCCGATCGCCGCCGCCTCCTGCAACCGGCCAGGAATCACAAAGACCTCGCGATTGTATTCGCTCGCGAGCCGAGCCGTGATCAACGCCCCGCTGCGCGCCGGAGCCTCGACCACCAGCGTTCCAAGCGCGAGCCCGGCGATGATCCGATTGCGGCTGGGGAAGTTCTCACGCCGCACGCTGCTGCGCATCGGCAGCTCGCTGATGCAGGCGCCGTGCTGACAGAGCCGCTCGGCGAGCGGACGATTCTCGGGCGGATAGATTTCGATCAGTCCGCTGCCGAGCACGGCCAGCGATCGGCCGCCGGCGTCGACGGCGCCGTGGTGGGCGAAGGCATCGATGCCGCGCGCCAGCCCGCTCACGACGGTGATTCCCGCGCTGGCCAGCAGCTCACCGAAACGCCGCGCCTGCTCGCCGCCGTAGATCGAGCAGCTCCGCGTTCCGACGATTGCGATGGCAATAGCGTCGGTGACACGCAACTCGCCGCGCACGTACAGCACGATGGGCGGATCGGGAATGCGCTTCAGTCCCTCCGGATAGAGCTCGTCCGCCCGGGAGACAATCTGGATGCCGGCCTCATGCGCTGCCGCGATCTCGGCTTCCAGTGCCGCGTTCAACTCGTCCGATTCCCGGGCCGCGACCAGGCGCGCTGCGCCGTCGCGCCCGATTCCCTTGACGGAAGCCAGCTCGGCGGCACCGGCGCGGTTCGCTCGCTCCAGGTCGCCGAAGCGCTGCATCACGCGCAGAAACGTCGTCGGGCCGATGCCATCGAGCAGCGCCCAACGCAGGTGCAGACGCGTGGATTCGGATACGTCGCCGGACATCGTGCACGGTCTCTCTGCCGGCCGGCTCAGCATGCGGCACGGCGAATGCTCGGCATGATAGGCCGAGCGGCGTCGCGTGTCGCCGCCGGTGTTTCAACCTGTTTCGTAAGCGGAGCTTGCGATGTTCAACGCGACTACCGGCCAGACCTTCCGAGTCCTGCGCGGGCGCAGCCTCCGCGCGGCGACCGCCGGCGCTGCGCTCCTGGCGCTGACCGGCGCCGCGCTGGGATGCAACGAAACCGAAAACAACGCGTTTCGAGACGCCGCCGCGCCGGCGCTGGAGGCCGGCGTCGACTCGCTGCTCGGGGCGCTTGTCGACGGGGCGTTTGCGGTGCTCGAAACCACGCGCGACGACTCGAGTGACACCACCGCCACACAGTGATCCGACACGAAGCAAAAACCGCGCGGCCGGTGGCAAGCCTCGCCGCGCGGTTCGTGGTTTCAGCCTATCGCCTGCGAGTATCCAGCAGCCTGCGCCGCAGCGCTCAGACCGCGCCGAGCTTCTGGGAGATCACGTTGCGGTAGTCGGCCTTCTTGCGCGCCCCCACGATGCGCTCGACGCTCTGTCCGGCCTGAAACAATATCACCGTAGGGATGCTCTGCACGCCGAAGCGCGCCGCCACGCCGGGCGCGAGGTCGACGTTCAGCTTGCCAACCTTGACCTTCCCAGCCAGATCGGTGGCGAGTTCGTCGATGGTCGGCGCGAGCATCTGGCAGGGCCCGCACCATTCGGCCCAGAAATCGACCAGCACTGGGGTAGTCGATTGAATCACTTCGCTCTCGAAATTGGTGTCGTCAAACTGCATCACATTTGCGCCGGCCATGAGTCGTCTCCAAGAACGCCGTCGTCCGCCTCCCCGTCTTCGTTTCGATGTTAACGGACCAGCATTCGAAGTCAAACGAGCCCCGCGTCGACGCCCCAGCGATGCAATCCGCGCCCGCGAAGATCGTTATGGCTGGGTATACTGAGCACGCCCGCGTCACGCCTGGGCTCGAGCGGCGCCCGGCCGCGCCAGCTTGAGCCCAGGCGCCATTCGCCGTGCGGCTCGCATGAAGCCGGAGTCGAACATGTCCAGACCCATCCTGCTGGCGCCTCTGTTGGTGTGGATCGCGAACGTGGCTGTCGCCGCCGATCCGCCCGAGTCCTCGCTCAAGCCGCAGAAGGAATTCACCTCCGTGCACGCGGCGCATCTGCTGCGGCGGGCCGGCTTCGGCGGGACGCCGGCTGAGGCGGACCGCCTCGCGGCGATGGGCTTGGAGGCCGCGGTCGAGCACCTGGTGGAGTTCGCCAAGACACCCTACCAGATCGCGCCGCCCGTCATCGACCCCGCCATCCTGGAGCCGGTGGATCGTCAGGATCTGCGGCGCCTGAGCGATGAGGAGCGCGAACGAGCCCTCGAGCAGCGCCGCCGAAAGGAGCGCGCCGCGTTCGAGGAGACCCGGCTGTGGTGGATCGACCGCATGCTGAACTCGCCGCGGCCGTTCGAAGAGAAGATGACGCTCTTCTGGCACGGGCATTTCACCAGCGGGATGCGCGAGGTCCGCAACGCGGTCTTCCTCAAGGAGCAGAACGAGTTCCTCCGCGCGCACGCGCTGGAGAACTTCCACGACCTGCTGCTGGGCATCAGCAAGGACCGCGCCATGCTCGTTTACCTCGACGGCAACCGCAATGTGAAAGCCCAGCCCAACGAGAACTACGCCCGCGAGCTGCTCGAACTTTTCTCACTCGGCGTCGGCAACTACACCGAGGCCGACATCAAGTCCGCGGCGCGGGCCTTCACCGGTTGGGGCTTCGACGACAGCGGATTCAGCGTCCGCGACCGCCAGCACGACACCGGCGTGAAGACGTTCCTCGGCCGCACGGGCAAGCTCGACGGCGACGACGTCATCGACGTGATCCTGGAGCAGCGCGCCTGCGCCCGCTTCCTCGCGACCAAGCTGTTGCGCTTCTTCGTCATGCCCGATCCCAGCAAGAAGCTCGTCGAGGCGCTGGCCCGCGAGATCGAGCGCCGCAAGTTCGAGCTCAAGCCGGCCATGCAGGCGTTGCTGTCGAGTGAGGCGTTCTACAGCGACGCCGCCCGCGCCAGCATGATCAAGAGCCCGGTCGAGCTGATCGTCGGCACCGCCCGCACGCTCAACGTGCCGGTCGAGAACTTCGCCGCGGCGGAGCGGGCCCTGGCCTCGCTCGGGCAGGAGCTCATGCAGCCGCCGAACGTCAAAGGCTGGGACGGCAACGAGGATTGGATCAACACGGCGACGCTGTTCGGGCGCTACAACGCCGCCTCAGCGCTGGTGGCCGGCTCGGGCGACCTCGACCGCAGGCGCGAGTCGCTCCGCCGCCGGCGCGAGCGCCGCAGCGACGACGCCGGCGCCGCCGAACCCGCGGAGATGCGCGACGCGCCGAGGATGATGTCGGACGTGGAATCCTCGGAGCGCAACGATCTCAACGATGAAATGCAGCCGGTCTCGCGGTTGGGCGGCAACGCGCAGAAGCCCTACGACCCGTTCGAAGCCGTCGAGCGCGAGCGTCTCCGCGACCCGGCCGAGATCGTCGGCTACTTCGCTACGCGGCTTCTCGCCAGCGGACTATCCGACCGCAAGCAGCAGGTGCTGATCGACTACTTGAGCGATGGCGCGAGCCAGTTCGATCCCGCCAAGCCGGAAAACGTCCGGCGGCTGCGGACGCTCGTGCAGCTCATCTGCTCCACCCCCGAGTACCAGTTGAACTGACCCGCGGCCCAGGCACAGGCGGAACTCGACCATGTCCAACGACACGCTGTATACCTCGCGCCGCGAGCTCCTGTCCGGCGGCCTCACGCTCCTCAGCACAGCCGCCACGCTGCCGGCGTTTCTCGGCGGCGCCATCCAGGCCATGGCGCAGGACAGCCGGCCCACGAAGCGCAACGACAGCGAGCGCATCCTCGTCGTCGTGCAGCTCGCCGGCGGCAACGACGGGCTGAACACCGTCATCCCTATCGGAAACGCGGAGTATCACCGCGCACGCCCGCGCATCGGCATCGCCGACCGCGAAGCGCTGCGGCTGAAGAACGACGTCGGGCTGCATCCGGCGGCGGTCGGGCTCAAGGAGCTGTTCGACCAGAAGCGCCTGGCGATCGTGCAGTCGGTCGGCTATCCCAACCCCAACCGCAGCCACTTCACCAGCACCGACATCTGGCACAGCGCCGACCCCAATCTGCGCAAGCACGACGGCTGGCTCGGCCGCTATTTCGACGCGAGCTGCGCCGGCGCCGACCCGGACCCGATCGCGGGCATCGCGCTGATGCAGGAGGCTCCGCTCGCGATGCAGGGGGAGCGGTTCGCGCCGCTGGCCTTCGAGCACCCGGACGCGTTGCGCTGGCGCTTCGCGCAGTCTGACCCGCGCGCCGAAGCCGCCTTTCGCAAGCTCAATAACGCCGACGGCGACCTGCCCGCCGGCGGCGCGCGCCTCAACGACTACCTGCAACGCGCGGCGCTCAACGCCCTGCTCGGCGCCGACGAAATCCGCAGTGCCGCCGGTGGAACCACGCGCCGGCCCGCCCGGCGCGGCGGGGGCGGCGAGCTGGCCGCTTCGCTCGACCTGGTCGTCAAGATGATCACCGCCGATCTGCCCACCCGCATCTACTACGTATCCATGGGCGGGTTCGACACCCATAGCGCCCAGGAAGGCCGGCATCGAACCCTCATGACCCAACTCGGCAACGCCCTCAAGGACTTCCTCGACGACCTCGAACAGCACAAACTGCTCGACCGCGTCCTCGTCATGAGCTTCTCCGAGTTCGGCCGGCGCGTGCAGGAGAACGCCAGCGGCGGAACCGACCACGGCGAGGCCGCGCCCATGTTCCTGCTGGGCTCCAAGGTGCGCGGCGACGTGCACGGCGAACTGCCGAAGCTGGACAATCTGCACCGCGGCGATCTGCCCTTCCAGACCGACTTCCGTCGCGTGTATGCAACCGTGCTCAGGGATTGGGTCAAGGTGAAACCCGAGACCATTCTGGGCGGGAATTTTCCGCCGCTGAAGCTGCTGCGGGCATGATGGCGCTGCGCCGTTGAAGCCGCTTCGGGACTGCCGCGCCAGACGGGGGGCTTCGGGTAGCGCGGAGTTTCCGTTCGCGCTTGGGCCGCTGCGAGAATGCGTTCTTGCGCCAGGTCCCCAGGAATGCGTTCCGGTTCGCGATCGTTCGGGAAGCGAGTCCCGCGGTCCGAGCACGATCGAAAGCCCGTGCGACCCGCCCTGCGAGCGAAACCTACTCGAAGAGCCAGCGCGCCTAAGAAGTAGCGCCGCATAGGACTTGCTCCTCCGCAGGTCAAGTCCTGCCGTGCGCACGGAGTCTGCCATGAGCTGAGAGCGCGCACGAACGGGCATCACTCACCGCAAGGCACGGGCCCAGACGAACGATTCGCCGGTTGGGTCTTCATCGAATCTCTCGCTTCGCCTCTTGCCCACCAGCGATTCTCATTGCAAATCCGCGGACCCGCGGATAGGGTGAGGATTCGCCGTCGTCGCGAATGTACGATTCCCGTTCCAGCGAATTCATGCTCACATTTGGGGGTGCTGTCGTGAAGCGAATTCTGCTTGTATCGCCGAACCGGGGCAGTGACTTCGCCAACCCGCAACGCACCGGCCAGACGCAGCGCGTCGAATCCCCGCTCGCCCTGCTACCGCCGCTCGACCTCGCGACCATCTCGGCGCTGACGCCATCGGACTATGAAGTGCGCATCTGGGACGAGGCCGTCCACGGCGAGATCGACGACTCCACCGACCTGGGCGGCGACTGGGACGTCGGCGGCGTGACCGGCTATCAAACGCACATCGTGCGCATGAACCGCATCGGCCGCGTGCTCAAGAAGCGCGGCATGATGACCATCGTCGGCGGCCCGGGCGTCTCAGGCGCTCCCGAGCGCTGCCGCGGGCAGTTCGACGTGGTCTTCATCGGCGAGGCGGAATACACCTGGCCGCGCTTCCTCGACGACTGGCGCAGGGGCGAGTCCCTGCCTGAATACCGTCAGGTTCAGCGTCCCGACATCAACGACTCCCCCATCCCGCGCTGGGATGGCTTCGAGAACATGGCCCGCGATTACCTCATGGGGCCGGTCCAGACGACGCGCGGCTGCCCCTTCGACTGTGAGTTCTGCGACGTCATTCACCTCTTCGGCCGCAACCCGCGGCACAAGAGCATCGACACCCTGCTCCAGGAGGTCACCAACCTCAA
This sequence comes from uncultured Planctomycetales bacterium, assembly GCA_964465125.1. GTDB lineage: Bacteria > Planctomycetota > Phycisphaerae > UBA1845 > Fen-1342 > CAYOHG01. The sequence continues at coordinate 34,664 of CAYXIO010000012.1, read as the reverse complement.
CAAGCTGGGGGTCCGCAAGATCTTCTTCTGCGACGACAACTTCATCGGCGAGCCGCGCTACGCCAGGGAGTTCCTGAAGGCGCTCATTCCGGTCAACAACTCCTTCGACCGGCCGATCGGCTTCGTCACGCAACTGACGCTCAACCTGGCCCGCGACGACGAGCTGCTCGAGCTGATGGCGGACGCGAATTTCGGCCCGGTCCAGGTCGGCGTGGAATCGCCGCGCCAGGAAAGCCTGCGCGAGGCCAACAAGCCGCAGAACTACAAGCACAACGTCGCCGATGACGTGCGCAAGATTCAGTCGTACGGCATTCCGATCAAGGCCAACATGATCGTGGGGTTCGACCACGACGACCGGGACATCTTCCGGGAGACGTTCGACTTCCTGCAGGACGTCTACACGCCCAACGCCTCACTGTCGATTCTCAAGGCGTTCCCCGGCACGCCGCTGCTGGCGCGCATGCTCAAGGACGGCCGCGTCATCAACAACGTCGAGGATCACGACACCGGGCACGCCATGGCCGGCACCAACCTGATCCCCAAGCAGATGTCGCGCATCGAGCTGTTCGAGGGGTTCCGCTGGCTGCACGAGAATCACCGCAATTGGGACAACTTCGCCGCGCGCGTGAAGGGCATGCTCAAGGGCATCAAGCGCGTCCCCAAGGTGCCGCAGAAGGGCGCGCCGGACCCCGCCAAGGCCGCGCTGTTCCGGCGCTTCATTATGGCGATGGAAGACAATGCCCGCCGTGCGGTGCTCGACATCATGGACACGGTCGAGAAGCAAGCACCGTACATGCGCGAGAAGATCGCGTCGATGATCATCCACCAGGCCGGGCTCTACCGGGCTCTGCCTTACCTGATCAAGGGGCTGGAGAACCGCATCGAGATCGAGAGCCAGCCCGGCTTCGTACCGGAGATCATCCGCACGCTCCCGACCATCCCGAACGCGTTCCGCCCGGCCCACCGGAAGCTGTTCCCCGGAACGTTCCAGAACATCTACAACGGCCTGGAAGACAAGTCGCTCGCGACCGAATGCCTGATCCGCGTCTGGAAGGACTTCCTCATTCGCTGGGCGGTCACCTTCGAGCAGGTCGAGGATTTCCACCTCGAGCACCTGCGCGAGCTGTGCGACCGCTACCTCGACCAGGCGAATTCCGGCCAGATTCAGAACACGCACGTCGCCGCCGACGTGCTCGAATTGGATGATGTGGCCATTCGCCGCCTGGGCGAGGAGATTCTGGTCAGCGTCGAGCAGGACCTGCGGGGCGTGTTCATGCCGCCGGCCCCGGCCGCCTCGGCGCCGGTGTCGCTGACGGTCGGCGCCTCGGCCAACTGAGCCCGGGTCCGGCCCGAGCGAGATACCGAGCAACCGTGCCGTCCGGTGCGTCAAACGGCTTGTCGGCTCAACCGGCCGCGCTACGGGCACTCGTCCCCGAACCGCACCAGCAGGCTCGAAAGGTCGATCAGGTCCACGTCGCCGTCGGCATCCAGGTCGCCGTCGGCATAGTGCATGCCGCTGAGCGCGCCGAAATTCGTCAGCAGCAGCGACAGGTCGAGCAGGTCGACCAGCATGTCGTCGTTCAGATCCGCGAAGCACGGCGGCGTGTACACGATCCGCCGCACCTGCGACTCGCCCCCTTCGCTGTACGCGACGTAGTGGAGCTGTCCGTTGACGGGGTTCACCGCCAGGCACACGATCGCGCCGGTCGCGTTCGGGGCGAAGTCGCGGACCAGCACGGCGTTGTCGGCTGCGTCGAAGACGAAGTTGCGAATCCAGCCGGAAACGAAGTCCGCCTGGAAATAGGTGTCGTGATATTCCGCGGGGAATTCGCTCGAAGCGTACCACGTGCCGCCCGTAGAGCTAAAGCCGCCGAAGCGCGGGCCCGGCACGGGTGATTGCGGATCGTCGAGGTTGATGAAGGCCGGATTCTGACCGATGAAGTAGCTGCAACGCGACGGACCGGTCGAGTGATGCCAGTCGATCGCCGGCCGCTTGTGCACGAATCTGGGGATGCTCGCCGGAATCTGCTGACCCGCGTCGCACGGATTCGGAAACGACGGATTCGGGTCCAGCGTCTCCTGGATGATCAGGTTCTGGAACGTGAAGTACTCCTGCGTGCAGCCACCCTGCCCGAACAGCGGATTCGGAGCGTCGAGGTTGGCCGTCGCGGCGTTCCAGTAGCTGTTCATCAGAGTCATGCCCTCGAACGCCGGCCAGCCGAAGTTGGCGCCCGCCGACTTGCAGACGTCGAGTTCCTCGCGCGTGCTCCAGCCGACGTCGCCGATGTACAGCGTGCCCGGCGTACTCGTCGAGCCGCTGCCGGGGCGCACGCAGAACCGGAACGGATTGCGCAGCCCCAGCGCCCAGATCCGCGAGCGCGGCGCGCGCGGCGCGCCGGCGTCGTAGAACGGATTGTCGGGCAGGCCGTCGCCCGTCACGGGGTTCAGCCGCAGAATCTTCCCGCTCAGCGAATCCACCAGTTGGGATCGGTACGCCCCGACGTCTTCCTTGGGCGTGATGATGCCGTCGGTCAGCGCCGTGTTGCTGCTGCCGAACATCCAGCCGCCGGTGTCGGTCGTCGCGTAGCTCGCACCGTCGCCGCAGCCCGCGATCAGGCTGCCATCCTCGCCGAATTGGAGCGTACCGATGCCGTGCGACTGGTGGCAGATCGGGAAGCCGCTGGTGATCGACTCGCCGACCAGGATCGTGCGGCTGTTGTAGTCCACGCTGTGGAAGCCGTCCGATCCGTTCGCCGTGTAGCGCGTCAGGCGGCCGATCGTATCGGTGTAGTATTGGTCGGCCTGGGGGTCGTAGTCCGGCGTGCCGTAGTACACCAGGTGGTGGTAATCCACGACGTAGAGCAGGTAGATGTAGCCGTTGTCGTAGAAATCCGGGTCGATGGCGAAGCCGAGCAGGCCGAAATCGCGCCAGTTACCGACTTCCTCGCGGAGGTCGATCAGTGGCTGCGGATCGCGCACGCCGTTAACCACGGTCCAGACGCGCCCGCCCTTCTCCCACACGAACATCCGCCCGTCGGGAGCGAAGCGCGCCCCTACCGCCAGATCCCAGCCGCCCACAGCCAGTTGATCCGTGAATCCCGGCGGCAACGCCGCGGCCACGGGCGAGGCGGTCAGGGCGGCTAGTCCGAACGCGAACAACGACAGACGCAGCATGCGTTGCATGGCTCTCTCCCCGAACGGAAACGCCCGAACGATCCGAACGGATGGTGATTCTACAAGGCCGCGGCCGCGGATGCGATGCGTTGTCGCGCGCCGGGCGGCCGCGCCGCGGGAAGCGTGAACGATCGTCGCCGGGCAAGTCGGTGCCCGGGACGGCAGCCGCGCTCACTCGCATCCGTTCTCGAACGCAATCAACAGACTCGACAAGTCGTCCAGGTCCACGTCGCCGTCGTAATCCAGGTCGCCGGGGATCGTGTGCGGCGGGCCAGTGTCGCCGAAGTCGGCGAGCAGCAGCGAAAGATCGAGCAGGTCGATGGCGCCGTCGCGATTGATGTCCGCCGGGCACGAGGCTCCGTCGCAATCCGGGTAGAGAAACGCCGAGCGCGTCGTCGCCAGGCCGTGCGAATCGGTCACCACCAGGCGCAGCTCGTAGGAATACTCCTCGCCGTCGCAGCCCGCCGGTGAAATCACCGATGTCGTCTGGCATTCGGGATCGACCGGACCGGGGTGCGTGTGCGAATTGTGGTGCAGAATCGCCTGCCAGGCGCAGGTCAGCTTGTCCGGGGGATGCTCCGCGTCACTGATCTCCGCCAGCAGGTCGAGCGGCGTATCCTCGTCCATGGAGTACAGCGCGCCGTCCACCGGGCTCAGGATCGTTACCGCCGGCGGCGTGTTGTTCAGCGACACGAGCGCGGTCGCGGTGGCTTGGGCGCCGAAGAGATCACGGACCGTCACCCGCGGATCGAACCGCTTGGGACCGGGGGGCGAGTTGAGGGGAACCGCGATGACGCGCAGTTCGCCTGCGCTGATGAAGTTCGCGCTGCCGCCGGGGTTCGCGACCAGCCGAATCGCGTCGCCGGCAAGGGGAGCGAAGCTGAGCTCGAACATCTCGTAGGAGACGCCGTTGTTTCCCGGATACACCGGCCGAGAAACCATGCCGCCGGCGTCCCACCACACGCCGGACTGTCGAACCTGGACGCGCATCGCGTCAAACCACCCGCCGTTGGAAAGATGCAGCCCCTCCTGAAGCACGAGCGCGCGAAACGTGTGGACCTGCGAAAACTCATATCCGATCCAGTCGGTGTTGCCCTGCTCGCCGTTGTGAAACGTGTCGAACTGCCGCGTACTGCTGGGACTGCCGGTCGGCGGGTAATCCCCGTCGCGCAGGACCTCCGGATCGTGATTGCCGCTGCCCTGCGACCCCGGCGGATCGAGCTCGAACACCCTCGCAATGATGCTGCCTTGCTGCGTGATGTCTTCGCTCGGGTAGACGTGCACCGGATTCGGAATCCGGCTCGGTGGCGTGAAATCGCCGAAGCTCCACTCGTACGTCAGGCCGAACCCTTCCGGGTCGGACGACCCGACGGTGTCGAACTGAACCGTCAGCGGCCCAGGACCGTAATACGGCGAGACCTGCGCAGCGGCCACGGGTGGCAGATTGTCCGGGTAGTAGCCGATGCGGCGCAGCTCGGACGCACCCACGTCGTCGTACCCCAGATAGTAGAGACCCCCATCCACGGGGCTGACCGCCAGGCACACGACGGCCGCGGTTCCCGCGCTGGCAAAGTCTCGAACTTCCAGCGGGCGGTCCTCTTCGTCAAACACGAAGTTGCGGATCCACCCGGCGCCGTAGTCGCCGTGGAAATAGGTATCGTGGTATTCCGAGGGAAATGCATCGCCCGTGTACCACGCGCCGCCCGTGCTGGTGCTGCCCCCAAAGTTGGGTCCGGTGACGGGCGAATCCGGATCATCCAGCCGGATCACGGCCGCATCGTTGCCCACAAAGACGCCCGTTCGGGACGGACCGGCGCCATGGCCCCATTCGACCACGGGGCGCGTATGCTCAAAGTGCGCAATCTCGTCAGGAATCTGCACGCCCGAATCGCACGGGTTCGGGAATTCCGGCTGGTCGTTCGCGACATCCTGCCGGATCAGGTCCCGGAAATAGAAATACGCCTGCGTGCAGCCGCCCTGGCCGAACAGCGGATTGGGCGCATCGAGGTTCTCCACGTCGGCGTCGTAGTAGTTCGGCATGATCTCCAGGCCCTCAAACGCCGGCCAGCCGAAGTTCTCCCCCGCCGCGCGGCAGACGTGCAGGTCCTCCCAGGTGTACCACCCCACGTCGCCCAGGTACAGCGAGCCCGGCCCGTCATGCCGCCCGGATTCATATCCGCTCCACGGCCGCACGGTCATCCGGTACGGATTGCGCAGCCCCAGCGCCCACACGCGCGATCGAGGCGCGCGCGGCTCGGCGGGATCAAAGTACGGATTGTCCGGCAGCCCGTCGCCGGTGGCCGGATCCAGCCGCAGAATCTTCCCGCTCAGCGAGTTGACGAGTTGGGATCGGTAGGAGCCGACATCCTCGCTGGGAGTAATGATGCCGTCGGTCAGCGCGGTGTTGCTGCTGCCGGATTGCCAGCCTCCGACGTCCACGCTGCCGAAACTCGCTCCGTCGCCGCAGCTCACCAGCAGGCTGCCATCCTCGCCGAAGAGCACCGAGCCGACGCCGTGCGAGCGATGGCAGATGGGAAAGCCCGTCGTCATCGCTTCGCCGACCAGGATCAGGCGCGAGTCCGGGTCGACGCTGTAGAATCCGTCGGCCGCGTTGGCGGTGTAGCGTGTCAGGCGCCCGATCGTGTCGTGGCCGTAGTAGTTCGCGTTCGGGTTGTATTGATCGGTGCCGAAGTACAGCAGGTGGTGATAATCGACCACATAGAGCAGGTAGATGTAACCGTTCGCGTAGAAACCCGGATCGATCGCAAACCCGATCAGCCCGTAGTCGACCCAGTCGCCGACTTCTTCACTGATGTCGATCAGCGGGCTGGGCCGGCGCACGCCGTTCTGGACGATCCAGACGCGGCCGGCTTTCTCCCAGACGAAGAGACGCCCGTCCGGTGCGAACGTCATCCCGACGGCCTGGTTCCATCCGCCCAGGACGAGCACGTCGCCGAACCCGGGCGGCAACTCCGCTCGGGCGGCGAGCGACAGCAGCGCGAGCAACCCAGCCGCGCAGCATCGGCGCAGGAGCATCAGCATTTTCTTCCCCGCTTCGCTTGCCCGAACGGACGAGCCCCCCGGCCTCGAGAGGTTGCCATTGTACCGGCGGATCGGCCGATCTCCGCGCCGTTTTTCCCGCACCGCGCGGCCGGCAATAGCGCTTCCGACGCAGCGTCCGCGGCTGGCGCCAGAGGCCTCCCGGACGCGGATTATCGCGCTGCGTACGACTACGGCGGCGACACGGATTACAGGATCGTGCTCACCACAGGGCTGGGCCTGGGCGCCGGTGCGACGCAAAGGCCCGCGGCGGTGTACGGATCGGGAAACCGGTGCCACGGACCCGCAATCGCCACGCGCCGCGCCGGGCGAAGAACCCCTCAATCCCTCAATCCCGATGTCCTTGCGTCCGTCACCCCTCACCCCTCACCCCTCACCGAGCTCGCCGCGGTTGCCCGCCTGGATTCCCGCGTCGCTGAGGACTTGACGCACCTCGCGCGCGATCTCCTCGATCGCCTTGTACGACGTGTCGATCACGCGCCAGCCGTGCTTTCTCATGATCTCGTCCGCCGCCCGCAGCTCGCGTGCGATCTGCTTGTCGTTGGCGTATTGATCGTTGATGTTCATGTTCCAGCCGCGCAGCCGCGCCTCGCGCACGCTCTGCAACCGGTACGGATTGGTGGTCAGCCCGATCACCCGCCGCGGATCGATCCTCATCAACTCCGCGGGCAGCTCGGCGTCGGATACCATCGGCACGTTGGCGGCGCGGATGCCGCTGTAGGCCAGGTAGAAGCAGGTCGTGCTCTTGGCGGTCCGCGAAACGCCCACCAGCACCACGTCGGCCCGGTCGAGATCGCGGATGCGGCAGCCGTCGTCATGAAGCAGGGTGTATTCCACCGCGTCGATGCGGTCGAAGTGGGCCTTGTTCGACTCGTACAGGATGCCGCGCTTGGCGCTCGGCGCGGTCTTGAACAGGTCGTACAGGCTGCCCAGCACCGGGCCGAGCAGGTCGACCACCGGTACCATGTAGCGCAGCGCGGCTTCCTGCATCGCGGCCCGCGTGGACGGCTCGACCAGCGTGTAGAAAACCACCGCGTGCGTGCGCGCGGCGCTGCGCACCAGCCGCTCGACGGCGGCCGGCTCGTGCGTCTGGGTCTTGCGAACCAGGCGCACCGGCACGTTGGCGAACTGCACCAGCACGGCCCGCACGACTTGCTCGCAGGTGCGGCAGGTGCCGTCGGAGACGAGGTAGAGCAGGAACGGCTTGGGCGTGGGCATGGGACGCTCCTGCGGGGCATCGTAGGACGATTCGCGGCCCGCGTCAGCGCTGCGAGTAGCCGCGGCGAAGATGGGCCGGCATTACGACCGAGGAGCACCCGTGTCCCCCGCTGACCCCTGGACGATCGTGGAGACGGCATTCGACGTCCGCACCAACCGCCACTACGAGGGGCTCTTTGCGATCGGCTCGGGCACGCTTCAGCAGCGCGCCGCGCTCGAGGAAGGACTCCGCGACGATCCGCAGGACGTGGACTACCTGCGAGTCATGGACAACGTCACGGTCGAGAAGTTCCCCGACTTCAAGAGCCGCGTCGGAACCTACCTGCCCGGCGTCAGCGGCCCGCATCCGACCTGCTTCGACGAGGTGATCAACCTGCCGGCGATCCACGGGCTGGTGGTCGAGTGCGGCGGCGAGCGCCTCGACATGGAAGCCTGCGACATCCGCGACTTTCGCCGCTGGCTTGATCTGCGCACCGGCCGGCTGCACCGCGAATTCACCTGGCACACGCGCGGCGGCGGCGTGCTCCGGGCGCGCTTCGAGCGATTCATCAGCGCCAGGCGACGCCACGTCATGGCCCTGCGGCTCACGCTGGAGCACCTGGACGGAGCGCCGGTCGAACTGCGGTTTCGCGCGGGACTGGATGCGGCGGTGCGGACCAACGGCTTTGATCATCTGGGCGATATCGAGACTCGCGACGAGCGCGGCCTGATTGCGCTTGGCGCCCGCACCAACTCCGACATTCGCATCGCCGCCGCCGCACGAGCGGCTTCCAGCCCGGACACGCGTTGGCGCGTCGAGCGGGAAAGCCGCTGGATTGCGCTCACGGGCAGCGGCACGCTGGAGCGCGGCGGCGCGCTGCGCGTCGAGAAGATCGCCGCGCTCACGTCCTCGCGTCACACGGCGAACGACCCGCTCGACGACGCCCGTCGCTTCGTGTCGGATGCGACGGCCGCCGGTTTTGAGAAGCTCGCAGCGGAGTCGGACGCCGTCTGGGCCGAGCGCTGGGCGCGGACCGACGTGCAGATTGAAGGTGACGACGAGAGCCAGCGCGGCCTGCGCGTCTCGCTCTATCACCTGCTGCGTGCCGTGGTCGAGGGCGACTCGCGCTGCGCGATCGATGCGAAGGGGGCCGCCGGCGAAGCCTACTGCGGGCGCTATTTCTGGGATACCGAGCTGTTCATGCTCCCGCTGTTTCTCTACACGCGCCCGGCGGTCGGCCAGACGCTGGCGCGCTTCCGGGCCGTGTCGCTCGCGGGCGCTCGCCGCAACGCACGCCGCTACGGCTACTCCGGCGCTCGCTACGCCTGGGAGAGCGCGCCCAGCGGCGACGAGAACTGCCCGAACTGGCAGTATGCCGACCACGAGGTGCACGTGACTGCGGACGTGGCGTATGGGTTGTGGCACGCGCATCTGGCGAACCCCGACGACGGAGGTTTTCTGCGCGAGTGCGTCGAGGTCTTCGTGGAAACCGCGCGCTACTGGTGCGAGCGCGTCACCCACAACCCCGACCGCGACGGCTACGACATGCTGATGGTCATGGGGCCGGACGAATACACGCCGTTCTCGCGCAACAACGCCTACACGAATCGCATGGCGTCGTTGGCGCTCGCGCTCGCGCCGCGGGCGTTCGAGAAGCTCACGCGCCTGGATCCCGATGCCGCGGCGGAGCTGCGCCGCGCGCTGGCGATCGGCGACGGCGAATTCGACCGCTTTGCTGAGATCGCCGGGAAGCTGCGCGTGCCCTACGACGCGGGCCGGCAGCTCATCCTGCAATCCGACGATTTCTTCGACTACGAGCCGCTGGATTTCCAGCGCTGCTGGCCGGATCGTTCCAAGCGGCTGGGCGCGACGGTCAGCCAGGAGCGTCTCTACCGCAGCCGCGTGCTCAAGCAGGGCGACGTGATTCAGCTTCTCGCGACGTTTCCGCAGGAATACCACGCAACGCAGATGCGCGTCGCGTACGACGTGTACGAGCCGCTCACTTCGCACGATTCGAGTCTCAGCAAGTCGATGCACGCCATCATCGCAAGCTGGATCGGCCGTCACGACGAAGCCTGGCGGATGTGGCGCGATACGGTCGGGCTCGACTTGCAGCCCAACGAAGCCGCCGAGGGCATTCACGCGGCCTGTGCCGGCGCGAACTGGCTGGTCGCGATCTGCGGCTTCGCCGGTTTCCGCACGCGGATGCAGTCTGAAGTCCTGACGCTTGCGCCGGCGCTGCCGAGGCAGTGGCGGGCGGTGCGATTCCCGCTGGTGTGGGAGGAGCAGCCGCTGCGAGTGGAGATCACCGCCGAGCGGACCGTGATTGAGCACCACGGGCAACGACCGCTGGAGGCGCTCATTAGCGGCCGCGCCGTGACGCTGCGGCCGAGCGAGGTGTGGCGCTCGGATTAGGCGCGGTTGCATGCCCACGCGTGGCACCGCGCAAGCATGCCGCCCGCAATGACGGCACGGCACGCGCCGCTTAGTGCTTGTACGGCTCGAGTGCGGCTCCGTTCCAGACCTGCGTGCCCACGCCGCTCACCTGGCTCGCCACGGCCTCGCCGCGGCGCGCCCCCAGCCCGCCCGCAGTGAACGAAGACTCCGAGACCGGGGTATCGAAATCGGCCGCGAGTACGTGGTACTCGAGCGCGAACTCGAACTGGCCGTTGCGATACTGCTCACGACGGAACCACTCGGGATACCAGCTCGATCCGAACTGGCCGATGATCGCTTCGCCGGCGACGTGCCATTGGGAGCCGTTGTACGCCTCATCGAGGCTGTAGCGGACGAGTGCGCCGCCCTTCGAATGGTCGAAGACCAGCGTGTAGATCGAGTCGATCGGCTGCTTGTCGGCCAAGGCCCGATTCAGACGCAGCTCGAGGCGAGTCTCGTCGGCAACCTGCTCGCACGACAGCAGTTGGGCACCCGCAAACGGCGCCGCAGGGTCGGCGCTGGCGGGGTCCACCAGCGGGATGCCCAGCCAGCGTGCGTCGAGCTCGCCGAACTGAAGCGAGTCGGCATCCTGAATGACGAATGCGAACGAACCGAAGCCCGGCGCTGCGCGCACCATTGTCTTGCCGTCCCAGGCGCGGCGCCAGACCCAATCGCGATCTTCCTTGATCTGATTCAACGCGCCGTCCCACTCCGCGTCGCGGAGCCGGTCCACCCGGAAGCACGCTTGCGCAAACGAGCAGTCCAGGCGGCGCTCGGACGCGCGTTCGGCGGTCATGGTGTGCAGGGAGAGTTCCACGCGCCCTTGCGGCAGCGCCGCGCGTGCGTCAATGGCCTCATGGAGCGGAGCCAGCGGGCGATCCAGGGTGGCGCCGGCCAGCATGAACGGATACATGACCAAAATGGCAGCTACGAGCATGGGCGATCTCCTGATTGCGGCTCGGAAGCCGGCCTAGTTTTCGACGCACCCAATCTTGCTGCGGCAATCCGCGTTGGTCTTCGCCATCGTATTCCCGGTCTGCGTAAGGACATCTGAGACACACTTGGAGTGTTCGGAATCCCAAAGACAAGTGTACTCCGTATAGCAGAGGACGCTCTTTTGCGTGCAGTGCAGGTAGCACGCGCCCGGAACGCAATTCGGCGTCACCGCCTCTTTCTGCTGCCGTGTCCCATTGCAGGACCCAGGGTTAACGATCATCTCGCAGGTGTTTTGAGCGCCTCCGCAGAATTGCATCGTCTCGGGGTCAGGCTGTTGTTCGTTGCAGGCCGGGATGCTTTGAAGGCAAGCGAGCAGCAAGAGGGCGCAGGGCATGGCGGTCCTCCAAATACTCAGGGTTGCGAGGTCGGACTACGACCTTTAAGTATACTACACGAAAAAAAAAGCAAGCCGAAATGCATGCGTGCGCGATCTCGGCCCGCCGGCGCGAGGCTTGTATGACACAAAACAACCCGGCCGGATGCCCCCCCCCCGCGCGACATCCGGCCGGTACTTGCGGCTCCCTGCGGTGTTGTTCGTGCGGTCGAGGTCGTCGTTGCTGGCGTCGGCTCCCCTTGAGCGCCTCACACGACCCGGCCGCAGATCGCAGTTGCCTCACACTAGCTGCAACTCGTGCCGAACACGGTCAGCAGCCGTGACAGATCGATCAGGTCGACGTCGCCATCGCCGTCGATGTCGCCATCGGCGGGTCCGCCCGATCCGCCGAAATGCGTCAGCAGGATCGAGAGATCGGAAAGGTCGATGATGCCGTCGCTGTTGAGGTCCTCGGGGCAGTCGGGGGCCTGAACCACCTTCAGCCGCAGGCTGGTGGTGCCGTAGCTGACGTCCCAGGCGAGTCCGGCGGGCAAAGTCGGCAGCGAGTGCGCAGTGAACTGGCCGACGCGCGACGCCCAGCTCACCGTGAAGAACGTGTCGCCGAGGGCCGGCACGTAGCCGTCGGTCAGCCGCACGTCCAGTTCGCCGGAAAGCGTTGCGGCGCCCTGCACGGTGAGGCGGTCGTAGTTGCCGGTGCCGGTTCCGCGCAGACGGATGCGCAGCTCGGAGGAAGCGCCAGCGGTGTAGGTGCCGGTGACGATGAGCTGGCTTCCGGCCGAGAGACTGGAATCGCTCGGCAGCAGGTAGTTGCTGTTCTGCATGTTGCCCTGGATGGTGGCGGGGGTGGCGCCGGGCCCGCCGGCGTACATGGCGCCGTAGTTTAGGAGCGACTTGTCGGCCAGCGCGATGCGCCCGTTGGCGGCCACGGTCAGATTCGAGTTGTTCTCGACGGCGTTGGCGTAGCCGGTTCCGCTCGCGGTAAGCGTCCGGCCGGTGGGCACACTCAGATTGGCCGAGTTGACGACGCGCAGGCAGGACAGATCGCCGTAGAGGTTCACCGTGCCGTTGTTCGTCAGGCGGCTGGTGGCAAAGTCGCCCTGGTAGTAGTTGAAGGTGCCGTTGTTGGTGAGGTGCCCGCGGAAGGATCCGCCATTCAACGAAGCGCCTCCCATCTGGAAGGTGGCGTCGTTGGTGAATTCGCAGATCCAATAGATGCTTCCCGTGGCCAGCGGGCCGCGCAGGATGGCGTTCCGCCACATCGTGATGGTGCCGGCGTTGTTGGCGAGGTATCGAATCTGGCAGTCGGCGTTGTTGTCGAGGTTCATACCCTGGCTGGAGTTGTTGGTGCCGTTCCAGGCTTCGAATCGGCCACCGTCCTGGTCGAAATAGCCATCGTGGTTGATGAACTCGGCGCCCTCGAGCGAGCCGGCGCTGAGCCCCATGTAAAGATGGCTGCTGGAGCCGGCGTCGGGGTCGCCATCCCACACCTCGATGTTCCCGTCGACCGTCGCCGCGCCGCCTTCCTGCTCATACTTGCCGAGCGTCTGCACGCCGACGAGCAGGTCGCCGCCGATGTTGAGGACCGCGGCGCCGTCGTTCTCATTGAGCTTGTACCAGGTCCGCGACGGATGGGTGCCCTGGCAGCCGATGTTCACGTCGCCCACGGTCGTGACGGTTCCCCCGCTCTGAGTGAAGTAGGCATCTCCGTTCCAGGCCAGCGAAATGTGATCAACGTCGAGGGTTCCGCCCTTCAGGAAATAGGTGCCGACGCCGCCGGTGTTCAAGCCCATGATCAGGCCATTGGCGCCGATCTGCTCACAGGAGCCGCCACGCTGATCGAACGTGCCCGCGTCGCCGTTGCCGACGACGAATTGGCCCTGAATGATGAGGTGAGCGGTGCTGCTGGGGCCGAGCCAGTAGGTTCCGGGGTCGCTTTGTCCAACGTACAGCCGCCCCACGTCGGCGTATCCAGCGTCGTGGTCAAAATCGCCCGGAGCGCTGTAGCCGACGTAGCAGAGGTCGGCGACGTAGAGTCCGGCGCTCAGGTTGTCGGCGGTCGCCATGTAGAAGTGGCCGGAGTTGCTCCCGTTGTAGCCCGTGTACATGTGCCGGTTGACCCACAGGAACGCCGGGCCCTCCATCCAGTAATACGCGGGCCCGCCGGACGAAATGTACACGTCGTAGTTGGTGCTCAGGGCATACTCGGGCTGAAAGACCATCGCGTAGTAACCGGCGGTGCTGCCGTTGACGTAGACGCTTGAGAAGGTGCTGACGCCCGCCCAGTTGTATTCCACGGTCTTGTTGCTCGTGGTGGTGACGTTGACGAGAACGACTTCGTTGCTGAGCGGACAGTGACCGAGGCTCCAACTGGCAGGCACGTTCCAGAGGTTGGTTCCGTGCGGCAGGAAGTAGTTATCGGCCGCCCGCGCGGTCGCGGAATGCAGGCCCGCGGACAGGGCGGCGACGATTGCGGCGGTGATGGGAGTGCGACGTGTCATGGGTTTGCCCTCGTTTGAGAAACGGCGTGACACCCTGCTTCGACCGTGCGACGCCGGCCGGTTCCACGCGAAGCACGGATGGCGGTGCGCGCTGTTCCGCGAAGGAATGCGACGTTCGCGGCCGGGGGCCTTGGCAAAATCCCGCCGGACTTTTGGCTCGTCGCAACCTGACCTTGCGCATCGCGTTGCGCGCGGTTCGGGTATGCTGAAGGCATCCCCCGTGCTCAGCGGGTCGGACCTGAGCACGGGCAGGCTGGCGGCGGTGAGCCGCAGTGCCATGAACGCGACGGATGAGGCCACCAGACTGCTGCACGCGCTTCCGGGCGGAGATCCGCAGGTCGCGGCGCGACTGTTCGACATCGTCCACGATGAGCTTCATCGCGTCGCCGTGGCGCTCTTTCATCACGAGCGCGCCGACCACACCCTTCAGCCGACCGCGCTGGTAAACGAAGTATTCGTGCGTCTGGTGAGCCAGTCGCAGTCCGACTGGCAAAGCCGGGCGCACTTCCTCTGCGTGGCCGCCAAGGCGATGCGCCGCATCCTGGTGGATCACGCGCGCGGACGCGACCGCGCGAAGCGCGGCGGGCGCGCGTGCCGCGTCACGCTGGAGCAGGCCTGCAATCCGGTCGCGCACATCGATCACGACCTGCTGGACCTCGAGGACGCCTTGCAGCGCATGGCCGCGATGGACCCGCGCCAAAGCCAGATCGTCGAGCTGCGGTTCTTCGGCGGCATGACGGTTCCCGAGATTGCGCATGTCTTGAACATCTCCACCTCGACGGTTGAGGCTGATTGGCGCATGGCCCGGGCCTGGTTTCGTCGCGTGTTGTCGCGCGGAGAGTGCCCATGACTCCGGAACGCTACCAGCGCATCAAGCGCGTCTTCACCGAAGCGTGTGCGGTTGAGCCGCAGCGGCGCGACCGCTTTCTGGATGAGACCTGCGGCGACGACGTCGAGCTGCGCCGCGAGGTGTTGGCCCTGCTGGCCAGCGATGGCGAGACGCCTTCGATCGGGCCGGTGCTGAACGCCGCCGATGCGCTCGAGGGTGCCGTTCGATTCCGGCCGGGCGGTGAGGACTCGTCCGCCGCCGCCGCGCGCGTGCTGAGCGAGGCGCCCGTCCCGGGTCAGATCGGGGGGTACCGAATTTCGCGCGAAATCGGCCGCGGCGGGATGGGCGTGGTGTACGAGGCGGAGCAGGCCCAGCCGCGCCGACGCGTCGCCCTAAAGGTCATTCGTCCGGGCTGCTCGACGCCACAATCGCTGCGGCGTTTCCAGGTGGAGGCGCAGGCCCTGGCGACGCTTCAGCACCCGGGGATTGCGCAGATTTTCGAGTCTGGCATTACGCGCTACTCATCGTCCACCGGCGAGGTCGTCGAGCAGCCCTACTTCGCGATGGAGTACGTCACCGGACGCTCGCTGGCGGAAGTGCTCGCGGACGTGCACCTCGGAACGCGCGCCCGCATCGAATTGATCGCGGATATCTGCGACGCCGTTCATCATGCTCATCAGAAGGGCGTCATTCATCGCGATCTCAAGCCCGCCAACGTGCTCGTGGACGCGTCTGGACAGCCCAAGGTCCTCGACTTCGGCGTGGCACGGACGACCGGCGAGGCGGCCCCCGCGACGTTGATGACCGACGCCGGGCAGCTCATCGGCACAATGGCCTACATGAGTCCGGAGCAGGCCGCGGGGCGCTCGCATGACGTGGACACGCGCGCCGACGTATATTCGCTCGGCGTCATTCTCTACGAGGCGCTCACCGGGCGGTTGCCATATGAGGTGCGCGGGAAGTCGATCCCGGACGCGGCTCGCGCCATCGTGGAGTGCGACCCCGCTCCGCTCGGGACGCTGAACCGGACGCTGCGCGGCGACCTGGAAAACATCGCCGCCAAGGCGCTTGAAAAGGACCGCGAACGGCGCTTCGTATCGGCGGCCGACCTGGCGGCGGACCTGCGCCGCTTCCTGCGCGACGAGCCGGTCACGGCTCGGCCCGCCGGCACCGCCTACCACCTGTGGAAGCTCGCGAAGCGGAATCGCGCGGCGGTGACCGGCGCGGCGGGCGTCGTCCTGGCCATGATCGCGGGAACCGCGGTCAGCCTGACGCAGATGATGCGCGCCCTCGGCGCCGAGAAGCTGGCCACGCAGCGGCTGACGCAGAAAGAGGAAGCCCTGGCCCTGGCCGTGCAGCTTCGCAGGGACGCGCAGAGCGAGGCGGACAAGGCCGGGGCCGTGCAGCAGTTCCTGGTGGACATGTTTCAGGCGGTCGATCCGAGCGTGATGCAGGGATATGACACCGCGCTGCTGCGGACGCTCCTGGACGAGGCGTCGGGCCGACTCGAACGCGAGTTTCAGAGTCAACCCGACGTTCGCGCAGCGCTCCAGGATGCGGTGGGTGCGGTGTACAGCAGCATCGGCCGGCGCGACGAGGCGGAGCAGCACCTGGTCGCGGCGTATAAATCCGACCTTCAGCGATTGGGGGCGACGCACCCGGATACGCTCGCCGCGCAGAGTCATCTGGCCGAGCTGCGCTGGGACCAGGGGCGACTGGACCAGGCCGAGGCGCTTTATCGCGGTGTGATCGGCGGGCTTGCGGAGACGCTTGGGCCGTCCGACACGCGAACGCTTACGGCGCGCTATCACCTGGCCGGAGTGGCCAAGGAGCAGGGCCGGCTCGACGAGTGCGAGCGCGAACTGACGGCGACCGCGGACGCGGTCGATCGGGCGCTGGGGCCCGACAGCCAGTTGGCGCTTCAGGTCCGCTTCGGCCTCGCCATGCTGCTTGGCGAGCAAGGTCAGCTCGACCGCGCCGTGGAGATGCTGCGGAGCGTTCTGGCCGGCTGGAAAGCGACGCGCGGCGAGCTTCATCCTTCCACCTACTCGGCCATGAAGAACCTCGCGGTCGCCCTGCAGAATGCCGGGGCGCTCGACGAAGCCGATGCCGCGCTGGCCGACGCGACGCGCGTTGCTGCGGAGCTCTTCGACGAAAGGCACCCGGAGCGGATTCAGCTCGCGATCAACCAGGCCGGCCTGCGCGCAGCGCAGGGACGTTTCGCGGAGGCCGAGATTCTCGCCGCCGACGCCCTGGCGCGCAGCCGCGAGGTCAGCGGCGAGCGCCACCCCGATTCGCTCAAGGCCCTGAACAACCTCGCGCTGGCGCTTCGCAACCAGAACAAGCTGGCGGAGGCCGAAGCCGCGTATTCGCAGGCGGTCGAGCTGGCCGAGTCGCTGGTTGGCGCGCGCCATCCGCTGCGGCTGAACCTGATGAACAGCTACGCCGGCCTGCTCTACCGCCAACAGAAGCTCGAACAGGCCGAGGCGGTCATGCGGGCCGTCGTGGACGGGCGAACAACCGAACTCGGCCCCGAGCACATTGACACCCTGTTCTCGCTGAACAACCTCGGCCTGCTGCTGATCGACCGCGGCGACAATGCGGGCGCCAACGCGCTCTTCGCGGACCTCGTGGCGCGCGTGGACCGGGCGGCGCCTCCCGAGCACTGGTTCCGGTGGGTCACGCGGAATTCCTACGCGCGCACCTTCATGAACCTGGGGCAGTGCGACGCGGCCGAGCCGATCCTGCGGAGTGCGCATGGGGGGCTGCAGCGCACGCTCGGGAACGCCCACATGCATACGCAAGACGTGATCCGGAACCTGGTCGAGCTGTATGACAGCCGCGGCCGCACCGCCGATGCAGACAGGTTCCGCGCGCTGCTGAGTGCGCCATCCGAGGAGGATCCGGGCATGTAACCGCCTGACGCGCGCTGCGCTGGAGCATCCTCAGAGTGATGTGCTGCCACGGATTGGAGAGCGCGGGCATCTTGCCCGCAGAAAGCGGCCCGGAAGCCCGCGTTCCCCGCAAGGCCGACTAACGGAAGCTGCTCTACGTCTCGCGCAGGGCCGTCGCGACCGGGATGCGCGCCGCCCGGATGGCCGGGAAGAGCCCGCCGACCACGCCGATGAGCACCGCCCAGACGATCGCGAGAGTGAGCAATTGCGGCGTGACGGAGAACGCGAACGCGACCTGGCTGAAGGTCTGCCAGTTGATGGTCGCGGCCTGGAAGCCGTCAAAGGCGAGGTACGCGGCGATCGCGCCCGCCGCGCCGCCGGTCAGCGCCAGCAGCACGGATTCAAGCAGCACGGAGAGGACGATGGGGCTGGATCCGAAGCCGAGGGCCCGCAGCGTTGCGATCTCCCGCGCGCGGGCGGCAACGGCGCTATACATGGTGTTCAGCGCGCCGAACACGGCGCCCAGGGCCATCATGCCGGCGATGAAGAACCCGATGCCCTGGATAAAGGCGGTCAGCATGCTGGACTGCTCCGCCAGATACTCGCTCTGGCGCTGAACTTTGACTTGCAGCCGCGGGTCGGCGGTCAGCGTGTCCTTGAACGGGGCGAAGGCGGCCGGCGAGGTCAGCCGCGCGTAAACCGACTGAAACGTGTCGCCGCGCTGAAAGGCGGGCTGAAGCACGGCGGCGTCGGTCCAGATCTCGGATTCCGCGGCGCCGCCGCCGCCCTTGAAGATTCCGACTACGGTCCAATCGGTCTGGGCGACGCGGAGGTGTTCGCCCACTTCCAGGCCGGAGAAGGCGCGCGCGGCGCCGACGCCGACGATCACCTCGTTTCGGCCGAGCGTGAAGTTCCGTCCCTGAACCATCTCCATGCCACCGCGCACGGCCATGCCGTTCGTGACGCCGCGCAGCGGAACGTTGGCGTCGGTGCCGGTTGAGCGTTTCAGGAGATTGATGATGACGAAGAGCTCGCTGGAGGCGAGCCGCGCCTCGCCGGCGGAGGCGACGCCGGGCGCTTCGGCGATCAGGCGCACCTCGTCGCGCGAGAGTCCGCTGGTCATCTCGCTGTCGGCGCCGCTACGAAGCACGACCGCGAGGTCGTCCGCGCCTGAGACCGTCATCGCGGCGCGAAAGCCCTCGGCGATGGACAGCACGCCGACCAGCACCGCGACGACGCCGGCGATGCCGACCGCCGCCGCGACCGCCGCACCCTTGCGCTGTGGCATGGAGCGCAGGTTGAAGATGGTCAGCGCGTAGATTTGTCCGAGCCAGTTGATCACGCGTGCTTCCTCAGGGCCGTTGCCACCGGCAGGCACATGGCCTGCACGGCGGGCAGCAGGCCGGCGGCGATGCCCAGCGCGAAGACCAGAACGAGTCCGACCAGCAGCGAATCCGCCGGCAGGTAGAAGACCGGGAGCATCGCGGGCGCAGGACTTCCGCGGGCCGTGAACGCCCACGCCGCGCCGAGCCCGGTCAGGCCTCCGACCGACGCGATCAGGATGGATTCGACCAGCACCAGCGTCAGGACGAGCGCGTCGCCGAAGCCCAGCGCCTTCAGGACGCCCAGCTCCTGAGTTCGCTCGCGGACCGCTTGCGCCATCGTGTTGCCCGCGACCAGCAGGATGGTGAAGAACACCGCGCTCAGAATCGCGACGAGCATCGTGCTCACGTTGCCGATCTGCTGGACGAAGCCCTGGGCGAACGCGCCTTCCGGCTCGGCCTTGGTCTCGTACGGCGAGTTGGCGAATTCGGCGTCGATGGCCGAGGCGATCTCGGTCACATGATCCGGATCGTCCACCCGAACGACGTACCAGCCGACCAGCCCCTCTCCGTCGGCGCGCCCCTCGTCGAAAAAGTCGTAGCGGAAGACGAACCCAGAGGTGTCCGTGCTCTTGCTGGCGCCGTCGTAGATGCCGACGATGTCGAACTCCCAGGCCCCGCCCGATTTGTTTGGCCAGAGGGGGGACATCAGCGGCACACGGTCGCCGAGTTTCCACCCGAAGCGCTCCGCCAGCGTTCGCCCCACGATCGCACCGGAGCGCGTCTTTAGCCAGGCCTCCTTCTGGGCGGGGGGCAACAGATACTCCGGGTAGATGTCCAGAAACGGCTCCGGCGGAACGGGGAAGCTGGCGAAGAAGTTCTTCGGCTCGTTCTGATAGATTCCGTTGAACCACGTGAAATCGACTGCGGACTCCACGCCCGGAATACGCTCGATGCGCGGCCCGTAGGTGACCGGCAGGGACATGATCAGCGACACCTTGTGGCGCACGATCAGCCGGTCCGCGCCGGCCATCGTGACGCCGGCCGTGAAGGCCTCCTTGATCGTGCACAGCAGCCCGAAAAGTGCGAACGCGACGAAGATCGAGAGCACCGTCAGCGAGGTGCGCAGCTTCCGCCGCTTCAGGTTGCTCAGGACCAGCCCGAAGTACCTCATTCCGGCTTCTCCGCGGAAAGCTGGCCCTTGTCGAGGTACACGGTGCGCGTGGCGCGGGCGGATGCGTGCGGGTCGTGCGTGACCATGATGATGGTCTTGCCATGCTCGCGGTTGAGGGCTTGCAGCAGACTCAGGATTTCGTCCCCGGACTTGCGATCCAGGTCGCCGGTGGGCTCATCGCACAGCAGCAGGGTCGGGTCGGTGACGATGGCGCGCGCGATGCCGGTGCGCTGCTGCTCGCCGCCGGAGAGCGTGCGCGGGTAGTGCCGGCTGCGGTGCGATAGCCCCACGATCTTCAGGGCCGCATCGACGTGGTTTCGCTGCTCGGAACGCGAAAGGTGGGTCAGCAGCAGCGGCAGGCCGACGTTTCGCTCCGCCGTCAGCACCGGCAGCAGGTTGTAAAACTGGAACACGAGCCCGACGTGCCGGGCGCGCCACGCGGAAAGCCTGCGATTGGACATGCGGCCGATGCGCTCGCCGCCGATCTCGACCGAGCCGCGGGTCGGCCGGTCGAGCCCGCCGATCAGATTGAGCAGCGTGGTCTTGCCCGACCCTGACGGCCCCATGAGCGCCAGGAACTCGCCCCGCGGCACCTGAAGGTCGAGCTGGGCGAGCACGTGGATTTCTTCCGTGCCCCGGCGAAAGGTCTTGTCCACGTTCTCAACCCGCACCAGCATTCCGTTCTGTGTGCTCATGGCTTGCCCTCGACTACCGCCGCGTTTTCAATCAGATTCTGCGGTGCTTCCACCACGATCCGCTCTCCTTCGTTGAGTCCGGCGGCGATCGTCACCTCGTCGCCGATCTCGGCGCCGACGCTTACCGCGCGCCGTTCGAGCCGTCCGTCGCGCACGACCCACACGAGCGTCCGGCCGTCGTCCTGGCGCAGCGCGCTGCGAGGGATGCGCACGCTTCGCACCGGCGCCGACGTCGCGCCGGCCCGCTGAAAGGCGACCTTCACGCTCATGTCGGGCAGGATGCGCGGATCAAGCTGCTCGAATCCGACGCGTACTTTCACCGTGGCCTTCTGCCGGTCGGCGGTGGGGATGATCGCGATCACGTGCGCCGGGATGTGCCAGTCCGGGTAGGAATCGAGCGTGACCTCGACCGGCATCCCCGCCGCCACGCGGTTGATGTAGCTCTCGCTCACGTCGACTTCGATCTCCAGCGAGGTCATGTCCACGATGGTGCAGATTCCGGTGCGCGTGAAGCCGCCGACCGACATGGGCGAAATCATCTCGCCGGGCTGGGCGTTCTTGGTGGTCACGACGCCGGCAAACGGCGCTTTGATGATGGTGTCATCGAGCTGCTGCTGCCAGAGCGCCACCTGGCGCTCGCCGACCGCGACTTCGGCGACCTGCTGCTCGAGTCGCGCCCGCAGCGACTTCAACTCGGTCTGGGCCCGGTCCAGCTCGACCGGGCTGGCGATGTGACCTTCGGACAGGCGCTGTAGCCGCTGCGCCTCGCGCTCGGCGCGCTCCAGGTTGGCCTGCGTCTCTCCGAGGGCGGCCCGCGCCGCCGCCAAGGTCGCTTCCGCGAGACGGAGATTGGTCTCGACGTTGGACGCGTCCACGCGCGCCAGCACCTGCCCGGCCTCGACGTCCATCCCCTCTTCGACGAGCACTTCAACCACCTTGCCCGTGACTTTGGACGACACCGTGGCCTGGCGACGGGCCGTAACGTAGCCGGATGCGTTCAGCAGGGTCGCATCGGCGCCGGCCGTGGCGGATCGCACCGTCACGGCGCGGACCGCGACCGCGCGAGGCCGGTTGAGCCAGACATAGGCCGTCGCAGCCGCCGACAGCACGATCAGCGCCAGGACCGCCAGAGCGGTGAGCGGGCGCCGGCGTGCGGCCCCGCTGCGGTCGATCCTCAGCGCATCGAGCGTGGTTTTGTCCGGGCTCATCGCTGGAATCGCTCCGCGGTCATCGTCTCGGCCGCTGCCGATCGAGGAGGGCGATACCGATCGGCCGGACGCAAGGGCTGCCGACTCGACTGGCCAACCCCGGTTGGTCCTGGTGTGCAAGTCGCCCAAGCGTGCAAAACGTAGGGTATCGCGCTGGACGCTGAATTCAACGCGGCGGGCGGCTCGTCCATGCGTCGTCGGCGCTGCGCACACAACAAGAACCCCCCGCTTGGCGCGGAGGGTCCAGTTCGACACTTGACCCGCGGGGGGTCGGATCGAGCCGCAGGCGAAGCAGCCCTGGCGCGCTTTCGGCGGAGGCCGGCGCAGCGGAACGCCGATCAGATCTTGATCGTGACGGTTTTGACCTCGGTGTAGTTGTGCAGGCCGTACTCGCCCAGCTCGCGCCCCAGGCCCGACTGCTTGAAGCCGCCGAACGGAGCGCCGGCGTCGAACACGTCGTAGCAGTTCACCCAGACGGTGCCGGCGCGAACGCGGGCGGCGATGGCGTGGGCCTTCTCGATGTCGCGCGTCCAGACCGCCGCCGCCAGCCCGTAGGCGCTGTTGTTCGAGCGCTGCACGACCTCGTCGATCGACTTGAAGGGCATGACGCTCATGACCGGACCGAAGATCTCCTCCTGGGCGATTTTCATCTCGTCGCGCACGTTGTCGAAGATGGTCGGCTCGATGAAGAAGCCCTTGCTGCCGACGCGGCCGCCGCCGGCGAGAATCTGCGCACCCTCGGTCTTGCCGGCCTCGATGTAGCCCATCACCTTCCGGAACTGCTCGCTGTCGACCTGCGGGCCCTGCTGCGTCTCGCGCGAGAACGGGTCGCCGACCTTGCGGCTGCGGGCCTTGTCGACCAGCAGCTTGACGAAGTCCTTGTGCGCCTTGTCCTCGACGAACAACCGCGAGCCCGCGCAGCAGCACTGCCCCTGGTTGAAGAACAGGGCGAAGTAAGCGCCCTCGGCCGCCGCTTCGAGATCGGTGTCCGCGAAGACGATGTTCGGACTCTTGCCGCCCAGCTCCAGCGTGACGCGCTTCAGGTTGCTCTCGGCGGCGTACTTCATGATCAGGTGGCCGACTTCGGTCGAGCCGGTGAACGCGACCTTGTCCACCTGCATGTGCCGAGCCAGCGCCTGGCCCGCGGTCGGACCGTAGCCGGGGACGATGTTGACCACTCCCGGCGGGAAGCCGGCTTCCTGAAGCAGCTCGCCGACGCGCAGCGCGCTGAGCGGCGTCTGCTCGGCGGGCTTGAGCACGACCGTACAGCCGCAGGCCAGCGCCGGCGCCAGCTTCCAGGCCTGCATCAGCAGCGGGAAGTTCCAGGGGATGATCTGACCGCACACGCCGACCGGCTCGTGCCGCGTGTAGCAGAAATACGGCCCGGAGATCGGAATCGTCTTGCCGTGAATCTTGTCCGCCCAGCCGCCGTAGTAGCGGTAGCAGGCGGCCGTCAGCGGCAGGTCGGCCTTGAGCGAGTCGCCGAAGGGCTTGCCGTTGTCGAGCGTTTCGAGCGCGGCCAGCTCCTTGCGGTTGGTTTCGATCAGGTCGGCGAGCTTCAGCAGCAGTCGGCCGCGCTCGGCCGCCGGCATCTTCGACCAGGGACCTTCGTCAAACGCCTTGCGGGCGGCGGCGACGGCGCGATCGACGTCGGCCTTGTCGCCCTCGGCGACGTTGGCGATGACCTCCTCGGTCGCGGGATTGACCGTCGGAAACGTCTTGCCGCTGGCGGCGGCGGTCCACTCGCCGTTGATCAACAGCTTGGTCGGGCCGATCTTCACGTCCTTCGGTGTCATCGTCGCGGTCGACATGGGCGCGGTCTCCTGAAGAGGACTCGATCGTTCGGCGAATGCACTCGACGACGGCGGGCGAAGCGAGGCCGTTAAAGTCAGATGCGGCTCGTCGTCTACGGCCTGGAACGGAATCGCCCGGTCGGACGCGTATTCTGGCGCGGCCGCGGGCAGGGGTCAAACAAAAAGCGGAGAAGGGATCCGATCGCGCCTCTCCCGCGCGTGGCGGGACGCGTTCGATACGGCAGTGCTACCTGCCGGCGGTGCGCGGTCGGGATCGGCGCTCGCTACCGCGGGCGTCGCCGAGTCAGGAACCCGCCTGCCAGCAGCACGCCGAGCCACGCGGTCGGCTCCGGGACGGGAGTCGTGATGATCCGCGCCTGGTCGATGCCAAGCTCCGCGATGAGCGAGAAGCTGGCGGAGTTGAGGTCCGCGGCGATGGTCACCGAATCCGTTCCCGGCAGCGTCTCAAAGGCGCGAAACTCCAGCAGTCCGGTGGGGTACACCGCCAGCGGGTGTCCCACTTCCGCGTCGGAAAAGTCCAGGTAGGGCGTGTGGGTCATGATCCCGATGATGAACTCGCCGACGTCGAACGTCACCGAACCCAACAGCGGTACGACGCCGCCGTCAGGGTCGAAGTGCACGATGTAGCTGTGCACGAGCGAGCCGGACGAAATGGTCAGCGGCGGTCCGGCGCTGTACGTGTGCGTTCCTGGCCCGACCGCGTTGACGGCGATGTCGCCGACGAGCACGCTCGTGCCCTCGTCCAGGATTCGAATCGCGGTCGAGCTTTCGGTCGCGCCTTCGAGGAAGGAGATCGGGGCCGAAGCGATCTCCATGCTGCCGCTGACGGACAGGATGTCCGCCGATCCCGCCGCAGCGCTGATCCCGATCAGCCCGGCGAACAGAGCCGCACGGCGCGTGTCACGACCCGGAACGGACATTGAGCTGTGCATCTTCACTCCTCCAACCCCCGAGAAATGGACGTGTTGGTCCTCATGCTAGCCCGTGGACCGCGGGGGTTCAAGGGAATATGCGGGCCGCTCCGGCCGGTTCAAACCGGATGTATGGGTCCAGATAGGAGTCCGCGGACCGCGGGATTGCGCAAGAACTTGCGCGTCGCTTCGGGCGGCCCGTGTCGAGAAATCCTAGGATGCGGGGCTCCCGCCGGCGATCCGGCCGCGAGCGCGGGTCACACTAAAAACGTCACGACGACGTGCCGGATGCCAATTCGGACTCCGCGGCGCCGACCTCCGCGAGCCGCTTCTCGATCGACCTTCGCCACCCCGCGCCGAGCTCGGGCAGCGCGGCAATGGCGCGCAGCAACTCCCGGTCCGGCTGCGCGAGGATGCGCTGCTGATTGAGCCGCACGATGGGAAAGTCCGGGTGCGGCCGCTCGCACAGCGCGATCGCGTCGCCGGCGCGAATCGCTCCCGCCGCGCGCACGCGGAAATAGAAGCCCGTCAGCCCGCTGCGCGCCACCCACTCGACCATCTGCGGCACGCCGTGCTTCATGGCCAGCTTCTGACACGGCGCCCGCGGCTGGCTGACCTGCACCACTGCTGCGCCGACGCGATACACATCGCCGACGCACGCTTCGGACTCGAGCAGTCCCACGGCGGTCAGGTTCTCGCCGAACGCGGGCGCCGCCAGCGCGCGGCCGAGCAGCTCGGCATAGCGCGGGTAATGCTCGCTCGGGAACACGCAGGCGGCCTTGTCGGGCCCGCCGTGGACGCTCTGGTCGGAGACCTGGTCGCCCTCGAAGCCTTCGACGTCCAGCCGCACGGCGGCGTCAGTCGGCGTGCGGTTGATGGAGCTGCTGAGTTGGCGCTCGCCGCGCATGAGGATGGCCGGCCGGCCGACACTGAGGGATTGGACGTGCATGGCGTCTCCGGGTGTGCAGAGCTTATCGTCGCCGACGTTTCTTCTTGCGGTCGCGTTGGCGCGGGTCGAAGCGCGCCGGGGCGGCGCCGCGCGGCATTCGGGGGACCTGGCCGGTCTGAAGCGAGCCGAGCTCGCCGAGCGATTGGGCCATCTTCAGCCGCCCGCCCAGGCCGAGGCCGGCCATCTGCTTCATCAGCCCGCGCATCTGTGTGAACTGCTTGACCAGCGCGCTGACGTCCTGCGGGTCGACGCCGGCGCCGCGCGCGATCCGCCGGCGGCGCGAGGCTTCGATCAGGTCGGGGTCGCGCCGCTCCCTGGGCGTCATCGAGTGAATGATGCCGCGGAAACGGTTGAGATCGTCCTCCGGGATCTGGAGGTTCCCCAGCGCCTCGCCCATCCCCGGGATCATCTTGAGAATGTGCTTGAGCGGCCCCATCTTGCGGAAGCTGTCGAGCTGCGCCAGGAAATCATCAAAGCCGAAGGTGCCTTTCAGCATCTTCTGGGTGGCCTTGGCGCTCTCCTCGGCGTCGAAGGTCTCCTGCGCCTTCTCGACCAGCGAGACCACGTCGCCCATGCCCAGGATGCGCCCGGCGATGCGGTCGGGGTGGAACTCCTCGAGCGCGTCGATCTTCTCGCCCACGCCGATGAACTTGATCGGCTTGCCGGTGACGGTCTTCACGCTCAGGGCCGCGCCGCCGCGGGTGTCCGAGTCGAACTTGGTGAGAATCACGCCGTCGAGTTCGAGCCGCTGGTTGAAGGCCTTGGCGGTATTGACGGCGTCCTGGCCGGTCATGGCGTCGAGCACGAGGTAGATCTGGTGCGGATGAGTGGCCTCGGCGACGCCGGCGATTTCCTGCATCAGCTCTTCGTCGATCGCCAGGCGGCCGGCGGTGTCGAGGATCACCACGTCGCGATCCAGCCCGCGCGACTGGCGGACCGCGTTGCGGCAGACCTTGATCGGGTTCTGGTGATCGCGCTCCGCGTGAACCGGAATCTCGAGCTGCCGGCCGAGCACCTCGAGCTGATCGATGGCCGCGGGGCGCTTCAGGTCGGCCGCGACCAGCATCGGCTTCTTGCCGCGCATCATGCAGTAACGCGCCAGCTTGGCGCAGGTGGTGGTCTTGCCCGAGCCCTGCAAGCCGGCCATCAGGATGATCGTCGGCGGATCGGATACGAACGGAATGCGCGTTTCGATCGGGCCCATCAGCGCGACGAGTTCGTCGTGCACGACCTTGACCATCACCTGCTCGGGCCGCAGCGTCTCGATCACCTGCTGGCCGATCGCCTTCTGAAGGCAGTCGTCGCAGAACTTGCGCGCAACTTCGACGTGAACGTCGGCCTCGAGCAGCGCGGTCTGCACCTCGTGCAGCGCCTCACGCACGTTGGCCTCGGTGATCTTGCCGCGGCCGCGCAGATTGCGGAAAACGTCGCCGAACTTGCGGGTCAGAGCGTCAAACATGCGGCGGAGTATAGCGGGCGAAGCGCGGCTGCGCTACGCACCGGCGCATGATCACCGAAAGAGACTTGCGGCCAAGCCGGGAACGCCGCGGTTCAGCGCTTCTCAACCTCGACGACCAGCAGCGTGACATCGTCCTCGGGGTTGAGCGAGCCTTCCTGGTGGTCGAGGTGGGCGTTGACGGCCTCGACGAAGTCGCGGGCGCCGAGGCGGGCCCAGGCCCGCAACTCGGGGGAGAACGCAGCCGGCTCCTCGTCGCTTTCGCGCGGCGTGAAGAACAGCCGCTCGATGCCGTCGGTGTAGAACAGCAGCCGATCGCCGCCGCGCAGCCGCACGTTCTTCTGCGAGAAGGCCGGCGTGATGCCGGGGATGCCGAGCAGCGAGCCGTCGCATTTCAACTCGCGGATGCGTCCTTCGGTGTTGATGTGCAGCGGGTAGGGGTGTCCGCCGCGGGCGAGCTTCATCTCGAGCGTTTGGGTGTCGATCTGCGCGTACGCCGCGGTGACGAACTGCGCGCCGGGCAGCTCGAGCCGGGCGAGATCCTGGTGCAGCAGGGCCAAGGCGGCGGACGGCCGCAGCGGTCGACGCGACTTGCCGCGCGAGCGCACCACGCTCAAACCGCGGCAGATGAACATGGTCATGAGCCCGGCGGCGGTGCCGTGGCCCATCGCGTCAGCGATGAAGACGCCCACGCGCTGCTCGTCGGCGCAGAAAACGTCGTAGATGTCGCCGCTGACCCAGGCCGCCGGGCGGTAGAGCTGCGCGAAGCGCAGCGGGGCGATGCGGTCCAGCTCGCGCGGCAGGAACTCGTGCTGTAACCGGCCGGCCAGCCGCATGTCCTTGTCCATCTCGTCGAATTGCCGGTTGAGCTGCGTGGCAATACGTTGCAGGTGCTCCATCTCCGTGTCCATGCGGCGGAGCACCGGCGCGTAGCGCGCCAGCATCGACAGGCGCCCGACGATCTCATCGCAAGTGGCGCGCGAATCGACCGTCTCGAGCTCGCCGCCGGCGGTGACCGGCAGCGGCGGGTCGGAGTTCCACAGCAGCGTGGCGACGTGCTTCTCGCGGAGCTGCGTGACGAGCGACTGAATCTGCGGCTCGTGACCGCGCGCATCGCCGGGTCCCAGCACGATCGCGGCGACGTCCGCAGCGCCGACGGCCCGCTCCGTGCTCGGCTCGTTCAGGTTGAAGGCGTGCGTCGGCAGCCCGCGCTCGCGCAGCATGTCTCTCAGCGGCAGGGCGCGACCGGCGCTCGCCTCGAACAGCAGCACGCATGGAGTGGCATGTTCCGTCATCGACCGCGCTCCCGGTGCAGGCACTTACTGCGCGTCAGCCCGCCCACGACCTGTCCTTGGATTCGACGCGGCTTCGTCGCCGCTTGAGGAAGGTCGGTCAAACCGAACGGGGGGCGTCGCGGCTGTGCGTGGCAAGTGTTTCAGCCGTCGACTTCAACTCGAAGCCGCGACGCGTCTTGCGCATCGCTTTCGGGCGTTCGCCTGAGCCGGATCGTCGGCGGAAGAATACATCAAGCGGGACGCGCCTCGAATGCCGCACGTGGGCGCGCGCCGGCATGCAACGCGCCAACGTCGACCGCTGCGTCAGTCAGGCAGCGTGGGGATTTCAAGCTTATCGCCCGTCACCACGCCGAGCCGCGCGAACGAGCCGGCTTTCATCTCCAGCGCGTACATCGCGGGCTCGTAGGACGGATACGTGTTCAGCGTCAGCGGCGGCATGGTGTGGGTCGCGACGATTGTGCCGTCGGCCCGCGCGAACGCGATGTCGAGCGCCGTGATCGTGTTCTTCATCCAGAAGCCGCGGAAAGCTTCGTCCGGGAAGACGAAGAGCATGCCCTGATCGTCGGCGATCTCCTCCTCGGTGACGAACATGAGGCCTTCGCTGTGCTGGGCTTCGGTCGTCGCGAGCCAGACGCGCAGGGTCGCGTCGCGGGCCTTGACCGTCGCGGTCGACAGGCTGTCGAGCGGGAATTGACGACGCGACGAGCTGCCGCCGCTGCCGTCCTCGGATAGTGGCGCGCCCACGCATCCTCCCAGGAACACGCCCACGGACAGCAGCAGTGCTGCGTTGGCCAGGAGCTTCGTTGACAAGGGAATAACCTCCTCGCGCATGCATCCATTCATGCAGACGCTATTATTCCCGCGCGGTCGCCGCCCGCACAAGCCCGATTTTCCGTCACGGGCGACTGCGGACCGCGCAAAAGCGACCGCACCGCAGAAGGTCGGCCCCGGTGAACCCCAGCCACGATGGCATCATCAACCTCTATAAGCCCGTCGGGCCGACCAGCACGCGGGCGCTCTACCAGGTGCGCGCTGCGACCGGCGTACGCACCAGCGGACATGCCGGAACCCTCGACCCGCTGGCCGAGGGCGTCTTGCTGATCTGCCTCGGCCGGGCCACCAAGCTGGTGGAACGACTGATGGACCAGCCCAAAGTCTATCGTGCCCTGGCGCGGCTCGACGTGACCAGCGCGAGCTTCGACCGCGAAACGCCGCACCTGCCCGTCGAGGTCGCGCACGTTCCCGAAACCAAAGCCGTTCGCGAGGCGTGTGCGGCGTTCGAGGGCGAGCGCCAGCAGATTCCGCCGGCGACCAGTGCGCTGAAAGTGCGCGGCCGGCCTGCGTACAAGCTCGCGCGGAAAGGGAAGGCTCCGCTGCTGGCGGCCCGGACGGTTCGCATCTACTGGATGCACCTCTGGCGCTACGAATGGCCGGAGATCGATTTCGAGGTCGCCTGCGGCCGGGGAACGTACATTCGCAGCCTGGTTCGCGACCTGGGAGCGGCCCTGGGCGCCGGCGGCTGCCTGACCCGGCTGATTCGGCGCGCCGTGGGGCCGTTCGAGGCCGACGCCGGCGTATCGCTCGAGCAGATTGCCGGCTTGCCGCTGACCGAGTACCTGCTGCCCCTCGAGCGTGCCCGCGAAATACTCGCCGCGCCTGTTCGAATTCCGCCGCGGCCGAGCTGAAGCGCCCCGGCAGCGATCGAATTGGCACGCGCGGCCCGCAGCGCTAGAATGATCGCCCGCGTTGTCTGCGCCGGGGCGGCAGGTGGTGCGGCGGCCTGCTACGGTGCCCCCACCGACAAACGGACTCAGCCTCCCCCTAGGGTTCGCTCAACAAGGAACACACGATGAGATCTGTCGTTGCTGCGACGTGTTTTGTGCTGACACTGGTCGGGCTCTCGGAAGCGACCGCTTCTGCCGGCGAAGATCCGGCCACGGCCACGCCGCTGATCGCGCGTGAACTGATCTTCGGCAACCCGGAGCGTGCCGCTCCGCAGCTCAGCCCGGACGGCCGGCGGCTGGCGTTCCTCGCGCCGGTCGACGGCGTCATGAACGTCTGGGTCGGCCCCGCCGGCGATCCGTCCGCCGCCAAGCCCGTCACCAAGGACACCCACCGCGGCATTCGCGAGTACTTCTGGGCCCACACCAATCAGCACATCCTCTACGTGCAGGACCAGGGCGGCGACGAAAACTGGCACGTCTACGCCACCGACCTCACCAGCGGCGAAACGCGCGACCTGACCCCGTTCGAAAACGTCCAGGCGCGGCCCTTCGGCGTGTCGCATCGCTTTCCCGACGAAGTGCTCCTGCTGATCAATAACCGCGATCCGCAGCTCCACGACCCGTTCCGCGTAAACCTCCGCACCGGCGAGTCCAAGCGGCTCTTCGAGAACGAGGGCTTCGTCAGCTTCGAAGCCGACGACGACTACAACATCCGCATCGCGATGCGAATGAACCCCGACGGCGGCAGCGAGTTCTTCCGTCGCGGCAAGGACAACCAGTGGGTCTCCTGGACCACCGTGCCGGCCGCGGACTCGCTCAACACCGGTGTGGCCGGCTTCGACAAGACCGGCGAGATCACGTACATGCTCGACAGCCGCGGCCGCAACACCTCGGCCCTGGTCGCGATCGACCAGAGCGGCAAGGAAACCGTGATCGCCGAGGACGCGCGCACCGACGTCGAGTCCACCGCGCGGCACCCCACCGAGAACACCATTCAAGCCGTCGCGTTCAACTACGAGCGGGTCGAGTGGAAGGTGCTCGACCAGTCGGTCAAGGCCGACTACGACTACCTCAAGGGCGTCGCGCCGGGCGATTTCAGCATCGTCAGCCGAACGCAGGACGATCGCACCTGGCTGGTCGCCTGCGACGTCGACCGCGGGCCGGTGCGCTACTACCGCTACGATCGCGACAGTCATAAGGCCGGCCTGCTCTTCACCAGCCGGCCTTCGCTCGAGCAGCAACCGCTCGTCAAGATGCACCCGCGCGTGATCAAGTCCGGCGACGGGCTCGAACTTGTCAGCTATCTCTCGCTGCCGCTGGCCAGCGACCCGAAAGGCGCCGGCAAACCCGCCACGCCGCAGCCGATGGTCCTGCTGGTCCACGGCGGACCCTGGGCGCGCGACACGTGGGGCTATGACCCGCTGCATCAGTGGCTGGCCAACCGCGGCTACGCCGTGCTGGCGGTGAACTTCCGCGGCTCGACCGGCTTCGGCAAGCAGTTCGTCAACGCGGCCGACCGCGAGTGGGCCGGCAAGATGCACCAGGATCTGATCGACGCCGTCGACTGGGCCATCCAGAACCAGATCGCCGACCCGAAGCGCGTCGCCATCATGGGCGGCAGCTACGGCGGCTACGCCACGCTGGTCGGGCTGACCTTCACGCCGGAGACGTTTGCGTGCGGCGTGGACATCGTCGGCCCGTCGAACCTGGCGACGCTGCTGGCGTCGATTCCGCCCTACTGGAAGCCGATGCTGGACATGTTTCACCAGCGGGTAGGCGATCCGACGACCGAGGACGGCGCGAAGCTGCTGGCGGAGCGCTCGCCGCTGACGTACGTCGACCGCATCTGCCGGCCGCTGCTGATCGGGCAGGGCGCGAATGACCCGCGCGTGAAGCAGGCCGAGGCCGACCAGATCGTGCGGGCGATGACGGAGAAGCGCATTCCGGTGACGTACGTCCTGTATCCCGACGAGGGCCACGGGTTCGCGCGGCCGGAGAACAAGATGTCGTTCTGGGCGGTGACCGAGGCGTTCCTCGGGGAGCACCTCGGCGGGCGCGTGGAGCCGGTCGGCGACGATTTCAAGGGCTCGAGCATCGCCGTGCCGAGCGGCGCGGAGAACCTCAAGGGATTGGCCGAAGCGCTGGCCGCTTCGCACGAGTAGCATCCGAATCGGTCGCGTGCGAGCGCGCGTTGCGCGGAACGGCGCGGCGCGCGCTCGCGGCGTTTTTTCGGCGGCGCGGCGCTGCCGGCCGCCCCCGCGCGCTGAATTCGTTTCTCGCCCCAGCCGCCGCGGATCAGTATCATGCCCGAGCCTCTCCCGGACCCTCGGAGGCTGGCTTGCGAATTCTCGCGCTTCAGCTAGTTCCGTCCGTACGCAGAAAGCTCGTGCCGCGCTTCGATCCGCAGCTCGGCGTGCTGCTGGCGCTGCTGCGCGACCGCGGACACGAGCTCAGCCTGCTGGGGCTGTCGAAGCCGGACGTTTCGGCGTTGAAAGCATCCCTGGCGCGGGCCCTGCCGCAATTTGTTTACGCCGACATTTCGCCGGTCTGCGCGGGCATGGCGCGGGTGCTGCTGGCGCACATCCAGGAGCGCGAGTTTCTGCCGGTGGTGGCGGGCGGTGCGTACGCTTCGGCCGATCCGGGGGCGTGCCTGAGCCTGCCGGGCGTGCAGGCCGCGGCGCTGGGCGAGCCGGACGCGTCGCTATTGACCTACTTTGAGCGATACAGCGATCCCGCGGTGGGGCAGGTCGTGCAGGGGCTGTGGCTGCGGCACGAGCGCGGGCTGGATCGACCGCGCATGCCCGCGCTGGTGGAGGATCTCGATTCGCTGCCCTTCGCCGAGCGCGGGCTGCTGAACGCCGCCGCCCAGGTGCAGGCCACCGGCGAGCTGGAGATCGCCGTCGGGCGCGGCTGTCCGCAGCGCTGCGCCTACTGCCTCAACCCGCACCTCGCGGGGCTCTACTCCGAGCGCGAGCAATGGACCCGCCGGCGCTCGCCCGAGCACGTCCTGGCGGAGATCGAGACGTTGCGGGCGAGCTACGCGGAGCTGCGGCTGCTGCGCTTTGTCGATCACAGCTTCGCGCAGGACGCGGCCTGGCTCGAGGAGTTTCTTGCGAGCTACGAGCGCGCCTGCGACCTGCCGTTCCGCTGCCACCTGCGCGCCAATTCGATCGGCGCGTGGGATGCCGCCCGCCTGCACCGGGCCGGCTGCCGGCTTGCCGACGTCGAGGTGATCAGCGGCAGCGATTTCCTGCGCAACGACATCTTCCAGATGGAGCTGGCCGACCGCCAGATCGAAGCGACCTTCGAGGCGCTGCGCGCCGCGGGCATTCACTCGCGCGGCGTGGTCTACCTCGGCGCGCCCTACGAGAGCGACGCCTCGCTCGAAAAGACCGCCGCCTTCCTGCGGCGCGTCCGCCCCGACGCGCTCGACGTACGCCCATACTTTCCGTTTCCGGCGACGTCGGCGGCGGAGCTGACGCGCGCCAACGGCTGGCTGCACGCGCGCGGCGAGGAGCAGTACCACGCCGACCTGCCCGGCAGCGACCTGCCCGCCTGCCGGGCCGACCAGGTCGCGGGCTTCATCAGAAAGCTGCGGCGGGAGTTTCCGGTCGCCGCCGGCGAGCCGTGGTGGCGCAAGTGGACCGCGACCGGCTGGTGGCGGAAGAACCACGATTAGCCTGCGTTCAGTCATTCCGTAGCGTTGGCCATCTTTGGCCGACGACGATTCCGAACGCCGGATCGCCCCGCACATTGGCGCGCCGCACCGGAGGATTCCCGCCAGCCGCCGCGCGGGCTCGCTCGTCCTCTCTCGGATAAGGATGAGAAACCGGGGTAGGTTTCCGTAGCGTGTCATGTTCCAAAATCACGTGTCGACCCTCAATCGTCGGAAAGGACCCTCACCATGCTTCGACTCTGCGCAGCGGCGGCGGCGGGATTGTTTTTCGTGTGCGGAGCTTCGGCCGGGCTGACGCCGGTACTTCCGACCGACGCCGACGCGACCGGCGGCGGGCCGCGCGCCGGCTACGTCGTCAACACGTCGATCGCCAACGTGATCAGCTACGATCCGTTCGGCGACCCGGGCAACACGGTGATGCTGGTCAATCTGGCCACGGCGCTGGGCCTGCCCGGCGGATCGCCCGTGACGCTCACCGGCGTGGGCTGGGACATCCACCTGACGACCTACGGCACGAGTTGGCTGAGCGACGCCAGCATCAACTTCGACGACCCGACGCTGCTCAACAGTGCGGCGTTCGACCTGGTGCCCGGCCTGGGCTCGAATTTCGGCGGGACCAACGTCTGGTTCCAGAGCGTCGGAATCGTCAACCTGAACGGCGCCGGACTGTCCAGCGTAGTGCTGCCGACCGGCGTCCTGCGGCTGGAGTTCTACGAATCCTTTGACGACCTGCCCAACGCGGCGGACGCGATCTATCACAGCACGCTGTCGCTCGAGGTCGTGCCCGAGCCGGCCAGCGGCGGACTGCTGGCCGCGCTGTGCGGTGCCGGAGC
This sequence comes from uncultured Planctomycetales bacterium, assembly GCA_964465125.1. Taxonomy (GTDB): domain Bacteria; phylum Planctomycetota; class Phycisphaerae; order UBA1845; family Fen-1342; genus CAYOHG01. The sequence continues at coordinate 188 of CAYXIO010000012.1, read as the reverse complement.
AGCGCTGCGGCGCCGGCGTTGATCCATGCAGTGAATCGGTCGACGCGTCGAACGACGTGTAGTGAAAACCTCCCGCTTGCCGAGGCAAACCGGAGGTTTGTATTGCGCCCCCGCGGGGCGAAGCCGCGAGCTGGGCCGCTAAATCGTTATTCAATAGCGCGCGGCGCGAAGATAGGTAAGGTGTAGAA
>CAYXIO010000011.1:81517-85647 GCA_964465125.1 uncultured Planctomycetales bacterium | reverse complement strand
GTTTCGTTCTTCGGGTCGTATGGCAGGTGCCGCACGAACACCAGCGTCGGCCGGCCGTCGATCTCGCCCACGTGGTCAAAGCGGAAATCGAGCACGCCGTTCTTCGCCGCCAGCGTGTTGTAGCGCACCAGCAGGTCGAGCAGCTCGCGGAAGCCGAATTCGTCGATGGTGCGGCGGCTGCTGGCGCGGGCCTCGCTGCCGTCGATGGGCATCATGATCTCGGAGACGAAGAGCCGCGCGATCGAGCCGTTGGGCTCGACCTTGGCGGTCTTGCGGCCGTGCTTGTCGACGTACTCGGGCTTGTCGATGAAAAGCACGCGGCGAGCCTGGTCGGCGTTGCGCTCCCAGATCATGAAGACCGACTGGGGCTCGACGCGATAGCGCACGCGGATGGCTTCCTGCTGCCGCAGCTTGCCGTTGATGCGCTCCTGCTTGGTGAACAGGCAGGCGTAGTCGCGAACGTCGCGTTCGTAGCGCGTGATGGCCTGCGCGACGACGGCTTCGGGGTCGCGGGTGGCCAGGTCGATGAGCGCGGCGGGCGACATGGACGGGGCCATGGAGACGGCCGCTGCCGGCACGACCGACCCGAGCGAACCGCTCGATCCGTTCTTCCTGGTTGCGTCGTGCGTTCTGGGCGGGTTCTCATCCGTGAGGGCGAAGGCTGCGACCGCCGCCAAGCCTAGACCCGAGACGACGGCCACGAGCAGGGTTCGCTTCAAGGGGATACTCCGAACGCGTGGTCGGGGCGCAGAGGCGGCTCCATCCGCCATCTGTCGTATCGGGCGCGACTGCGGTGCAACTTCACCAAGCCGCCCGCGATCCGCGCCTCGTCACGGGCAACTCGGCCGCAATCCTATCGGCCGGAATTCTATGGGGTTGTACACCGCCTGACAAGCCGAAGATGCACACGCCGAAAGCCCTTCCGTCGCTCAGGCGCGGGTTTCCGGACGCGAATCCAGGCCCGCACGCCACGCCAGGAGGGCGTTCTCCAGCCCTTCACGGTCTCGCGAAAACTCGAGCGTGTGACTTTCCTCTTGAAAAATCTGCACCCGCGCCGCAGTTCCGCCGGTCCGATCCAGCCAGGCCCGCGTCCGGGGCGTGTCGGCGATGCGGTCCTCTCCGGCGAGCAGGGCCGTCACTCGGGCAGGCAGGTCGTTGCGTCGCAGCGCTCGGACCCAGCGATCCAGCCGCCGGGATTGATACAGAAAGCGAGCGGTGACGTGCTCGAGCTTGAGCGGGTCGGCGGCGATGAACGCGCGGGCGGCGGGGTTGTCGGTAAACAGGGCCGGGTCTTGAAGCGGGATCGGAAACGGGCGCGTGCGCGCTCCGCTCAGCAGCGCCCACGCGACCGCCAGCCGCGCGCGCGGCCCGATGTCGACGCGTGCAAAGAGCCCGGGACCGATCAACAGCAAGTGATCGATCGGCGCTGCGCGTCGCATCGCCCACGCCAACCCAAGTTTCGCACCCCAACTCACCATGACGAGCGACACGCGGGATACGCCGTATCGCTCGCGCGCCCAGCCGCACAGTTCGTCGAGATCGGCGAACCAGCGCTCCGCTGAGGGCGTGTCGCCGCGCTGATCCGCGTTCATGCCGCTGCCGCGACGGTCCGGCAACAGGACTACGGCGCCCGGGCTCGCCAGCCGAGACGCCGACCATTCGTACCACCCGCCGTGCGACTGGATTCCGTGCAGGTAGAGAATCAGCCGCGCGGCGCGGCCGTCGGGCGGCGCCCAGACGCGTCCGGCGGCGGAGTAGCCGTCGCTGAACGTCCAGCGCTGAACCTCGGGTGCTGAGAGCGGCGGATGCATGGCTCCGCCCCGCGGCTAAAGCTCGCTCTGATCGAGAATGCGGCACTTCTTCGCGGACAGCACGGCGGCGGCCTGCCCCAGGTTGTCCACCTGGATCGCGACGCTGGATTCGCTGCCCTCGCTCGCCAGAAGCGGGTAGATGTAGTTGATGTTGATCTCGCCGGTGATCAGCGCTTCGCAGACCTTCATAATGCCGCGCTTGCCCGGCGGCAGCACCACGACGAGCACGTCGGTTTCGGTGGTCGCGAAGCCCGAGTCGGAGAGCATCTCGTGCGCGGTGTCCGGATCGTCGACCAGCAGCCGCACGATCGCGCAGTCCACCGAGCCCTCAACGGAAACGGCCCGGATGCGAACCTCGGCCGTGTCAAACAGCCGCGTCAGGCGCAGAAGCTGGCCGAGGCGGTTTTCGAGGAATACCGAAATCTGCCGACAAAAGGGGAATTCGTGCCCGTGGGCTGTGCTGGGTGGTTCGAGCGACATGAGTCCCGCGCCGAGTGAGCCCCGAGATTCGTCCGTAAAGTTTTCGTAGACTAGCCGCGCGCGACGCCACTGTACAGCCGTCCGCCGGTGTGCGACGGTGCGGCGGGTGCGCGGCGGCGCGAACGGCGAGGCCGCGCGATCCGGTCCGGTCACGACGCCGTACAATTCGCCGGTCGCCGGAGATCGCTCGCGATGGTTGAGTTTTCGCACCCCGCGCTCGCCGCCGCCGCCATCGCTTCGGCGCTGCTGCCGTTTCTGATTCACCGGCTGCTGCGGCCCAAGCCGCGCCGTGTGCGGTTTCCAGCGTGGACCCTGCTTTCGCCGCGCCTGGCCGGCGGACAGCGCGCGCAGCAGGTCCGCCACCGGCGACTGCTCGCCGCGCGGGCCACGCTGCTGGGAGCCGCGGCGCTGATCCTGGCCGCGCCGCGTTGTCGTGAGTCAGGCCTGCCTGATCCGCAATCCACCGCGCGCATGATCGTCGTAGACGATTCGTGGAGCATGCAGTACCGCGGCGAGGACGGCCGCTCGCTGTGGGAGCAAGCCCGGGCGGCGGCCGAGGCGATGCTGCGTCGCTCCCCAGAAGCCAAGGCCCCCCCGTGCGGACTGGTCTGGTGCGACCCGCTCGCCGAAGCGCTGCCGCTTCAATCGGATCGCGCGGAGGCGCTGGCCGCGCTGGAGGACCACGCGCCCCGCACGCACGCCGCGACGCTCGCGCCAGCGCTGGCGCGAGCGGTTGAGCTGCTCGACAAGGCGCCTCAGCCCGCGCGCGAAATCGTCGTATTCACGGACGGACGCGCGCATGCCTGGCGCGACGTGCCGGAAGGCGCACTGGCCTCGCTGAGCGGCGCCCGGCTACGGCTCGCAATCGTCCCGCTGCCCTCCCGTTCCAACCTGGCGTTACTCGAGCTTGCGCCGCCGCGCGTGATTCCCGAGCACACCGAGTGGACGCTGGAGGCCACGCTTCAGGCCGACGGCATCGCAGCGCGCGCGAGCCTGCGCGTCCGCCAGGACGCGACCGAGTTGGCGCGCGTCGGCGGCATCGAGCTCACGCCGGGAGGTCGCCAGTCGATTTCGATCGCCATGCCTCCCCTACCGCGCGGACTGCATGCACTGACCGTCACGCTCGATCCGGAGGATCGGCTCGCTGACGACCAGCAGCGCTACGTCGCCTGCGAGGTCGTGTCCCGTCCGACCGTCTGGCTGGTCGCGCCGGACCGGACGGCATGGGAGACCGATCTTTCGACGCGCCTGGTCGGCAACCTGCTGGCGCCCGCCGGACTGCCCGAACGGGAGCAGCGCGTATTCCTGCGGCGCATTTCGATGGCCGAAGCCGAGGAGTGGCCTGCTTCCGCCGAGGACCGGCCCACACTCGTGGTCGTCATGAGCGCAGCTCAGGCGAGCGAGCACGTCGCCGAGCCGCTACGCGAGCTTGTCTCCTCGGGTGCAACGGCGCTGCTGCTTCCGTCCTCGGATCCGCGCTGCCGAGATTGGCCCGCGCTTCGCCGATGGGTATCAAGCCTGCCGCCGGAGGTGCAGGCCCTGGATCCGCCGCTCGAAATGCGCTGGTCGCCGGCATGGCGCAAACCGGATGCCCGTCGCGGGCTGGAGCAGTTTGAACGCTGCGACGTACGAAGGCGCGTTCAGCTCCGCGTGGGTGACGTCGGGGCGGCGGTCGATGCCTTGTACTCCGACGGCGTGCCCGCGCTGGTCTCAGTCAGGCTCGGCCGCGGCGCGGTCTATGCGCTGACCACCTCGCCGGACCCCGCCTGGAGCGACCTGGGCACACGGGCGGCCGGGTTGCTTTCGTTCGTGCACGAACTGCTGGAGCGCGCCGCGCCG
>CAYXIO010000011.1:8858-81507 GCA_964465125.1 uncultured Planctomycetales bacterium | reverse complement strand
CGAATCGCGAACGCAGTCGCCGGGGAGCCGCTGGCGGAGGCATTCGCCGGACTTCAGAGCGCCACGCGCGCCCGAGTCAGGCGAGTTGACGCCGAATCCTCCCAGCCGCGCGAGGTCAGACTACGCTCCGGCCGACCGGTGCCGAGCTGGCCCGCGGATGAAGCCGGGCTGTTTCGCGTGGAGGGTCCCGGCGGGCAGACGGTCGCCGTCTACGCCCTGAATTGGCCGGTCGAGGAATCTGATTCGACGGCGATCTCGCTTGAGGCTGCCGCGCGGCGTTGCGGGGTCGAATCCTGCGAGTCGCTGGACGTGGATTCCGACGATTCGAGTCCGGCGCAGCGCGCGGCGACCGCCTGGCCTGCGCCGACGCCCGGCCAGGTCCTCGCCGCGGTTCTACTGGCCGCGTTGGCGATTGAAGCGGCGCTCTCGAGCCGCCGCACCGGCCCGACGCCGATCGGAGGCACGGCGGTGAGTCCCGACGCGCCCGCGCGCGGATTGTCTCCGCGACAGTGAAGTCCTATAGTTCGCAGCGTGCATCGCCAACTTGCCTCACGTCTGATCGTCGAACGGCCCGTCGCGCGCGTGCGTCCGCTGGCCGGGACCCTGGTGCTGACTTTGGCTTTGCTCGCGCTGCCTGGCTGTCAGGCCCCCGCACCACCCGTCGGCCCCACGGAGGCGTTCGTCCGGCTGGTCGACCGCGACGCGTTCCTTGACTCCGCCATGACCATCCTGCGCGAGCACGACCTCCCGCCGCGACGGATCGACCGCGACGCCGGCCATGTCGTCACCCGCCCCGCCACCAGCGCCCAGTGGTTCGAATTCTGGCGCGGCGACGCGCGCGGAGCGTATCAGCTCGCCGAATCCAGCATGCACACGTCGCAGCGCGTCGTCACGCTGAGCGTGATTCCGACCGAGCCCCTTTCGGACATGACGCCTTCGTCCGCGCCCACCGCCTCGGCCCCCGCGGAAGAAACCTATTGCGTGGCGGTTCGCGTGGACAAGCTGCGCTACAGCGCCCCGGATCGCCAGGTGACCACCGCATCGGGCGCGTTGGGTATCTACAGCGAACGTCTGCCGACCGAAGAAGGGCTTCGCCTGTCGCGGGCCCGCGGCGAAAGCTGGGTGCCCCAGGGCCGCGACGGGCTACTTGAGTCGTACCTGCTGGACCGGATGATCGCCGCCAGCCCCCAGTCGCGCCGCGTTGGGCGGCCCGCGGGCTGGCTGGACCGCGAGCCCGGCGCAAGGGAAAGCGGCGCGGGCACGATGGAGTCCATCTCGGGCGAGCCGCTGCGCGAGCCGGTCTCGGCACCGACGCCGGCCGACGAGGCGCCGCAACCCCAGCCCGCCGAGCCGATCGCGGAGCCTCCGGCCGGCAACGAAAGACCCGCCGAACCCACGCCGATGCGGCCGATGGAGCCCGTGCCGTCTGAGCCCGGCGCGGCGCCTACCTCGCAGCCCGGGTCGCCCGCACCCGCCCGCGCGCCGGCAGCGCCGATGGGCCAGCTTCAGCCTGATCCAGAGAAACCCTGAACGTCAGGAGACGGACTCATGACCCACCGCCCCGCTGACGGCGCTGGACACGGTCACGCGTCGCACGCCGCCGGTCCGCGGCCCAGCGAGCAGCTCGCGGACGGCTGGTCGCATCACTTCAAGCCGCTCGCGCCGCTCGACGTCATGAAGCCCGGCAACTTCAGCGACATGCTGAAGCAGATGTCCAGCACCGCGTTCGGGGGGCGCAACCTGGGCGAAGCCGCCGACGTGCTGCACGAGATGGTTGCGGACGACAAGTGCTTCCGCGTCTGCACGCTCTCCGGCGCGATGACCATCGCCAAGCAGGGCCTGCTGGTCACGGACATGATCGATCAGGGGTTGATCCACGCCATCGTCAGCACCGGCGCGCTGATGTGCCACGGCCTGGTCGAGCAGACCGGCCACACCCACTTCCGCTACGAGCCGGCATGGACCGACGAGCAGCTTTACGAGGCCGGCTACTGCCGCGTCTATGACACGCTCGAGCTCGAAGCCAACCTCGACCATGCCGACGAGATCATCCGGCCGGTGCTGGCGCGCCTGGCCGAATACGACGCCTTCGGCAGTCACGAATTCAACGCCGAGGTCGGCAAGTACCTGGCCGAGACCTATCCAGGCCGCGCGCTGCTGAAGTCGGCCTATGAAAAGAAGGTCCCGGTCTACGTCCCCGCCTTCACGGACAGCGAGCTGGGGATCGACGTATTTACTTACAACATCATGGCGCCGCACCGCAACGTGAAGCCGGCCCGCTTCGACGCCTTGCGCGACATGCAGGACTTCCTCGACCGCTGCATGAACGCCGAGCGGTTGGGCATCTTCACCATCGGCGGCGGCGCGCCGCGCAACTGGGCCCAGCAGGTGGGCCCGCTGGCCGACCTGATGCACCGTCGGAGCGAAGGGCGGTACGGCGGCCTGCTTCGCTTCCACTACGCGCTGCGCATCTGTCCCGAGCCGGTGCATTGGGGCGGGCTGAGCGGCTGCACCTATTCCGAAGGCGTGTCGTGGGGCAAATTCGTCCCGCCGGAAGAGGGCGGACGCTTCGCCGAGGTCTATTGCGACGCGACCATCGCCTGGCCGATCCTGGTTCGCGCGGTGCTGGAGCGCATGGGGCGCGTCTAGCGCGCCGTGGGCCGCGCCCGGCGCCGGTTCGACTCAGCCGCGCGCGCCCTTGCGCCGGCGCTTGCGGCCACCGCCGTTGCCCGGGTCTTCAAAGAGCGAATCGCCGGCAGGCTCTGTCGCGGCTGCATTCTCGGAGACGATCACCGTGCTCTCGTCGCCGGCGTCGCTCGACTCCGCGTCGTCCTTCGGTTTGGCGATCGGCTTGCCGTCCTCGTCGAGCTCGACGTCGGCCTCGGCGGTTCGTTCAAGGGCGATCGCTTGCAGGTGCGAGATCAGCCGCTTGCGGGCCGCATCGCCGCCCTGGGTGATTCCGGCCAGCGCATCCGCGACATCCACGATATACCGCTCGAAGATGCTGCGCCGCTCGCCTTCGAGCTTCTGGCGCCGCCGGCGGCGCACGTAGGAGGCCAGCTTCCGCCCGCACTCCTGCAACGCCAGCTTCATCTCCTTGCGGATTTCGTCGTAGTCGGCGATCGCCTCCTTGCTCTCGCTGGTGAACGGAACCCACACGCTGGCCATGTGCACCATCACGACCAGCGGCCCGACCGGCAGCGCGCTGCCCGGTTGCGACAGTCCATAATTGCGCCAGTCCACGTCGAGCACGCTCTTGAACGACGCGCAGGCCGACTGCTGGTACAGCAGCGGCACGCGGTTTGCGAAGCGAATGACGCGGGCCGTTTCGTCTCCGGCCAGCGCCCCGCCGAAGGCGATCGCGATCTCGATCTGAAACGGATTGCCGCGGTACACGGACGGATCGCGCGTGGTCGCGGTGAAAAACTCCGCTTTGACTTCCTTCAGCAGCCCGGCCAGCAGGTTGCGCACCCCAATCGGCGCCAGGCAATCCGTCGGCGGCGCCATGATCTTGACCGCCTGCATCGAGGCGTACAGCCGCTCGATCTCCCCAGCGCTGAGCGACCCGGGCGCGGCGCGCGAGCTCAGCTTGGCGTGCGTGCAGATCTCGTCGCTGACGCGCTGCGAGATGCGGCTGAAGCTCTCCTGTAGAAAGCCTGCCAGCTTCACGCCCTTCGCTTCCTTCAGCATCTTCATCAGGATGCCCAGCTCGATGCCGTACGGATGCGGGCGAATCTCCTTCACTTCCGCCGGCAAGTCCTGGCTGCCGCGCGGAAACTCGCGCCGCTCGTCGGTCGGCGACTTGTAGTAGACCGCCGCATGCGGGTTGGCGATTGCGGTCTGCTCGATGTACTCGTCGACCGACTGGCGCCCTTTCATGTAGCTGGCCACCAGCTCAATCGTCACCTCGGTCCCGTGTTCCCACGTGACTTCCAGCTCCTCGTCCTTGATCACGTCCGGCCGGTTCTTGGCCGTGTCGATCGCAATCTGGAAGTGATGGGCCGGCTTCTTTGCTCCGGTTCGCGAAGTGACGTGAATGGGCTTGCCGGTAGTCAGCAGCCCGTACATCCCCGCTGCGGAGATGCCGATCCCCTGCTGCCCGCGCGACATCTTCAGCCGGTGGAACTTCGAGCCATACAGCAGCTTGCCGAAAACGTTGGGAACCTGCGCCTTCACGATGCCCGGGCCGTTATCGCGCACCGTAACGCGAAAGCGCTCTTCGCCAAGCTGGTCGATGATCACCTGGAGGTCCGGCAGGATGCCCGCCTCTTCGCACGCGTCCAGGCTGTTGTCGACCGCTTCCTTGACCGTGGTCAGCAGCGCCTTACGCTTGTTGTCGAAACCAAGCAGGTGGCGGTTCTTGGCGAAGAACTCCGAGACCGAAATGTCGCGCTGCTTGGCGGCCATCGCTTCCGCCGTCACGGTCTTTCGCGCCTTGCGCGGCGCTTCGGGCAAACCTGACGACGTCAAACCGGCCTGCCCTTCCGTGTCGCGTGCGAGCGTGTCGCCGTTCGTCCCGGCGGCCTCGGGTCTCGGCGAAGGTGGAATGATCAGGGTCTGCCGCTGGTCGAACAGCGTGGCGTCGGCGCCCTGCGAACTCGGTGCGGACTTCCGTGCCATCTTTGCAGCCATCCGTAGCTCCCCATCCGGCCGTGCCTTTCAGCCGCCCATGGTACGAGCATCGCGCGGATCGATCTAGCGCGCCAAGCAGCAGCGGCGGGCGCGGATGGGAAGCCGGTGCCACAGGAGATAAGCCCACCGGTTGAGAAACCGATGCCACAGGACCGAGACAGAGGATGGCACTGAGCGCGAAGTGGAACTACGCGGTACCGCGCCGCTAAGGTTTCTCGCGCAGCGCCCCTTCGACCCGCCGGAACGTCTCCGCCACCTCGCGCGCCACCTGCTGACGCACCTCCATCGTCAGGCCGTGGTCGGCGTTTGGCACCATGACCACCCGCGCGTCGCTGCCGAGCTGCTTCAGCTCGTCGCGCAGCCGCAGCACGGCCAGGTCCAGGAAGAACGTGTCCTGGTCGCCGCAGAAGATGTGCAGCTTACCCGCCAGCTTCGGGCCCAGCTCGCCCCAGCGCGATCGCAGCACATGGGCAATGTCGTACTTCCTCCACGCGGCGGCGATCTGCGGATCAATGCGGCCCGTGGCGCGGTCGAACACCTTTGCAGGCGCGCCGTCGGCTCCGCGCGGGCTGAAGACCGCTTCAAACGACTGCAACTGCCCGCCGCGGCCGAGCACTACCTCCATCGCCGCAAGCTGCCGCGTTTGCAGCACGCCCATCATTGACGGTCGCGACAAGGCGCGCGGCGAACCGTCGGGCTCCACAAACATGTTGTCCGCCGGATCGTAGAGGTTCACGCGCTGAAACGCGTTGAAGTCGACCGGGTCGGGCGCCAACGACCAGACCCCGCCGAACGTGTCCGGGTACGCCACCTGAAGCCACAGGCTCGACCAGCCGCCGGAGGAATGCCCCGTGACGTAACGCGCCCGCGGGTCGGCGAGAATGCGGAACTGCTTCTCGATGTGCGGAATGAGCTCATCGATCAAGGCCGCTCCGACCGGCCCGTTGTTGGCGGAATCGGCGAAGACGTGGTGCCCGGTCGGACTGTCCGCATCGAGAAACACGCGAATGATCTCGAGCCCCTCGCCCGAGAACAGATCCATGCGCTCCATCCAGCGGGCCATCTCGATCGTCCCGCCGAAGCCGGGAACCTCGTAGATCGCCGGATAACGGCATTCGGCCGCGGGGTTGTAGCTTTCGGGCAGGAAGACGGCGGCCTGAAGGAAGACATCCCGGTGATGGAACGCGCTGAGCTTCTCACTCTTGAGCCGGACGTACTTCCGCGTCTCCGTATCCTCGAGCGCGCGCGACTGCACGTTCTTCGTGACTTCGAGCGCCACCTGCGCCGGGTGCGCCGGGTCGTGCTCCGCCTTGACGACCTCGCTGTAGGCGTTGCCGGGACCGTCCGCGATGCGGTGGGTCCACGGAACGAAGTCGAGCACGGCCTGAAAGCGGCGCGGCCCCGCAGGCAGGTCCGCCAGGGCAGCCGGATAGCCTCTCGCCTTGGCGGCATCGAATGAGAGCGTCTCCCCCGGACGCCAGTCCTTCACTTCGAGCGAGAAAAACGGCTCGGAGCTGAACCAGTCGACCGCGTGCCGCGGCTCGCGGCGCTCGTCGGTGTTCGTGAACACATAGACGCGCCCCGTGAACGGCTGCTCGCGCACGCTGCGGTCGAAGCGGATCGAAATCTGCGGCGCTTCGGCCCGCAGCGACGGCGACGCCAGCAGCGCCGCGACGAACGCGAGGAACCGCTTCAATCGGCGGCCGGAACCTTGATTCATGGCAGACCCCTGAGCCGGAATCACGCAGAACAAGCCGGGCATGGTATCGGCGAATCGGCGCACGTGCGTAGGCTTATTCCCTGCCCTATGATGGGGGCGTCCCGCGGCAGCGCCGCCGCGGCCCCGACAGCGGTTCACCGAGACGACGACATGCTCATTCGCCTGGCCCACAGCCCGGACCCCGACGACGCGTTCATGTTTTACGGCCTTTCGAGCGGAGGCGTCGAGCCCGGTCCGTACCGCTTCGAGCACATCCTCGAGGACATCCAGTCGCTGAACGAACGGGCCATGCTCGGTGAGTACGAGATTTCTGCGATCAGCATTCACGCCTTTCCCTACGTCGCGGACAAGTACCAGCTCATGAGCTGCGGATGCAGCATGGGCGACAACTACGGTCCGAAGGTGGTCGCGACGCGCCGCATGACGATCGAGGACCTGCGCGGAAAGCGCATCGCAGTGCCGGGGAAAATGACCACCGCGTTCCTGGCCCTGAGCCTGCTGCTGGGCAAGGACGGCTTCGCGCACGAGGTGGTGATGTTCGACGAGATTCCGGACTACGTGAAAGCCGGCCGCGCGGACGCGGGCCTGATCATCCACGAGGGGCAGCTCACCTACGAGAAACTCGGGCTGCATCTCGTCGTGGACCTGGGCGAGTGGTGGATGACGCGGACCGGGTTGCCGCTGCCGCTGGGAGGAAACGTCATCCGCAGAGACCTCGGCGAAGAGCGCTGCGTCGAGCTGACCCGGCTGCTGAAGCGCAGCATCGCGTACAGCCTCGAGCACCGGGACGAGGCGGTGAAGTACGCGCTGCGCTTCGGCCGCGGGCTCGACCTGGCGCTGGCGGACCAGTTCGTCGGCATGTACGTCAACAAGTGGACGCTCGACTACGGCCCGCGCGGGCGCGACGCGGTCCGTCGGCTCCTGCGCGAAGGCGCCGAGGCCGGGATCGTGCCCGACGCCGGCGAAATCCGCTTCGTGGAATAGCGCGCCGCGCATGGACGCTAAGCGCAGCGCGGCGCTCGACCGGGTTTACGACGGCCTCGCGATCCCCGATCATGCTTCGCGAGAGGAGGAACGCGACCGATGATTGGCGTAATCGGCGGCACAGGCCTGGGCGAGGCGCTGTTCGGCGAAGCACCGATTCGCGAAGTCGAAATCGGCACGCCGTTCGGGCGGCCCAGCTCCCCCATCCGCATCGTGAACTGGCACGGGCAGGAGATCGCCACGCTGGCGCGGCACGGCCCGGGACACGTCTTCAACCCCGCGCAGGTCCCCTACCGCGCCAACGTCTACGCCCTCAAGTCGCTGGGGGTTACGCACATCCTCGCCAGCGGCGCGGTCGGCTCGCTGCGCGAGGAGATCAAACCGCGCGACCTCGTGATTGTCGACCAGATCATCGACAAGACCTACCGGCGGACCCCGACCTTCTTCGACGAGGGGCTGGTCGTACACGTCGAATTCTCGCACCCGTTCTGCCCGCAGCTCCGCGAGCTGCTGCTGAACGCCGCGCGGCGCGTCGAGACCACCGTGCATCACCGCGGAACCTATGTCTGCATGGAAGGCCCGGCCTTCAGCTCCGTCGCCGAGAGCGACATGCACCGCGCCTGGGGCGGCGACCTGATCGGTATGACCGTGATGCCCGAGGCCAAGCTGGCGCGCGAGGCCGAAATCTGCTACGCGATGGTCGCCTTGCCGACCGACTACGATTGTTGGCGGCCGCACGAGCCCGGCGTCAACGCGCAAACGCTCCTGAACGAGATCATCGGGAATCTCAAGGCCGCGACCGCCAACGCAATCACGCTGATCCGCGCGGCGATCGAGCTCTTCGCCCAGTCCCCGCTCGGCCCGTCGCCGATTCACGACGCGCTGCGCCTGGCGATCTGGTCGGACAAGTCGAAGATTCCGCCCGCCGTCGCGCGGCGGTACGAAGCGCTGTTGAAAAAGTACCTGTGACGGCGCGGATCGCGGCGGATCCGAGCGCCACCCGTCGCATGTGACGGACACTCAGCCGGTCTCGAGCGCCGGGTTGGAGGCTGAGAGCTTGCGAAACGCAGTCACGTCACAGCTTGCTTCGCCCGGAAGCCGCCAGCGCGAGTGGGTGGTGGCCCGGGTTCATCCGGATCGCGAGCGGCTGTCGCGTGAGGCCAGCGTTTCGCCGCTGGTCGCTCAGCTCCTGCTGAACCGCGGGATCGCGACCGCAAGCGACGCGCAGCGCTTCCTGGTGCCTGAGTTCCGCGCCCTGCTGCCGCCGGAATCGCTGCCCAACGCCATCGAGGCCGGCCGCCGACTCGCCGAAGCCGCCCGAGAACGCCGGCGCATCGTCATCTACGGCGACTACGACGTCGACGGGATTACCGCGACGACGATCCTTTGGCATGCGCTGCGGCTCTGCGGCGCTTCCGTGTCCTACTACGTGCCGAGCCGGTTCGACGAGGGCTACGGGCTGAACGCTGCCGCCGTGCAGAAGCTGGCCGCCGACGGGGCGCAACTGATCGTCAGCGTCGATTGCGGGATCACCGCGGTCGAGCCGGCACGCGCGGCGCGAGAGAGCGGCGTCGAGCTGATCATCACGGACCATCATCAACCGGACGGAGCGCTGCCCGACACGGCGTTGATCGTGCACCCGACGGCGCTGGGCGAGCGCTGTCCGAATGCCGACCTGTCGGGCGCGGGGGTAGCGCTGAAGGTCGCGTGGGCGCTGGCGCAGCAGCTTGCGAACGCCAGCCGGGTGGCGCCGGAGTTCCGCGAGTATCTTCAGGATGCGACCGCGTTCGCGGCCCTGGGGCTGGTTGCCGACGTGGTTCCGCTCAACGGCGAAAACCGCATCATCACGTCCTTCGGGCTGAGGCAGTTGTGCCACACGCGCAACCCGGGGCTGCGCGCGTTGATCGAGGTCTCCGGGCTGGCGAACAAGGCCGCCTGCGACGAGTACGACGTCGGGTTCGCGCTGGCGCCGCGGCTGAACGCGATCGGCCGGATGGGCCACGCGGGCGAGGCGGTCGAGCTGTTCACCGAGGCCGATTCGGCGCGCGCGGGTCAGATCGCGCGGGCGCTGGACGCGCACAACCGCGAGCGACAGAGCGTCGAGAGGCGCATCCTCGCCCAGGCCGAGGCGATGGTGCTCGAACGCGGGATGAACCGCGACGGCTGCCGGGGCATCGTGCTGGCCAGTCAGGACTGGCACGCCGGCGTCGTCGGCATCGTCGCCGCACGGCTGGTCGATCGCTTTCATCGTCCCACCGTGCTGGTCGCGCTCGACGGAGAGCTCGGCCAGGGTTCGGGCCGCAGCATTCGCCACTTTCCGCTGCACGAGGCCCTGGGCGCCTGCCGCGAGCACCTGGTCGGCTTCGGGGGGCATGCGATGGCGGCGGGCGTCAAGTTGCTGCCGAAGCAGGTCGAGGCGTTCACCAGCGCGTTTCAATCCGAAGCCGCCCGGCGTCTCACGGCCGCCGACCTCGTCCCCAAGCTCCATCTCGATGACGAAGCCCGGCTGGCGGACCTGTCGGCCGATGCGATCGAGACGATCGAGCGGATGGCCCCGTTCGGCGCGGGCAACGCGCGGCCGCGCCTGGCCAGCGGGACGCTTGAGCTGGTCGACGAGCCCCGCACGATGGGAACCAACGGCGCGCACCTGACCTTCACCGTGCGCGAGGGCGAGATTGTGCGGCGGGCAGTGGCGTTTCGGCGCGGCGGCGAACGCGACGCGATCGCGGATCATCGCCGGCTGCGGCTCGCCTTTGAGCCGATGCTGAACCGCTGGAACGGCGGCCGCAAGATCGAGTTGCGGGTGGTCGACTGGCAACCCGCTTGACTCCGCCGCGCCGCTGCTTTTTCATTCGCACTTTCCGAGGGCGCGGGCCTTCTTTCTTCATGACGCGGGCGAGCGATGTCGAACTCTCCATCCGCAGGGTCGTCGGCCGATTCGTCCGGCGGCCGGCTGTACCTGCAACATCCGCCGGGCTATCGCCGCCGCCGCTTCCGCAACTGGTTCTTCCTGGGCCTGCTCTACGCGGGCTACTACCTGTGCCGGTATAACCTCGGCATCGTCTCCCCCGAGCTCAAAGCAGAGTTCGGGATGAACAACGAGCAGTACGGTTGGATCAACAGCGGCCGCGACGGCGGCTATGCGATCGGCCAGTTCGTGAACGGGCTGTTCGCGGACGGCCTGGGCGGCAAGCAGTCGATGGCGATCGGCGCGCTCGGCACGATCGCGCTGAACATGCTCTTCGGCGCATCGTCGATGGCCGGACTGGCGGGAATCGGCCTGCTCATTACGCTCGTCGCGGTCCGCACGGTCGACGGCTACATCCAGGCCTTCGGCGCGCCGGGCATGGTCAAGATTAACACCTCCTGGTTTCAGCGCCGCGAGCGCGGCAAGTTCGCCGGGATCTTCGGCGGCATGATCCAGCTCGGCGCGATCGGCGTCGGCACGCTGGGGAAATACCTGCTGGTCGGATTCAGCATTCCGTTGATCGGCCTGGTGCTCGCCAAGCAGGATTGGCGCTCGATGTTCTTCGTCCCGCCGGCGATCCTGTTCGTCCTGCTGATTCTCATGTGGCTGAACGTCCGCAACCATCCCGAGGAAACCGGCTACGCCATTCCGCATGATGACGACGCGCACGCCCACAACCCGCGGGATGCGCTGCCGATCCGCACGGTGTTCGCCAAGATCGCCAGCAACCCGCTCGCCTGGATCAACGCCGGCGCGTATTTTTGCACCGGCTTCGTCCGCCGAACGATCGAGTCCTGGTGGGTGCTTTACCTGCTGCACGTCTGGCAGGCGGACAAATCGTCGCCGCAATACCTGTGGCTGGTGTGGCTGCTGCCGATCTCGGCGTTTCTGGGCTCGTTCGGTTCGGGGCTGCTTTCGGACACCTGGTTCCGCGGGCGGCGCTCACCCGTGGCGGCTTCGTTGTACGGTCTGGAGACCCTTTGCATTCTCGCCGGCGTCCTCCTGCTGGGCCCGAATTCCGGGAACGCGGCGTTGGCCTGCGTGATCCTCACGCTCATCTCCCTGACCTGCAATTCCAGCCACTCCATCATCGGTACGGCCGTTGCGATGGACATCGGCGGGCGCAAAATGGCCGGCTTCGCCTGCGGCGTGATCGACTCGTTCCAATACTTCGGGGCGATCCTGGCGGGCTTTGCGTTGGGCAAGCTGATCGATCAGTACCACGACTACTCGGTGATCTTCAAGGCCATGCTGCCCTTCAGCCTGCTGGGCACGGCGCTGATGCTGGGCGTGCATCTCGCGACGCGCGGCCGCGACGTGCGCGGAGCTTGAAGGGAAGTTTGAACTGCGAATAGCGAACAGCAAAAGGTCGCGCACGCGGGCGGTGCACGCGCGGCGGCGAGCTTCTTCATTCGCTCGTCGCTATTCGCAATTCGATCATCATTTCACTTTCACCTTTACGCTGCCCGGCTTGACGCGCCCGTTCTGCGTCTGGAAACTCCCGGTCAGCGTGGTTCCGTCCGCGCGCGTGCAGACAAGCTGAACGCCGCGGCTCTTGCGCAGCTCCCAGCTCCCGGCTTCGTCGACGCGCTTGAGCGCGCTCTCCAGCAGTGACGGCGGAAGCCAGTCCGCGGAGGCCGACTGAAGCTTGCCCGCCCGGGCGGCGTTGAAGAACTCCTCGGCGGAAGCGAACGCCTGCTTCTGTGAGACCGCCCGAGCGAGGAAGCTGGTCAGCGTCTCGGCGGTCGCCTGGGCGTAGCGTCCGCTGGAGATGTCCTGGGACATCTCCTGCCAATAGTCGCGGTATTGCTTCTCGAATTCGCGCGTACCGGCGCCGAACGAGCGCTGCCAGGCCGCCTGCCAGCGATCGCCGCGCCCCAGGTCGCGCAGAAAGCTGTTGAAAGCGTCCTGGTAGCGTCCGCCGCGCGCGTGCGCCAGAAAATAGACCATCGACCAGGCCTGATCGTAGTTGATGAGGCTCATCTGCGCGTTCCAGAGCGCGTGCGGCATGCTCATCATGTTCTCGACCGAGATCGTGTTGCCCTGGCGGATCCAGAACTGAATCCGGTTGAGCCGCTCAGGAGGCACAGCCCCGGTGACGTAGCCGTCGCCGGTGAAGATCGCCTCGGCGAAGTACTCGGCCAGGCCCTCGTTGACCCAGACCGGCAACTCGCCGCCGATGACGTTGTGCGCGAACTGGTGAAAGCCCTCGTGGCGGACGACGTACCAGGTGGTTTCGGAAACTTCGGAGCCGGCGAAGGCGAGCAGCCGGCGCTGATTCGGGTCGTACATGCCGGCGCTGCCTTCCATGCCGCCGGCCGCGAGATAGTCGGCCCGGTCCTTGAACAGGTAGAACGGGAAGCGCTTGGTGATCTTGCCGGCGAATCCGCGCGTGCGCTGGTAGTAGAGCTCCGCCATCGCCGTCATGCGCACGGACGCCTCGCGGACGGCGTCCTCGCCCAGGTCGGTGTAGATCACGTAGTACTTGGAGTCGTACTGGCGCAATCGCGGCTGGGCCAGCGCCGACCCCGCCAGCAGGAGCAGAGTCGCCGCCAAAGCCGCCAAGCTCGTGCCGCTCGATCGAATGCGCATACCAGCCCCTTTCGGTATCCTTCAATCGGCAGGATGGTATCCAGAGGATCAGCCGGTCTGCCAGCCTGAAGCACGGCACGGGCCGACGACCTCCCGGGCCGGGAATCACGCGCGCAGCCCGCTACGGGTCGATGATCCGCTCCCGGATGGCCAGACGCGTCAGCGCTACGCGATCGCGCACGCCAAGCTTGCGCAGCAGGCTCGTGCGATACGTGTCGGCGGTCTTGTAGCTGATCGTCATCGCCCCGGCCGCTTCGCGCAAGCTGAGCCCGCGCGCCAGCAGCGGAAGCAGCTCGGCTTCACGCCGCGAAAGCCTCGGGAAGCGCGATTCGGCCAGGTGCGAGCCGTTGATCAGATTGCGCACGTCCGGCGAGAAGTAGCGCTCGCCCGACAGGACGGTTTCAACGGCGGACCAGAATTCCGAAACGTCGGCGTTCGAGGAGAGGTAGCCGTGGATCGGCATCTCCCGCCAGACTTTCAGCGCCGCGGCGTCGGTCAGCGAGCTGAAAATCAGGATGTAGAGCCGCTGGCGCACCCGCGGCAGCATCTCCACCAGGTCGCGAATCTCGAACGGCGGACGATCGGAATGGACCAGCGCCAGGTCCGGCGCGGTGCGCAAGGCGTTCCAGATCGCAACCGCGTCGAAGGCGCTGTCGGCCGAGACTTCATAGCCAGGCCGAGTCCTGAGAAGCAGCCCGAGCGACTCGCGCTCAAGCCGGGCGTGGGCCAGGATGCAGACGCGCCGCAGTCCTAGGGGATTCACCGGAACGGAAGCCGAGCTCATCAAGCAATCTCCCCAATCTTCCCTCCCTCAGGTGCCGCACGATAGGGAAATGGTCGGGTCGATCATACGGGCAAACACCCCTAATCCAGGAATCATCCCGCCGGGGTGCTCAAGCCCCTCCCGGACGGCCGGGAATCGAAATGCCAAGTAACTGCATGACTTGCTTCAGATCCTCCCAGGACTTGCCTTTCTCCTCGGGGCTGCGCAGGAGATACGCCGGGTGAAACGTCGGCATGAGCTTCGCCGCCGGCAGCCCCAGACCTCGCAGCGGCAGCGGCGGAAAATCGTGAAACTGACCGCGCAGCTTCCCGATCGGCGTCGTTGTGGCCAGCAGCGTCTGCGCCGCCGGCCGACCCAGCGCCACGATCACCTGCGGACGAACCAGCGCGATCTGCCGCCACAGAAACGGCGAGCACGCGCGCATTTCGTCCTCCGCGGGGGTACGGTTCTCCGGCGGACGGCACTTGACCACGTTGCAGATGTAGACCTGATCGCGGGTAAGCGTCATCGCCGCGATCATCCGCGTCAGCAACTGCCCGGCTCGTCCGACGAACGGCTGGCCGGCCCGGTCCTCATCCGCCCCTGGCCCTTCGCCGACGAACATCAACTCGGCCCGCGGATGCCCGACGCCGAACACGGTCTGCGTCCGGCCTGAGCACAGCCCGCAGCGGTTACAGCCCTGAACGAACTCACGATCCAACAGCGCCAGCGCGGCGCGCGCCTCGTCGTCGCGAAGCGCTGCGGGGCACATCGCAGGCAGGTCGGATTCGACGCCGGTTGAAGGCGCGGGAGCAAGCTCGCGCGCAGCCGGCTCGACCGAAGGTCGCCGCGGCGGTCCCGCGGCGCGAGCCGGAGCGCCGCGCGGCGCGCCGCCAGGAGCCGGGGCAGGCAAGGGGCTGGCAAGGTGCCCGATTCCGAATCGCAATTCGCTGCGCAGCCACTCGCGCAGCAACGATGCGTCCGATGGGGATTCCGGGCCCGAGGCACCCATAGAACGCATTGTGACGCGCGACCGGGCACGCGCCAATCCGAAAGTTCGCGCGATCGGCGCTGGTCAGGCCCAGCCCGCGCCGCACTGACCCGTCTGGGCATCGGCCGGCGTTTCCGGATAGAGTGCCTGAACAGGCCGCCCGTCGCTGCCGCTACAGGAGTCCGCGCGTGGGGCAAGTACAGGACGCAGCGTACGTTAAGCCGCCGTTGAAGCCGTTCGGTCTGACCATCTTCTTCCCCTGCTACAACGAGGAAGCGAACGTCGAACGGGTAACGCGCCAAGCGGTAGCCGTCGGGAGAAGAATCACCAGCGATCTCGAAGTGCTGATTGTCAATGACGGAAGCCGCGACCGCACCGGCGAGCGGGCCGACGAACTGGCCGCCGAAATTCCAGAGGTCCGCGCCGTGCACAACCGGCCGAATCGCGGCTACGGCGGCGCCCTGCAACGCGGCTTCCGCGAGGCGACCCGCCCGTGGATCTTCTACACCGACGGCGACGGGCAATTCGACTTCGAGGAGCTGCCCGGGATCGTACCTTTGCTCGAAACGCACGACATCGTCTCGTGCTACCGGGAGAACCGGCAGGATCCGCTGCTTCGCAAGCTGAACGCCTTCGCCTGGTCAACCCTGGTGAACCTGCTGTTTGGAATCGGCCTGCGCGACATCGATTGCGCCTTCAAGATCTACCCCAAGTCGTTCATCGACCGGATCGAGCTGCACAGCCAGGGGGCACTCATCGACACCGAGATGCTCGCCAAGGCCCGGGCGCACCATCTGACCATCGCGCAGCGCGGCGTGAAGCACCTGCCGCGCACTGCCGGCCAGCAGACCGGCGCCAATCTGAAGGTGATCCTGCGCGCGTTCCGTGAGCTCTTCCGCCTGTACGGGCAAATCCGCCGCGAAGGCAAAGCCAGTTGATGCCGGACGCTTTCGGTTCGGGCGGCGCTCTATCGCGCCGGCCCGAGCAAGGCGGCGCGGCGCGCCTGGCGCTTCTCGTTCTCCGCCGCGCGGGCTGAATCGCTGCGCTTGCGGTCGCCGGCGGTCGCGTGCAGCGAGTCGTATGAGAACAGCGCGAAACCGCTGTTCCACATGCGGCAGCGGCCGAGCTGCGCCGCGGTCTGCTGGGTGGACGTGTGCTTGTAGACCCCGATGCCCGGGATGACGCGCGTCCGCGGGGCGAGCTGGTGATACACGTCGATGTTGGCCTCGAAATCGCTCAGGTTCGCGGAGTACGCCATCGGATAGACGCCGTCGACCAGCCCGGCCCGCAGCCAGCCGATCGAGTCCTGGAAGAAATCCTGAAAGCCGCGGCGCGGATCGGCCCAGGTGGCGGCCGTCAGCGTGACGTGCGGGCGCGAGCGAATCAGCATGCCGCGAATATCCGACACGATCCGCGTGATCTGGTTGGCGCGCCAGGCGTCCCAGGCGCGCGGGTCGTCGTCGGGGCTCAGCCCGGTCTGGGCGCGATAGATGGACAGCGTGCGGGCGTCGCGCGGATAGATCTGCCGCGCGTTGGGCGTCGTGTCCCACGCATAGCGCACGTAATCCAGATGCAGCCCGTCCACCTCGTAATGCGTGACGATCTCGCGCGCGATGCCGACGATGTACTCGCGCACCTGCGGCAGGCACGGGTTGAGGATCAGGTAGAACGGTTCCGCCGAGCCGCTGGCCAGGGGCTGGCGGCGGCCCTGCGCGTCGTACAGGAACCAGCCCGGCCGGGTGTTGTAGAGCTGGTTCTGGATCGGCGGCGCCTTCGGCCCGCGCCAGCCGGGCATCACGTTCATCCACGCCTCGATCCGCAGCCCGTTGGCATGTGCCTCCTGCACCGCCAACGCCAGCGGATCAAAGCCTGGGTCGGAATAGCCGAATTCCTCCGACCACGGCTCGATCTCCGAGCGATACAGCGCCGTCCCGTTGCCGCGCACCTGCCAGATCACCGTGTTCAGCCCCAGCCGGCGGATGTTGCGCATGATCGTGCGAATGTCATCCGGGCGCTGATAGTGAAAGCGCGCGACCCACACGGCGCGAATGTCCGCCGGAAGGCCGCGCTCAAGCCGCGTGTCGTCGGGGCCGAGACCCGTTCGGCCGGCGCTCTGGCAGCCGCTCGCGGCAAGCATCGTCAGAACGAGCATCAAGCCGGCAAGCCTCCGTGCCCGCAACATGATTCCTCCCTCCCTGGACGCGGCCCCGTCAGGCGGGCCGGACTGCGGAAGTCTACTCCGCCGCGCCGCGCGCGCCGGCCTGTGAGCCGACGATGTCCGCGGCGAGCCCGACGCGCCCGCCCGCCTCGCCGTCCCAGCGATGGCTGCTGATCCGCGCCACGATCTGTTCGGCCAGCGCGACCGCGGCGACGCCGTCCTCAGCGCTGACCGGCGGCCGCTTGCCGGAGCGCACGCAGTCGACGAACGTCTCGAGCTCGTCCTGAAGCGCGTTGCGGTCCTCGATGGTCAGCGGCTCGACGTGAACCATCTTGCCGAAGTCGAGATTGGCAAGCTGCGACAGGTCTTCGAGGTTGCGCTCGCGCGCCAGCTTCAGAATGTCGAGGTTGCGGTCGAGCGTGATGGCGATGCCGATGCGCTTGTGGTAGTCGAGCGAGCAATACGCGTTCTCGGCGAAGACGCGCAGCTTGCGCTCGGTCTTGAGCGCCAACCGCGAGGCCGTCAGGTTCGCAACGCCTCCGCCGCGGCAGGTGACGCGCACGTTGGCGATGTCCTCGTGCGGGCCGAGCACGTTGACGCCGACGGCGTCGATCCGCTCGACTTCGTCGCGCAGCAGGTAGCGCATGATGTCGATGTCGTGGATCATCATGTCGAAGACGACGCCCACGTCGGCCGAGCGGAAGGTGAACGGGCTGATGCGGTGGGCCTCGATGAACTTCGGCCGCACCCCCAGCCGCTCGACGGCGCGGACGACCGGGTTGAAGCGCTCGGTGTGCCCGACCGCGACGACCACGCCGTGCCTCCGGCCCAGCTCGGCGATCTGCTGCGCCTCGGCCAGCGTCGGCGCGAGCGGCTTTTCGATCAACACCGCGATGCCGCGCTCGATCAGCGGCTGTGCCACCTCGCGATGATGGCGCGTCGGGACGGCCACGCTGACGGCGGCCACGTCGGCGATCTCCGGCGTCAGTTGCGCCGCGAAGCGGACCCCCAACGGCTCGGCCAGCTCGCGGGCGCGCGCCACGTTGGCGTCAATGACCGCCGCCAGCTTCACGCCGGCCATCTGCGAGTACAGGCGAACGTGGTGTCGGCCCATGTGACCGGCGCCGATCACGGCCACCGGAATCGGTTGGTTCACGAGCCGGCTCCCCGAGCGCCCACGCCGAAGGCCGGCGCCCGCTCGCGCGGCGCATCGCGCCGAAAACTCTCCCGGACCCGGCCGTAGATGCCGATTTCGAGCTTGCGGCGGAGGAACTCGACCAGGTAGCGGACGTGCTCGTCGTTCATCAGGCCGTTCTCGCCGATGGCGACAATCGCCTCGCTGGTACGGCCGGTCGAGCGCGCCGTGCGGCGCGGGTAGAGCAGGCGGAAGGCGGCTTTCACGGCCGCGATCGACTCGCGCGGAATCTGCCAGCGCTCCATCCCGACCGTATTGACCGCGCGGACCTCCTGGTCGTACCCCTCGACCTTCATGTAAGGCGGGACGTCGTGCGTGACGCGCGTCATGCCGGCGACGTAGGCGTTGCGGCCGATCGTGACGAAGTGATGCATCGCGCTGACGCCGCCGATGGTGACGCAATCCTCGATGCAGCCGTGGCCGGCGATCTGGACGTGGTTGGCAATGATGATGTTGTCGCCCAGCAGGGTGTCGTGCGCGACGTGGACGCCGACCATCAGCAGGTTGTGCGCGCCGAGCCGCGTGGCGCCGCCGCTGTGGCTGTCGGACTCGGTTCCGCGGTGAATGGTGACGTTCTCGCGAAAGCAGTTGTGGTCGCCGATGATCAGGCGGGTCGGACCGCCGCGGTACTTGATGTCCTGCGGATCGGCGCCGAGCGTGCAGTGCGGGTGAATGACGTTGTCGCAGCCGAACTCGGACGGTCCGATGAGCGTGACGCTCGGGTGCAGCAGGCAGCGGTCGCCCAGCCGCACGTCGGGACCGATGTAGCAGAACGGACCGATGGAACAATCCCGGCCGAGCTCGGCCCTGGCGTCGACGTAGGCCAGCGGGTGGATGTTGCTCATCGAATTCCTCATTTCAGGCCGGGTCGGCATCCACCATCATGAAGCGGATCTCCGCCTCGGCGGCAACCTCGCCGGCGACGCTGGCCTTGCAGCTCACCTCTCCGGTGCGCGAGCGGACGCGCTTGGCGAGGACCTCGATCACCACCTGGTCGCCGGGCGTAACCGGCCGGCGGAACTTGACCTGGTCGAGGCTGAGCAGCACCGCGACTTTGCCGGTGTGCTCGAGCTTCTGCGACAGCAAAATGCCCCCGAGCTGCGCCATCGCCTCGATCAGCAGGACGCCCGGCATGATCGGATGACGCGGGTAGTGCCCCTGGAAGAACGGCTCGTTGATCGTGACGTTCTTGATGCCGACCGCGCGGCGGTCCTCGTCGATCTCGACCACGCGATCGATCAGCAGCATCGGGAAGCGGTGCGGCAAAATGCGCTGGACGGTGCGGATATCGAAGCGCGGGGCGCGCGCCGCCTGCTCGATGATCCGGCTGGCGGCCCGCTGCTCGACGATGCGCCGGACCAGCTCGTGGTTGAGGTTGTGTCCGGACTTGCGCGCGAAAATCCGACCGCAGACGAAGCCGCCGGCGAGCATCAGGTCGCCGATCAGATCGAGAATCTTGTGCCGCACGCACTCGTCGGGAAAGCGATACGTGTTCTCGATCGGCCCCTGGTCGCCGATGACGAGAATGTCCTGGTAGGTGAGATGCGAGCCAAGGCCGGCGGCGCGAAGCTGCTGTGCCTCCGCATCCGTGACGAAGGTCCGGGCCGGGGCGATCTCGCGGACGAACTCGTCGCGCGAAAGCGCGATCTGGTGAATCTGCCGGCCCACCGCGCTGCTCGCGCCGTAGTCCAGCTCGTAAACGATCTCCAGCCGGTCGGGCTCGCCGGGCCACGCTACCAGCTCGGCGTCTTCCTCGCTCACGCGCAATACGTCCGTGATGGGGATCGCTGCGCGCTCGGCGTCCTGCGGGACGATGCCGGCCGCGAGCAACGCGTCGACGAAAGGCTGGGAGCTGCCGTCGCCCGCGGGCAGCTCCGCGTTGTCAATCTCGACCACGACGTTGTCGATCGACAGCCCGCGCAGCGCCGCCAGGCAGTGCTCGACCGTCTCGATCGAATGCGTGCCGTTGCGCAGCGCCGTGCGCCGGGCGCGCCGCGACAGGTTCTCCAGCCGCGCCGGCACGCGCACCGGCTCGGCCTGGTCGTTACGCACGAACAGAATACCGCTGTCGGCCGGCGCCGGGCGAAACCGCGCCGTAACGTCGCAGCCGGTGAACAGACCGCGCCCGCGAACCTCAGCCTCGCATTGGATCGTCTGCTGGCGATTCAAGCCGTTCGACTCGCTTGACCAACTGTCGAAACTTCTCGATCAACTCCGGCAACCGCCGCACGGACGCCACCTCGCGCCCGTAGGTGCGGTGGTCGACCGCCGGAATCCCGCGGTAGATCGCTCCCGCCGGCACATCGTGCGGCACGCCGGACTTCGCCGCAACCTGGGCCCGATCCCCGATCGTGACGTGATCCGCGACTCCGACCTGCCCTGCGAGCACGACGCCGCGGCCGAGGACGACCGACCCCGACACGCCGCACTGGCCGATCAGGATGCTATCCTCCCCAATGTCGCAATTGTGCCCGATTTGCACGAGGTTATCAATCTTGGCGCCGCGCCGAACGCGCGTCACGCCGCTGCGGGCCCGGTCGACCGTGCTGTTGGAGCCGAGCTCGACGTCGTCCTCGATCACGACCGTCCCGACCTGCGGAATCTTGTGGTTCTTCCCGCCCCGGCTGAGATAGCCGAAGCCGTCCGCCCCGATCGTGCTGTTCGGGTGAATGACGACCCGGTTGCCGATCGTAACGCGCTCGCGGACCACGACGTTCGGCCAGAGCACGCAATTCGCGCCGATGCGAGCGCCCGCGCCGACGTAGACCCCAGGGTGAAGCTGCGTTCCCGCGCCCACTTCCGCGCCTGGACCGACCCAGACGCGCGGACCGACCGCCGCACCCTCCACGCGCGCGTCAGACGCAACCTGCGCGCTCGGGTCAATGCCCGCCTCGATGGTCGGCGGCTTCGGCGCGAACCAGCCGAGAATCTCGCACAACGCCAGGTCCGGATCGTCCACTCGGATCAGCGTCAGGTTCGCCGGGTTGGCCACGGCCAGCGGCACGAGCACGGCCGCCGCGCGCGTCTCCGTCAGCTTCGGCAGGTAGCGCACGTCGCCAAGCCAGGCCAGATCCGATTCGGTCGCTTGCGCAAGCGTGGCCACCCCGCGCAGCAGCCGCGCGCCGTCCCCCTCGAACGGGGCCCGCAGGCGCTCGGCCAACTGCTGCACGCTGATGACGGCGTCGGGGTTCATGGCGGCGTCAGCAGGTGAACGGGAATCCTGCAATCTACTGCACTCCGAGCTGCATCATCTGCTGGCGCGGCTGGGCGCGGTACTTGCTGTTCAGCTCGTCCAGCACGCGGCGGGTGATGGTCGCATTCTCGCTGGCGTAGATGACCTTGCGCTCGCGAATCTGCTGCTTGATCGTGTCGGGATCGAAGCCCGTCGGCGTGAAGTCCTCGTGGTAGATCACCAGGTCGATCCCCTCGCGCTTGGCGAGCTCGGTCGTGGCCTCGATGATCTCGAGATAGACCTTGCGGGTCCAGACGCCGATCTCGCGCGCCAGGTCCGCCTGCATCAGGTCGTACCAGTTCTTGTACTCGATCTGCATGCGCAGCATTTCCTGCGTGCGCTGACGATAGGCCGGGTCGGTCGGCTGCATCTGCTCGAGCGTCACCTGCATCGCGTCGATCTTCTTGCGGCGCTCCTCGTTCTCCTTCTGGAGACGATCCGTGACCGACTTGCGCTCTTCCTCGAGGTCCTTCATCCGCTGGTACTCGTTGAACACGTAAACGATGTCGACGGCGGCGAGCTTGCCGGCGCCGGCGGATTTCTGATTCGCCACCAACCGGCTCGCGGCGCCAAGGACTCCGGCCGCCACAACCACCCCCAACGCCAGCCCCATCCACCCGCTGCGGTTCGCCACGAGAATCTCCTTGGTTCGTCCGCCGCCCCGGGGAACCACGTGCCCCGGCGCGGCCCGCTCGTTTGCGGAATCTACACGCAGACGGACCGGAATTCGACCGCGGCGGCGCCACGGCCGAGCGGCCCTGGACGACGCCGCCGGGAGCGCGACACGAGGCCGGTCCGGCGCGATCCGCTGGGTGCTAGGCTGCCGGGGGGCCGAAGTCCGCCCAGGCCCCCCCTGCCGCAAGGCTGGCCGCCTCGACTTCCAGCATCTCCGCCACGCGCTGCGCGTCAGCGAGCGTTGCCCTCGGTCCGGCCGCTCGACCCAGGATCACGTCCACGATGTGGCGAATCTCCCTGTCATAGCCGCTGCTCGCCTCGAACGGAATCGCGCTGACCTTCCCGTCGCGAGTCAACTCGAGCGGCGGATCGCGGCGCGAGTCGAATTCGGCGACCGCCCGCTCGAACGCCACCACGTATCGCATGCGGAACGGAAAGCCGACGACGTCCACCCACGCACTCTCGGCGCTGACATGCATGCTCGCATCCGCGCAGCGATAGAACGTGGTGCTGTGGTCGAGCCGCCCGATCGTGCAGACCTGGTCCGGCTCGCCCAGACACCAGCGGATGAAATCCGCGTCGTGAATGTGCAGGTCGATCAGCGCGCCGCCCGAACGCGCCCGATCGGAGTAGAAGCTCGACCACGCCGGCATCGCGCCGACCCGCTGAAAGACGGCGCTGCGCACGCGCCCGAATGTGCCCGAGCCGATCTGCTGCTTCAGCCACCACCAGCCCGGCCAGAAACGCATGCAAAACGCGGGCATGCAAAAGCGGTCCGACGATTCCGCGGCCTGCGCCAGCCGCTGAATCTCCGCCGGTTGCAATGCGACCGGCTTCTCCATCAGCACGTGCTTCCCGGCCCGCAGCGCCGCAATCCCCAGCTCGACGTGCGTGTCCGTCGGCGTGCAGACGCTCACCAGCTCAACCTCGCGGTCGGCCAGCAGCGCCGACGGCGACGAGTGAAATCGGATGTCGCCGGCGTTCGGCGGGCTGTCCTCACCTCCAGGTGAATGCAACGACTCATCCCAGCCGGATCGGCGTCCCGGCTCCGAGTCGCAGACCGCGACGACGCGCCCGCCGCCCCCGGCGCGCTGCAACGCCGCGTACGCGGCCAGATGGGTGCGGCCCATGAAGCCGAGCCCGAGCACTCCGACCCCGACCGACCGACCTGCCTGTCGTGCACCCATCTCGGACTCCTGCCCGGCCCGCGCCGCCCCGCGACGGCTCTCGCGGCCGGCTCGGACCCGGTTCCGCGATGTTCGCCAATGGCGCACCGATTGACAAGCGCCGCGGACGCCTGGGCCCTTGGTGACATTCCGCCTGAGAAGCTAACATGCGCCGGCGGATGGAGTTGTCGAGGACTCAGCCAGGCTCGCCTGCGCTCACGGACCATCCACGGGACCGCCGCCATGCTGATTCTGACGATCGTGTTCTTCGCCGGCCTGACACTGTTTCATTTGCTGGAGCTGGTGGCCCCGGTTCACACCAAGTACCACCCCGGCATCTGGCGGCGCGGCTACGTCGCGGATGCCATCGCGGTGGTTGTGAACGGCCCGGCGCTTTCGGCGCTCACCAAGCTCGCCTGCGCCGCGATCGTCATGCGCGCGCCGCACGTCCGCGACCTGATCGGCGACTGGTCGTGGTGGGCGCAGTTCGGTTTGTTCTTCATCGTGAACGATTTCATGCGCTACTGGCTGCACCGCTGGTACCACGACTCAAACTTTCTTTGGCGCTTTCACCGTGTGCACCACGCCATCGTCGAGATGGACGCCATGTCCGTGTTCCGCCTGCACGTGCTGGAGGCGGTGATCAAGAACGGCGTGATCTTCCTGCCATTCCAGTTGATCGGGCTCGATCCGACGGTGATTGTCGCGTATTCGTCCCTGGACATACTCAAGGGCTACTGGCATCACGCGAACCTGCGCTCGTACATCGGGCGGTTGAATTACTTCCTCAACTCGGCCGAGCTGCACTGGTGGCACCACTCGGTCGAGGCCCGCGGCCAGAACTCGAACTTCGGCTCGGTGCTCTCGATCTGGGACTGGATGTTCGGAACCGCCTTCTGGCCGCGCGGCGAATGGCCGGCCGAGATCGGCGTGAAGGGCATGGACCAATTCCCCGACGGCTACCTTGGCCAGCTCGTTTCGCCGGTCTATGACGACGAGGCCATGCAACACCTCTGCGAGGCGCATCCCTCGTGCCACCACACCCCGCCGCACCCGCGCGCGGCCCGGACTTCGACGGCTCCCGCGTCCACGGCCTCCCATTCGGCGCGGGGCGACGCGTCGAGCGTGCTATGATGGGGCCGAGCCGCAGCTTGCCCAAGGAGTCTTCGATGGCGCCCGGCTTCTGCCGCGGGAGAAAGGGAATACGTGCTCTGCCTGGAAGAACCGCGGGCTTCACGCTGATTGAGCTGCTGGTCGTCGTGGCGATCATCGCGCTGCTGATCGCGGTTCTGCTGCCGGCGCTTCAGTTGGCACGCGCCCAGGCGCGTCTCTCGATGTGCCTGACCAACCTGCGATCGCAAGCGGGGATCGTGCACTCCTACGCGGCCACGCATGCCGGCGCTCTGCCTCCCAAGTACGTCTGGAAGCTCATCGACGGGTTGGCCGAGTCCAATCTTATCAACGCATTGCTGGCTCGCTTCTTGGGGCAGCCGTTCAAGCCCAACCAGTTGGGCTTCTGGCCCACGCCGACCGGTGCCTGGCGTTGCATCGAGGTCTCCGAGAACGACGACCAGGAAGAGCGCTGGACGCACTCGGGCATTCTGCACTTCGCCCCCAACACCTGGCTCTTCAACAACGTGCGCATCTTCGGCACCGACTTCTGCTCCATCGAAGGCGACGCACCCAACGGCTGGGCCCCGCGCTACGGCACCAGCGCCTGGCGCAAGCTCGAACAGATCCTGCGCAGCTCCGAAATCGTCGCGCTGATGGACAACGTCACCTATTTCTACGCCGGCCACGGACATCGCGAAGCGCGCGAGTCGATCGGCCAGAGCTGCCAGGTCGTTCTCGGCGACGAAAACGCCGATTGCGGCGACAACGCCGGCAGCCATAGCCCCCAGCACAGGCGCCCCAGCGCTTTCGTGGACGGCCATGCCGAGGCCCTGCCATCAACCGCCGAATACTGGTACGACCTGCGTTCCGAGTACCACCCCCTGAACAACCCAGATACTCCCGAGGTCATTTGGAATCGCGAGGCGCAGCGGTTCTACTGGTTCGCGCTGCCGAATGAGTTCATGGGTCCGGCTTCGCCGCCCTCTGATTGATACCTGGCCGCCCTGGGGTTCGGCCGGCAACCGCTGCACTCCGATGAACCGCTACCCACAAGACCACTTGAGGGTACACTTGTCTGCAATAGCTGCACGCGGCGTCGGCCAGGACGCTCACGGCTCGGCGAGCCCGCCGGCTGGGCTGCGCAATTCGATGCGTAAAACCCCTGCAATCCCCCGTCTTGACAGATTCCGGACGCTGACGGCCGCTCCGAACGCGCGGCTGCGCTTGAACCTGCACAAACTGGATGTTTCGCAGCGCTGGTGCGAAAGTTTGGTTTGACTGGGGACGATTTGTCAGTTATCGTTATCAATTGGGATCGATTCTGGACGGATTGTGCAAGCGAACGGCGCCGACATTTCTCTGTCCGATCGAGATCGTTTGCTCCTCCTGAGGCGAAATCGTTAGTGGGGCGCAACGGGTCGTGCGGTGTGCGCTCGGCGTGTTGCGCAGACAGTGCTCTGGGGTGTGGACCTTGAAGAGAATCTATGTAGGAAACCTCGCGTACCAAACTTCCGAGGACGGGCTGCAGTCGGCATTCGGCCAGTTCGGCGCCGTCCGCAATGTGTCGATCATCCGCGATCAGGCGACCGGTCAGTCGCGTGGCTTCGGATTCGTCGAGATGGAGAACGACCAGGAAGCCGCCAATGCCATGACCAACCTCAACGGCACCCAGCTTGACGGCCGCACGCTCACCGTCAACGAGGCGCGTCCCAAGGCCGGCGGCGGCGGCGGATTCCGTTCCGGCGGCGGCTATCGCGCCGGCGGCGGCGGCGGGGAGTACCGCGGCGGCGCCGGCGGAGGCGACTATCGTGGCGGCGGCGGCCGCGGCGGCCGCGAAGGCGGGCGCGAACGCTCAAACCGCTGGTAACCGAAACCCAGCTTCCGCAGGCAATCTGACTACGCGACGGATCGCGCTCGGCGCCGATGCCAACTCGACCCTCCTCGGCTGGGCCTCGACCCAGCGCGATCCGTCGCGACTTCTTTCCGTCGCCCCCCCGCCGCTTCCGTCACGCGACGCGGTTTCGCACCGCCCGCCATCACCAGACCCACGCGGCATCCGCCCTCAACCTGTCAGCAAACATCGTCCCCAGCGCTGCCGAGACTGGCCCATTCCAGCCGCCGCAAGTAAGATCATCCTTCCTGAGGCAAGGGTCGGGCCGGTGCAGTGCGTCGGCCGGAAAACGGGTCAGGTCCGGAAGGAAGCAGCCCACCCGTCCAGGCCCACGTGCATCGCAAACCTGGCCTGAGCCTCAGGACTTGCCTTCCGCCCGTCGAATGGCGTTGGGATGCGGCGGAACCGGGTCCGCGAGAAGGTCTAAAGACGCCGCACGGGTTCAGCGTTCATCGCCGGGGCCGGCTGCCAGACTCACGAGGTTCGCGCGTGGCCTACACAGTCCTTGCTCGCAAATACCGCAGCCAGTCCTTCTCCGAGGTGATCGGACAGGCCCCCATCGCAACCACCCTGGTCAACGCAATCAAGGCCGGGCGCATTCACCACGGCTATCTCTTCACTGGAACGCGCGGCGTCGGAAAGACCAGCATGGCGAGAATTCTCGCCAAGGCGCTGAACTGCCTGAAGGCCGACGGCCCCACACCAACCCCCTGCTGCCAGTGCGATGCCTGCATCGCGATCGCCGAGGGCCAGGACATCGACGTCGTCGAAATCGACGCCGCCAGCAACACCGGCGTGGACAACATCCGCGAGCTGCGCAGCAACGCCGCCTATCGCCCGGCCCGCAGCCGCTTCAAGGTCTACATCATCGACGAAGTGCACATGCTCTCGACCGGGGCATTCAACGCGTTGCTCAAGACGCTTGAGGAGCCGCCCGGACACGTCAAGTTCATCCTCGCGACCACCGAGATTCAAAAGGTCCCGGCCACCATTCAAAGCCGCTGCCAGCGCTTCACCTTCCGGAACATCGGTCCGCAGGAGGTCGCGCAGCGCCTCGACTCGATCTGCCGATCCGAGGGCGCCGAGGCCGAACCCGCGGTGCTCCAGCGCGTCGCGCGGCTCGCCAACGGATCGATGCGCGACGCCCTGAGCATCCTCGATCAACTGCTCTCCGTTTCCGCGACGCGTCTGACCGCTGCGGTCCTCGACGAGATTCTGCCCCCCGCGCAGGACGAGCAGGTGGTCGCGCTCTTGACGCGCGCGGCGGAATCTGACGCGTCCGGCGTGCTTGCCGCGGCGGAGGCGATTCTCTCGGCCGGTCGCGGCCTCGACGTCTTCTGCCAGGACATGATCGAGTGCGCGCGCACGCTGCTGGTGCTGCGGGCGTGCGGGCCGCAGGCGAATTTCGTGGACGTGCCGGCGGCCTCGCGCGAGTCGATGCTCGCGCTGGCCGGCCGCTTCGAGCTGTCGCACTCCGTGCAGATGATTGGGGCGCTTGAGGAGCTCCGCCGCAACGTCCGCTTCAGCGCCAGCGGACGAGCGCTGGTGGACGCCGTGCTCGTACGGCTCGCGCGGCTGACCTCCTGGGGCTCGATCGAGCAGCTCGTGGCGCGGCTGCCCGCCGGTGACGAGACTCAGCGCGGCGCCGCGCTCGTGGAAAAAAAAAAGCCCGCGGTAACTGAGCCGCCGGCCGCGCCAAGTCGGCCGGACACTGCAACGCCCGTCGCGGCGCTCGCTCCCGACATTCGGACGACCCCATCGGAGGCGATCGCCGCGCCGCGCTCATTCCTGGAAGCCCCGGCACCCGCGCCCGCGCCCGCTGCGCCCGCGCTTTCCGGCGCCCCCCAGATCCGCACGGCACCGGCGGACGAGGCCGCGCACAACCCAAGCGACTGGGACGCGAGCGCGGTCGACGCCGATGAAGCCGATCTCGCCTCCTCCGACGCCGTCTCGCCGCCGCAACTCTCCAGCGCCCGCCCTGGGGTTGTGACGGCGGAGCTGCGCGCCCGCGTGCTGCGCGACGGAATGGTCCAGCAGGCGTTAGAATTGTTCTCGGGTCTTATTGTGAATATCCAAGCGGGAGCGCCGGCCGGGCCGCGCGCCGAGGAACAGGACGACTGACGGATGTTTGAGAATATTTCGGCGTTGATTGCGATGTTTCAGCACGGCCCGGCCATCCGCGAAGCGCTCTCTAAGCTTCAGGACGAGGCCGAAGTCGCGCAATACACCGGCGACTCCGCCGACGGGCGCGTCCGCACAACGGTCAACGGTCGCTCGCGGGTGCTGTCCGTTTCCATCGATCCGGACCTGCCCGGCTCGTGCCCGACACTGGAGCTGGAGCGGCTGATTCTCGAAAGCATCACCAAGGCCAACCAGACCGCCAAGGACGACGTGAATCGCCAGATCGACAAGGTGATGGAGGGCATCAACCTGCCGACCTTCGCCAACCTGCTAAGGGGTCGAATCTAGATCGAGTCCCAAGCCGCATGCGGAGTCGCGCGTGAACGACAGCCCCGGTCAAGGCCCCCTCCAGCGCCTGATCGACGAGCTCAAGCGCCTGCCCGGCGTCGGGGCGCGCTCCGCCGAGCGCATCGCGTTCCACCTGCTGAAGGTGTCGTCGCCGGAGGCGCTCGCGCTCGCTTCGGCGGTCCGCGACATCAAGGAGAAAGTGCGGCCCTGCACGCGCTGCTTCAACCTGGCCGAAGGCGAGCTGTGTCACATCTGCGCCGACCCGCGCCGCGACGCCGGCCAGATCGTGGTCGTCGAGCAGCCCAAGGACCTACTCAGCCTGGAGGCCACCGGGCTGATCAGCGGCGTTTACCACGTGCTGATGGGGCGTATTGCGCCGCTGGACGGAGTTGAGCCGAGCGACCTGACCCTCGCGGCGCTCGCGGAGCGCTGCCGCGCGGACGTGCGCGAGGTTGTGCTGGCGACCAACCCGACCGTCGAGGGAGACGCCACCGCCCTGCACATCATCGACATGCTGCGCGGCAGCCCGGTGCGCGTGACGCGGCTGGCCCGCGGCCTGGCCCCCGGCTCGCACATCGAGTACGCGAACCGCTCGATGCTGGAAGAAGCGCTCCGCGGCCGGCAGGACGTTTAGGATCTACCCCCAAACGCCTCTCCCCTTTTGGGGTGAGGTTGGGAGAGGGGTCCTGGATTATGCTCCGGACAAAAACGCGAACTGGAGACGGGAGTACGTAGGTTCGGCCGTTACCACCCATTGTGGGCATGCACGACGTCGTTCGGAGGTAGATAAGGCCCACCCTGCCCAACTATTTGCGCAGCGCTTCCTGGTCAGCGCCAGACGCCTTCTGCAACTCCACGTCCGCGCCGAGCGGCGCCGCTGGCGCCGACGGCCACGTGGGTCTCGCTCTGAGCGCGAAAGTAGACCGCGCCCGCAACGTGCTTGAAGCGATCCTATCCCCGTCCCCTCGCAGGAAGGGGTCGCGGGATGGCCGTCGACCGGCGCGGGCCGGCGCTGCGGCTGTTCAAGCGGGTCGCCTACCGCGGGCCGGCGCTGCGGACTCATGGCACGCGCGTTCAGAACCGCGGTTCGCCCTACTCCGCCTTCGGCTTGAAGATGCGGAACAGCTTCGTGAGCGGATCATAGAACTCGTCCACGACGCGCTCCTTGAGCGGAATGATCGCGTTGTCGGTGATCGTGATGTGCTCCGGGCAGACCTTCGTGCAGCACTTGGTGATGTTGCAGTAGCCGATGCCGTCGCGCTTCTTGAGGTCGCTCAGCCGGTCCGCCGTGTCGAGCGGGTGCATCTCCAGCGCCGCGGAGTAGACGAAGAAGCGCGGGCCGATGAACTCGTGGTGCTTGTGGTGATCGCGCAGCACGTGGCAGACGTTCTGGCACAGGAAGCACTCGATGCACTTGCGGAATTCCTGAACGCGCTCGACATCCGTCTGCTGCATGCGCCAGGTGCCGTCGGGGGCGTCCGGCTTGCGCGGCTTGAAGGGCTTGATCTTCGTCTTGACGGCAAAATTCCACCGCACATCGGTGACCAGGTCGCG
This sequence comes from uncultured Planctomycetales bacterium, assembly GCA_964465125.1. GTDB lineage: Bacteria > Planctomycetota > Phycisphaerae > UBA1845 > Fen-1342 > CAYOHG01. The sequence goes on along the minus strand of CAYXIO010000011.1, from coordinate 51,404 downwards.
AAGGACCGGGAACGCCTGCATCGGCTCGATGGTGATCGGCTGATCCACCGGCAGCACGTCCATCCGCGTCATGCACATCAGCCGCGGCATGCCGTTCACCTCGGCGGAGCACGAGCCGCACTTGCCGGCCTTGCAGTTCCAGCGCACCGACAGGTCGTTGGCCTGCTCGGCCTGCACTTTGTGCACCAGGTCCAGCACGACCATGCCGTGCTCGTATTCGCTGCGGTACTCGACGAACCGGCCGCCGTCCTTGTCGCCGCGCCAGATTCGCAGGGTTGCCGTCGGCATCGCCTGATCTCCTCCGAAGATCACTTCATCTCGTCAATGATCTGCTTGAGCTCGTCGCGCATGGGTGGAACCGGCACGCGTTGAAGCTGCATCGCGCCGTCCGGCCCCTTGCGCACGACCGTGTTGTATTTGCCGCTCTCGGCGTCCTTGGTCGGGAAGTCCTCGCGGAACTGCGCTCCACGGCTCTCCTTGCGGTCGATCGCCGAACGCGCGACCGCCTCCGACACGACCAGCATGTTGGGCAGGTCGACCGCGGCGTGCCAGCCGCCGTTGTACTGGCGGTTGCCCTCGACGCGCACCTTGGCGGCGCGGGCCCTGAACTGGGCGATCTTGTCGACGGCCTGCATCATCTCGGATTCCATGCGGACGATGCCCACGAGGCTCTGCATGCACTCCTGGAGGTCAAACTGCACCTGGAACGGCCCCTCGGCCGGCGCCGGCCGGTCGAACGGCTCGAGCGCGGTCCGCATGCAGTCCTGCACGTCCTTCTCGTGCACGCGCGTTCCGCCGTGCTCGCGGGCGAACTTGGCCGCGTACTCGCCGGCCCGCTGCCCGAAGACGATCAGGTCGGAGAGCGAGTTTCCGCCGAGGCGGTTGGCCCCGTGCAGTCCGCCGGCCACCTCGCCGGCCGCGAAAAGCCCGGGCACGGTCGACATCTGCGTGTCGCCGTCGACGCGCACGCCGCCCATGGCGTAGTGCGTGGTCGGTCCGACCTCCATGGGCTCCGCGGTGATATCGACGCCGGCGAGCTGCTTGAACTGGTGGTGCATGCTCGGCAGCTTGCGCTCGATGTAGGCGGCGTCGATGACCTTGCCGTTCGCGTCGCGCTGGCCCTTGATCCACGCGATGTCAAGAAACACGCCGCCGTGCGGGCTGCCGCGGCCGGCCTTGACCTCGCGGTTGATGCAGCGGGCGACGTGGTCGCGCGTCAGCAGCTCGGGCGGACGATTCGCGTTGCGGTCGCCGACGACGTAGCGCCAGCCCTCCTCGGCATCCTTGGCGACCTGGTTCTTGTACAGGTCGGGGATGTCGTTGAACATGAAGCGCTCGCCCTTGTTGTTGAGCAGCCGCCCGCCTTCGCCGCGCACGCCCTCGGTGACGAGAATGCCGCGCACGCTGGGCGGCCAGACCATCCCGGTCGGGTGGAACTGGACGAACTCCATGTCGACCAGGTCGGCCCCGGCCTGGTAAGCCAGCGCATGCCCGTCGCCGGTGTATTCCCAACTGTTGCTGGTGATCTTGAAGGCCCGGCCGATGCCGCCGGTCGCCAGCACGATCGCGCTGGCGTGGAAGACGTGGAAGCAGCCCAGCTCGCGGTCGTAGGCCACCGCGCCGCTGACGCGCGGCCCGTCCTTGAGCAGGCCGACCACGGTGAATTCCATGAAGATGTCGATGCCGCGGTGCACGCCGTGATCCTGGAGCGTGCGGATCATCTCCAGTCCCGTCCGGTCGCCGACGTGCGCCAGGCGCGGGAATTTGTGTCCGCCGAAGTTGCGCTGCAAAATGCGGCCGTCCTGGGTGCGGTCGAAGACGGCGCCCCAGGCTTCCAGCTCGCGGACGCGGTCCGGTGCCTCGCGCGCGTGAAGCTCCGCCATGCGCCAGTTGTTCAGATACTGCCCGCCGCGCATCGTGTCGGCGAAGTGCACGCGCCAACTGTCGCGCTCATCGACGTTGGCCAGCGCGGCGGCGACGCCGCCCTCGGCCATGACGGTGTGCGCCTTGCCCAGCAGCGACTTGCAGATCAGCGCGACCTTCACGCCGGCGGCCGAAGCCTCGATGGCCGCGCGCAGGCCCGCGCCGCCCGCGCCGATGACGATCACGTCGTGCTCGTACTTCTTGAAATCCGGCATCAGAAGAACCTCAGGTCAGTCCAGGCGCCGCTCGCCAGTTGCCGAACGTAGAGATCAGTGAACGCGACCCAGATCAGGCTGCACCAGGCCCACAGCATGTGCTTGCGGTTCAGGCAACTGACGCACCGATACGCCGCCAGCGCCGCGGGCGCGTCGGCCAGATGATCGCGGCCGCCGCCGACCAGATGCCGCACCGAGTGGCAGCCGAACGTGTAGAGCCCGAGCAGAATCGGGTTGATCAGCAGCACCAGCGAGCCGGCCGCCATCCCGAAGACTTCCTGGCCCTCCACCAGCGGCAGCCCGCCGCGGCTGGTTTTGAACCAGAATCCCTTCCACGCGTCGTAGGCCAGAATGAAGATGAAGATCACCGCGAAATACATCGTGTAGCGGTGGATGTTCTGAATCAGCAGCGGGAAGCTGTTCTCGCCCCAGAAGTTCTCTCTCGGCTCGCCGACGGCGCAGTTGGGCGGGTCGGCCCAGAACGCCTTGTAGTACGCGCCGCGGTAGTAGTAGCACGTCAGTCGGAAGCCGGCCGGAAAGATCAGGATCAGCGCCGCCGCGGACACGAACGACGGCAGCCAGGCGGGCTTCTGCCCCAGCCAGGCGTGTCCGGACTTCGGCAGCCCGGGCGCGTCGAACATCAGCGGCGAATAGAACGGCGTGAGGTAGTCCGAGCCGCTCGACTTGGCGGCGGGAATCTCCGCGCTGCTGTAGTAACGCCCTTCGAACACGCGATAGTTGGCGTACACGAGAAACGCGAGCAGCCCGAGGAAGACCACCAGCGGCTGAGCCCACCACGCATCGCGGCGCGACGTTTCACCCCAACCACGGCGTTTCAACTGATCGATGGGAATCGAGGCGTGCGACATTCGATGCTCCGAGTTCGAGCCTGCAACGGAGCGATGAATCATAGCGCCGCCGCCGCGCGTTGCAAAGACGCCGCCGCGAGTGTCCCACGGTTTTTGAAGGACGCCCCCCGCCGTTCGCGCCGCATCCTTGATCGGATAGGATGACTAGCGAAGTCGGAAGACGGCCGCGGTCTCATCGCGATACACCGGCTCGAACGCGCGGGTATCGTCGAACTGGTCGATTGCGCCCCAACGTTCCCGCTCCACCACCCCGACCAGCACGTGCGTCACGCCGTAGCGCCGCAAGACTTCCGCGGTTGCAGCCGCGTCGGCGCAATGCGCCAGCGCATCGGAGACCTCCGCAAGGCAGGCCTGCTGCGCCGCCAGATTGGCCGGCTGAAACACCATCGTGTCGCGCTCCAGAATCGTCACCCCGACCGGACGTTCCGTGATCTGCGGCAGGACCAGCCGCTCCTCGCCCCAGTCGCCCTGAACGACGGCGTCGGCCGGCAGCCCCCCGCGCAGAAAGCGGTTCACCCCGCGCTCGACGTCCGCCCGCAGCGTGTCCTCGTGCTCCAGCCGGGCCCACGCCCCCTCGCGCGGCAAAAACCGACGCACGCTCGTCAACGTGCCCTGAAACACGCCGTGAATCAGCGCCAGACCGACGACGATCGATGCGACCGCGGCGCGCAGCACGCGGCCGACGCGCGCGCCACGCCCGTCAGGCCTCGGCTCGTCCGGACCGCGCAGCAGCCCCGCGGCCAGCAGCGCGCCGGCGGCCATCGGGAGCATGCAAATCTTCTGCCCGAAGTCGTTGTACGTGAACGCGCTTCGTAGCGTCAGCCAGGCCAGCAGCGAAAACAGCCCCGCCAGCAGCACCAGCCGCTGGCCGGGATCATTCCAGGCGCGCCGCCGGCTGGGTCGCGACGCCAGCAGCGGCAGGACCAGCAACGGCCCGAGCTCGACCGTCCAGAACCACGGCGCGTCAAGCGCGTTCGCCAGCGGACCGGGCGGAATGTATCCACCCAGCCACGCATTCGACGAGTGTGGCCAATCCGTCAGCAGTCCTTTGCCGAGCCGGTGCGACATCGCCGCGTAGCCGCGCAAGCTCGGCAGCGCCAGCAGCAGAATCAGCGCCCCGGTCGCGGCGGCCCCCAAGCCACGCCGCAGCAGGCACACGAGATCGCTCCGGGCCCGCAGCAGTTCGAGCAGAACCCACAGCGCAACCGCCGGCAGCACGCCGAACGCAATCCAGACGCTGGAGCCGATGAGCGCCGCACCGAGCAGCGGACCGAACACCAGCCACCCGCGCCACCAGCCGCGCACGCTTAGCAGGTACGCGCCGACCAGCGTCACGAGCACGCCGTGAACGTTCTGCGGCGACCAGGTCATCTGCGTGAGCCAGGGATGAATGCGCCACAGGCCGTCCGCCCAGGCGTCCAGCGTGATCACCCTCTGCCCGCGCAGCAGCACGGGCAGCAGATCAAGTCCGCCGCAGAGGACGACCAGGCCGGCGACGAGCATCGCCGCTGCGTCGCGCCGCGCGAGCCGCCGAACGAGCAGGTAGAACAAGCCGACGGTACCCAAGGCCGTCAGCATCGCGCCCAGAGCAAAGGCGAGCTCGATGCTGATGCCGCTGAACGCGCGTAGCGTGGCTGGAATAAGATAGAAGAAGTGATAGTAATACGCGGGCCCGCTCGCGCCGGCGGCGTAGAAGACGTTCCCCAGCGGCAGCGGCTGGCGCTCCAGCGACATCAGCACCGCGTGATGCTTGATGAAGTCGTGGATCAGCGAGGGCGTCGGCGCTCCGCCGCTCTCGCGCGGCCAATACGGTCCGACGACGGCGAACGTGACGAACGCGGCCAGCGCGAGCGCGATCCAGCGCGTCGCCGCGTGTTCGAATGCGTCAGGACCTTCGGCTGAACTCGCGCGTTCGGCCGGCAGGCGTTTGCGCCGCCGCTGCTCCGCAGCGCGCCCTGCGAAGCCGAGCGCGACGGCGATCGCCCAGACCGCCGCGAGCAGCGCCGGCCATTGGTTGGTGACGTGCCAGAGCGGGTTGAGCAGAACGGGCATGATCGCCAGGGCCAGCCCGGTCCGCAGCAGGACCGCGCCGCCGCCGCGCCATTCGCGCTCCAGCCCGGCCAGACGCGGCAGCCCCCCGCCCGGCAGGTAGACCAGCAGCAGCAGGCCCGCCGGCAACGCGACCGGCCACCAGTGCGTGGCCGCCAGCGCGGCCAGCAGGGTCGGCCAGCCGACGACCCGGGCAGCGCTGTTCACTCGGCCGGATTTGGGCAACTGACGGGTCCGCTCGGTGCCGTTGCGACAAGAAACCGCACGCGCGGGTTATTCTCAGCGTCGTGGCAAGGACTGTCCAATGCGAGTAGGCGCCCGACGCGAAACCCCCGCTCGATGTTCGATCTTCGATCTTCGCGCACGCGACCCGGGGAAGCCGGGTTGGCTCGGTCGCACGGTCTTCGCCCGGAGTGCGCCCGGGCGTTGCCAGGGACTTCAGTCCCTGGACCGCGGCTCACCCGCTCCGCTCGCCGCCCGGTTTTATCGGCAGTCAAAAACCCGCGGTTTTTCCCCGAACCGAAATGCCGCCCCCGGCGTATGACATTTGACGAAGGACCCTCTCCTCCTCCTGGGCTCGCGGGTCCTCCCTCCGCGAGCCGTGTCGCTCCTGAAATGCGTTGACAGCCGGTGGCGGGAAAGCCCGTCCGCCCCGGCTGTTGCCCGTTTTCCAGGCGAGCGCAAGCCGGATTGAACTCGGCCCTCCCCGGCTGACCGCTAGCGCGGACGAATCCGCACGTTGCGGTACCAGATCGGTTTGCCGTGATCCTGGAAACCGATGTACCCGCTGCGCTTCATCTCCTTGTAGGCGGTCTTAAACTTGTTCGGCGTGCCGTCCGGGTTCTTGCCCGCTTCGGTCCAGCGGTCAAGATCCATGTCGATGATGCGCTCGCCGTTCATGTTCGCGATGAGCTTCGGTCCCTTGCAGAACAACACGACGTGGTTCCACTCGCCGGGCTTGCGGACGACGTTGCGAGCCGGCTCAAGGCAGTCGTAGACCGCGCCGCAGTCGTGCTTGTCGGCGGCGGCCTTCCCAAAGGAGTCGAGCACCTGTAATTCGATGCCGGTCTGCACAGGATCGGCCAGGTCGGCGGTGCGGAAGAAGATGCCGCTATTGGTCTCCTGGTCGAGCTTGAACTCCAGCTCAAGCTCGAAATCGCCGAACGGCTGCTCGGTCCAGATATCGCCGCCGCCCTTGCGAGTCATGGCGCCGTCCTCAATCACCCAGGCGCCTTCCTTGCACCGCCAGCCGGTCAGATCGCGGCCGCTGAACAGCTCGGTGAATTCGGGGGCGGGCTTTTCCGCCTCGCTCGCGGGGATTTCGCGAACGTAGACGTTGCGGAACTGAAGCGGGGTCTTGTGCGACTGGAGCTCGATCGCGCCGGCTGGAAAGATCGGCTTGCCGCGCTCCCAGTAGTTCTCCAGCGTGACGTCGTCGACCACCTGCACGTCGTTGAGCCAGACGCTGACGCGGTCGCCGATCATGCGAATGTGGAACGTGTTCCACTCTCCGACCGGCTTGTCGGCCCGCAGCATCGGCTTGGCCGGATGATGCTGGTTGTTGTAGAGCCCGCCCGACCCTTCCGGCCACTGGGCGGTGTCCCAAATCTGCACCTGCGGGCTGCCGCGCAGGTAGATGCCGCTGTCGCCGCCGGCCTCGATCTTCCAGTCCACGTACATCTCGAAGTCGCCGTAGTCCTTCGCGGTGCAGAGGCTGTCGCCCTTCCCGTCAAAGCAGAGCACGCCGTCGCGCACACTCCAATGCGCCTTCATGCTTGCGTCGGCCTCGCGCTGCGCCTCGGCAAGCTGCTCGGGCGTCATCTTCGCCCGCGCCGGCGGCCCGCCTTCAGGCGCAACCAGGCCGCGCCAGCCCGACAGATCGCGGCCGTTGAACAACGCCGTGAAGCCGGCCGCCGGCGCGTCGTGACCTGCCTGTTTTTCGAGGTGGAACATCGGCAGCCAGGGGCTGGGCGAGGGCGTCGGCTGCTTCACCATCACCGGTGAAGTGTCGGCCTTCAGATCGCCCAGCACGAACTGGAGCCCTGCCAGGTAGTGCTTGAGGACGGTCGGGTTCCAGTAGATCTCCTCGCGATGGCCCAGCGAGCAGTAGAAGACGCGGCCTTTCTCCTCCGCCCGCACCCACGAAACCGCGAAATCGTGGTCCTCGCGATGAATGCCCTGCTTGGTCATGTCCACCTGGCTGACGTCCAGGCTCATTAGCACGCGATTGCGGCTGCGTGAATACGGATCGCGCAACTGGTAAATCTCGTCGACGATCGTGAGCGGCTTGCCGTCGAACATGACCAGCAGCGGGTGCTTCGCATCGTCCAGCTTGATGACGACCTGCTCGTGCCAGGGATGACCGTCGAAGTAGCCGCCGATCATGTCGCCAAAAGCCGGCCACTCGTAGCACGTGTCCGTGGCGGAGTGAATTCCGGCCAGTCCCTTGCCGCCGTGCACGAACTTGAGCAGCGCGTCCTGAAGCTTCCCGGCCCGCTCGGCGACCTTTTGCTTCTCGTCGGCGGCGGCGTTCTCGGGCAGGGCCGCGCGGAAAATCTCACCGGTCGTGTTGAGCATCAGCAGCGCGTCATACTTGTCGAGCGACGCCGGCTCGAACGCCGCCAGGTCCTCCGTGTGCGTCGCCTCGAACGCGCCGGTCTTCTGGCCCAGCAGCGTGATCGCCGTTGCGCCGACTTCGATCGAAGAGTGACGAAAACCGCGCGTCGCGCTGAAGACCAGCAGCTTGCGCTTCGCAGCCGGCTGCGCATACGCCTGGTCCGGCAAGGCCTGGTGCACCTTGGCCAGTTCTTCGTCCGTGGGCGGGGCCGAGTGCGCGGGCGTCTGTGCCGCCGCGATGAGCACCGCCGCCGCCAATCCTGCGAACGTCCAGCATCGTGACATGAAACCGGCTCCTTTCGAGCACGCCTTGAGCTTGATCGTGTGGCCGGCGACGGTCCGCGAACCGCGGGCGGCCTAGGGCGTCGCCTCCGCCTGAGCGTAGACGTCCTTCAATGGCTTGCGGTCGGGCCCTGCGACTCGCACACAGGCGCCCCAGCCGCCGCCCAGGTTGTTCACCTTCAGTAGCAGCTCGTTCCAACCCTTTCGCAGCTCCACGTCGACGCGATCGTCGCCGCGCTGGCAACCGCGGGCCACGTTGTTCGCGTGAACGACGGCGCCATTCAGCCAGACCTTGATCCCGTCGTCGCTGCCGACCTCGAGCTGGGCCTTCTGCGCCGTGGGCGAGTAGAGCTGCGTGAGAAGGTAAGCGACGCGATGGTCGCCGCCGACGGACGCCGTCAAATCAATCATCCATGCCCGCTGGGGATCGCGGTTGGCAGGCTGCGGCGTCCAGCGGACGTCCTTCCGCTCGGAAGTCTCGGGCGGAAACACCACGTCGAACAGGTCCGAGCCCGTGCGTCCGGCCTCCATGTACGGCCCGCTGACGAACCAGTCCGTGATCAGTCCTTCAAACGCGCTCAGCCTCTCGCGCAGCGCGCTGATCCGGTCGTTGACACCGCTGACGCCGGACGCCTCGACCTGATCGAGCGCCTCGGCGACGCGGTGAGCGTGGCTGACGAGGATGCGATCGGAGACGTTCAGCAGCGCCCAGGCGGCTTCCTGTCGCAGCGCAGCGTCGGCCAGCGTCTTTTCGAGCAGGTTGAGCGCGGAGGCGTCGCCGACCTCGCCGATCATGGAGAGCGCGAGCTTGCGCTCCTCGGGTCGGCGGGCGACAGCAAGGCCCGCTTGCAGCAGCTCGACCTTCTGGCGCGCGTCGCGCTGCGGATCGAGCGCCGCCAGCCGCGCGAAGCCGCGGAACGCGAGCACCGCGAGCGTCTCATCCTCGGCGTCCGCGGCAATGCGGAGAATCTCGGCCGCGACCGTCGGATCGGGCCAGTCGCGCAGCGCCTGGGCCGCGGCTTCACGGATCTCCGGCGCCGCGGCGCTCGTCGCGCCGCAAACCGTCTGAAACGCGGCAGCGCCGCCCACCTGGCCCGCCGCGCGCAGCAGGCACACGTACGCGGCCGGTCGTTTGAGGTCGAGCGCCGCGAGAATCGGAGCGGCGGCGGCGTCACCCTGCCCGCCGCGCCGGGCGCACTCCGCGACGGTCTGCTCCAGCGCCTCCGTCTCCTGCTCGTCGGCATCCCTGCCGGCCCGCTGAAGCAGCCCCGGCAAGGCCTCTGCGCCGCACAAGACCCCCACCGCGTGCAGCGCGGCGATGCGCACCGGCTCCTCGGAGTCGTCCAGCAGCGCCAGCACCCGCGGCGCAACCGAGCGCGAACGACGCGCGACGAGCACGTCCAGAGCCAGCGCTCGCGCCGCCGGTCCCACGCTGGGGATCGCATCCATCAGCGCCGCCGAGGCCGCGGCGCCGGGCACGCGCTGGAGCTCCGCGCGCAGCGCGTCGCGCACCTCCTCGCGCGGCGAGTCGCCCTGCCGCAGCAGGTCCGCGATCACCGCGGCGCCGCCGACACGGACCGCGGCGCGAATCGCCGCGACGCGCACCGCGCTGCTCTCGTCCTCGAGCGCGTGAAGGATGGCGGGCAAAGCGGCGGCGTCGGCGCGGCGTTCAAGGACGGCCAGCGCTGCCTCGCGGACCGCGGCTTGCCCATGACCGAGGAACTTCAGCAGCTCCGGCACGACGAGATTGCTGGGCACGCGCGCGGCGATTTCAATCGCCCTGCGGCGCACCTCGGGGTTGGCGTCCAGCGCTTTGGCCATGATGCGATTGAACTGAGGGCCGCCCTCGAAGCCGGCCCAGGCCTCCAGCGCCGCAATGCGTAGATGCACGGATGATTCGCTTTCGTCGAGCTTGAGCAGGGCTTCGAGCAGCTCGGCGGCGGGCTCGGTGTCGCCGTTTGCCGCCATGGCGCGCGCGTATCGCACCATCCGCGAGGCCGCGCGCGTGTAGTCGAACCACTCGCGGGCCGAAACGGCGTCGAGCAGGGCCTCGCCCGCGCTGACCGCCCCGCAGGCCGCCAGGGCATCCAGGCACGCGGCGCGGAGATCCAGGTCGTTCGAATGCGCGTGGCGGAGCAGGTCGTCCGCCGCCGCGCGCGACCCCAACCGCTCGAGCGCCTCGACGATTGCGACGCGCGTCGCGCCCTGCGCGCCGGCAAACGCGCGTTGCAGCGCGGCCAGCGCCTCGCTCCCGCCGATGGACGCCAGCGCTGAAACCGCGAGCGGTCCGTTATCGGCGTCGCCCAGACAGTCAGCGACGGCCGGGAAATGGGCCGGTGTCCCCACCAGCGCCAGTTGTTCGAGCACGAAGCCGCGCGGCTCGCCCGTCAGCCTGGGCAGATTCGCGCACAGGGCAGCCGCCAGGCGGTCGCGCGCGTTGCCCCGGTCCGGCGCAGCGGCGCAGCACGTCAATCCGTGCAGCGCGCGGCGCACGATCGTGTCTTCGCCCGTCCCAGGCGCAACGAGCATGCCGCAGAGCTTTGCGACGTCCTCCTCGGTGAACCGCTCCAGCGCCGCCCGCATCTCTGCGACCGGGATCTGCTCGCACTGCTCGACCGCAGCGAGCATCTGCGCGACGTGATCCTCGGCCCGCGCCGCGGGCGCGGCCAGCAGGATCGCCAGCGCCAACCACCCCGTCAGCCGCCGCGCCACGCGCTTCGCCGCGCGCTGTGCGCGCTGCGCGCCCTCGTTCAGTCGACATGCCATCACGAAACGCCTCCTCTACAGGTGCCACGGAGCGCGCATCGGCGGGTTGAGCAGGCGGTCGGCCTGCTCGTCGCCGATGAAGAGCTCGCTGACGGGGTCCCATTTCAGCGCGCGGCCCAGTCGGATGGAGATATTCGCCAGGTTCACCAGACTGCACGAGCGATGGGCAGGCGACTCGCTTCCTCCGGCGCGCTGCCGCGTGCGGACGGCCGTGTCGAAGTCGATCAGCGGATCGGGCTCGGGCGTGTCGGAAATCTGCTCGAAGAGCTCCGCTGGTTCGGTGCGGTAATTCGCATACACCTTCCCGTGGGGGCCTTCAATCAGCGGCGTGCCCTCGCGATCCGACTCGCCCCACTCGCCGCTTTGCAGAATCAGCGTGTCGCCGTCGGCGTACCGGAAGGTGACCGAGCCCCACATGCCGACCGCATCCGGGTGGGTCGGCCAGGGTGCGACGCTGCTGATTTCGGTCGGGCCGGTGTCGTCCTTCCCGAGGAAGTAGTGCACCGGGTCGAGGTAGTGCTGCCCCATGTCGGACAGTCCGCCGCCGTCGTAGTCCCAGTAGCCGCGGAAGCTCTGGTGCACGCGGTGCGGGTGATACGGCCGCACCTGCGCCGGCCCCTGCCACATGTCGTAGTCAAGCTGCGCGGGAACGGGCTGCGGCTTCAGGTTGGTGCGGCCGCTCCACTCGCGGACCTTCCAGTTGAAGCCGTTGGCGCGGGTCACACGTACGATCAGCGGCTTCCCCAGCAAACCGCTGTCGACCAGTTTGCGAAGCAGTCGGCTCGCGCCGTACTGGTAGTACGCGCCGAAACGCCCGTGCGTGTTGATCTGAAGCATGCGCCCGAACCGCCGCACCGTGTCGCGGTAGGCCTGCCCCTCGCCGATGGTCCGCGTAAAGGGTTTCTCCGACAGGATGTCGAACCCGGCCTGGGCCGCGGCGATGCCGATCAGCGCGTGCCAGTGCGGCGGCGTGGCGATGTGAATCGTGTCGACGTCCTTGCGGTCGAGCACGCGCCTCCAGTCGCGGTAGGCCTCGCAGCCGCGACCGACCTTTTTCATCGCGGCGCCGAGGTGCTGCTCGTCGCAGTCGCAGACCGCCAGCGTCACCGGCGGCTTGCCCTCCTCGTTCGTCGTGACGTGACCCGCCATGCCCATGCCGCCGCAGCCGATCACGGCGCGGGTCAAGACCTCGCTGGGAGCCGTGTAACCGGGCCCTCCCAGCACGTGGCGCGGCACGATGGTGAACACCGCGGCAGCCTGGGCAGCGGTGCGCAGCAGGCCACGACGAGAAATCCGGTCGGAATTCAGCATGAGCATCCCTCGCATGCGGATGGCGTGATTGTGATCGTCATCCTATCCACTGCCCGATTCCGGCGAAAGCCGCGCGCGCGGGCCCGCTTCGGCTGCGGGCGGCGGCGCGGGTATCCAGCGAACCCCGTCCGCCCCCACCGCCAGCACCGCCGCATGCACACCGCCGAACGCCGCACAGCAGCGCTCGATTTCGCCGAGGTCCATCGCCATGAAGGCGGTGGAAAGCGCGTCGCTCTCCGCCGACGAGTCCGTCAGCGCCCAGGTGCCTTCCCAGCGCTGGGCCGGCAATCCATTGCGCGGGTCGATGATGTGTTTTCCATGAAGCCGCACGCCCGAACCGCTCACCGACTGGTCGCGGAGATTCAGGTTGGCGATCGTGCGGGCAGGCGCGCGCGGATCACGCAGCGCGATCGGCCAGCCGGACACGCCGGGCGCCGAGCCGCGCGCGAGCACCGTGCTCTGCCCGGAATGCACCAACGCATCACGCATGCCCCAATCGGAAAGCGTCTGCATCGCCTGCTCAACGGCGTAACCCTTGCCGATCGCACCCAGGTCGATCACCGGTCCGTCCACCAGGCGCGTGACGCACCCCGCCGGCACGTCGAGCCTGAGCTGGTCGATACCCCAGACGCGCGGCGCACTCGATTCCGCTTCCGGCAGCGGCGCGTGCGGGCCGCGCAAAGGCCTGTCGATCAGCAATCCCCCGACCGTGACGTCGAATGCGCCCGCCGTCACCCGGGACAGTTCCACGGCTCGACGCAGGCAGGTGAGCGCGTCGATTCCAAGGCGAAGGGGCACTCCAACCGGCTGGGTGTTCAGCCGCGCAATGTCGCTGGTGGGAACGAACCGGCTGAGCTCGCGCTCCAGGCGGTCGACATCCTCAAACGCGGCCCGGGCGGCTGCGGCCGCCTGCGATCGATCCTCGCACGCCAGCCGGAGTTCCCAGTCGCAGGCCATCGCGAAGTGCTGAAACGAGTGCGTGCGGCCGGAAGAGGCCGGGTCGGTCGGGCCCATCGCCAGCGGGGGTGGAGCCTTCATGGTGCGCTCGGAGCGCTCGCGGCCCCGGAATGAGGAATCGCCCGCGACGGCACGGGCGCGACCCGCGCCTGCGACATCGCGAACTGATGATACAGGTCGGTCTGCACGAGCACGCGCATCTTCAAGCCGGGTCGAATGGCGTACGTGGTCTCCTGGTAACCCTTGCGAAGCTGCGGCTGCACCTGCTCGGCGAGGACTTCGTCGACGATCACCACCGGCGCGTCGTAGGCGTCGGGGGGCGCGTCCGCCGGCCAGTACCCGACGCGCTCCAGCGCGCGCAGGTACCACGGCAACGGCCACGGATCGTCGCCGAACACCCGCACGAGCACGCGCGCGCCGTCCGGCGAGACCCTCGAGAGCTTCAGCACCCAGTCCGCGAGATCGACCACGCCGCGCAACGAGTGGCCGTAGACGTACGGGTTGCGCTGGTCGGCGGCAAAGCGCGTGGAGGCATCGCGCGCCTGCGCGAGCAGATGCACGCATCCGGCCGCCAGCACCAGCGCCGCGGTCGCGCGGCGCCAGCGGTCGCCTTGCAGCAGCCGTGCGGCGCCGCAGCCGGCCAGCAGGAGCAGCGGCAGGTGAAACTCCAGCAGGCACCAGGGCGTCTTGTATGAAATCAGCGCATACGCGGCCGTCATCAGCAGCGCGTAGAACGCCAGGAACCGCTGCAACGCGGCGGAGCCGATCGGCGCACCGCGAAAGGCCGCGGCGATCCCGATCGCGGCGAGCACGAGCACGAATCCCTCGCTCCACCATGGTCCGGGCGCGTCGTGCACAAACGCGAGAATGCGCAGATAGAACCACGTCGGATGGACGTGCACGCCGGCACTGCCCGCGCGCTCAAAGTACGTCAGGTACGCGCGAAGAGAATCCAGCGGGCCGCGCGCATACGTAAAAAACACGGAGAAAAACGCGATTGAGACCACGGCGGCGGAGAGCAGAAAGGCCAGGGCGTGCAACGCCGACACGCGCGCCGGCAAAGCCGCCGCAGGCGCCGTCGATGATGGCTGCCGCGCCCGCCAGGCGACCAGCGTGGCCGCAAGCAGCGCGCAGCCCCAACTGATCAGCGCCGTTTCCTTGGTGGCGTGCATGAGGCCGACCGCGACGCCACCCAGCAGCACCCAGCCGAGCCGCGGGCGACAGGCGTAGCGCCAGCCGGCGACGATCAGCAGCAGCGAGAAGCACGCCAGCGGCGTCTCCTGGATGTAATAGCGCGCGTAGAACACGAACGCGGTGGAAAGGGCCAGCAGCAGGCCGGCGACGACGGTGGCGGTGCTTCCGAGCCCGTCGCGCAGTGCGGCGAGGAGCAGGACCATCGCCACTCCCGCGAGGGCGGGCACGATCCGCAGCGTGGCTTCGCGGAACTCCGCGAACGAGCCGTACTCACCGGCCCACAGGACGGGCAGCGTCAGGTAGTACAGCGTAGGTCCGTGAAACTCGTGCGGGTCGTACTGATAGCGGCCGGTCTGCCAGAGGGCTTCCAGCTTGAGGGCGTGCACCGCCTCGTCCGTGTGCATCGGGCGGTCGTTGAGGTCGGGCAATCGCAGCGCCGCGGCGAGCAGCACGGCCGTCAGCAGCCCGAACAGCCAGATTGGGCTGAATCGGCGTTCCACGACGGCAGTTGTCTCGCGGAGCTTGGCGGGGCGTCAAGCGGGTGTGGGACGAAATCGCATCGCTGCGAGGGACGCGGACGTGGAGTTCAGAAAGCGCTACCAGCGAGCGACACCCCGCAGGCACTGGCCCGTGCGGTGGGGAATCGCTCGCTGGCGCTGTGTTCAGTTGGCGAGGGCGTTCGCTACCAGCGGCGTCCGCCGCCTTCGCGACCGCCACCGTAACCGCCGCCGCCGCCGCGGCTGCCACCCCGGCCGCCGCCGCCGCCGGGCCGTCCGCCGCTCTCGCGCGGGCGTGCCTCGTTCACGGTGAGCGTGCGGCCATCGTGCTGCTGGCCGTTGAGGGCGGAGATCGCGGCCTGGGCTTCCTGGGAGGAACCCATTTCGACGAAGCCGAAGCCCTTGCTGCGGCCGCTATCCCGATCCATGATCACTTCCGCAGACGAGACCGTCCCGTGCGGCGTGAAAAGTTCGCGCAGATCGTCACTCGTGACATTGTAGCTCAGATTCCCGACATACAGCTTCGTACCCATACTCACCTTCCAGATGCGTAGCAGTTGGGCCCGTTTGTTGCTTTCCGGGCTCGGCGAAAGGGGCCAACAAGAGACCCAAGGGTAGGAGCAGGCGAACAAGGCTTGGAGAAATCGCTCCTTGCGAGAGAGGCGGAATCTTCACTGCCGATCGACGAGTCCAACCATTCGTCAGGAAGTATAGGCCAGACTGGCGCTAACGCAAGAGTTTTCGCGCTCGTTCCCCAGGCTCGGGAGGCGATTTTCATCCCGCCCGCCGCTACCGGCTTTCACCCGAGGGCAGCGTCAGGCCGACGAACGGAGCCTGAGGCGTCCCCGGAAGGGCGTGGTCGGCACCGCTCCCGGCCACGCCCCGCATCGGAACGCGGCTGTGCGGCGTGGCGGTCTTGCGGACGATGCCTCCCCGCCGAAGCCGCAGCATCCAGCCCAAGGTCCGCCGGATCGTCTGCGAAACGCCCCACATTCCGATGAGTTGCATGCCGGCGTCGGCAAGGTACAGGCGGCTCTTGGGCCGAAACAGCGCGACCAGGAGCCTGAGCGGGTTATAGAACGACAGGTAGGCCAGCATGATATTGAGCTGTTTGCGCCACGGGGTCGGGTGCTCGGTCGCGATGACGTAGTTGGCGTCCAGCATGTGCGGCTCGACGGGCTTGCCGCCGACGCTCTCGATCACCAACCCGGAGGTGAACGCGCTCTCGTAGAGCTTGGAGCCGGTGGCGGGGGTCATCATCAGCACCTGCAAGCTGATTGCGCCGGCCTTGCGCAGCAGGCTGGCCTGGTTGAGCAGGCCATAGTGCCCCGCGCGCGAGTAGAGCGGTTGCGAGTCGTGGTGCATCATCATCGGCATCGCGCAGATGCCGTTGCGCGAAAGCAACTGAAACGCCTCGGCCGTCTTGTCGACGCTCTGCCCCTTCTTGACGAAGGTGGCGGTCATGTCCTCCACGCCCAGCCACAGGGCACGCACGCCGGCGTTTCGAACGTCGGGAATGTGCTCTTTCAGAAGCATCGTGTCGTGCACGGTGACCTCGGTGCCCCAGCGGACGCGCTTGCGGAACGGCCGCCCGGCCAGTTGCGTACGCGCGAGCGTCTCGACGATCTCAAGCGTGCGCTGCTTGTCGTTGAAGAAATTGTCATCCGCCCCGAAGTAGTAGCGAATGTTGAACTCGTCGTGCAGCCGCCGGAACTCGTCCGCCACCCGCGCCCCGCTCTTCACCCGATGCTGGCGCTGGTTGTAAGCCGGGATCGGGCAGTACGGGCAATTGAACTTGCAGCCGAACGTCAGCACCAGCGACGCGATCGGCGAGAGCCGGCCGACGCGCGCCGCCGGCACGGCCCGCGGCGCCAGCGTCGTGCGGCGCGAGGGCGGCTCCAGCAGGCGGAAGCCGAGGGCCGGATGGGGTAACTCGTCGAGATCGCCGACGAGCCGTTGCACGCCGGTGTCGACCAGCTCCGCGACGCGGCCGCGATCGTCGACGATCGGGTAGACGAGGCCGGGAATGTCGTCGAGCAGGCCGCTGTTGCGGGCCCGGAAGAAGGCCTCGCGCACGGAGCCGTGCCGGTCGCGCATCGAGAGCAGCACTTCGAGGAGACTGAGCAGGACGAACTCTTCGCCGGTGACGGCGACGTCGGCGCCGGCGGGCCCCTCGGGATCGATGGCAAACACGTCCCAAGGTTCGTAAACGGTCTTGGCGCCGCCGGCGAGGATCAGCGGGCGGTGAGGCGGGTCGATCCGCCAGGCGTCGCGGATCAGCTCCTTGCACGCGGTCGTGTGAATCTGCATGCTCGAAACGAGAAACAGGTCGGGCACGCGTCCGTCGAGCCGCATCTGCGACGGGCGAAAACCCGGGCTCCACTGCTGGAGCACGATCCGCGTCTTGTGGAAGCCCGCATCCGCGAGCGCCGAGCCGATCGCGCGCACTCCGGCCGGCGCCATGCGCATGTCGGCGTAGATGAACGGCAGCATTCGCGTGCGATGGTCGAACGCGCACGCGACGACCGACGTCAGGTCGTGCTGCTGCGAGAGCCTGCGCAGCCGAGCGCGCAGCTCGCTGAGTTGGCCGGGTTTGACAAGCTCGTCACCGCGCTGCCGCCGGGGTAGTTCCACGCTGCACTCCGCGCGCCGCGGCGAGCCGCGCGGCGACACCACCGCGCGCCCGGCCGGCGCTGCCTCTGACTAACAGCCCGAGGATAGTGCCGTCAGCTCGAAGCGGCTACGCGCCGCGCCAAAATCCGCCGGCGCGACGCGCCGCATGTCTCTTTCGGAAACCACCTTGCCGCAAGAGCTCAGAACGCCACCTGGAGCTGGACCCTCCAGATGAGCGGCGAGTCGTTTACGTTCGCCATCGTGCTGCTGGAGATTGGCACCTCGGTGATCTTGGTGACGTCGGTCTGAAGCTTGACCGAGTTGCCGTGCAGGTAGTAGTTCAGGCCTCCCGTGTACTCCCAGGCGCCTTCCTGGTCGTCGGCCAGCGCCGAGATCCCCCCCACGCGCGCCACCGCTTCCAGCTTCTTCTCGAGGCCCGGAATCGGCAGGACATAGCCGACCTGCACATAGGCGCCGTGCTGTGCGACCGTGCTCGCGTCCCCGCTCAGCAGATACCACGGCGTGAGCGGTCGCTTGTCCGTATTGCGAACGTCGACCACCCGCACCATGTACTCGCCGCGGGCCGAGAAGCCCTGCCACTTGAAGGCCGACGCCAGCCCGAACTGGTTGATCTGCAATCCGGTCGTGCGGGTAAGTCCGAAGCCGCCGCGCGAGTTCCAGAAGTTCGTCGCGGCCGGGAACGGGATTCGGGTGGTCCGCCGATCGCCGTCGTCCTCGTTGAAGCCGTAGTGAAACGCCAGATCGAGCGCTGGGGACTCGTGGAACTCGACGTCGGGCTCGACCGCCAAGTCCTTGCCGGGCTTGTCGCCCAAAGCGTGCCAGACAAGGCGTGCGGCGATGGCGGGGTTGCCGTCGAGCTCGGCCGGATCGGTCGTGATCGTGCGGTTATTGTACGAGTTGAACGAGTTGACCACGTCGACGAAGTACTCGATGCGCTTGTCGGCGGCCTGGCCCCAGAAGCGAATGCCCAGCCCGCGCGCGAACGTGAACACGTCGTTGACCATGGGCCGATCGACGAACGAGACGGCGCTGTCGGACATGAGCTCGGACTGGGTCGCCGCGATCTTGAAGATGCCCGCCTGAAACTGGAACTCGTCCGCGAAACGGTAGTTCACGTAGAAGTCACGGACGATCGTGTCGTAGCCGTTCGACGCATCGGAGGCGATCTGCATGTAGTACGTCAGATCCTTGGAATGCAGATGGCCCTTCAGAATCAGGCGCAGCCTCTGGGCGTCGAACCCCGTGCGGTCGTCGCGCTCCAGCCGCGGGGCGAGATAGCGATTGCGGTGCCCGACGCCGTAGTGCGTCCAGCGGAACTGCATGTTGCCGCCGATGCTCAGCTTGAACAGCTCGTCGGCACTCTTGATGTAGAAGCCGTTGTCGTAGCCGGCCAGCGCGGTCGGGGCCGCGAGCTGCTCGCGAAACTCCTGCTCGCTGAGCAGCGCGCGAATCTGAGTGCGCATTTCCTCCGTGCGGGCCGCATCCACGTCTTGCCGACCGGGCGACGCGAGCTGCGCGTCGAGCGAATCGAGTTCGTGCTGGTTAGCGCGAATCCGCTGTTCCAGATTGGCGAGCCGACGTGCATCATCCTCGTTCTCACTGGCATGGCTGAGCGGAACCGCCGCGAGCGAGCAGAGCAGAGTGCCTAGCGTCAGAACGGACCGGATCATGAACCGCGCCTCCAAGCGAATTGAGTACGCCGATCAAAACACCGCGAAGCGTGCGTGTCCAGTGGCGCGGCGGGAGTTTGCTTGCCGGAACCGCGGCGAGCCGCTTTGCGCTTCCCAGCGCCGCCGAGCCGCTTGAGACGTCCGGCGGATTCTGAATGCACCTTGCGACGACAATGACAAATTCCCGTCTGAGCAGCGCTGCCCAACCCGCGAACAATCGATTATGTTGGCTCAGACATCCGTCGTCAGGCCAGGATGGACCCGGCTCAAGGGAGACGAGAATGCGTCTGTCGATCATGCTCGCGCCGCTGCTTCTGGCCCTCCTTCCGGTTCGCCTTCCGGCGCAGCAACCGGCCGGTATTCCGCAGCTCAAGCTGAGCCAGACCACATGGGATTTCGGCACGCTCTGGTACGGCGACCCCTGCGAGACCAACCTCGAGATCAGCAACGCCGGCACGGGCACGCTGAAGCTGCTCAAAGTGGATAGCACCTGCGGCTGCACGGTTCCGCAGCCGGAGAAGCGGGAGTTGGGCCCCGGTGAGAAGACCCGCCTGCGCATTCGCTACAACACGAAGAAGAACCAGGTCAACGTCTCCCAGTCCGTGACGATTGAGACCAACGACCCCGCGCATCAGACCGTCCGAATCCTGGTGAAAGGGCGCGTCAACAACGTCTTTTCAGCCAGCCCGACGGACAAGCTGGCGTTCGGACAACTGCTGCGTGACTCCCAGTCTTCGCGCACGATCGAGCTCACCTGCAATCTCAAGGAGCGGGTCACCCTGGCGATGCCCAGCGGGCCGACCGAGAGGTTCAAGGTGCGGCTCGAGGAGCTCGAACGCGGCCAGCGCTACCGCCTGACCGCGGCGACCCTGCCGCCGCTGAAGCACGGCACGAACTACTTCACGCTGAAGCTCAAGACGTCGAGCGCGCGTTTCCCGACGATGGATGTTCCGCTCAGTGCCTACGCGATGGAGCGCGTGGAGGTTTCGCCGCCCTCCATCGTCCTGAGCAATCCGTCCCCCAGGCCGGTGCTGCGGACGCTGCGCGTGAACTACCTGCCGGCACACCCCATGAACGTGACCGGCGTGAGCGCCAGCGATCCATCCGTGCAGGTGAAGCTGATTCCCGATCAGCCCCGCGCGGTGAAGGACGCGCCGTTCGCCTTTCACCAGCTTCAGGTGACCATTCTGGACCCGACGAAGTTGCCGGCGGGCGGCGCTACGATTGACGTGCAAACCGACGACGCCGACGCTCAGTTCCAGCACCTGACTGTGCCGGTCGAGATTCGCAATTCGCAGCCCATGGAAGAAGTGCATGATTGAAATCCGCGGGCGAGCGGCGCACCCGTCCGACTCCATCCGCGGAGGCGTTCTGTTCGACCTGGACGGGGTCATCACGGACACGGCCGAGCTGCACTTCCAGAGCTGGCTGCGCCTGGCGGGCGAGCTGGGGCTGCCCTTCGACCGGCAGGCGAACGAGGCCCTGCGCGGACTGAGCCGTTCGGAAAGCCTGATCCTGGTGCTCGGCGCGCGCGGCGGCGAATTCGGTCCGAACCAGCGCCAGGCGCTGCTGGATCGCAAGAACGCGGAATACCTGCGGCGGGTCGCGGCGTTGACGCCGGTGGACGTCTTTCCGGGCGTCGACCGATTGCTGGGCGAGCTGCGGAACGCCGGCCTGCGGACCGCCGTCGCGTCGTCCAGCCGCAACACGCGCGCGGTGCTCGACCGGCTGGAGCTGGCTTCGCGCTTTGATGCGGTGGTCGACGGAAACGACGTGAGCGCATCGAAACCCGCCCCGGACGTGTTTCTGGAGGGTGCCAGACGCCTGGGACTCCCCTCTTCGTGCTGCGTGGTGATCGAGGACGCAGCCAGCGGCGTCGAAGCCGGCCTGGCCGCGGCGATGCGCGTCATCGGGGTCGGGCCGCCGGAGCGCGTCGGTCGGGCTCACCGGCGCGTCGCCCAGACCGCACACATCCGCCTGAAGGACATCCTGGACGAGATCCGCAAGGCCGGCGGGAACCCCGCCGCCGCCCGCGGTTGCCGCTGAGGGACCGTGTGACGCGCGGTCTTCCTCTCTATAATGGGCGGCATGCCTGGGGTCGCGATGCCGCGGATCTTTCGTCTGGCACTGCTCGTGTCCGCTCTCGGACTTGTCGGTGCCTGCCATCGCCAGTTGATTCACGAGCGGATGGAATCGGAGTATCCGCCGGACCGCGCCGCGGCCGCAATTGAGACCGCCGAGCGCGGCGACGTCGAGTCCGTCCCGCGGCTGGTGCGGCTGCTGGAGGACGCGGACCCGGCGGTTCGCCTCTACGCGATCCAGGCGCTGGAACGCCTCTGCGGGCAAACGTACGGGTACGTGTACTACGCGAGCGAGGCCTCGCGCACGGCGGCGGCGGCGCGCTGGAAGGACGCGTTGCGCTCCGGCCAGGTGACGGCGCGGCCGCGCGGTTCGACGTCGCCGGCGGCGCCGGCAGGCTCGGGGCCCGCCACGCGTGCAAGCGTCGATCTCGCATCGGGGGGCGGCTCATGATGCCCGGCCCGCTCGAGGTCGAGATGCTCAGCGACGCGGCGGATCTTCGCCGGGTGCGCGACCTGGTTGGCGAGTGGGTCGCCGCCTGCGGGGCGAGCGAGAAAATGAACGCCGACATCGTGCTGGCGCTGGACGAGGCGCTCACGAACGTGATTCGGCATGGGTACGAGAATCAGCCGGGGCAGCGCATTTGCCTGCGCGGTGCGTGCATCCAGACCCCGGACCACGGGCGGGCGCTCGAGTTTGTCGTGCGGGATTGGGGCCGGCAGGTGCCGCTGGATTCGATCCGCGGCCGCGACCTGGACCTGCCCCGTCCCGGCGGGCTGGGTGTGCACATCATTCGTGCCCTGATGGACCAGGCCGAGTACAGCCACGCAACGGACGGCGGCATGCGGCTGGTGATGCGCAAGTACTTCTCGTCGGCGATCAGCAACCCGCCGGCGAAGGACAGGGATTGCCATGACTGACAACCAGGCGACACTGCGCATCGAAACGGCCAGCGACGGCGGGGCGACCATCCTGCGGCTGTTCGGGGAAGTCGACCTGAACTCGTCCCCCGAGCTGCGCGCCCGGCTGCTCGAAGTGATCGACTCCCAGCCGAAACGGCTCGTGCTCGATCTGCACGGGCTGAAGTACATGGACTCCTCCGGCCTCGGCACGCTCGTCGATCTCAAACGCCGCACCGAGCAGCGCAACACGCCGCTCGTGCTGCTCGGCGTGCAGCCGCGCGTCCGCAGCCTGCTTGAAATCACGCGGCTCAGCACGTTCTTCCGGATCGTCGAATCGCTGGATCAGGCTCACAAGGTATGAGCGCCACCGAGAATCCTCCGCGCCCCTCGCGGCTGCGCGGCGGCGTCGAGGCCGTCGGCGGGGCGACGCGCCGGGGACTCGGCAAGCTGCACGGTGCGGCCGCGTACGTCGGCGGCGTCACCCGGCTGCTCTCCGTCGTCCTGCTGCGCGCCAGCGCCTGGCTCAACCCGCGCGGGCGGCGCGTCCCCTGGGCCGACATCGCCTCCCAGAGCTTCCGCTTCGGCGTGCGCAGCATTCCCATCGTCATCGTCGTACAGGCGTTCATCGGCATCATCCTGGCGCTCAACATGGCGCCGACGCTCGAAGCCTACGGCCAGGTCGAGCGCACCGCCGACGTCGTCGCAATCGCTGTCCTGCGCGAACTCGGGCCGCTCATCACCGCGATTCTGCTGAGCGGGTTCGCGGGCGCGTCCATCGCCGCCGAGCTAGGCACCATGGTCGAAGGCGAGGAGATCAAGGCCCTGCGCGCCCACGCGCTCGATCCGATCCGCTACCTGGTCGTGCCGCGCGTCATCGCGACCACCCTCATGCTGATCGGGCTCAGCGTGCTGGCCGATGTGGTCGGCATGCTGGGGGGCATGTTCACCGGCGTCGTCGTGCTGGACATTCCCGCGCTGCTCTACCTTGACGGCACGCGCGCCGCGATCCGCCTCGGCGACTACTTCACCGGCCTCGTGAAGGCCGCCGTCTTCGGCGTGCTCATCGCGGGCCTGGCCTGCTACGAGGGGCTGAACGTGCGCGGCGGCGCCGAGGGCGTCGGCAAGGCAACCACCACCACGGTCGTAAAGAGCATCGTGGCGCTGATCGCCGCGGACTGCGTCTTTGCCGTGATCTTCTACACGCTGGGCTGGTAGCGCGTGATTCGCATCGTCGGAATAGACGAGGCCGGCTACGGACCGTCGCTCGGTCCGCTGCTGATCGGTGCAAGCGTGTGGGACCTCGCCGACGAGCACGCCGACGCGGATTTGTGGTCGCTGCTCGGCGCTGCGGTAACGCGCGACGCTGCGCGGCGCGACTGGCGCCTGCGCATCGGCGACTCCAAGGAGGTCTTCGACCGCAAGCACGGGTTGGCGCCGCTGGAGCGCGTCGTGCTGACGCTGGCGCAGGCCGCCGACCTGAACTGCGACGGCCTCGGCGCGTTTCTCGCCGCGCTGGGGGCGACGGTCGCCCCGACTCCGACGACCCCGTGGTATGCCGACCTGGCGCAGCCGCTGCCGCTGGATGCGTCCTTCGGCAGCACCGCCGGCGTGCGTGCGCGACTGCTTGCGGCGATGAACGCCGCCGAGGCTCGGCTGGCGACGCTGCGGGCCTGTGTGCTGACCGAGGACGCGCTCAACGCGCGACTGGCGCACACGCATAACAAGGCCGCCGTGCTCGTGGAGCGAATTCTGCGGTTGATCGACTGGGTGGACACGCACACGCCGGCGTCGTTCCGTCGGATTCACTTTCGCGTCGATCGGCTCGGCGGGCGCAGCCACTACACTCCCCTGCTGCTGTCGAGCTTTCCGGATCGCGCGCTGCGCGTCGAGGCCGAGTCCGAAACGACCAGCCGATACCGGCTTTCGCGCGGCGATCGGCAATGGACGATCGAGTTCTCGGTCGACGCCGACCGCCGGCACCTGCCCGTTGCTCTGGCCAGCATGCTCGCGAAGTACCTGCGCGAATCGCTGATGGACCGCTTCAACGCGTACTGGCGACGATGGGTCCCGGCATTGCGCCCGACCGCGGGCTACTACACCGACGCGCAGCGCTTCCTCAAGGACATTCGACCAGCGCTGCCGCAATCCGGCTTGAAGCCCGACGCATTCGTCCGAGCGCGCTGAGCGAAATCGCGGGACGCGACTCTCGCTCGTGCGAGACTCCCATCGCGCAGTCACCCGATTTCATGCGGCGGCGTAATCCCCACCTGCTGCTCCACGCGCGCGAGCCGGAGCTGAAGCGCCGCAATCTCCTGCCGCTGGTGCGCCAACTCGTCTCGGAGCGAATCGACGTCACCGCCCGCGCCGACGGATGCGGCCGCGGGCGCACCCGCGCGCGTTGCGGCGGCGGAAGCTGACGGCAACGACGCGTCCGCGCCCTCGGCGTACAGGCAGTGCGCGTAGCGATCCGCGGACTGACCGCCGCCGCGCGGAAGAATGCGCACGAGCGGCGGGCTCCAACGCATCGCCGTCTCAAGCACCTGCATCACGGATTCGAGCGACTCGAAGGGCGTGAAGCGCGCGCAGCGCGAGCGCAGCTCGCCGGGGGTCTGCGAACCGCGCAGCAGCAACTCGGTCATCACCGCGCGCAGCGGGCTCTGCCAGCTCAACTTCTCAGGAACGGCATGCTTGAACTTGTCGACCCGCCCGCCCGGCTGCGGCAGGATGCGTGTCACCCATCCGCGTTCGCGCAGCCGCGAAAGCGTGTCCCAGACCGTATCGTCGTCGAGCTCCATCAGCGGATCACGGTTGCTCTTCTGGTTGCAGGCCGCGGTGATCGCGTTCAGCGTCATCGGGTAGGCCTGCGGCTGGGTGAAGTCCTTCTCCAGCAGCACGCCCAGTACCCGTCGCTCCAGCTCATCCAGAATCAGCGCCTCGGCATCCACCGTGAATCCCTCCTGCAGACGTGGAATGATAGCTGATGGGCGCCGACGCAGGGGCGATAATGCGGCTCCGCCGTCGCCGGCGCCATGCCGCAGGTCCGATTCGGGCGAGCCTGAGCTTGTGTTCCCACGCTTGGCCCGGGTATAAGCGTACTCGGGCCGAAATCCTCGCGGCGTGCTTACCGCCGATTCTCCGCGACCGGCCGACCGGCCGCGGAACGTGATGATCGTGCACTCAACCGCAACATTCGGAGCCTGACATGAAGATGATGCTCTGCTACGTCGCGGGCGCGGCGATCGCCTGCGCGGCCTACGGCAACTCGCAGGCCAACGTCTCCGCCAATCGCTACGAATTCCGCGCGAATACCTACACACCCAGCGCCCAGGAAGCGGCGGTACTGTGCGTACAGCCGGACGGCACGTTCTTAGTCGCCTGGGAAAGCCGCCGGCAGCAGTCCGGGCGCTACGGCGTTTACGCTCAGCGATTCGACGCCGACGGCATTGCGATCGGCGGCGAGACGGCACTAGGCCTGTGGAATCAGTCGCATCAATCGCGGCCCGCAATCGCCGCGGCACCCAACGCCGGCATCTGGGTGGCTTGGCAGTCCCACGGCCAGGATGGCTCAGGCAGTGCCATTGTCGCTCGGCGGCTCCGCGCCGACCTGACCGGCGGCTCCGAAATTCTCGTCAACCAGGTGACGCGCGGCGATCAGACCCTGCCGGTGATCGCTTCGGGGCCGTCCGGCGAATTGCTGGCCGTCTGGTCAAGCCAGTCGTCGCGCAACGCGCGTGCCACGCTCAGCGCCCGTCTGCTCAACGCCGACGGCACGCCGCGCGGCGACGAATTCACCGTCAGCCCAAGCGCCCACGTCAATGCCTCGGCGCCGGCGGTCGCGTTCCGATCGGACGGCAGCTTCGCGGTCGCCTACTCGTCGATCGGCGCGGACGGTCGTCCTGAAGGCGTCTGGATGCAGCGCTACACCGCCGACGGCAAAGCGCTCGGCGCCGTACTCGACGTGGACGGCGCCCCCGCGGTCAGTCCGGTGGAGCCGGTGGTTGCCGCAACGCCAACCGGGTTTTTCGTCGCCTGGCATGATGCGACTTCGGACGGGGACGGCTACGGCGTGGTGGCGCGCCGTTTCGACGCCTCCGGCAGGCCTCTGTGTGAACCGTTCGTGGTGAACACGAACCGAGCCGGTCAGCAATCCGGCGCCGCGCTCGCCGTCCGTCCGGATGGCAGCCTGCTGGTCGCATGGAACGGCGACGACGGCGACCACGACGGGATCTTCGGTCAGCGCTACGATGCGAGCGGTGCACCGGCAGGCGGCGAGTTTCGCGTCTCCGTCGCGACGGAAGGCCCGCAGCGCCTGTGCGGCTGCGTCAGCCACGCGCGCGTCGCGTTCGGCCTTGACGGCCGCACCCTCGCGGTCTGGAGCGGCAAGGGCGGCCCGCAGGATAAGAACGAAGTCTACGTCACCATGGGCTGCGACCAGCCGCTGGCACTCAACGGCCGCACGCAGGGCGTCACCGCCGAGATGACCCGCGCGCAGCCGCAGGTCGTGCTCGCCGCCGGTCCAC
Source organism: uncultured Planctomycetales bacterium (assembly GCA_964465125.1). Lineage (GTDB taxonomy): Bacteria > Planctomycetota > Phycisphaerae > UBA1845 > Fen-1342 > CAYOHG01. The sequence continues at coordinate 24,920 of CAYXIO010000011.1, read as the reverse complement.
AGCCGCACATCCCGCCGACCTTCGACCCGCTCGCCGTCGATCAAGCGGACGAGCGCGAGATCGTCAACACACGCGGCGCGTTCGGCTTCACCGCGGTCAACAACACCGGATGGACGCCGCCGGACCCGCACATGGCGGTCGGCCCGAATCACATCGTGGTGATGACGAACGGGCGGATCGCGGCGTACGACAAGGCCGGCGTGCTTCAGTTCCAGGACGAGATCGAGGATTCGTTCGGGTTCTGGGGCAGCGTGGGCGCGTCGGGATTCGTGTTTGATCCGGAGGTGCTGTACGACGAGCTGAGCGGCCGCTTCATCGCGATGGCGGCGGAGGCGTTCGCGCCGCCGGGCGGCACGCATTCGTACGTGCTGATCGCTGTCTCGGACGACAGCAACCCGAACGGCACGTGGTACAAGTACCGCTTCGACACGACCGCCACTTCCGGCGACCTGTTCGATTCGCCCAACATCGGCGTGGACGCCACCGCCGTGTATGTGACCGGCGACGGCTTCCCGGGCGCCGGCGCGACCTACCCGGTCTACATCTGGGACAAGGCTTCGCTGCTGGCCGGCAGTCCGCCGGCAATCAGCAAGTCGTTCCTGCTGTCGACCAGCACGCAATCCGCCGGCATTCCGCCGGTCGCGTTCGACAACCCCCCAGCCTACTACATGATCGAGCACAAGGAAGCCGCCACCAACACGCAGGTCCGGTTGATCGCGCTGACCAATCCGCTCGGCACGCCCGCGACGACGACGTTCACCCTGACGGTCCCGTCCTACGCTCCGCCGGGCGACCCGGCCCAGCAGGGCACCACCGCCCGGCCCGAGACGTTCGACGGCCGCTTCTGGAGCTGCGCCTATCGCAACGGCTCGCTCTGGGCCACCCATCACGCCGACAACCCGGTCAAGGTGCGCTGGTACGAAGTCGCAATGAACGGCTGGCCGACCTCGGGCCAGAATCCGGCGCTGGTGCAGTCCGGCGTGATCAACCCGGGCGCGCTGATCTACCTGACGTTCTCGTCCATCACGGTCGACGACGCCGGCAACGCCGTGCTGTGTTTCACGCGCAGCGCCTCGAACGAGTACCTCAGCATGTGGAGCGCGTACCGGCTGGCGTGCGACCCGCTGGGCACGTTCAGCGCTCCGGCCCTGGAGAAAGCCAGCACCACTTCGGACACCAGCGGGCGCTGGGGCGACTACTCCGCGGTCTCGGCGGACCCGGCCGAGCCGGGCGCGTTCTGGGGACACCACGAGTACACGACGGGAAGCTGGCGGACGTGGGTTTCGAAGATCACGCTGCCGGTCGTGGAGCCGATCCCGGGCGACCTCGACCACGACTGCGACGTGGACCTCGACGACCTCTCGATCATGCTGGTGCACTTCGGAACGACGTCGGGCGCCACCTATGAGCAGGGCGACGTGGACGGTGACGGCGACGTCGACCTCGACGATCTGTCGCTGCTGCTGGTGAACTTCGGCAGCTAACCCGCGCACGAAGACCGATCTGAACGCCATCGACACGCCGCGCCTGGGCAACCGGGCGCGGCTGTTTTTTTCTCCACTTTTCGACGCAGCGGCGCCTTCAACAAAACGGACCTGCGTTCACAAGGCCCGAAATCGCCCGGTCCGGGATTTCTTTCGCTATCCGAGCGCGTTAGACTGAACTTTCCGACATCAGGTCCCATGCATGGACTTAGTCCTGATTGCCGCGGCACCGTCGTCCTTGCTTCGGTTGCGCCGCCTTTCCATCCTGGAGGAGGAACCCCTTTCATGACATCCGCTCGTAAGACCCGTGTGCACGCGCGCCTGGCGCGGTGCCTGACCTGTGCCGCCACACTGTCGGCGACATTGGCCTTCGTACCGCACGGCCAGGCCGACATTCGCTGGCGCACCGGTACACAACTTACGCCTGTGCAGCCGGTCAAGCGCGTCGCGCAGGACGTTGCTCACCTTGCGACCAACGCCGCCGGCAAGCACATCGTCGTGCAGTTTTCCTCCGCGTTAACACCCCAGCAGCAGACCGCGCTCTCCGCGGCCGGCGTGCACCTGCAGGGCTACCTGGGCGACCACGCCTACTTCGCTTCGTTGGGCGCGAAGGTCGACCCGCAGGCCGTTCTTGCCGCCGCCCCGCTCACCTATGCGGGCGACATCCAGCTTCGTCACAAGCTGCATCCCGACCTGCTGGCCGGCGAGGTGGCCAAGTGGTCCGTCCACGACAACAAGGACCCGAGCAACCCGATCGTCGGCGTCTACGTCATGCTCTTTCCGGACGTCAGCCCGGTGGCCGGCGCCCAACGGGTCGAGCAGGCCGGCGGCGTCGTCTTCCGGCACCTGCGGTCCGTCAATGCGATGGTGGTCGCTCTGCCCTATCAGAACATCAACCTGCTGGCAGCGAGCGACGGCGTACAGTGGATTGAGCCCCCGCTGCCGCTGATGAGCGAGCTCAACAACAGCAACCGCGCCCGGGTCGGAGCCGACACCGTCTTCAGCCCGCCCTACAGCCTCATCGGCACCGGCATCGACGTGCTCGTCTACGACGGCGGTCAGGTCTTCGCGCACGGCGACCTCGCCGGCCGGCTCACCGTCGGTGCCAGCGACACCTCCGGAATCTCCGGACATGCCACGCACGTCGCCGGCACCATCGGCGGCAGCGGCGCGGGCAACGCGCTCTACCGCGGCATGGCCCCCGGCGTCGACATCATCTCCTACGGCTTCGAGCAGCCCGGCGGTCTCACCCCAGGCTTCCTCTACACCGACCCCGGCGACCTCGAGGCGGACTACGGCGAGGCCATCACCGTCTACGGCGCCGATGTCTCCAACAACTCCATCGGCAGCAACGTCGAGCCCAACGGCTTCGACTGCACCTGGCAGGGCGACTACGGCCTGACCTCCGCCGTCATTGACGCGGTCGTCCGCGGCAGCGTCAGCGGCGGGGCGCCCTTCCGCATCGTGTGGGCCAACGGCAACGAGCGCCAGGGCTCGCGCTGCGACGTCGAAGGCTTCGGCGACTACTACAGCATCGCCCCGCCCGCCGATGCCAAGAACCACATCACGGTCGGCGCCCTGAACTCGAATGACGACTCGGTGACCGATTTCACAAGCTGGGGACCGACCGATGACGGCCGCATGAAGCCCGACATCTCCGCCCCCGGCTGCCAGTCCAATGACGACTTCGGAGTCACTTCCTGCTACAGCAGCGGCGGCTACACGGCCCTGTGCGGCACCTCGATGGCCTCGCCGACCGTCTGCGGACTCTCCGCCCTGCTGCTCGAAGACTATCGCGACTCGCATCCCGGCGAGCCCGACTTCCGCAACTCCACGCTGAAAGTGCTCTTCGCGCACACCGCGGTCGACATCGTCAGCGCTGGGCCGGACTATCAGACCGGCTACGGCTCCGTCCGCATCCAGGACGCCGTCGACTTCATGCGCACCGGCAACTTCACCGAAGCCGAAGTCACCGGCGGCGATTCCTACAACCTCGTCGCGGTCGTCAACCCCGGCGATCCCGCCCTGCGGATCACGCTGGCCTGGGATGACGCCCCCGGCACGCCCAACGTCAACCCCAACCTGGTCAACGACCTCGACCTGGTCGTGACCAGCCCCGGCGGCACGCGCTATTACCCCTGGACGCTCAACCCGGCCGTCCCGTCGGCCGCCGCCGTCCAGACCGCCGAAAACCACCGCGACAACATCGAGCAGGTCTACGTCGCCAACCCGCAGGCCGGCGGCTGGACCGTCGAGGTGCGCGGCACCAGCGTGCCCGTCGGACCGCAGCCTTTCTCGATCGCGGCCTCCCCCCTGCTGGTCAATTGCTCCAGCCAGGGCCTGATCCGCCTCGATTCGAGCAAGTACAACTGCGATTCCACCGCGACGCTGCGCGTCGTCGACTGCGACCTGAACACCAGCGACACGATCGTTGACACCGTGAACGTCACCGTCACGTCGACCAGCGAGCCCGCCGGCGAAACCGTCACCCTGACCGAGATTTCGCCGGAAGCCGCGACGTTCCTCGGCACCCTGCCGATGAACACCACCAACGCCCCCGGCCTGCTCCAGATCGCCGAAGGCGACACCGTCACCGCGACCTATATCGACGCCGACGACGGCATGGGCGGCACCAACGTAACCGTCACCGACAGCGCGGCCGTCGACTGCACCGCACCGGTCATCAGCAACGTCGCGGTCAGCAACGTCGGCCCGCGCAAGGCCACCATCACGTTCGATACGAACGAGCCGGCCGACGGCACGACGAACTACGGCACGGTCTGCGGCTCACCCAGCGACTCCAAGTCCGGCGCCGCCGACAGCACCAGCCACACCATCGACCTCACCGGCCTGACGCCCGACACCACGTACCTGTTCGACGTCGCGGCGACCGATCCGGCCGACAACACCGCGGGCGACAACAACGGCGGCGCCTGCTTCAGCTTCGTGACGCCGGCCGTGCCCGACTTCTTCACCGAGCAGTTCACCACCGGCAGCGACCTGGTCGGCAAGACGCTGACCTTCGTTCCGGACGCCTCGATCAGCCGCTATGACGCCTGCATCGAGCTGGCGGGCAGCCTGCCCACCGATCCAACCGGCGGCACGAGCCTCGCGCTCAGCGACGACGGCAACGCCCTCGTCAGCGTCGGCGGCGGCAACACCGTGAAGATCTACGGCACCGCCTATGCCAGCCTCTACGTCGGCGCGAACGGCTACGTCACCTTCGGCGCGTCCGACGGCGAGTACAACGAGTCGTACGGGGCGCACTTCGACCTGCCGCGCGTCGCCGGCTGGTTCGACGACCTCAACCCGTCCGTCGGCGGCACCGTGAGCTGGAAGCAGCTTGCCGACCACATGGCGGTCACCTGGCAGAACGTGCCGGAGTATCTCACCAGCAACCAGAACACCTTCCAGATCGAGCTGTACTTCGACGGCACGATCACGATCACGTGGCTGACGATGGCGGCGCAGGACGGCATCGTCGGTCTGTCGGAAGGCGTCGGCCTGGATCCGGACTTCGCGGCGACGGACCTGTCCGCGGTGGGAAGCTGCGGGCCGCGCCCGCCGACCGCGGCCGACGTTTCGGTCGAAGTCAGCACCGGCACGCCCGTCTCGATCCAACTGCTCGGCCTGGATGACGGACTGCCCGGCCCGCTCGACTACATCATCAACGACCTGCCGGCGCACGGGCAGCTCCTCGACCCGCAGGCCGGTGCGATCAACGCCGCCCCATATACCCTTGCCAACAACGGCGACACGGTCACGTACGATCCGTTCGGCAGCTACGAGGGCGACGACTCGTTCACCTACAAGGTCAACGACGGCGGCACGCCTCCGGACGGCGGCGATTCCAACACCGCCACCGTCAGCATCATGGTCGGCGTGCCCGTGCCGGTGTATGAGTTCCTCGTCGACGACACCAACCCCGGCTGGAGCGTCGAGGGGCAGTGGGCCTTCGGCCAGCCCACCGGCGGCGGCAGCCACAACCTCGACCCCACCAGCGGCTACACCGGGCAGAACGTCTACGGCTACAACCTCGCCGGCGACTATCCCAACGTCCTCAACCCGGCTCGAAACCTGACCAGCACCGCGATGGACCTGACGGGCTACTACGATGTGACCGTTAGCTTCCGCCGCTGGCTCGGCATCGAGTCCGCCAGCTTTGACCACGCCGCCTTCCAGGTCAGCAACAACGGCTCGACCTGGACGACCATCTGGTCGCACAGCGGCGCCGCAATCTCCGAGAACGCCTGGTCGCTCCAGGAATACGACATCTCGGCGGCGGCCGACGGTCAGGCGACGGTGTACCTGCGCTGGGTGATGGGAACGACCGACACGTCGGTCACCTACCCCGGCTGGAACCTCGACGACATCGTCGTCAAGGGCCGCGCGGTGCAGAACCCCTGCCCGACCGACCTCGACGGCGACGGTGACGTCGACCTCGACGACCTGTCGATCCTGCTGGTCCACTTCGGCATGACCAGCGGAGCGACGTACGACGACGGCGACTTCGACGGCGACGGCGACGTTGACCTCGACGACCTCAGCGAAATGCTGGTGAACTTCGGGGTCACCTGCTAGGTCGAGGGCCGTAGCGCCGCCCCGCGCTGGGCGGCGAGGAATGCGGACGTGCGTCGGCCGACAAGGACCGACGAGACAGGTACGTTGAACGCGCATTGACGCCGCCGCGGGCCGGATGGAACCCCCATCCGGCCCGCGTGCGTGGCGGCGGGATGACGCGCCCGCGCCGAGGACCGCTGCGGGCGCGTGGCTGTGTTGCCGGCGGAAAAACCCGCTCCGGCGAGAAACCGGCGCCTACGCCCCCGACCAGCGCGCCACCAGAAACGTCCGGTCGTCGGCCGGAAGCGATTGACCCTGGTACTGATCCAGCGACGCGTTCAGCCGCCGCACGATCTCCGCCGCGGGCGCGTCGGGCAGCTCGCGGACCGTTCTGGCGAGCATCTCCAGCAGCCCGTCGAGCTCGAGCCGCACGTCCTGCTCGTCGCACACGTCGGTGGCGCCGTCCGTGAAGAGGAACAGCCTGGCGCCGGCCGGCAGCCGCCCGCGCGTCGCCTCGAAGGGCGCTTCGAGCACGCTCAGCGGCGGATACGCCGGCGCGGGCAGCGGCGCGAGCTCCGCCCCAGGGGCGGCGAGCATCGGCCGCGGATGGCCGGCGTTGACCACCTCGTACTCACCGCTGCGCGGGTCGATTTGCAGCGCCAGCATCGTGACGAACGCGTCGTCGGGCAGGTGCCGATCCAGGTAGGTGTTCAGGTGGCGCATCAACTGCGAGAGATTGAAGTCCTCGCCGACATGCGCGTGCACAATGGCGTGCAGGTTGCCGGTGGTCATGGCCGCGGCCAGCCCCTTGCCGCTGACGTCGGCGACCGCCAGCAGCACGCTGCCGTTGGGAAGCGGCACGGTGTCGACGTAGTCTCCGCCGACCCAGCGGCAGGGCGCGAACCCGATCGCAACGTCGAGCCCCGGCAGGGGGGTCTCCTGCGGCAGCAGCCCGTTCTGAATCTCGCGCGCCCGCAGCAGCTCACGCTCGATGACCTGATGCGCCGCGTCGCGCTCGCGCAGCTTCCAGGCCGCGTCCGCCTGGCGATACTGCGCGACCGATAGCGACGCGAGCGAAAGCCACTCCGCGGTGCCGAATTCCGGCGGGAAATGCACGTAGAGCAGATCCAGCGCGCCGGGGTGCTCGCCCAGCGGGCAGGCCACCGCCGCGGTGCGCATCTGCGCCGGCGAGAGCGACAGGTTCACGTCGACCTTGCCCATCGGTGCGTTGCTGGCCAGCGAGGGCTCGCGCGAGCGGCAGACCGCCGTCAGCAGCGAGCGCGAGACGTAGCCGGCGTGATCCGCCCGCAGGGTCGGCCCTTCGGCGCGGGCCAATTCCGCCGGCGGCTCGCCGACCTGCTGCGGATTCACCCGCAGCACCAGCGCCGCGGTCCCGTGAAAACTGCGCCGCACCATCAGATCGCACAGACACTGGCGGCGATCCTGCTCGTCGGCGACGTGCATCAGCCGCGTGCCGAGCTCGAGAATCTCGGACAGATGCGCCGCGTTGACCGCGGGCGGCTCGCTCTCGCGCAGCGTGGTCAACAGCAGCCCGGATTCGTCGCCCACGATCGCGGTGCGCAGCGGCACCTCGACAACGTTGGGGCCGGCCGCTTGGAAGCGCAGCCGACAGTCGCCGGCGCGGATTTCCTCGCCTCCGCTGAGCATGCGTTCGGTGATCGTCTCGCCGTTCACGCTCGTGCCGAAGCGGCTGCCGAGGTCGCGAATCCACCAGCGGCCGAACGGGTCGCGGAAAATCTCGGCATGGCGCCGCGAAACGGTCGGGTCCTCGATGTGCAGGTCCACGGCGCGCGAGCGGCCGAGGATGATGCGGTCGCCGCGCAGCCTCTCGGTGCGCGTGCTTCCGCTGCGCTCGGAGATTTCGAGCGCCGCAGCCAGGCGAGTTGCCGAGGGCATTTCCGTTGGCGACATGGGCACGCCGAAGCCGCGACTGCGCCGACCGGCCCGGCTGCACGGGTCGGGCCCACCGCTGCGCCGGCGCGAATGGACGTACTTTCGCTCGTCCAACGCCGGGTGTCCACTTTGGATTTCGCGGGGGAATGCGTGCGCGCCGCTGCTCGGCGGCGTGCTCAGGCCGAGCGGTCGGCCGAGCGCCGCGCCGTCAACGCGTCGCGGAGGCGCGCGGCCCGCTCGTAGTCTTCCTGCGCCAGGGCCGATTCGAGCTCCTGCTGAAGACGGGCCGGGCAGTCGGCGGGCATGCGTTCGAACACCTCGCTCCGCAGGTCGAGCATGACGCGCAGCTCCACGCGGACCGCGTCGCCCTCGACGCCGCGCTCGCCCAGGGCCTCGCTGACGCGCCGAATGCCGGTGTTCACCGTGCTCAGGGCGCGCTCGTAGTTGCCCTCGCGCAACGCGCGGTAGGTTCGGGCGCGCGCGTTCATCATCAGCGTGTACGGGCGGTGAGCCTCGAAAGCGTCGCGCTCGCGCTGGCTGTGCGCGTAGCGGGTGCACAGCTCGATCAGGCGCAGATTGTGACGCGTGTCGCGGGCGACCCCGTCGTAGTCCTCGAGCACGAACATCGACAGGAAGCGCTGATAGTAAAGGTGCGCCTCGTAGCGCAGCGCCTCGCAATCGCGCCCGCGCAGCAGGAAATCGTCGTCCGCGTCGCGCGACTGGTGATGCTCGCGCAGACGATGCTCGTAGTGGTCCAGCAGCGAGTCGCAATCGTGCGGCCGCGCGCCGTCCGGGCGCCCGAAGGTCTCGAACTGGAGCACGCCCAGGTCCACGCGCGTCTGCACCTTCTCGCGCCCGTCGCGCCCGATGATCTTGCGCACCGAAATCTTCCCGGGCTCGTAGTTCCAGCCGTGCAGTATGCGCCGCAGGTCGTTTACCATGCTGCCTGGGGTATCGGCTGGCGTGTGCGCGGCGTCCAGTTGGCCGGCGCGGCGCCGCGGCGGGGACCGCGCGGCACGGGGCTTTCATGCGCGTGATTGCAGGCGAATTCCGCGGCGCAACCCTGGCCGCCCCTCCCGGCGAAACCACGCGTCCGATCACCGATCGGGCCAAGGAGACCTTGTTCAACATCCTGGGAACGCGCTTCGGGCTGCCCGGCTACTTACCGGACTTCGACGTGCTCGACCTCTTCGCCGGCAGCGGCGGCCTGGGCATCGAATGCCTCTCACGCGGCGCCACGCACTGCACCTTCGTCGAACGCGACCGCAGGGCGCTCGCCACGCTCCGCGGCAACCTCGCCAAGCTGCGGGCCGAACGCCGCGCCCGCGTGCTCAGCGAGAACGCCTGGACCATGCGCATCCCGCGCGCCCCGGCCGCGAACGGCACCTTCGGGCTGGTGTTCGTCGACCCCCCTTATCGCGACGCACGCGACTCGATCGCGGTGATCGACCTGCTCGAACGGATCGCACCTCGGCTTGCTTCAGAAGGGCTGATCGTGTTCCGACAGGGCCTGGCCACCGAGCTGGAGACGCGGCGATTGACAACCCTGAGCGTCTGCGACGAGCGCGTGACCGGCACCATGCGCTTCACGTTGCTGACGCGACCGGCGCCGCACGCGGAGCCACAGCCGCCGACCGCCGAGCGCCTATAATGCCGGCAGGCGCCGCGTCGCGCGCCCGTGCCCGCTGCGAGGTCCCCCGATGAGCGCTTCACTGGCCGAACGTGTCCGCCACGAGCTGTTGCCCTACGTGCGGCAGCCCGGGCAGTACATCGGCGGTGAGCTGAACCAGCTCGTGCAACCCGGAGACTGGGAGCGCGCCGAGCTGCGCGTCGTGGTCGCCTTTCCGGACACCTATTCGATCGGGATGTCCCACCTCGGCTGCCAGATTCTCTATGGGCTGTGCAATCACACCCCCGGCGTGTGCGCGGAGCGAACGTACGCGCCCTGGGTCGACGCGGAAGCGCTGATGCGCCGCGTGGGCATTCCGCTCTTCACCTGGGACACGCGCCAGCCGGTGCGCGACGCCGACCTGCTGGCCATCTCACTCCAGTACGAGCTGTGCTTCACCACGCTGGTGAACCTGCTCGACCTGGCGCGCATCCCCGTGCGACATCAGGATCGAACCGACGAGCACCCGCTGGTCGTGGTCGGCGGACCGCAGGCCGACAACCCCGAACCGGTCGCCGACTTTGTCGACCTGGTCGTGATCGGCGACGGCGAGCACAGCCTGGCCGCGATCCTGGACGCCGTGCGCGAATACAAGCGCGACGGTGTCCCGCGCCGCGCGATGATCGCGCTGCTGGCGCGGCGCTTCCCCTGGATCTACGCGCCAAACCTCTACCGCGTCACGTACCACCCTGACGGAACCATCGCGGCGATGCAGCCGACCGTCGACGGGTTGCCCGCCCGCATCGAGCGCTGCCGAACGCCGGACTTCGACGTCGCGCCGTTTCCGACACGCCCGTTGGTTCCGTGGATCGAGGTGGTTCATGACCGGATCGCGATTGAAATCATGCGCGGCTGCCCGCAGGTCTGCCGTTTCTGCCACGCGGGCTACACCAAGCGTCCGCTGACGTATCGCAGCGTGGACCGCGTGCTGGAGATCGCCGAGGAGGCCTACTGGGCGACCGGTCAGCACGAGCTCGGGCTGCTTTCGCTCTCGACCGCGGACTACCCGCTGCTGCCCGAGCTGGCCCGCCGCGCGAACGAGCGCTTCGCCCCGCGGCTGGTCAACCTGAGCTTCCCGTCGCTGCGGATCGACAAGATGCTCCAGCACATTCCGTGGATGGCCAACGGCGTGCGCAAGGGCGGCATCACGATGGCGGTCGAGGCCGCCCGCGACGATCTCCGCCGCGCCATTCGCAAGAAAGTGACCGACGGCAACCTGCTCGACGGGGTGCGCGAGGTCTACAAGGCCGGGTGGAATCGGCTGAAGCTCTACTTCATGGCCGGCTTCCCCGGCGAGCGCGAGGAAGACATCGAGGCGATCTGGAGCCTGGCGAACACCGTCTCGCTGGAGCGGCGCAGCCTGGGCAAGGGCCCCGCGCACGTCACCGCCAGCGTCGGCTGGCTCGTGCCCAAGGCGTTCACCCCGCTGCAATGGATGGCTCAGCCGCGCATCGAGTATTTCTACGACGTGCAGGACCGGCTTCGCGCGCTCGCCTCGCGCGGCCAGCGCGGGGCCGTGGCGCGCCGCGCCGTGCTGGTCACGTCCGGCAGCTTCGGCTCGGCCAACGAAATGCGCAGCGAGAACGACCTGGCGCAGCCCACACCGCGGCGCGGCGGGCGCGGCAGCGTGATCATCAAGACCCACGACCCGCGCCGCTCGATCCTGGAAGCCGTCTTCGCGCGCGGCGACCGCCGCCTCGGCGCGGTCATCCTCGCCGCCTGGAAGCACGGGGCCCGGCTGGACGGCTGGGACGAGACCTACGACGAGCGCCACTGGCGGGCCGCCTACGAGCAGACCGGCGTCGATCCCGATTGGTACGCGCACCGCGAGCGGAGCCGCGACGAGCGGCTGCCCTGGCAGCACATCGGCGCCCGCATCGGCGACGACTATCTCGCTCGCAGCTACGACGACCTGCGCAGCACTCTGGCGCCGCGCGGCGAGCCGAGCAGCCCCGCTTCACACCCGCTGCCGCTGCAAAGCTGAGCCCGCGAGGGCGGGCCGTCCGACTGAGGTGAGGCCCGCGTTCAGAGCTCGTCGAGCCGCCAGACTCCGTCGGCGCCCAGCAGCTCGTACGGCTCGAAGCGCGCCTTGTACTCCATCTTGGAGCAGCCGCGGATGTAGAAGCCGACGTACCAGCGCGGCAGACCGCGGCGGCGGCATTCCTCGATCTCGCACAGCCCTGAGAACACGCCCAGGCTTCGGCCGGCCAGCTCCGGCTCCGAGTAGAAGTAAACGCTGGAGAGCGAGTGCGGGCAGACGTCGAGCACGCCGACGCCGACCAGACGCGAACCGAGCCAGTAGCTCATCTCGATCGATCGCACTGGCGAGATTCCGAGGAAGCGCACGAACTCGCGGCGGTCGCCGGTCAGGTGGGACTCGTGCCGCCAGTGCTGGTAGCGCGCGAAAAGCTGCATTCGCTCCTCGTCGACGCGCAACGGGCCGACCCTGACGGCCACGTCGGCGTTTCGCCGGTGCACGCGCCGCTGCGAACGGCTCGGCCGAAATTGCGCAACCGGCACGCGGATCGGCACGCAGGCCTGGCAGCTCGGACAGGTCGGGCGGTAAAAGACGGTTCCGGCGCGACGAAAGCCGAAATCCATCATCCGCTGGTAGGTCCTCGCATCCACGTGCTCGGCGATGGCAACCAGCTCGCGCGCGACCTGCCCCGCCAAATACGGGCATTCGTGCGGCGCGCTGCGCACCAGGGGCAGCGGCAGCCCGCGGATGTATTCGATCTCGGGGAGTTCCATTGGCAAGAGTCTATCCGACCGACCGGGGGATTCGCACGGCGTCCTTTCCGCAATGCCCGGGCGCGCGGCTCGCACCCGTGCGCCGTCGCAACGCGCCCGACGCGCAGCTCTCGCTGTCCGGGCAAACTCCCGGCAGAACTCTGCCGATCTTGCGGAAAAAGGAGATCGCCTTGGCACTGAGTGCAATCCCCCAGCGACCTGCGGCGCATCGGGTTCCTCTTACATGCACCGTCCTGCTGATCGTGCTCGCGTGTGCGACGACGAATCGTCTCGCCGCGGATACCGGCCCGCTGGATCGGCTGCGCCAGGGAAACGAGCGCTATGTCGCCGGGCAGTGCCAGTTCCCCAACGCCGATGCGGCGCGCCGCGCCGACACCGGCCAGAACGGTCAGAAGCCGTTCGCCACTGTGCTCGCGTGCGCCGACTCGCGCGTCCCGGTTGAGAATCTGCTGGACCAGGGCATCGGGGACGTGTTCGTGATCCGCGTCGCCGGCAACGTCGCCGATACGGACGAAATCGGATCGATCGAGTACGGCGTCGGGCACCTGCACACGCCGCTGCTGGTCGTGCTGGGGCACACGAAGTGCGGCGCCGTGACGGCGGTGGTTGAGAATGCGCAAGTGCATGGGCATCTGCCCGCGCTGATCGACAATATCATTCCAGCGGTCACGCGCACGCGCCGGCACGACGCCACCCTGGAAGGCGCGGCACTGGTCAGTGCGGCAATCCGGCTGAACATCTGGCAGTCGATCCAGGACATTCTCACGCGCAGCGCGATCGTCCGCGAGGCCGCCGAAAAGGGCGAGGTTGCGGTCGTCGGCGCGCTGTACAACATTGAGACGGGCGCCGTGGAGTGGCTGGGCGAGCATCCGGACCAGGCGCGCCTGCTGGCATCCGTCAGCGACGCGTCGGAGCCCTCGGCGGAAACCCACGATCCGGCGCCGGCGGAACGGAAGGGTCACCAGACAGCGCCGCCCGACCAGCCCGCACCAGCGCGAGACCCGCACAGCAACCCGTCGGTCGCCGCCGCAGCCGGCGCAACACCCGACCCGCATGCCGCCGCCGCAGCCCACGCGCCCAACGGTCCGTCTCCGGTACAGGCGTATCAGGCGGCCCGCGCAGGCAACTCGCGATTCGTGCTGAATCTCGCCGAACACCCGAATCTCTCGGCCGAGCGACGCAAGCAGACCGCCAGCGAAGGCCAGAAGCCCTTCGTCACCGTGCTGGCCTGCTCCGACTCGCGCGTGCCCGTCGAGATGTTGCTCGATCAGGGCATCGGCGACGTCTTCGTCGTGCGCGTCGCAGGAAACGTGGCCGACACGGATGAGCTCGGCACGATCGAATACGGCGTCGGACACCTGCACACGCCGCTGCTGGTCATCCTCGGGCACAGCACATGCGGCGCGGTGACGGCGGTAGCCGAGAGGGCCGCGCTGCACGGATACATCCCGGAGCTGGTGGACAACATCCGACCGGCGGTGGAGGCGCTGCGGCAGGTGCACCCCGAACTGAAGGGTAAGCCGCTGGTCGAAGCCGCGGTGCGGGTCAACGTCTGGCAGACGGTGCTCACGGTCCTGCGCGAAAGCGACGAGGCGCGCAAGCTCGTGCAGGCGCACGAGCTGATGATCGTCGGCGGCATCTATCACCTGGACAGCGGCGAAATCGAGTGGCTCGGCGAACATCCGCAGCAGGCTGAGTGGATCGAGTCGTTGGATCATCCGGCGGGCGACGAGGGCGGCGCGCACGCACAACGCGTGCACTGACGCGGGCGGCGTAGCGGATTGGATTCGCTGACGCAACGGAAAAAAGTGGCCCCGGCAGTTCCGGTTCGGAACGCCCGGGGCCGACAGGTGAGCACCTGTCAAAACGGAGCCGGCAAGTCCGGCCCCACAATCGAGGAACCAACCCCCACTCTATAGAGAACCATCGCACACAATCGGAGCGAATGCAAACCCAGGCTTGCGATTGTGCGATTTCACACACTTGGGCGTGCGCCCGGCCCCGTCACTGACATGCGGACAACACACTCCGCAGGGCCGACAGAACCCGCCCGAAGCGCGCCAACCGCCGAATCCGGAGAGAATGCGCATCCGGGCGCGCGTAAGCTTTGCACGCTCCGATGCCAGCCCTCAAACGCGGTTCAACTCGCCTGAAGTCGCCGCGTCACACCCGGCGCGCTCGCGCACGGCGCACTCCGGTGCGAAGCCCGGCAGCCAAGCGGCGCGACTCCGCCGACCCGCTGGCGTGGTCGCGCGAGTTCTTGAATGAGTACTTCACCGAGGAGCCGGCGCCCTTTCACCGCGGCCTGATGCGCGACCTGGCCGACGATTCGCGGCGGTTGATCGCGCGCGTTGCGCCGCGCGGTCACGCGAAGAGCACCTGCACAACGCTGGCATTCCCCTTGTGGTGCGTCTGCGAGCAACGCCGGAGAAACATCGTGCTCATCACGCACGAAATCTCGCTCGCGCGGCAGTTTCTTCGCGACATCCGCACCGAGCTCGAGACCAACCCGCGCATCCGAGATGCGTACCCGGAGCTTGCCGACCCCGAGCGCCCGCGACGACGCGGGAACGCGTCGCGCGGCGCCGACGCCCAGGACGGGAAGAGCGCCGGCCCGCCCGCGCCGCGCCCCAAGCGCAGCGAGACCGTCTACACCACCGCGACGGGAATCACCATTCAGGCGAAATCCGTCGGCGCCAGCCTGCGCGGCACGCGCGTCGGACCGCAGCGGCCCGACCTGATCCTGTGCGACGACATCGAGAAGGACGGGCGCGTTGAATCGCCCGAAGGACGCGCCAAGCTCGAGCATTGGTTGCGACGGGTGGTGCTGCCGGCGCTCGCCCCGAACGGCCGCGTAGTCGTGCTCGGCTCGCTGCTGCACTATGACTCGCTGCTGGCGAACCTGGCCAGGCCGCAGAGATTCCCCGGCTGGGACTACGCCGTCTATCGCGCGCTCGAAGCCCGGCCCAACGCCGGCGGTAGGTTCGCGCTCGAAGCGCTCTGGCCGGCGCGCTGGCCGGTCGCGCGGTTGCAGGAGGAGCGCGCCCGCATCGGCACGACCGCGTTCGAGCAGGAGTACCAGGCCAACCCGATCGACACCTCGCGCCGCGCGTTCCGTCCGGAGTGGCTCGGCCGCTACGAACCCGCGTCGCTGCAAGGCCGCGAGTTGGTGACGCTGATGGCGGTAGACCCAGCGACCGGCGTCAGCAACGGCGACTTCTTCGCGATGTGGATCGGCCAGCTCGACCCCGAAAGCGGAACGCTTTACACGCGTGAGCTGACGCTGGAGCGCATCGGCGTGGTCGACCAGGTCCGCCGCATCGTCGCCGCCTGGCAGCGTTGGCGCCCGGTGAAGATCGGCATCGAAACGGTCGCGTACCAGGCGGCGTTGCAGCAGATTCTCGAGGAGCACAGCCGCCGCGAGGGACTGTTCATGCCGATCGTTCCGTTGCGGACGGTTGCGAACAAGATCGCGCGCATCGAGGGCATCGCCCCGTTCTTCGAGAACGGGACGTTTCGGTTGCCGGCGGAGCTCGACCCGGAGGCTGAGGCCCAGTTCCTGCAATTCCCGCGCGCCAGGCACGACGACGCGCCTGACGTCTGCGCGATGGGCGTCGAGCTGGCTCGTTCGCTGCGAAGGCACGGCCGCGCAAGCCGAGTCGTGCAACGGCGCCGACGACGACT
>CAYXIO010000011.1:0-8848 GCA_964465125.1 uncultured Planctomycetales bacterium | reverse complement strand
CGCGCGGCGGTGAGATTGCGACCGCCGGCCGGAATCCGTACGCGCGGCGCGGGGGATGGTGAGGACGAAGGGACGGAGGCACAGAAAGACAAAGGGATTGAGGGATTTAGGGATTGCGCCGGTCGGGGTGGAAGCGCGCGGCGCGAGAAAGAAGAGACGAAGAGACGAAAAGACGAAGTGACGTGCTGCGCAAAGCCACGTTCCTCGCGCCCTGCGCCCCTTGGCCCCTCAACCCCTCAGCCCCTTGACCTGTTGACCTGCCGACCGCGTGACCTGTCCACCTTTCGAATTGCAAACCTGTCCACGTGTCGACCTGGCCACCTGCCTTCAGGGCACGCGCCGCTCAATCCACGGTCTCCACGCGTCCGCCGGGCAGGCTGTCGAGAAAGGCGCGGCCGTAGGCGCGGCCGGCGACGCGCGGGTCGAGGATCGCGACGAAACCGCGGTCGGTGCGCGCGCGGATCAGCCGCCCGAAGCCCTGTCGAAAGCGCAGAATCGCGTCGGGCAGTTGGAACTCGTTGAACGGGTTGCCGCCGCGCCGTCGAATTCCTTCGATCCGCGCTTCGACCGTCGGACGGTCAGGCACGGCAAACGGCAGCTTGACGATCGTGACGTTTGACAGTGCCTCGCCCGCCACGTCGACCCCCTGCCAGAAGCTCGCCGTGCCGAAGATCGCGCAGCGCGGCGTCTCGCGAAAGCGCTCGAGCAGCTTCGAGTTCGGCGTGCCCTCGCCCTGGCAGAGAATCGTGAACGGCTGCCCGTCGTCCTGCGGCGTTTGGAGCACAGCGCGCACTCCCGTGGCGGCGGCATTCAGCATGGCGTAGCTGGTGAACAGCACGAAGGCGCGGCCGTTGCTGCGGCGCAGGTAGCGCGTGATCGCATCGATTGCCGCCGGGATGAAGCGTTCGTTGTCGGCCGGGTCGGGCATGCCTGTTTCGACGTAGATGGTCACCTGCTCATCGAAATCGAAGGGCGAGCCGAGCCGCAGCGTGCCCGCCTCGGGCACGCCAAGCTGCGTGCGCAGGTACTGAAACTCGACGTCGCGGGCGGTGGTCAGGGTGGCGCTGGTGAGCACGACGCTCGGCACGCGCTCGAAAAGCAGCGGGCGCAGCAGCGGACCGACGTCGAGCGGCGCCGCGCACAGCGCCGGGCGGGCGCCGCGCTGTTCCTCGGACTCAAGCCAGTAGACGTGCTCTTCGTAGCGCTGGCCGAGCAGGCTTTCGACGCTGTCGGCCGACTCGGCCAGCCGGTCGACGTACGACGCAAGCTCAAACTGGTCCTCAAGCCGCGGCAGCGATTTCTTGAGCGGCGCGAGCGCTTCGACCAGTCCGCGCAGCGCGGGCGAAAGCGGATTGGCGACGACATCCGGTCGAATCAGCCGCCCGTTCGATCGCCCGCCGCGACGCTGCCATTCTGACAGCGCCTCGTAGAACGCGCTGCACGCGCGCGCTGCACCGAGCACCGCGCTGCGCTGGGCGTCGTCGCCCAATTCGGCCAGGAAACCGCGACCGGTGCGCTCGTTGAAGAGACTGGACAGCAGGTATTGAAGCTGGCTGGCGGCGATGCGCGTGCCGAAATGATCGACTGCGACCGACTCGAGCATGTGCGCCTCGTCGACCACCAGCAGGTCGTAGTCGGGTAGCACGGAGGCGCCCGCGCGGCGCAGCAGCAAATCGGAAACCAGCAGCGCGTGGTTCGCGACCAGCAATTGGGCTTCCTGCGCGCGGCGGCGGGCGCGCTGGTAGAAACACGCCTCGTACGTGGCGCAGCGCCGCCCGAGGCAGTTGCCGTGCTCGCTGCGCACTTTCTCCCAGACGTCGAAGCTGGGCGCATCCGCCAGGTCTGAAAGCGACCCGTCCTGCGTCCGGTAGGCCCACTCCTCGATCGCATGCAGGACGCGAAGCTGCGTCGCGTTGAAGAGCTTGTTCTGGCGGTCGCTGGCGAGCTTGACCCGCCGCAGTCCGAGGTAGTTCTGACGCCCCTTGACCAGCTCGGCCTGGAAGTCGACGCGCAGCGCGTCGCGCAGGAAGGGAATGTCGCGCGCGATCAACTGCTCCTGGAGCGCGATGGTGTGGGTGCTGATGACGACGCGCTTGCGATTGCGGAGGATCTGGTCGATGGCGGGCAGGAGGTAGGCGAAGGTCTTGCCGACGCCCGTGCCGGCCTCGACCGCAAGGTGACGGGGTGTCTCGAACGCCTCCGCGACCGCGGTCGCCATGTCGCGCTGCTGCGGGCGGATTTCGAAGCCGTCCAACCGCCGCGCGAGTAGCCCGTGCGGCGCAAGCCAGTCGGTCACGGACATGGGCGGCTCACGCCTCCACGAGTTGGGAGATCATGTCCCAGGTGAACACGAACGCCGCCGCGGACGTGATCAGGGCGACGATCGTGCCGAGGGCGGCTACGAACAGGCGGCCGCCGATCCAACTGTCGCGCATGGTGGCGAGGATGTGCGGACGCGCGAGCACGAGCATGCTGATGATCATGGCGCCGGAGGTGATCAGCACGGAGATGGAGTGCAGGTAGCTGTAGATCCAGGTTTGCCGGCTGACGGCGCGCGTTCGCCCTTCCAGCGAGTGAATGAAGTGGCCGCGCACGTAGTACACCGTGCGGGTCGCGCCGCCGGACTGGTTCTCCACGCGGCATTCGCCGTTGTGCGCATCGCCGCCCAAGGCCGCATAGAGCAGCGTGTACAGCAGAAAGTTCAGCGCCCCGATGTAGATGACGCGGATGCAGATCTTGTTGCGGCGGCGGGTCGGAAGGCGGTCAACCGGACAAAGCGGCGCATCGGAAGCGCCCGCGGGGCGGATCGCGTCGAGCTCGAGCGGGATGGACTTGTCCGACCGCGAAACCATGGGTTTCTACCGGCGTTCCGACGGTGCAATGACGCCTTCCGTCGGCGAGGAGGCCGTGGCGTAGAGCTTGCGCGGGATGCGGCCGGCCCGAGCGGCCAGGTAGCCGGCCTCGATCGCGTAGCGCATGGCGTGTGCCATCGCCACGGGGTCGGCGGCGGAGGCAATGCCCGTGTTCAGCAACACGCCGTCCGCACCCAGCTCCATCGCGATGGCGACATCTGAAGCCGTGCCGACGCCGGCATCGACAATCAGCGGGTAGCTCGGATCCTCGCGCTTCAGGTCCTCCAGGATGATGCGAACGTTGTTCGGGTTGAGCACGCCCTGCCCGCTGCCGATCGGCGAGCCCAGCGGCATGACGCTGGCCGCGCCGGCGTCCTTGAGACGCCGCGCCAGCACCGGATCGTCGTTCGAGTATGCAAGCACGGAGAAGCCGTCGCGGACGAGAGTTTGGAGCGCTTCGAGCGTGCCGAACGGGTCCGG
Source organism: uncultured Planctomycetales bacterium (assembly GCA_964465125.1). Classification (GTDB taxonomy): domain Bacteria; phylum Planctomycetota; class Phycisphaerae; order UBA1845; family Fen-1342; genus CAYOHG01. Next base: position 5,516 of record CAYXIO010000011.1, on the reverse strand, counting down.
CAGAAGCGTGCGCTTGTCCGCCAGCACCTCGAGCTTGACCCAGCGCGCCCCGGGGTTTCCCATGCCCTCGAGCAATTCGCGCCCGAGTCGGGCCGACCGTACGGCGTCGGCGGCGGTGAAGCAGCCGGCGGTATTGGGCAGAATCGTATAGCGCTTGAGATCGAGAAAATCGAGCAGGTTGCGGCCGCGTTGGTCGACCAGCCGCTCGCGGCGGACGGCGACCGTGACCACCTCGGCGCCGGAGGCGTCGAGCGCGGCCCGCATCAGCTCATAGTCCGGCTCGCCGTTGCGGACGTATTTTCCGGTGCCGACAAACAGGCGCGAGCGGAACTCGAATCCGGCGATCTGCATGGCCGGAGCGCGCATCAGCCACCTCCCACGAGCGTCACGACTTCTACCCGGTCACCGTCCTCGACGAGCCGTTCGGCGAACTCCGTCCGCCGCACCAGTTCCTCGTTGATCTCGACGGCGACCCGCTGCGGATGCAGCGAACACCGCTCGAGCAAACGGGCGACCGTGATCGGACCGTCGAGCACCGTTTCGTGTCCGTTCAGTTCGATCTGCATGGGCGATCTCCCGGCCGTGAATTATAGCCCCACGGGGGTGAACCGGACCGGTCGGCGGCAAATCGGTTGCCCGGAAGCCCCAGTGATTTGAATGTTGTGTGAAGTTGGGAAGACCTTTGATCCGCGGGATTGGGCAGAGTCGAATGAAGACCCTGGGAAAGATCCGAAAACGCGGCCTGCTCATCTTCATGCTGACCATGAGTCAGTTGGCGTGTCTGCTGGCCTGCGTTTTCTGGTTCACCAACTGGCTGGACGGAGTGCTGCAAGTCGACAAGCGCTCCGAGCTGCTCGCCAAGACCTACGTCGCGACCTCGCAGCTTGCCGAGACGATCGATCAGCAGGTTGTCGCAAACGGCGGCACGCCGCCGCCGATCGAGGGTGTCTGCGAGCTGATCGAAAAGACGCCGCTTCCGGAAGGTGCCTACGTCAACTTGATCGACGCACAAGGCACGGAGCTGTGTAATTCGGACCGCGCTCCGGCCCGACCGGTTCCGCCGTGGATCCGGGAACAGCTCGGCGCCTCACCCGACCTGAATTCGGCACGGTTCTGGTCGCCGAGCCCGAACGGAGAGCAGCTCTTGGCCGCCCATCCGGTCGCGCACTGTGGTGGATGGCTGGCCGTGCGACTCTCGACGCGCGAGCTGAACGCGGCGGCGGCGAACGCGGTCGGAAGAGTCCGCCTGACCGGCCTGGTCATCACACTGGTGCTGGTGCTGCTCAGCAGCCTGGCGCTGATGGCGATCTGCCAGCGTTATGACATTGCCGTCGAGGAGGCGAACGCGCAGCTCCAGGACGAGGTCGAGCGACGAAGCAGCTCGCTGGTGCGGACGCGCGACGCGATCATCTTCGGGCTCGCCCGGCTGGCGGAGTCGCGCGACGAGGACACCGGCGAACACCTCGACCGCATTCAGATCTACACGGAGCTGCTGACGCGCGAGCTGGCGCCGAAGTATTCGCAATTCAACGACGAGACGATCCGGATGCTGGGGCTGACGTCGTCGCTGCACGACATCGGCAAGGTCGGCATTCCCGACGACGTGCTGCTGAAGCCAGGCCGGCTTACGCCCGCCGAGCGCGCCATCATCGAGCGCCATGCCCTGACCGGCGGCGACTGTCTGTTCGCGATCAAGCAGCGGCTGGGGGACGATGATTTTCTCGAGATGGCCTGCGAGGTCGCCTACGGGCACCACGAGCGCTGGGACGGCTCGGGCTACCCGTTCGGCCTGGCCGGCGTCGAGATCCCGATCTCGGCGCGAATCGTCGCGCTGGCGGACGTCTACGACGCCCTGACCAGCAAGCGGGTCTACAAGCCGGCGCTCTCGCACGAGAGCGCCCGAACGGTGATCCTGGCGAACGCCGGCAAGCAGTTCGATCCCGACGTGGTCGCGGCGTTCCTGGCGCAGGAGCACGAGTTCCGCCGAGTGTCGGCGGCGATCGCGGACGAGGTGCAGATCAGCCCGCGGCTGCGCGTGGTTGCAGGGTAGCGGGCGGCCGTCGCGTCATGGCCCCGCAAGAAAGTACCCCGACTCGCCGGGGGGCGCGAGTCGGGGCTTGCGTGCGTCAGGAGCCGCATTAGAAGCGGTCTAGCGGCGGCGGATCAGGCCGAGTGCGCCGAGCGCCAGCAGCGCGAGGCTGGAAGGCTCGGGCACCGTGTACAGCCGCATGTGGAACTGCGCGAATGGATTGCCGCCGAACCAGAACGTGCCGCCGTAGGCGCCGACGCCCTGTCGACCGTTGTCGTAACGATCGAACGCGTCTTCCTGACCGACGCCGCCGGTCGAGATGAGCGGTCCCATCGAGGTCGCATCGCCCCGATTGACCATGTTGTACTCGTACTCGAAGTCGGTGAGACCGTCGCCGTCGGTGTCCGGGCCGGACAGCATGAACTCGTTGCCGCCCGCGAGGTCGATATCGACGACATAGGCTGTGACCGAGCCAGGCGTCGTCGTGCCAGGGAGACCCGAAATGGTGTACGACGCCAGAAGCGGCGAGGCATCGTTAAAACCGTCGCCGGGAGCGTAGAAGTTGACGGCGATACCGACGGACACGTTGCTGTTCGTCGCGTAGCCGATCTGGAAGCCGTTCACCAGCGTGTTGTTGGCCACATCGCCCCAGTCGACCACCCATTGGGTCGCAATCCGGTTCGAGTAGAAGCCGGTATACGTCGTGCTGTCCCAGGCGGTCGCCGGGCCGAAACGGGTGTCGCCGCCGTCGATCGTGACTTCGCCGGTGGCCATGCTGTAATGAGCGGCCTGGTAGGAGTCGACAACGAGCGGGTACTCATCCGCCAGCGCTGCGCCGCAGCCCAGCGCTGTCGCAACCATTGCAAGTAGACGCTTCATGGAATCCTCTCCTGTGATCTCACCGATTGGCGCACAGCGACCGACGCTGCCGCCGGCGTTCCCAAACTCACGCGAGGAGTTTCTGCGCGCGTGCGAACACTTCTACCTGCACCCGAGGCACGGCCCGAACCCGGTCTGGAGCTGACATGGTGGAGGTCTCGACAGGGTCAGCGCAGACGGGTCAATCGGAATGATGACCCGCGACGCATCTCCTCCTCGTAATCAGAGTACCACCGCGCCCGGCCGAGTCAATGGCGACTGAGGCGCAGCGGCGCGCTGCGATCGGAATGCGCGAGTTCACGCAGCCTGAAGGGTCACAAATCGTTGGGGAGAGGTCAGAAGAACCAGTTATCAGCCCAAGACGCGCTGGGAGTCACCCCATCGACGCGATGTTCACTCTCGACGCTTGGCCAGCCTCCGCCGACCCGGAAACCAGCTTCAACGCCGTCGAAACCACGTCCCCTTCGGTCGGGAGCACCAGATTGGCGGCGGGTCCGAGCGGAACGTACGTATCGTGCCCGGTAAGCCTGTGGGCGACCACACGATCGCCGCTTCGCTCCTGCAAGAGCGCCAGGATCGCCTCGTGCACCCCCCCGCTGAACCGCCCCTCATCAACCACCAGCACCCGGCCGGTGGCGGCGCTTTGCTCGACAATCAACGCCTCGTTCAGCGGGTTGAGCCAGCGCAGGTCAACCACGCGAGCGGCAAGGCGGTGCGTTTCCCGCAGAACGCGCGCCGCCCGCAGCGACATGTGCAGTCCGTTGCCGTACGTCAGGATCGTCAGATCGCGCGCTTCCTCGTGATACACCTTGCCTTCTCCCAACGGAATGACCTCGTCGGGCACCGGGTAGGTCGACAACCACTGCCCGTCGTTGGGCTCGCACAGGTCCTTGGTCATGTACAGCGCGATCGGCTCCAGAAACGCGACGACCCGCCCGTTCACTTTCGCCAGCGCCGTGCACGTGCGCAGCATCCGGGCTGCGTCATCGCCGCGCGCCGGGACGGCGATCACCAGCCCGGGGATGTCGCGCAACGCCGCGATGCTGTTGTCGTTGTGGAAATGCCCGCCGAAGCCCTTCTGGTAGCCTAACGACTGGATTCGCACCACCATCGGGTTGGGGAACTGGCCGTTCGAGAAGAAGCTGCTGGAGCAGGCCTCGCCGCGAAGCTGGTCGATCGCATTGTGCACGTAGGCGAGGTACTGAATCTCCGGCACGGGCAGCATACCCAGGTGCCCTGCCCCGATCGCCATGCCGAGGATGGACGTCTCGTCGAGCAGCGTGTTGAAGACTCGCCCCAGCCCGAAGCGGGCGGTCAGCCCGGCGGTGACGTAGTACACGCCGCCGCGCGCCGCCACGTCTTCGCCGAAGATCGACATCTCCGGGTACTTGGCCAGCAGGTCGCGCAGGGCCCAGTTGATCAGCACGGCCAGGTGTCGCGGCGGCTGGAACTCGGGCAGGCGCGGCTTGTCCGAGTGCTTCAGAAACCCGGGCGTCGAGTCGAGCGCGAACGCATGCAGGCGGGTGGTCTGATCGGGCTTTCGGCGGGCCTCGGCGAGCACCGCGTCGGGACGATACGGCGCCAGCGGCGCGACGATCTCAGCGGCGCTGGTCAGCTTGCGCGGCTCCCCGAGCGTATGCGCGAGCGCCTGCACGCGCGTGCGACACAGCTCGTACAGGTCGCGGACGTCCGACGCCGACATCCAGCCGTTTTCGATCATGATTCGCGCGCTGGAGAGCAGCGGATCGCGCGCTTCGTCGGCCTCGATCTGTTGAATGGTGTGATACTCGGTTTCCGGATCGGTGCCGGCGTGGCCCATCAGTCGAACGACCTTCAAGTGCAGGAACGCCGGCCGGCGGTGGGCCCGCACGAAATCCGCGGCTTGGCGCGCGACCCGCAGCGCGGCGAGGAGATTCAGGCCGTCGGCCTGGAAATACCGCAGGCTCGGGCGCCCGCGGAAATTGGCCTCGATCCAGCCCGCGGCACTGTGTACCGAGATGCCGATGCCGTTGTCCTCGCAGACGAACAGGATCGGCACCGGCAGGTTCTGGTACGCGGCGTAGGAGCAGGCGTTGAACGCGCCCTGCGCGACGCTGTGATTGGTCGTCGCGTCGCCGAAGTTGCAGAGCACGATCGCATCGGCCGGCAGCTCGCCGTGATCGCCGAAGATTCGCTTGAGCTGAAGCTTGCGGCCGCGTTCGAGGGCCATCGCCGCCCCGACCGCCCGCGGAAGGTGGCTGGCGATCGTACTGGTCTGCGGCGGGATGCAGAGCGGGACGCTGCCCCAGACCTTGTGTCGCCCGCCGGAGATCGGGTCGTCCGCGGCGGCCATGAACGAGAGCAGCGTGTCGCGAACGGGGTCGACGGCGGGCACCTGGCGGGCGCGCTCGGCCACCAGCGCGCCGCTGCGGTAGTGCAAGAACGCGGGATCGTTGTAGCGCAGACAGCGTCCCAGCACGACGTTGCCCTCGTGTCCAGAGCTTCCGATCGTGTAGAAGCCGCGGTTCTGTCGGCGCAGCCGACGGGCCTCCAGATCGAGCTGCCGGCTGAGGATTTGTGACTCGAAGAGCTCGCGCAGTTCGCGCCCGGTGATTTCGGGATCGGTGTC
>CAYXIO010000010.1:0-86609 GCA_964465125.1 uncultured Planctomycetales bacterium | reverse complement strand
GTGTTTCTCTTCGCGGCCGCGGCCGCGGCTACGGCGTGCCGCCGCCCGCCGCGGGCGCGGGCGTCGCGGGGGCCCCGCCGCGCACGTCCGAGAAATCCACGTTCGGCACGGCGCGGTCCGCCTCCTCGACCGGGTAGGGCGTGGCGGGCTCGTAGCGGAAGAACCCGGCGAACAGGTTCATCGGGAAGCTGCGCACGAGCACGTTGTACTCCTTCACCTGGTCGTTGTAGCGCATGCGCTCGGTGGCGAGGCGGTTCTCGGTGCCCGAGATCTCGGTCATGAGCCCCTGCACGACGTCGAGGCTCTTGAGCTGCGGGTAGTTCTCGATCACCACCAGCAGCCGGCCGATCGCCGAGTCCATGCCGCGCGCCGCCTCGATGGACTGCTGCGGCGTCTTCGCGCCCGACATCGCGGCGCGCGCGTCGGCGATGCGCCCGAACACCTCCTGCTCCTGCATCATGCCGCCCTTGACCGAGTTCACCAGGTTCCCGATCAGGTCGGCGCGGCGCTGGAGCTGGTTGTCCACCTGCGCCCAGCGGTTGTCCACCTCGGCCTTCGCGCGCACGAGCTGGTTGTAGTTGCCCGCGACGCACCCGCCGCCGAGGAGCAGCACCGCCACCACCACGATCACCGCGATCAACGCACCACGCATCGGAGATTCTCCTTTCGAAGCGGCCGCGCCCAACGCGCGCGCCGCGACTGTACACGTTTCACCAGCTCGCGCCGCCGCCGCCGCCGCCGCTGCCGCCGCCGCCGCCGGTGCGGCGGCTTGTGCCACGGCCGCGCCGGCCGGCGTGGACGACGGTGAGGCCACGGTAATCGACATATCGGCACTACTCGCGCTGCCGGCGTCCGACGTGCCGGCTCAGTTGATCGCGGAGCGTCGGCGCAAGTTGGCGGCGTTTGCGGGTTGCTTGCCGGGCCCGACCCTGCCGTTGGCGGCCCTGCGCCGCGAGCACATCTACGAGGACTAAATGCGGGTCGCGGTCGATACGAACGTCCTGGTCTACCTGGCCGGCGATCCGTCCCACCCGATCTGCGCGCGGACCAGGCAACGGCTGGACGATCTCGTTGGAAACGGGCACGAGTTGTGCATCGCCCCGCACTGCCTCATGGAGTTGTGGTGCGTGGCCACGAAGCCGGCCACGGCCAACGGCCTCGGTTTCTCGACGCCGCAAGCCGAGGCGGCCGTGAGTCGCGCCCTCGCGGGCGGCTTCCGGCTCCTGTCCGACCCCGCGGATTTGCTGCACACGTGGCTATATCTCTGCGTGAAGCACGACGTGCGCGGAAGGCAGGCGTTCGACGCGCGCCTCGTGGCCTGGATGATCGGCCACGGCATCGAGCACGTGCTGACCTATGACGTGGGCGACTTCAAGCGCTACCCGGAAATCACGATCGTCACCGCAGCGGCGGAGGCGTAGCGGCGTGGTTGCAGGATGTGCCCTGCGGTCCGGTGGCGATTCGCGGTCAACCCCACTGGCCCGACAACGCCAACTCCAGCAGGTCGCGGACCCCGAGCTGGTCAGCCCAATCGCGCAGATAGGCAAGATCCAGCGCGGCGCCCTGCACCGCCACGATCCCCGCAACATCGGCCTGCTGGCGCTCGCTCGGCGCGGCGCGCAACCATTCCAGTTTGGCCAGAATGGTGTCTTCTGCCGACAGCAGCCAACACGGGGCACCGGCGAGCGTCTGGCGGCGGCGGCGCATGAACCGCTGAATGTCAGCCGGGCGACGCTGCTTCAGCCAGAAGTCGAGCTTGGTCCCGCTGGCGCCGTGAATCGCGTTGAACTCAGCTCCGGTTCGCAGCGCTTCCAGGATCGTATCTCGGTCGAGATACCACGCCGGCGGCGGCAACGCGGCGAGGAGCTTCTCCACGTCGCCGGGACGGAGATCGATGACGATGTCGGCGTCGTAGGTGGCCCGCGGCCGACCCCACGTCGCGCTCGCCAGGCTCCCGCTGATGACGTACGTGATGCCCGCTGCCTCCAGGGCATTCAACGCCGCGGGCAAATCGTCCGGCACCATCATGCAGCAGCCGTTCCCGACAGCACGCTAGCCGGCAGCAGTGCTCACCGGCGCGGTCGTTTCATTGCCGTGCGTGCGTTGGCGACGTATCCGTTCCCAGTCCAGCTTCGTCACGTCGATGCCCGTAATGCGCCGCCCCAGCTCGCGGTCAACTTGCTCCGGCGTCCAGTCCGGGTGTTCCGCCCGAATCGCGCTGCGGGGCAGCTCGTACGTCAGGGCCGTCCAGCGCAGCGCGCACTTGAGGCGCTCCGCGGGCGTCATCCGCCGCAGCACTTCAAGCTGTATCTCGTCCCCGCGCTTTCGCCGGTAGTCTTGATCCATGCTGCAATGATAGCAATGGCCCTGCCGGCCAGGTATGGAGCTTTGGTCCCATGATCGGCAAACTCGCCCTCGAAGACGGCGCAATCTTCACCGGCACCGCGCTCGGCCTACCCGGCACGCGCACCGGCGAGGTCGTCTTCAACACCGCCCACACCGGCTACCAGGAGGTCTTCACCGACCCCTCCTACTGCGGCCAGATCGTCACCATGACCTTCCCCCTCCAGGGCAACTACGGCGTCAACGACGACGACGGCGAGTCCGCCCGCCCGCACCTCTCCGGCGTTGTGCTGAAGGAACTGCCGCGCCGGCCGAGCAACCACCGCGCGACGCGCTCACTGCCTGAATTCTTCGAAAAGCAAGGAATCCTCGCCCTGGCCGGCGTCGATACCCGCGCCCTGACCCGCCGCATTCGCGAGCAAGGCGCCCTCCGCGGCGTCCTCTCGACGGAAGTGCTCGACGACCTGGAGTTGGTCCGCCGCGCGCGGGCCGCGGCGCCGATGACAGGTGCAAACCTGGTCACACAGGTCACATCGCCGGACGTCGGCTCCTGGAACGAACCGCTCAGCAATCTCGCGGCGTCTCCCAATCCAGAATCCAATCCCGGCGCGCCGGGACAGAATCCAAGATCGCCCGCCGGTCACATTGTCGCCCTCGACTGCGGCATCAAGTGGAACATCCTCCGCCACCTCGCGTCAGAAACCGCCCGCGTGACGTACGCCCCTGCCGGCGCGTCCGCGAAGGAAATCCTCGGCCTCGAGCCGGACGGCCTCTTGCTCGGCAACGGCCCCGGCGACCCGGCCGCCGTCACCGACACGATCGCGACCGTGCGTGCTCTGCTCGGCCGGCTGCCGATTTTCGGCATCTGCCTCGGCCACCAGCTTCTCGCGCTCGCGCTGGGGGCAAAGACCTATAAACTGCGCTTCGGCCATCACGGCTGTAACGTCCCCGTTCACAACCAACCCGCCAACCGCGTCGAGATCACTAGCCAGAATCACGGCTTCGCGGTGGACGCGGAGTCGCTGCGCGCCGTCGGCGGCGTGCCGACGCACGTCAACCTGAACGACGGCAGCCTGGAAGGCTTCGTTCATCCGGGCCACGGGATCGCGACGCTTCAGTATCACCCCGAGGCCGCCCCCGGCCCGCACGACGCCGGCTACGTTTTCGCGCGTTTCGTCCGCTTCGTCGCCGAACGCCGCAAGCTGGATGAAGCCGTGTTCACATGAGGCAGCGTGTTGCGCTAATCAGAACGCGCAGCGCGAGCGGGCGCAACTCAGAAAGCGCCCGCGCGCGACAGGCGTCGGCAGCCAGCGCTCGCGGGCGCGTCGCGTTCTGAGCCGCGCGGGCAGCCCTTTGCCGCCGGCGGTCGGACCGCCTACACTATGAATGCTGTGTCGCGTACAGCCTGCTATTTGACAAGCTGGCCTGTCGCCCTTGGGGGCGAATGGTATCGACCGGGCAAGTTGAGGCCCGGGTGGCGTGTCGAGGTCGTCGGGCACCTCGTTAAACACCTGGCAAAAAACCTTTAGATGCCGATTCCGGCTATCGCATGGCTGCCTAACTAAGGCAACCCGTCGCACCGCCAACGCCTGCTAGGTGGTGCGGCGTCGCCAGCAGGCTGGCCAGCACGTTCCCGTCCTGTGGCGTGCGGGCGAGATATAGCGGGGCTCGGCAAGCGGATGACCCGTCGGCGGGTCTGCCGCAAGCTCAGACACAAATCCGCCGACTACACACGTAGAGGCCCGGGTTGAAGTGCTACGGGACGCGGGTTCGATTCCCGCCGCCTCCAGTTTTCCATCACTTTCCGGGGGTCTGCAATACGCCGGGCGAAGATTGCTTTGGCCCACAGGCGGGTCAGCGTCCCGCGAGCAGCGCCACTGAGGCGTTGATGTCGTCGAAAATCCACGTCCCCGTCGCCGTCGCAATCGCCGTTCAGAAGGTTGCAGATCGGGCAGGCGGCCTGATCGGCCGCGGGGTTGCGCGAACTCGCGGGCCGAAGCCCGCAGCCGCCGGCCCTTCAACCGCTTGGCGAACTCGGCGGACCGGGGCGTCTGGGCAGTTCCAGCGTGGCAGGATTACTGTAATCGACCGCGCCCGCCCCAGCGGTGAACGGCGGCCCGGCGCCCTGGGGTGGCGAGATGTGGACGAACGCCCGGTCGATCGCGGGGAATACCTCCACCGCCGCCCGCACCGCCTCGCAGACGTCGTGTGAATCGGCGGTAGACAAGGCGCCGTCGACGACCGCCGTCAGCTCGACATGCACGAACGGGCCGACGTAATGCCCCTTCACGTCGATCACACTTTGCACGTGCGGAATGGCCGCCGCGGCACGCTCGACCTGCCGGAGCAGCTCGGGTTCCGGGGCCTTACCCATCAGATAGTCGATGTTCTCCATCCCGATGCGATGGCCGCCATACAAGATGTAGCCGCCCACAAGCAGGGCCGCGATCACGTCAAAGAGCGGCAGGTGCCACTCGGCGACGACGACGGCAATCAGCCCTTGGAGCGCGACGACCACGTCGTTGCGACAGTCGAGGGCCGTCGCACGCAAGGCGGGGCTGTTCAAGTCGTGGCCGCGTCGGCGGAAGAACATGTACAGCGCCGACTTCAGCGCTGCCGTAATGCACAACGCCACGATCGGCGACAGGCCGATGCGCTGCGGCATTTGTCCATGCACGAGATCCAGGAGCGCCCGCTTGCAGACCTCGAACCCGAGGATGCCAGTGAAAATGGCGACGACCAGACCGGCGATCGGCTCGGCCCGCCGATGGCCGAACGGATGCGATTCATCGGCGCTCTGCCAGGCCCAGTACACGCACAGCAGCGTCACGAACGAAGCGACCAGATCGGCCAGCGAGTTAATGGTTTCCGAGAAGATCGTGAGACTGTCGGAAAGCCCGGTGGCGGTGGCTTTCAAGGCAAGCAGGCCCGCATTGGCCCCCAGGGCAATGTAGCTCGCGCGCATCGCAACGGATCGGGCCATGACTCTCGCCGTGCCGGGCCGCCGGGCGCGTGGCGCGCCGCGGGAACGCAGAGCTTACCCGCGGGCTCCGTGCGCGGGAACGGGCTGTGGCAGGGGTGTGGGCAAGCGGTGGATAACTTGTAGCCAAGTGGTTTTTTCCAAAAAACTTGCGCACGGCCCACGATTTCCTAGATGCGGACCGACAAGGAGTTAATGAACGACGCCGTTGCGCAAGTGACGGATAACATGGTGTCAGGGAATGCCACGATCTATATTTTCTTGACCGGACAAAGGGAACGTGCTATATTCTTGGGTGCGACGTGAAGGTCGCGTGACGCTCGGCACCACAGTGCGTATCCCGAGCGACCTTGGTAGAGCGAGGTTGGGCCGTCCAAAGAGCGCCGGTCAGTCGGCAGCGATGTACGCCGCGGCGCGAGGTGAACCCATAGCCCGGACGGGACTTCGTTCGAACGGTCGGGAACGCGCCGGTGCGAGAACCCTGTAAGGGTTGCTTCGTTCCGCCGTCCGCTACTGTGGACGAACGGGCGGAGCCAAGCAGAAACCGAGCGAAACTCCGAGGCGCCGGCGGCGTCCGTCTTTCAGATGGGCAACGCGAAGCGCGTGGGAGGAGTCCGGGTGAGAGCCCGGGCAAGGTTTCTGCCGGAATGCCCTAGGAGGGTAAAGCCCAAGGGAGCAACCGGCGTCGGATGCATTAAACCTGCACCGGGCGCGAGGGACTCCCGGAAGGGTCAAAGCCCAGAAGCTGCGGTCCGCTGGGCCGGCCCATTCGCCAATGGCGGACGGGAAAACCGGCGGAAGAAACGGCACGTGGGTTCATCCCCGCGGAAACGCGGCGGATACCTTCCGAGAGGAGAAAGCTCCGAAGGGCGAATCCCAAGAGCGCTGCCGGTGTGAAACAAAACCGGCACGGGCTCGGAGGGCGTAAGCCGCCGAGAGGGTAACCAAACCCTGTGGGCGGAACGTAGCGGGCGGCGGCAACGCCCGCGGCAGTGGACCTCCGATCCCTGATGTGCTGAAGGGAACCAAAAGCCCATGAGAGGAGTTCGTCGGCTGCGGCTGGCGGACTAGGTTGTGCTGAGAAAAACTCTGGAGGAACGCAAAACCCGAAGAGAGGGTGCATCGGTAACTTAACGTCGCCGACGCGGCCCGCTGAAGAAAAACCGCGCAGCCGAGGAAACGGCCAACGGCAAGGCGGGACCGGAGAACCAATAAGACCGGTACTCCGGCGGGCTCAGAACTCTGAACGGGCAGCGAGTTCCGAGAGGACGCCCGCGCGGGCGGCAACGCCCCGCGGCGAGCGGCACAACTGAAGACTCTGAAGGGCACGTTGGGCGTCTGCCACCTTCACGTCGCGTTTTCTTTGCGCACGCAGTTCGTCAGTTCACGGTAAGGGGACTCGCGGCATCGTGATCCGCAAGCGCCGAATCGCGGCCTATTAGTCCGTTGAAGAAGGGTACAGGCACCGCTGAAAGCCCCACTGGCGCTGCCGCGAAAGCGGTTTGCCGCGGAGCCAGTCCCCTTTCTGAACGGACTGCTATCCGGTGCGGGCAGGGGCGGTAAGATACGCGGAACATGACCCGGGGGCGCTTTGGGAGTGTACGCCGTGTTTGCATCCGCCGCTGAGGCCCTGAAGTATATTAAGGACAATCAGATTGTCATGGTGGACCTGAAGATCGTCGGGCTGGCCGGGCAATGGCTGCACGTGACGATCCCGGCCCGCCAGTTCACGCAGAAGCACTTCGCGGAGGGCGTCGGGTACGACGGCTCGTCCGGCTCCGGGTTCACCACGGTCGAGGCGGGCGACGTGAACGCCCTGCCGCAGCCGCAGACCGCGTTCATCGACCCGTTCTGGGAGAAGCCGACCATCAGCTTCCTGTGCGACACCGTGACCGCCGACACGCACGAGCCGTTTCCGAACGACCCGCGCACGATCGCGGCCCGGGCCATCGCCTACCTGCGTTCGACCGGCATCGCCGACGAGGCCTGGATGGGGCCGGAATTCGAGTTCCATATCTTCAACCGCGTCGACGTGACGCACGAGCCGTATCGCACGCAGATCAACATCGAGTGCTCGGAAACGGATCCGGACGGGGCGACGCCGGCTATTCCGCACAAGGGCGGGTACTTCCGCGTGCCGCCGACGGAGCATTTCCACGACCTGCGGTCAGAAATCGCGCTCACGCTCGAAAGCATGGGCATCCCCGTTCGCTACCACCACCACGAGGTCGGCGCGTCGGGCCAGTGTGAAATCGAGGTCCAGCTCCAGCCGCTCGTGCGGGCCGCCGATCAGGCCCTCATCATCAAGTACGTCGTCAAGAACCTGGCCCGCAAACACGGCCGCCTCGCGACCTTCATGCCCAAGCCGATCTTCGGCGAGGCCGGCAACGGGATGCACGTCCACCAGCGGCTGACCAAGAACGACCGGCCGCTGTTTTTCGACGAAAGCCGCAAGAACTACGCCAACCTCAGCGACCTGGCGCTGCACTACATCGCCGGGATTCTGCGGCACGGCGCCGCGCTGACCGGCCTGACCAACCCGTCGACGAACTCGTACAAGCGGCTGGTCGAGGGCTACGAGGCCCCGGTCAACCTGTTTTTCTCCCTGGCCAACCGCTCGGCGGCGATCCGTGTGCCGAAATACGCCGTCTCTCCGGACGACAAGCGGATCGAGTACCGTCCGCCGGATTTCACCAGCAACGTCTACCTCGCACTCGCCGCGATGGTGCTGGCCGGTCTCGACGGCGTGCAGCAGAAGCTCGACCCGGCAGCGCACCACTTCGGTCCGTTCGACGTCGACATCTCGAAGCAGGACCGCGAGTTTCGCAGGCGGATTGCCGCGGTCCCGAAATCGCTGCCGGATGCGCTGGCCGCGCTGGAGGAGGATCACGAGTTCCTTGTGCGGAGCGGCGCGTTCAGCGCTTCCCTGATCCAGGGCTGGGTGGACACGAAGAGCGCCATGGAAGCCTGGCCGATGGCGATCCGCCCGCATCCGTATGAGTACCAGTTGTACCTGGATGCGTAGGGCGACGATGCAGGCCGCTCGCGCCTGCTGGAAACCGCAGAGCCGCGGAGAGCGCAGAGAACGCGGAGAAGGCCCGGAGAGGGCGATCAATGCGTCCCCCGCCAGCCCAAGCGCGGCGCGGCGCGCCGGCCGGACGGGACAAGCTCGCGAAGCGCGTCACGTTCGTACTCTCTCTCTTCTCTGCACCCTCTGCGCTCTCGGCGTCTCTGCGGTTTCTCGGATCGTGAGCGGGCAGCGACGGGGAGCGCGCGTCACTGAGCCGTCGACGCCGCGCGGCGCTGGGCGAACAGCCACTTCCACAACTCCGGGTCGTCGTAGACGCGGTCCCAGATGAGATGGTCGCCCTCGGGGTATTCGGTGTACTTCACTTCGCCGCCCGCGGCGCGAATGGCCTCGACCAGCTCCCGCGACTTGCCGACGGGCACGCTGGTGTCCTTCACGCCGTGGAAGCACCAGGTCGGCACGCCGACCAACTTCGGCGCCATGCGCTGCGCCAGCCCGGTATCCGTTTTCCACTCCGCAAAGCCGCAAATCGGCACCAGCGCGGCGAAGCGGCCGGGCAGCTCGCTCGCGAGGTACCACACGCCGTGCCCGCCCATCGATAGGCCGGTCAGGTAGACACGCTCAGGGTCGAGGCGGTACTCACGGGCGGTCTGCTCCAGACACCGCAACGCCATCTGTCCCGGCGGCCCGCCCCACCATTCGTCCGGCGGACACTGCGGCATGACGACCACCGCCGGCACCAGCGTGTGATTTCGCCGCAGAACCCGCCCGATGCCGATATCCGTCTGCAACAGGCCGTCCCGTCCGCGCTCGCCGGAGCCGTGCAGGAACAGGATGACGGGCCACGCCTTCTCCGGCGTGTAGTCCGGCGGGACGAAGACGCAGTAGCCGTGCGTCTGGCCCTCGAATTCGAGCGACTTGCACAGGAACCCGGCGGCGGGCCGCGTTGTGGCCGGCTGCGACGCGGGGGGTTCGAAGGTGGGCCAGGTCAGCGCGAGCATCAGGCAAGACCCTGAAACGACGGGCACGCGGCGAGGGGGGCGCTCGACGCGCGCCGCCTCAGAACGCGCCGCGCAAGCAAGCGCTGCCGTCGGACGCGCTCGCTTGCGCTTCGCGTTCTGACTCGCGCTCAAACATGCGTTCTCCATCCGCTATTCGCAACTCCCTCATTGGGCCGCGACCGACAGGGAGGTGACCGGGAGGGCCTGTGCTTCGAGGCGCGACAGGTCGACGACCCGGCTGGCGTGGTCCACGTCGATCCCGACCAGGTTCCCGGCGGCATCGAAGTCGAGCAGCACGCCCGGCGCCACCTCGCGCGAGTCCGCGCTGGGGCGCGGCGCGAGTTCGATATAGAGCGAATCTGTTTCCGGATAGTAGTGGAAGATCATGGCGCAGGCTCCGCGAAGTCGCGATCCGGAAACGCGTTGTGAACGGTCTCGCCGTCCTCCAGCGTGACGACCCGCAAGTATCTTCCCAGATCGGCGACGAAAGTCCAGTGCCGAATGCGGCCATCCGGCTGCACTCCCCGCCTCACCGGGGCGGCGAGGGCCTGGGCGCACCATTCACGGCGGAGACACGGCCGTCGGCGCAGCACCTGTTCCTCGAAACAGCGCGTGGTCTTCATACCGCCCGACCGAGCACAACTCGCTACTCGCTATTCGCTACTCGCTACTTCTTCTCCCGGTAATACCGCGAAATCATCGGCACCAGGTACTCCTGGAACGCCCGCGCGAAATCGTACTCGGGCTGCCAGGCCCAGTCGCGGCGGGCGGGGGTGTCGTCCACGTCGCCCGGCCAGGTGTCCACGATCTTCGCCCGCGCCCGGTCGGGCTCGAAGGTGATGACGGCTTTCGGGTAGGCTTTGAGCACCTGCTGGCGGATTTCGGCGGCCGTCGGGCTGAACGCACCAATGTTGTAGACCCGCTGCGTCAGCTTCGCCTCGGGCGCCTCGGCGAGTTGCGTCAGGGCCTTCACGCCGTCCGGCATCGCCATGAACGGAATGCGGGCCTCGGGTCCGACGAAGCAGGCATACGGCTCGCCACGGGCGGCGGCGTGGATCATCTCGGGGGCGTAGTCGCTCGTGCCGCCGGTCGGCATGGTCAGGGCACTAATCAAGCCGGGGAAGCGAATGGCCCGGAAATCGACGCCGCTGGGGTTCGCTTCCGACGCGAGTTGCCGATAGTGCAGCGAGAAATAGCGGCCGAGATGTTCGCAGTAGAGCTTGTTGCAGCCGTACATAGTGGTGGGGAAGTTCCAATCGGTCTCGCGGACGCGGTCGGCGCGGCTCTTCGTCTCGGCGTCGGGCAGGCCGTAGACCGCGATCGAGCTGGGGAACAGAAACTTGACGCGGTGGCCGTGCCAGCGGGCCTGCTCGTGGGCCAGGCGAATGAGCTTCAGCGTCCCCTCGACGTTGACGTTATGGGCGGTCTCCGGCGTGTATTCCGCCCGCGTGCTCAACAGCGCGGCCAAGTGATAGATCACGTGGATTTCGTACTCGCTGACCAGCCGGCCCATGAGGAAGTCGTCGAGGATATCGCCGGCAATCGAGGCGTGTACGCGGGGTTGCAGATGGTCATCAAGCGCCTTGAGGTCCAGCGCGACGACATCGGTGTGGTCCTGGCGGCTGAGGTGCTCGATCAGGCCGTGACCGATTTCGCCGTTGGCGCCGGTGATCAACGTGACGGGCTTGCGCATGCGGTTTCACGCCTCCGGTATGGAGTTACGGACCCGATTCTATCGCACGCGGCGGCGTCGGGCGAGTGAAATCGGAGAGGTAACGGCGCGGTCGAGTTCACGTCACCGCAAACCGGACGGAGGTGCGGCTGGACCGCGGGGGTGCTGAGCGACTGGTGACTCAGCGTGGAGCGCCAGGGCGGTGATCTTCCAAGGACGGCGCGCGTCGCAGGCGGGTTGAAACTGCGAAGTAAAGCACAGCCGGCCGGTTGGCGCGGCTCGGCACATGGTGCGTGCTCGGTTCAGCTACGGAGGCGCTGGCGGGTTCGCACGGACGGACGGTCTGTGCTCCGCACTAGAGGAGCAAGGATTCCTTCGCGATGCGCTTGAGGGACTTGCGCGTCTTGCGGCGGCGGCGCTCCGACGGCTTTTCGTAGTAGCTGTTGCGCTTGATGTCGCGCGTCAGGCCTTCCTTCTCACACAGCTTCTTGAACCGCCGGACCATCTGCTCCACCGACTCGTTGCCGCGAACTTTGACGCGAATCATGCAGCCACATTCCTTCTAACGCTGACCATACATGCACTCCGCAAGCCCTGAGCAAGCGAAAGAACCGAAGATCAGTCAGTATAACGTGGCTGCCGTACACCACAAGCGAACGCCAGCCGCACGCGGGTGTCGCCGTAAATGCTTGCGATTGCGCGACTTACGGCGCTTTCGCGCTTTCGCCGCCGGCCGGTGCGGTCCCGGCGAGGGCCTTCGTCACTAGTTCATCGGCCTGTCGCAGGTTGTGTTCCGACGCGCCGGAATACGCCAGCAGGATCTTGCCGTCCGGGCCGATGAGATAGAACGTGGGGATGCCGGTGACCTTGTACTTGGCCGCCACCTCGTCCGCCTTCAGCAGCAGCGGGTAGGTGTAGCCCTTGTCTTTCATGAACGCGGCCGGATCGCCGCTCCGTTCCCAGCAATTGACGCCCAGCACCGCGACCGGCTTGTCCTTGTATTTCTCGTGGAACTTCTGCACGCCGGGCATGGCCATCTTGCACGGCCCGCACCACGTGGCCCAGAAGTCCATCAGCACGTGCTTGCCGCGCAGACTCTTGAGCGAGACATCTTTGCCGTCCGACGTCTTCAGCGTCCAGTCCGGGGCCTCGCTGCCCACTGCCAAGAGCTGCCGGCCCGCCGGCCCCTGCGGCTCCGGCGTGTCCGAGAAACCATCCGGCTTGTCCAGTTCGAAGACCGCGGCCCCCAACGCGGGCCGCGCATCCAAGGCCGTCAGCGACGTGCGGATCGATGCCGTCCCCCGCGGCGTCTCGACAAACCGCGTCACCCGTCGCGGCAGGTGATCGCTGCGGGCCAGGTGCCAGCGTACTTCGCCGCCCTCCGCCGCGAGCACCACGTGGACCACGTCGCATTCCACGTCGCCGACCGGCTCCGTCCCGCGATACTCCAGCGACACCGCCCGCAACTCGCGTTCAAACACCGCCGACCCGACGAATTCCTGCACCAGCAGCGGCCCCGCCGTCCGCATCAGCGTCGGCAGCCCCATGGCCATGTCCGCCCGGCGATACAGACGGTTGGCGTAGTCCAGGAACGTAACAGCCTGCCCGTCATTCGCCATGCGCACGCGGATGGCCGACTGCCGCGGCGGGGTGATTTGACAATCGATCGCGACGCGTGGGAGTTGCTCGCCGGTCGCGCACTCCATCGTCACCGTGCCCTGCATCTGCGGCACCTGCGTGGCCAAAACGCCGTCCACCTCGACGAGCGCTTCGTAGCACACGCCGCGCAGGCTGCGGAGCGCGGCCTCGCTGCGAACCAGCAGGTCGCGCGGTTCGGGCATGGCGGCCTGGGCCAAGGCGGCCGTCACCGGCCACAGACAGACAAGGATCGAGGCGCGAATCGGCATCTCTTTCTCCAGCCGGAGCTTGCGGCGCGCGGTCCGCGCGCTTACGAAGATTGTATGATCGGGAATTCGGGCCGCCGCGGCAAGCGAAATTCCGCCACCCAGTGGGCCGGGCGTCCCGCCCGCCCGCCGCGCGTGTGTGCCGCACCCGGGCGCGCCAAGCTGAGCAGCACCGCCGGCGGCGTGTGTGCCACGGCTCTGCGAGCAGTGCCGCCGGCGGGCTGGGCACGTGTGCCGCTGTCCCGGCGCGCCGGGATGAGCAGTGCCGTTGGCTCGTCGGCAAGCGGTTGAAATGCCCTCGGCCTGCTGCGCGGGCTAACAGTCCGTTGAAAAAGTCCTCTTGACGGCTGGTACTAGATAGGGATAAATGGGATAAATAGGGACAGTCCCGAATGGCATTAACTTAAGCTGCATCTTGTTTTCTGCGCAAGGCTTTACGTAGGACGGCGCGGGGCCGGGTCAGGAGCGGATAGCCGGGGCAAACCAGGGGCAGTCACGAATGGCATTTAGATAGTCTATAAGTGCTTGATATGCAAGCACTTACGGCGCTGGCGCAACAGGCGGCCTCCCGTGAAGATGGTGGTGTCAACAACACTACCCGCACAGGAGGCCAGGGATGGTCAGTATCCGCCGCGTACTGGCGCAGATCAAGGACGATTGGACCACCTTTCTCTCCGAAGAGCACCTGACCCGCATCTGCCGCGAGAGCGGCGCCACCTGGCGCGACCGCACCCTCAACCCGGTGATGACCATCTACGTTTTCCTCCTCCAAATCCTGCACGGCAACACCGCCATGACCAACTTGCCACGCCTGAGCGGCAAACGTTTCACGCCGGCGGCTTACTGCCAAGCCCGCCAGCGCTTGCCGCTGGCCGCCCTGCGCCGCCTGTTGCACGAGACCGGCGTCGCCCTGCGGACCGCCGCGCGCTGCGATTCCCGCTGGCACGGCCACCGCACCTGGCTGGTGGACGGCTCGTCCTGCTCGATGCCGGACACGCCGGCGTTGCGGAAACACTTCGGCCAGCCCACCGGCCAGAAGCGCGGCTGCGGCTTTCCCGTCGCGCACTTGCTGGCCCTGTTCGACGGCGGCAGCGGGCACCTGCTGGACGTGCTGGTCTCGTCCTGGCGCATCCACGACCTGACCCGCGTGGCGCGCAAAAAGGGGACACTACTGATTCTTCGCAACTTGTTTCGTGCTCAGCAAGCCGGCGGGAATTAGTAGTGTCCCCTTTTTTTCCCCCCCTTTTTTTCCGGCGGGAATTAGTAGTGTCCCCTTTTTTTCCTTTTTTCGACTGCCCCCTTTCTTCGCGGTTGACGCGGCAACGCCGGTTTGCGACCATGTAGGTTGATTCACGAGACCTCTGCCAGAAGGGGCGTGCGATGGTCCGGTCGGTTTCACGTCGCAAGATGTCACCGCAAAAGCGCCCGCGACCCCCCGCGCCGCGGGTGCTTGCGCCGGCGCGGGTGCCCGCGGCGGTGCAGGAGCTGGCGGCACCGTCGGGGTCGGCCCGTTTTGCGGCCGGCAAAGCCCTGTCCGTGACCGCCGCCAAGAACCCCGGTCGGGTGTACCCGCACTTCGACGCCATCGCGGCCGGGCTGGCGAGTGATAGCCAGATCGTCCGCTGGAACGCGCTTCGGATCATCGCAGCGCTCGCGTCGGCGGACAGTCAGCGCAAGATCGACGCGCTGCTGGACACGTATCTGGCTTTCATCCGCGGCGGCAATCTGATCAGCGCCGCGAACGCGATTCAGGGCGCCGGCTGCATCGCGTACAGTCGGCCCGACCTCCTCCGCCGCATCCTGCCGGTGTTGCTGGCTGTCGAAAGCGCCACCTACGAAACGCCCGAGTGCCGCAACGTGGCCATCGGACAGACGCTCGCCGCGCTCGAGAAGCTGGGGCCGAGCGTCTGTCGCCGGCGCAAGGTGTTGGCATTTGTGCGCCGGCAACAGACCAACCCGCGGACCCCCGTCGCGCGATTCGCCATGCGCCTGCTGGCGAAGGCACAAGCGTCCGTTGAAAAAGGGCACGGGCCCCGCTGAAAGCCCCACTGGCGCTGCCGCGAAAGCGGTTTGCCGCGGAGCCAGTCCCCTTTTTCAACGGACTGCCCAGGAGGAATAGCCACCGATTCGCGCGCGCTGCTCGCAGGGCGGCGCGCCTGCGCAGCCAGCGCGGCTACGTGCCCCCCGCGCGCTTCACGCGGTGGACGAGCGTTTGGGCGGAGGTCTTGATACCCTGGATCAGGCTCTTCAGCGCTTCGCGGTTCGGGGCGTTCTCCATCGCCACGTCGGTGTAGATCAAGCCCTGGTCAATCAGCTCCGCCAGCGACTGGAGGAAGCTGCGCATGCCCTGCTCCTTCGCCCCGGCGATGATCTCGGGCAGGTCCGTGTCGGACCCCTCGCGAATCTTCTCCTTGACGATCCCCTCGCCCAGGAGCACTTCGCACGCTGGCACGCGCGAGATCTGCGGGTCGATCGCGGGGATCAGTCGCTGGGCACAGATCGCCCGCAAACAGTTCGCCAGCGAGCTGCGGATGAACGCGTGCTGGTCCGGCGGGAAAAACTCCAGGATGCGGCCGAGCGACTGCATCGTGTCCGCCGTGTGCAACGTGCAGAACACCAGGTGCCCCGTCTCGGCGGCCTGGAGCGCGGCCAGCAGCGTCTCGCGGTCGCGCATCTCGCCGATGAAGATCACGTCCGGGTCCTGGCGAACGGCCCCGCGCAGGGCGTCGGAAAACGACTGCACGTCCAGCCCCAGCTCGCGCTGGCTGACGATCGCCTTCTTCGGCGCAAACGAATACTCGATCGGATCCTCGATGCTGATGATGTTGACCGCCTGGGTCGCGTTGATGTGGTCGATCATGGCAGCCTGCGTCGTGCTCTTGCCGCACCCCGTCACGCCGCAGACGATGACGATCCCCTCGATCGACTGCTCCGCCAGTTTCTTGTAGATCGGCGGCATGTGCAGCTCTTCGAAGTTGGGGATTTGGCCTTTCACGCGGCGAATGGCGGCGTGCATCTGGTCGCACGCGCGGTAGATGTTGATGCGAAAGCGGTCGCCGCTGGGCAGGTTGTGTGCGAAATCGAGGCCGCCTTTTTCCTCCCAGATATGGCGGCGCGTCGGCGGGATCAGCGGGTCCATCAGCCGCTCGATCTGGCGCGAGTTGACCTCGATGACGGGCAGATTCGTGCGCCGCAGTTCGCCGCCGATGCGGTACATGGGCGGGACGCCGGTCTTGAGGTGCAGGTCGCTGGCCCCGAGGTCGGCCATTTTGTGCAGCAGCGGTTCGATCGATTCCGCGACGGGGTTCTGCATAAGTAGACCTTCCGTGGGGCGGGGTCAGCTCGATCTGGCCGTGTGCCCCGCGGCTCCGCTCATCACGATACGCCCCGGATGACGGCGGGACAACCCCGTGTATCGAGGCCACCAGGGCACGAGGGCTCAAGCTGCGTCGCGGTAGTAATGCCGCAGCAGTCCGCCGAGGAATCGCCGGCAACGAACGCCACCGAGCTGCGGCGCGTGGTTGAGAGGCAGTTCTTCCGGCGGCCCCGCCGCCGCCGGGTGGAGGTTTACTGCGCGGAACGCTCACGCCGCCTCATGGTAGTAGTGCCGCAGCAGTCCACCCAGAAACCGCTGGCAGTGGACGCGGCCGATCTGCGCGCGGCGCCACAGCGGCGCCAAAATGCAGCCTTGCGCCCGCGCCGTCCCGCGTGTATCATGGCGACGCTGAAGCCAGCCTGGCGGAGGAGCGATGAGCATCGGTGCAGAACTGGCCCCGCAGGCGCTGACAAACGACCATCGGATTGTCTGGAGCAGCCACCGTGAAGCGCAACATGGCGAACCGAAGATCGCCTTTCCGCGCCAGCAAGGAGGTCTTCATCTACACTTACTAAGGAGTCCGGAACTTACACGACACCGCCTGTCCGGCAACAGCGGTTCTCACGGCCGCGTGGCAAGGCGATGTAGTCCAACTTGCGGACTCCATAGTATGCTACACTCACACGGCTGCATTTACGGGTATTGTACGGTATTCGCTGCGATCAGGCCCTGGCGTAATGGCTCAAAGCAGCGATATTTACGTAGTGCGACGGTTTCGGGAACCGCATGGCATGCAAGAGGTCGTGAGTTCGAATCTCATCGGCTCCACTAACGTAAGTCGTCGCAAATAAGGCATCTCTCGGGTCGGTTGCCAAGAACGCTGCCAGAAACTGAATCACCGTGCGCGATTCGGCGGCGCAGGTCCGAGCCGACCGCGCGAGCGGTCGCAACTTTGTCCGCGAGCTGGCGCGCGCGGCTCGGACAGGCGCCGCCCATGCGCGCACGTTGATTCAGCAAGCTGCGGCGATCCTGGGATATGCGCCATGAGCCCTTCCGCTCCCGCGGGCGCGCCGCGCCAGCCGCACCGGGCCTTATGTCGCCGCGTCCATTCTCAAGGGCAACGCCATTACGGACGGCGCGGCCGCATCCATAGCGCGGGCATCGGTTACGCCCAGGGCGGCCGCTGTCCTGCGCCGTGTGATCCGGGGCAGAGCCTCCGGCTGGCCCGCGGCGGACAAGCCGGGCAACGCATGAGCAGCGCGGCCCCCGTCGACCGCCTGGAGCGGCAGCGCACCGACCGGAACGCAGGTGTGCCGACGAATGTCGCCGCGCCACAGGCACATGGCCCAGCCGAAGGTGCGCCGAATCGTGCGCAGCAGGCCCGCCATGCCGAGGAGTTGCATGAATGCGTCCGCGAGATACAACTTGCTCTTCGGGCGCACGATGGCCCACAGGAACCGCAGCGGGTTATAGAAATACAGGTACGCGGCCATGATGTTGAGCTGCTTGCGCCACGGCTGCCGGTGCTCCGAGGCGACGACGTAGTTGGCATCCAACATGTAGGGCTCGACGCGCCGGTCGCCCGCGCGGGCGTAGACGCGCCCTTCGCGATACGCACCTTCGTAGAAGCGCGAACCAGTGGCCGGCGTCATCATCAGAACTTGCAGGCTGATCGCTCCGGCCTTGCGGAGCAACCGCACCTGATTCAGCAGCCCATAGGCGCCGCCGCGCGTCAACAGCGGCTGCGTGTCGTGGTGCATCATCATCGGCATCGGGCAGATGCCGCGTTGCCGCAGCAGACCGAACGCCTCGGCCGTCTTGTCCACGCTCTGGCCCTTGTTGACCAGCGTGGCGGTCAGGTCCTCGACGCCCAGCCACAGGGCCCGCACGCCGGCGGTTCGGACCGTCGCCAGGTGGTCGCGCAATTGGAGCGTGTCGTGGACCGTGACTTCCGTGCCCCAGCGCACCTGCTTCCGGATGGGCCGGCCGTCGATTTCCGTCCGGGCGAGCGTCTCGACGATCTCGAGCGTGCGTTGCTTGTGGTTGAAGAAATTGTCGTCCGCACCGAAGTAGTACCGCAGCCCATACTCGCGGTGCAGGCGCACAAACTCAGCGGCGACGCGTGCCCCGCTCTTCACCCGGTGCTGCCGCTGATTGTACGCGGGGATCGGGCAATAGGGGCAGTTGAACTTGCAGCCAAACGTCAGGACCAGCGCGGCGATCGGGGTATGGCGGCGCACCTGGTCGGCCGCGAGCGCCCGCGACTGCAACGTCGTACGCCGGCTCGGCGCTTCGAGCAGGCGGAAGCCCAGCGCGGGATGCGGCAGCTCATCGAGGTCGCCGACCAGGCGTTGCACGCCGGTATCGATCAGCGCGTCCGTCGCGCCGTTTGGAGCGAAGCGGGCGTATACCAACCCTGGAATGTCCGCGAGCAGCCCGGTATCCCGCGCACGCTGAAACGTGCTGCGCATCCCCTCAGCGCCGCCCCGCAACTCCAGTAGCCGCTCCAGCAGGCTGAGCAGGACGAATTCCTCGCCGGTCACGGCCACATCGGGGCCCCAGGCAGCGCGCGCCTCCGCACCGAACACGTCCCAGGGTTCGTACACGACCTTCGGACCGCCGGCGACGATCAACGGACGGTGCGCGGGGTCGATGCGGCACGCGTCGCGGATGAGCGCATGGCACGCCGCGGTATGGATCTGCATGCTCGAGACCAGGAACAGATCGGGCACGCGGCCGTCGAGGCGCATCTCGGCCGGACGGAAGTTCGGGTTCCATTGTTGGAGGACGATGCGCGTCTTCGCGAAGCCGGCGTCGGCCAGGGCCGCGCCGATCGCCCGTGCGCCCGCCGGCGCCATGCGCGTGTCGGCATAGATGAACGGCAGCATACGCGTGCGGTGATCGAACGCGCACGCGATCACGGTGACCAGCTCATGGCGGCGCGAAAGCGCCCGCAGCCGGTCGCGCAACGCACCCAACTCGCCCGGTCGGCACAACTCATCGCCGCGGTCACGGCGGGGAAGTTCCATGCTTGCCTTTCATGCGCGCCGCAGGTGCTCGCCAGCCGGCACAGGCGCCAGAAGATCGCGCACGGCTCCTGGCTAGCGCGGGCGCTACATACCTGATCAGTCTGTCCGGCCCAACAGTGGGAGATTCTACGTCGCGCCCCGGCCTGCGTCGACCCGGACGTGCGCGGATCTGTGCCGAGTTCGCGCGACGAGCCGCGCGCCGGGATTCGCACGGGCCGGAGGCCCCAGCTCCGCACCCAGATACGATGCGGTGATTCTGCGTCACTGCACCAAAGCGACTCCGCGTATTGGGGTAAATCCTAATGTTACAGGTGTTTACCCCAGGCTTTGTCCGCCGATGGGGCGATTGCGCGCCTAGCAATGTTTCACGGATGCAACATCGCGATTCGTGCGACAGGGCGGCGGAGCCAGCGGAAGAACGCCGCCGAAAGGCGGTGAGGTTGGGCTTTACATGACCTAACAAATACCGTACACTGACACCGTCGGATTCGCTGTCGCGAATGCCTCCCCGAATCCGGCGGGTCGGCCAGGCCAGGGAATCGGACGCCACGGAAGGCGTGCCGCCCGCGTGAGAAGCCGCTGCGCGTTACGGGTGCGTCCCGGCGCGGCGGCGTGGAAATGGTCAACGAAGGAGGTGTGTGACCATGTCGCAAATGCCGACGCAGGGTTGTGGGGAGCAGGTGCGCGAGGCCCAGTTCATTCGGATCGCGCGCGTGTTGCCGTTTTTCGCTTCGGGCGAGCTTTCGGGGCTGGCCGACTTCCTCGAGCAGCGCGCTGCATCGCGGCTTCGGCCCCCTGCACGAACGCGCGAATGTCGTCGGGCGAGGCGTCGGCGTATTCGATTTCCCAGTCCCGCAGACGTTGCAGGGCCCGCACCCGCACCCGCGGGTCCTCCACCATGACCAGCAGGCCCGCGGCACAGAAGCGTGTAACCCAATGCCCGACGATCTTCGCCTCGTCGTACAGGAGCTTCAGCGGTTCATCGACCTGGAAGTTGATCTGCGGCCGGCGTTTGAGCATGGGCGCTCCTTTCAAGGATTACGGTTTTTTCTAGGCGCCTATTCTGCGCCCGCCGGGCCGAAAACGCAAGGGCCAGGTCCGCCCCCGCGCCTAGCGCACCAGCACGCCGGTGGCCCAGGTGCTGGGGTCGGCGTTCCAGCCCAGATCGTCGTTGACGGTCAGGTGCTGTTCGCCGCGGACGAGGTCGTTGACCTTGTAGAAGACACCGATCCGCCCGTGCTCGACCGGATCCCAGCCGTTCAGGCACGCTGCGGGCAGGCCGAGTTCAAGCGTGTAGCCCGCGCGTTCGACGCGCGCCGCGACCTTGAGCTGCGTCAGGTCGACCGGCGGCGGCGGCTCCTTGGCGTGGCTCATGCGATGCGTGCCGACCACCGGTCGCTTGCCGTCCGGTCCGCCGCCGAGCGGGAGGGCGTAGAAGAAATGGCAGAAGCGGGTCGCCCGTTTCACGTCGCGGGCATCGCGAGTGTCCAGGCACAGGCGGACGCCGTCGCCTTTCCACCAGTGCGACACGTCGCAGCGCGGCCGGCCGGCGCGGTTGGGCACGTCGAACGCGGCGAAAAAGCCGTCCTCGTGCCACGCCCAATACACATCCGCAAACGGGTCGCGGTCTTCAAGCGCGACAAGCGGCGGGACCAGGTACTTGCGGCCCCACTTGCTCACGTCGCCGTCGATGCGCGGCGGTCGCGCGATGTGCTGGATCGGCAGCTCGAAGGTGAAAAACGCGCGTTTGGGCAGCGCATCCAGCATGGGGCAAGTTCCTCACACGAGCCCGAGCCCTTTTTGATACGCGGCCACCGCCTGCTTGATGAACTTGCGGAACGCGGGTGTGTCGATCTCGGTGCGGTCGTGGACGTACACAACGACCGCCTCCCAGCCGTCCACGCGGGGCCGCACGTCCACCCGCGCCCAATCGCCGTAGGTCTCCAGATCCTTCCGCTCGTCAAGCGTCTTCAGGCCGAGTTCGGCGTCCAAGGCCCGCCACTTGAACGTGCCCGGCGGGGTGCGGAAGTACAGCTCCAGCAGCCACTCGCCGCCAGTCAGGGCGTGCAGGAACCAGTACGCCGCCTCCGGCGCGGTGATTTCGACGCTGGCGCGCTCGTTCCAATTCGTGGCCGCAAACAGATTGTCCGCACCGTTCGGTCGTGCCGCGCGCCCGGTCTTCTGCACGAGGTCAACGACATGTTCGAGCGCCGCCGGCTCCCACCGCCGCGGCTGGTCGTCGCGCGTGCCGCGCTGCTCAAGGTGCCACTTGCGGCCGTCCACCTGCCACGGCATCCGCACCTCGCGGCCCACGTCGCCGAAGCCGGCCTTCTCCGCGGCGAGCGTGCGGGCGGCGTGTGCGGCGGGATCGTGGGGCTTGCGGTCTTCGTACGGGCCGGCGGCGAGTACCGGCCGCAGCGCTGCGGCCGTATGTGAAGCAAATGCCGAAGGCAGAATGCAAAATGCAGAAACCCCATCCGCGGCGGACGATTCTTCTGCATTCTTCCTTCTGCATTCTGCATTTGCAATCTGCTCGGGCGTGCCCGCGGCGACGATATACCCGCCATCGTCGCCAGCCTCGGGGCCGAGGTCGATGAGCCAATCCGCGCACTTCAGCACGTCGAGGTTGTGCTCAACGACGAGGACGGAGTTGCCCAGATCGACGAGCCGGTGGATCACGCTCAGCAGCTTGCGGATGTCGTCGAAGTGCAGCCCCGTGGTCGGCTCATCGAGAATGTAGAACGTGCGGCCGGTGTCGGGCTGACCCAACTCCGCGGCCAGCTTCACGCGCTGCGCCTCGCCCCCGGAGAGCGTCGGCGCCGGCTGCCCGAGCTGCACGTAATCCAAGCCGACGTCGGCAAGCGTCTGGAGCATCCGCCGCAGCCGCGGCACGTTCGCGAACAATTCCAGGGCCTCGTTGACCCGTAGGTCGAGCACGTCGGCGATGTTCTTGCCCTTGAAGCGCACCGCGAGCGTCTCGGGGTTGTAACGCCGCCCGCGACAGGTGTCGCACTCGACCCACACGTCGGGCATGAAGTGCATCTCGATCCGCCGCTGGCCGTAGCCCTCGCACGGTTCGCAGCGCCCGCCGGGGCGGTTGAAGCTGAAGCGGTTGGCGTTGTAGCCGCGCATCTTCGAGTCGGGCAGCCGGGCGAACAGCTCGCGGATGCCGTCGAAGACGCCGGTGTAGGTGGCCGGGTTGCTGGTGGGCGTGGTGCCGATCGGCGACTGGTCGACGTTGATGACCTTGTCGATGGCCGCGTCGCCGCGCCGCGCGAAGAAGCGCCGCAGCGATGCAGCGACGAAGGGGCCATCTGCACTCGACCGCGTGCCGACTTCGATGTCGTCGTGGTCGCCGACCGTCAGGCTCGCGTTGTTTAACGTGTTGGCCAGGGCCGGCCAGAGGATGTCGCTGACCAGTGAACTCTTGCCGGAGCCGGAAACGCCGGTAATGCAGACGAACCGGCCAAGCGGGATGGGCACATCGATGTGCTTGAGGTTGTTCTGCCGCGCGCCGCGGACGACGAGCCAGGTCGTTTCGTGGTCCACCGGCCGGCGATTCCGCGGGATCGGAATCGCGATCTGACCGGACAGGTAGCCGCGCGTCAGAGACTCGGGCGCCTCTTCAGCTTCGCCGACAGCCACACCGGCCGGAGGCCGATGCTCCCCGACGAACTCGGCGGGCACGCCTTGCGCGACGATCCGGCCGCCGGTGACCCCCGCGCCGGGACCGAAGTCCAGCAGCCGATCCGCTCGGCGGATCACGTCGCGGTCGTGTTCGACCAGCAGCAGCGTGTTCCCCAAGTCACGCAGCTTGAGCAGCGCATCGACGAGCCGTTGCGTGTCGCGCGGGTGCAAGCCGATCGTCGGCTCATCCAACACGTACAAAACGCCGGACAGCCCGCTGCCGATCTGACTGGCGAGCCGAATCCGCTGCGCTTCGCCGCCGGACAGCGTCGGCGCGGCGCGGTGCAACGTCAGGTAGTCCAACCCCACGTCCAGCAGAAACTGGAGGCGATCGCGGGTCTCCTTGAGCAACTCGCCGGCGATCCGCCGCGCGCGGGCGTCGAGCTTCAGGTCGCGGAAGAACGCCGCCGCCTGCGCCAGCGGCAGCTCGCAGACCTTCACGATCGACGCCTCGCCGAGCCGCACCGCCGCCGCGTCCGGCCGCAGGCGTCCGCCGCGACAGGTCACGCAGGGAATCTCGGTGACCACGTGGCGGAGTTGGTGCCGGAACGACCACGAAGTGCGCGTGGCGTGGTCGATCGTGGGGAAAAAACCCCGCCAGCCGAAGCGGACGCCCGCGGACAGCGCGCCGCCGTCGAGCCACGTGCCGCCGTCCGCGCCGAACATCAGCGTCCGGCGTTGCTCCGCGGTCCAGTCGCGCAGCGGCGTTTCGGGGCCCACCCCCAGGTGCTCGCACAGTTTCGTCAGCAGACGGCCCAGCGGTGAACGCCGCTCGATGCGTGCCCAGCCGGCGATGGCCCCGTCGAACAGCGTGCGATTGGGCCGGGCGATGATGGCGGCGGCGGGCGCCCCGCGTTGCACGCCGAGGCCCTCGCACGTTTCGCACCAGCCCAGCGGGCTGTTGAAGCTGAAGTGGTGGGGGCCGAGTTCCTCGAAGCTCGTGCCGCAGCGGGTGCAGACGAGCTTCTGCGAGTACATGAATTCGCGGGCGGGAGTCGTGAGCACGTGGGAAGGTGGGAAGGTGGGAACGGATGGGCCCGGCTCTCCGTCCTCGCTCACATCTGCACGGGCCGGAGGCCCATGCTCCCCAACCGCACCGGCCGGAGGCCGATGCTCCCCTTCGTGCCTTCGTGCCTTCGTGCCTTCGTGCCCCTCTTCCGCAACCGTCTCCACGGCCTCGACGAGCAACGTCATCACGCCATTGCCGAGCGAGAGCGCGTGCTCGATGCTCTCGGCGATCCGGCCGCGCGACTTGCCGCGTACGACCGTCCGATCGACGACCACTTCGACGCGGTGCTTGCGGCGGACATCGAGCGTTGCAGCGTGGGCCGTCAGGCGAATCTCGCCGTCGATCCGCACACGTGTGTAGCCCGATGCTTTCAGCCGGTTGAACAGCCCCGCGTACGATTCGCCGTCGCCCAGCGTGATAGGGGCGAGCAGGATGATCGGCGTGCCCTCGTCGAGGGCCATGACGCGCGCGACGATTTCATCGGCGGTCTGCGTGCCGATGGGCACGTCGCAGTGCGGGCAGTAGCGCGTGCCGATGCGGGCCCACAAGACGCGCATGTAGTCGTA
Organism: uncultured Planctomycetales bacterium; assembly: GCA_964465125.1. Classification (GTDB taxonomy): domain Bacteria; phylum Planctomycetota; class Phycisphaerae; order UBA1845; family Fen-1342; genus CAYOHG01. Next base: position 62,074 of record CAYXIO010000010.1, on the reverse strand, counting down.
GATTTCGGTGACGGTGCCGACTGTCGAGCGCGGGCTCTTGCCCGCGGCCCGCTGCTCGATGCAGATGGCCGGCGACAGGCCGTGGACGTGGTCCACCGCCGGCTTGGCCATCTGCCCGAGGAACTGGCGGGCGTACGCGGACAGCGACTCGACGTAGCGCCGATAGCCCTCCGTGAAAACGGTGTCGATCGCGAAGCTGGTCTTGCCCGAACCCGACACGCCGGTGCAGACGGTCATCCGGTCGCGCGGAAAGGAGACGGTGAGGTCTTTCAGATTGTGCTGGCGCGCGCCGACGACAGAAACGAAGTGAGAAGTATGAAGTGAGAAGTCAGAAGTACCAGTCGCGCCTTGCCCAGCGCGCTCCGGGGCCTCTGACTTCTGACTTCTGACTTCTATCACACTTCTGACATCGGACTTCGCGCCGAGCACGCTCCGCAACGCCTGCCCGGTATACGACGCCGCACACGCCGCCACGTCCTCAGGCGTGCCCGCGGCGACGACCTCGCCGCCGGCCTCGCCGCCCTCGGGGCCGAGATCGATGATCCAATCGGCGGTCTTGAGCACGTCGAGGTTGTGTTCGATCACAACGACGGTGTTGCCGGCGTCGACGAAGCTGTGCAGCACCGTCAGCAGCTTGCGGATGTCCGCGAAGTGCAGGCCGGTGGTGGGTTCGTCCAGGACGTACAGCGTCCGGCCGGTCGGCTTCTTGACCAGCTCGCGGGCCAGCTTGATGCGCTGCGCCTCGCCGCCGGAGAGCGTCGTGCTCGACTGCCCGAGCTTGATGTAGTCGAGCCCCACGTCGTGCAGCGTCTGGAGCATGTTGCGAATGCGGCCCTGGTTTTCGAACAATTCGAGCGCCGCGCCGACCTCCATTTCGAGCACGTCCTGGATCGACTGGCCCTTGAAGTGCATCTGGAGCGTTTCGCGGCTGAACCGCCGGCCTTCGCACACCGGGCAGGTCACCCACACGTCCGCCAGGAAGTCCATCTCGATGCGGTTGGCCCCGTTGCCCTCGCACGCCTCGCAGCGCCCCCCGCCACGCGCCGTCGCCACGTTGAAGCTGAACCGCCCCGGCTTGTAACCGCGCAGCTTCGCGTCCGGCAGCTCGGCGAACAGGTCGCGGATTTCGTCGAAGACCTTGATGTACGTCGCCGGGTTGCTGCGCGGCGTGCGGCCGATCGGCGACTGGTCGATCGCGATGACCTTGTCGAGGTGCGGGAGGCCGTCGAGGCCGGCGTGTGGGCCGGGTTCAAGTGTCGTGGCCTTGTTCAACTCACGGGCGAGCGCGGCGTAGAGGATGTCGTTGACCAGCGAGCTCTTGCCCGAGCCGGAGACGCCCGTGACGCCCACAAACCGCCCGAGCGGGAAGCGCACGTCGATGTGCTTGAGGTTGTTATGGGTGGCCCCGCGCACGGTGAGCCAGGGGACCGCGCCGTTGGTACGCCGCGCTCCCTGGGCGGCCTGAGCGTGCGGTCTCCCGTGCCTCCCCTGCACGCGGCGCTCACGGATCAAGGCCGAGGCCGCACCCGCTTGGGGCGGCGCGGCTTGGCGACTGGAACCACGCGGTCCAGGTAGCGCTGGAGGCCCTCGAACGTCCCACCGGCCTCCTTCCAGATCTTCCGCCGGATCGCACGCACTTCGGCCACGACGGGATCTTCTGGAGGTGCAGTCTTCTTCTTCATGGCGGCTCCTCCGACATGAGCATCGGCGGTGTAGTGATGTACACGCGGGGTTTCACGCTGCGAATCTACTCGCGAGCGACGGCCGGGTCCACTGAACGACACGCCAGCACAAGTTACGGACACACCGCCCCGCTGCTCAACGCATCCACCAGCGGGTTGATGTCGTTGAAGTCGATGACGCCGTCGTCGTTCACGTCGCAGTTTTCCACGCTGCATGGCGTGCCGCCGCTGAGGGCGTCCACGAACGGGTTGATGTCGTCAAAGTCGATCACGCCGTCGCAGTTGCAGTCGCCGCGGCAGATGGTCTCCTGCTCACACGCATCGGCGGTGCCGTTGCTGTTGTTATCAGCGCAGTCGGTGTCGAGGCCCTTCCACGTGCCGCCGACGATCGCGCAATCGGACTGCGAAAAAACGATGCAGTTCCCGTTCGGCAGGCAGCACGCGCCCTGCGGCTGCGGACAACTGATGTTCGCGCACTGCGACTGGTGGCCCTGGAACGTACCGCCCGCGGCGCTGCACTGCTCAGGGCTGCGGTCGTCCTGGCAGGTGCCGTCGGGCAGACAGCACGCCCCGCGCGGGAAGCAGATGTACGTCGAGCAGGACGTGCCGGCCCCGGCCCAGATTCCGCCGACGATCGCGCAATTCGTCTGATTGAGATCGATGCAACCCTGTGTGGAGGGGATGCAGCACGCTCCGCTCGGCAGCGGACAGGGGTTCGGGTCACAGTCCGTGTTGTTACCCTGGTACGTGCCGCCGAGCTGCGTACACTCGGCTTGGCTGTACACGCCGCAGCCGCCGTTGATGAAGCAGCACGCCCCGGTGGGGTCCGGGATTTCGAGCACGGCGCGGATGGCGAGATCGCCGACCAGGTAGATACAGAAGTTGTACCACGCGCCGGGCGGGATGGCGTACAGGGCGTTCTTGCCCGACTGGCACCCGTTCACGTCGCGGACCACGCTGGGGCCGCCGTTGCCGACGTCGGTCGGCTCGCCGAATTCGAGCGCGATGGTGACCTTCTGCCCGGCGACGACGGGAATGTCGATCGGAATGGTCTGGGCTTCGTCGAGGTAACGCCACTCGTTCCAGTACCCCGGCGTCAGCACCGGACCTTCCAGCGTCGCCAAGGCCGCGCCCGGCGTGGGGAACGTCGTGCCGTCGTAGATGTAGATCGCGTTCTGGAGGCTCGGCGGGTGGCCAGGCGTGCCTTCGAGCCACAAGACCTGCACGGCGACGAGCGTGCCGTTCTGCGGCATCGTGAGCCGCGCCCCGGCCTGCTCACCGACCGCGAAATCGCCGACGATGACGGCCTGCCCGCCATCGACGATCGAGTCGTTCTTCACGGTAATCTCGTCCGCGGGCGCAGGAACCGCCCCGCCGACGACGCAGAGTGCCAGAACGCACAGCGACCCCGAGAACCAGCCGGTCCAGCGCATACAGAATCTCCTGAGCTGCTTCGCTCTCAACTCCATTCTCGCGGGGCGCCCGCCCTGAATCAATGAGAATCGCAAGCCGCCAGGCCGGCCCAATATTATCGGAAGCCACACAGAATCAGACGATTCCGCGGTTTGACTTCCGGCCTTTTCGGTGGCATATTGTATGCGTATACTTACTCTTCAAGGCCACCGACGATGCCCCGCCCCAGCCGTCAACGCGAGCAACGCCAAGAGCTGCTGCCGATCGTTGCACGCGCGTTCACCGAGCTCGGCTATCGCCGGGCCACGACCGCGGAGCTGGCCGAACGCTGCGGCGTGCAAGAGAACATCCTCTACCGCCTGTGGCCGGACAAGAAGGCGATGTTCCTGGCCGCGATCGAGTACGTGTACGAGTTCTCCGAGCAAACGTGGCTCCGCGTGCTCTCCCAAGACCGCCCGACCGGCAGCACGGCCCGTCAACTGCTGGACTACGAGTCCCAGCACCTGGGCGAATTCGGCCACTATCGCCTCATCTTCACGGGACTGAGCGAGACCGACGATCCCGACATCCGCGAGGCGCTTGGGCGGATGTTCACGCGCTTTCACCGCTTCCTGCTGGCCCAGATCGCCGCGCACCGCGGACGCGCGCCGCACCGCGACGGCTTGGCCGCCGAGCTGGCGGCCTGGGCGGTCATCGGCCTGGGGACCGCCGTGAACATGGGCCGTGAACTGGGCATCCTGACCGACGCCGATCGTGCGCGCCTGGTTGGCGAGGTCGGGCGCCTGCTACTTGAAGGAGAGGGTGCCTGAGCGAATCGAGACCATTTGTCCGTGTGCTTGTAATGTAAGTATCCAATTACACAGCCAGTGACTTTCACAAGGAGATGGCCATGTCACACCGATCGTGCTCTTTACTCGGGGTCGTGCGGGTCGCCGTGCGACTCGTTGCGCTGGGCGTGGCGCCCGCGGCGCAAGCACAGTCCCAGCCTGGCGCTGACGCCGCTCAGCGGCTCGCGGCCCTCCAGGCCGCCGGCCCCGCCGCGACGCTGACGATCTACCCGGTGCGCGTCGTCGGCAAACCCAACCGCAACGTCGGCGACGCCGTTGGACTGATGCTCGAGAAGCACGGCATGTCGAACCTCGAGAGCGCCGCCGGCGAGTTCAATCCCGCCGCGGACACCACGTGGGAAGAAATGCCGGCCCGCTTCGGCGAGTTTCTCAAGCAGAACCCGCCGAAGACGGCTTACGCGCTGTACGCGGAGTATCTGGGCGAGCCGAAGACCGGCCCAACCGAGGTGCGCTGGCTGATCGCCGACGCGTCCGGCCAGCTTGTAATCCGCGATCGCCAAACGCCCAAGGACGCCGACTTCAAGCGCACCGCCGGGGCCGATCCGGACCCGATGGGCTGCTCAGCCCTCGTCGCCGAACGGGTTTTCTCGCAACTGCACTGGAAGAAGAACGGCCGCGCGGCCAAAGGCGAGGGCAAGTTCGCGCGCCTCTGGGCCGAGAAGTCCGGCACACCCAGCGACGCCGAGCGCGACGCGATGAAGCAGCGGGTGGAGAAATTGAAAGCCGATCTGAAGGCGGCGCGGATCGGCGTCTACGCGACGCGCGTTGGTGATACGTCGAACGCGGAGAGCGCCACCCGGCTGGCGGAGTCCCTCACGCAGAAGCTCGGCTGCCAGACCGTCGCGCTCGACCAGCCCATGCGGATCGACGTGGCGCCATCGAGCAACCAGCAGAAGCGGCTCTGGGATCTGGCCCGCGCGTTTCGCGAGCGGGTCAAGGCCAATCCGCCGGAGACTCCGTACGTACTTCTCGCCGACTACTACGTGGACCCTGCCGGCGGCCCCGCGGGCGGCACGCACTTCGTCCTGTGCGAAAAGTCCGGCGACTGGGTCATCGTCGATTTCCAGAACAACCAGTGGGAGGACTTCAAGGAAATCTCACCCAAGACCATCGACGATTGCGACCGGCTGACGATCAAGCGGCTGACGAGTTTCTTGCGGTAGGCAGACGCACGGGGAGCATGGGCCTCTGGCCCGTGCGAATCGCGCTCCACGCACGGGCCGGAGGCCCATGCTCCCCGCGAGCGCCGTCACGGCAGCAGCTCTGCGATCTGCACCGCGTTCAACGCCGCGCCTTTGCGGAGCTGGTCGCCCGCGCAGATGAGCTGCATGCCGCGGCCGTCCGGCACGCTGGGGTCGTGCCGCAGACGGCCCACGAGCACGTCGTCGCCACCCGCGGCTTCGAGCGGCGTCGGGAAGTGATTGCGGGCCGGATCGTCAACGACCCGCACGCCCGGCGCCGCGGCGAGCGCGGCGCGGGCCGCGTCCACCTCGATAGGCTCCGCGAATTCGACGCTCAGCGCCTCGGTGTGCGCCCGCAGCACGGGCACACGCATGCACGTCGGCGCGACCTGGATGGCGTCATCGCCGAGGATCTTGCGGGTTTCCGCGATGATCTTGGACTCTTCGCCGTTGTAGCCGTCGGGGCCGACCGGGCTGTTGTGGCTGAACACGTTGAACGCGCACGGTACGGGGAAGACCTCCGGCCGGACCGCCTGACCCGCGAGCACCGCCCGCGACTGGCTCTCCAATTCCGCCAGCGCCCGCGCCCCCGCGCCGCTCGCCGCCTGATACGTGCTCACCACAACGCGGCGGACGCGCCAGCGCCGGTGCAGCGGCCAGAGCGCGACCAGCATGATGATCGCCGAGCAGTTCGGGTTGGCGATGATGCCGTGATGCCGCCGGGCGTCCTGCGGGTTGATCTCCGGGACGACGAGCGGCACCGCCGGGTCCGAACGGAAGGCCGACGAGTTGTCGATCACAACCGCCCCGGCCCGCACGGCCCGCGGTGCGTACTCGCGGCTGACGGCCGCGCCGGCGGAAAACAGCGCGAGGTTGATGTCGCTGAACGAGTCCGCCGTCAGCTCCTCGACGAGCGCAAGTCCAAGCGGCCCGCCAACCGTCTGCCCGGCCGAACGGGCTGAGGCGAACAGGCGCACCGTGGCGACGGGGAACCGCCGCTCGCGGAGTACCGTGCAGAACTCCTGTCCCACGGCGCCCGTGGCACCGACGATGGCGATGGCCTTCCCGGTTGGCATAGCAGAGCCGGAATTGTATCACCAGCCGGGCGACCAAGCCGCCCCGGCGGCGCCGCGCAGCGGCCCGCGCCTCGCGCGGCCGCTATTTCCCATCCACCGCAATCGACCCGTTCGACGTCTGCGCAAACACGGTACCGCCGCCGCCGTTGACGGTCGCGTGGAAGCGTCGCCGGCTGGTCTCAATCAGCTTCATCATCGCCTCGCCGAGGGACACGTTGACGCGGCCGTTGGTCGTCGAGAGGTCGTACTCGGCGGCGAGCGCGGCGGGCAGCGTCGCGTGGATCGAGCCGTTGCTGGTGCGCAGGTCCACCTTGCCGTTGGGCGGCGGCGTGGCACTCGCCCGGATGCTGCCGTTGGAGGTCTTGGCCGCGACTTCGCCCTGCACGTCCTCCGCCTGCACACTGCCGTTCGACGTGCCCAGGTCGCAGCGCCCCTGCACCGTCCGTGCCACGATACTGCCGTTGCTCGTCGCGGCGGTCAGATCGCCGGCGATGTCGCGGGCCTCGATGCGACCGTTCGAGGTCTCGGCCTTGACCGGCCCCTGCACGTCGGCGGCGACGATCCGGCCGTTGGTAGTCTCCAGTTGCACGTCGCCCGCCAGCCGCTCCACTCGAATCCGGCCGTTGGTGGTCTGCACGTTCGCCGCGCAGGGCTGCGGCACCTGGATCACGACCTCCGCCCCGACGTTCTTGTAGCGAAGTTCCTCTGGATACGAGAGTTCGACGCGGAAGGTGCCGGCCTGATCATCGCGGGCGGCGGCGCGGACCTCGATCTTGGACAGGTTGTCCTCAGCTTCCGCTAACGTCATGCCACTAACGTACTTACGGCCGGAAATGCGGATGTCAGGCACGTCCGCCGAACGCAGCTCGACGTTCCCGTTGCGCAGCTCAACCTCGACGCGTTTGTAGTCGGTCCAGGGCTGGTTGAACTCGAAATCGCGGGTCGCCCGCACGAGCTGGCCGCAGCCGGCGGGGATGAGCAGGGCGGTCGTTGCAAGCAGAATGGTCAGCCGTCGCATGTGGTTCTCCTCTCGTTGGCCCGCGCGGGGCGCAGGGCGTCTCTGGGGCGGTATTCGCCGGTCGCTTGGCATTATTGGCCATCGTCAGCACAGACACGCCGGGCGTGCGGGCGTTGGCACCGGCGTCAGGGCGGCAACCCGAGCCGCACCGCGCGGTTGCGGTCGGGGTCGGGGTGGTTTCGCGAACGAGACTCGCCTTCCGCGGTGACGTAAATCGCCCGCCGATCGCCGACGACCGGGCAGGCGTACTCGCAGATGCCGCAGCCGATGCACAGATCGATGTCCACCACTGGAACCGTGATATCAGCGTCCGACTTCTTCGAGTCCGCCAGGGCGGGGGGCGCCCAGCGCACCGCCCGGATCGCTTTCGGGCTGGTCGGGCAGACCTCCTCACACACGCGGCAGGGCACGCCGGCGCTGTACGGCAGGCAGCGGTTGACGTCGAGGTGGGCGGTCCCCAGGCGGATCGGGCCGTCCGCGGCGGACTCGGCCAGTCCCAGCTTGCGGGCGGGCGAAAGCCGCTCGATGGCGCCGGTGGGGCACACGTGCCCGCACGCGACGCACTGGTGCTGGCAATAGCCGATGCGGAAATTGAGCACGGGGGACCACAGTCCTTCGAGCCCCGCTTCAAACCACGCGGGTTGGAGCACGTTGGTCGGGCAGACGCGGATGCACTGGGCACACTTGACGCAACGCTCCAGGAATTCCAGTTCCTCAACCGCGCCCGGCGGGCGAATGGCGGCGCTGGAGAAGTCCCGTGTGGCGCGGCCGGTCGCGCGGACGAGCGGATAGAACAGGGCCCCGGCGGTACCCGCGAACACCAGCTTGCGCCGGGTGAGGTCCGGCCCGGCGACCTCTTCTTCGCGCCGTGGCAGAAACGCGAAACGCAATGCGCCTTCGGGGCATTCCTCGATGCAGTTAAAGCAGACGAAACACTCCGCTTCGCGCAGCTTCTGGTGCGGATCGCAGGCGCCTTCGCAGTGCAGCAGGCAGCGGTTGCAGCCGGTACACGTAGCGGGGTTGCGTTCGATGCGCCACCAGGCCCAGCGGCTCAGGATTCCCAGCAAGGCCCCCAATGGACACAACACCCGACAGAAGAAGCGCGGGTAGGTGATGTTCAATAGCAAGAAGACGACGAGGAGCGTCCCGATCAGCCACGCCCCCTGGTGTAGACGCGGTTCGTCAAAGACGGCCGGCAGACCGACGCCACCAAGCGACCAGACTGCCGTGCTGAGCGAGCGATAGATCAGACAAATGGGGTCCAGGAGGCCGATCTGTAGACTTCCAGGCGCCGCCGCCGCCAGCAGCGCGATTACTATTCCATACTTGATGCGCTGCCGCGCACTGTAGTAATTCGCCTCGTGCGGTAACGCCGTGCCGCGGCGCCGGGTTCCCAGCAGCCAGCCCACGAAATGGTGCAGACTTCCAAACGGGCACATCCAGTTGCAGAAGAAGCGGCCAAGGAAGAAAGTCGGGATGACGATCACCAGAGACCACAGGAGACCCTTGTAGACCGTGTGCGTGCTGAACGCCGTCGCCAAGGCCACGAGCGGGTCGCTGTCCAGGAACTTGCTCACCCAGTGCCGCAACGCGGGCCGGCGCTCCAGTTGCGCCAGCGAGGTCAGCAGTACGAAGCCGACGAACAGGACCAAGGTGCTTACCTGGGCCACGACACGGATGGATGAAATCCGCAGTCCGTGGCGCCACGACTGGTGGAAGCGCTCGCTGCGCGGGGCCTGAGACTGGGGCAACTCCGTAGTCATACCACTCAGATGGTCGTTTGCACGATTTGCCCGCGCCGGGCGTACGTTTCCCAGGTGGCGACACCGAAGCGGCGCCGACCCTGCGCCGCGATCTGGCGCGCGGCCAGCTCCAGGTAGGACAACTGGGCCGGATCACGGCCCAGACAATGACGGTAGCACCAGGCGTCGCACGCCACGGGGTCGACCGCGGCAACGACCGCGGGCCGACCCAGCTCGCCGCCCGGCCGGACGTCGGACAGGCGCCCGCCGGTGGGTCCGCTGCGCAGCATGACCCGCGTGGCGTCGGCGAGGACGAGCGTCGGGCTGAAGTTCACCGCGAGATCACTGATAACCTCATGGATCTTCTGGTGCAACTGGTTGCGCCGCCCGCCCAGCAGGCCGTACCAGTTCTTGAGGACCATCGAGCCACTACACAGGTTATGGTCTTTAACCGGAGCGATTCCAATGAGCTTCGTCGCCGCCGCCAGCTGCGGCCAGAACACCGGCCAGCCGTCCAGCACGCTGCCGCTCAGCGGGGCGAAATCATCCGGGCGCGGCGTCACGAGCGTCGCGTGCTCCGCGGCGACGACGGCGGCGATGCCCGAGCGCGCGAAACAACTCGCCGGCGTCTCGATGGGATAATCAGTCACGAGAATTCGCCCGGCGCCGGCCTCGCGGGCCAGCCGAATGACTGCTCGGACGATTTCCGGGTGCGTCGTCGCCCCGACCGCGGGCGGGCGGTCAAAGCCGATATTCGGCTTGATCAGCACCACATCACCAGCCCGGACGAAGCGGTGCATGCCGAGTTGTGCGTCCAGTCCGCCGACCGCGGCGCGGACCATTTGTTCGATGCGCTCCGCCTGGCCCGTCACGACGCTGAGCCGGGGACTGGACTCTGGAAAGTCTATAGTCTCGAAAAAATCACGCGGTGTGTGCGGCTGGGCGCCGACCGCCCGGCGCACAACGCCGTCGCCCCGCGGATCATGACGCCAGTAGCCCAGCAGTGCGGCGGCCGCCGAAGCGGCCACGGCCCCGCTGCCGCGGCGAAGGAACTCACGGCGTGAGACCGGCGCTGTTGACATCACGGCTGGCCAAGACCTAAAGCACCGTGCGCGATTCGGCCGCGCAGATCCGAGCCGACCGCGCGAGCGGTCGCCAGTATGTCCGCGAGCTTGCGCTCGCGGCTCGGACAGGCGCCCCCCATTCGCGCACATCCATTCAGCACCGCGGCAGACAGGCGGACCATCAAGTCGCGTGCGGCGGCGGCGTCCTCCGCGGCTTCGCGGGCGGGCAACACCTGAAGGTAGTGTGCGGCGACGCAGGCAAACACGGCACCCGCCGATGTATAACCCGTGGCGTCGCTGTCAAGAGCGATGCCGTCCGCGGGTTTCTCCGCCTCGTACGCGGCACGGGCGGCCTCCGCTGTGCGCATCGTGTAGCAGTAGACATCGATCGTCCGGTCCGGGTTCAGCACATGGGTATATGTCCCAAAGACCAGGCCCGTGACCTGATGTTGAAGGTAAAACTCCGCCCGACCGTTGATCTTCAGGTACAGCTCATCCGAGGCGTAGTGTTCCGCGGCTTCGGGCGGCTGCCAGCCCGGCAGCTCCGGAAACTGCCAGGCGCGGGCGGGTTCGCCGACGAGCACGGGGGCAAACGGGTCGTCACGGTCCGAGCGCACGTGCCACGCCATGCCGCCGAAAATGACCGCCAGCAGCAGCAGAATGAAGGCACCGACAGCTTGCTCGGTGCGGCTGACCGCCGCGACCGGCCGAAAGTACCGGCGTGCGAAGAAGGTGGGCATACGTCGCCTGCCTCGTAGACCCCGCTATCATACCGCCCAGTCGCCGAACCGGAGACCGTGCCATGCCGCCCGCGGTTGAGGACTACAGCCCGTCGGACGCGAAGTCCGGCGGTCGGGCGGCGTGTCTGTGGCTGGCGGCGGTTGTCATTGTCTGGGGGATTCAAGCGCTGGTGCTGCAAGCGCTGCTGCTGCGCGAGGCAACCGTGCTGCTGTACGGTAGCGAGTTTGCGTGGGGGTTGGTGCTGTGTGCCTGGCTGGCGGGGGTGGCGCTGGGCGGCGCCGCCGGCGGCCGGGTGGCGGAGCGCGTGCAAGGAAAGGCCGTGGCCCTGCTGAGCGCGGTCTTGCTGGCGCTACCCGTCGTCGCCGGCGTCGAGTTGTGTGCGTTTCGCGGGGCGCGGGCCTGGCTGGGCGTCGGACCGGGAGAACTGCTCCCTCTGCCGCGCGTCGCGTTAGCCGGCGCCGTGCTGGTGACACCGGTGGGGATGCTCGTGGGGGTGGCGTTTCCGTTGGCGTGCGCCATTCAAAGGGGCAAGTTCCCTCGGAGTGGAGCACAGACTATCAGTCTGTGCGACGCATCCGGTGGAGCACAGACTATCAGTCTGCGCGACGCATCTGGTGGAGCACAGACTATCAGTCTGTGCAACGCACGCGACGAAAGGCCCAATGGACAGCGGCCGATCGCGTCCGCCGCGGCCGCGCGGGGTGCGGGCCGCCACGAGGGCGCGAGTGCGGCGCTCGCGCTGGGGCAGGTGTACGCCCTCGAAGCGCTCGGCAGCCTGGTCGGCGGGGCGGCGTTCAGCTTCTGGGCCGTCGAGCGATTTCCGCCCACCCAGCTCGTCGCGCTGTGCGGCGTGCTGACGGCGGCGGCCTGCGTGCCGCTAGCGGCAAGAAGCGGCGTCGCACGCACTTTGGTCGCGGTCGCGCTGCTGGGTTTCGCCTGCGCTGCCGCCGCCGGGCGGACCATCGAGCAACGCCTGCTCGAGCTGCGCTGGCGCCACACCGCGCCCGGCTACGAGCTGGTCGCGACCGCCGAGTCGAAGTACCAAAACCTCGCCGTCGGCCGGCGGGCCGGGCAGTACACGCTGTACTGCGACGGACACGTCGCCGCGGACTTCCCCGATCCGTACACCTACGTCCCGCTGGCGCACTTCTGGCTGTGCGAACACCCGCAGCCGCGGCGGGTCCTGCTCATCGGCGGCGGGGCGGAAGGGCTGCTGGCGGAAATCCTGCGGCACCCGCTGGAACACGTGGATTACGTCGAGACCGACGCGCGGCAGCTTGAGATGATCGCCCCATTCCTGGCGGAAGTGGATCGTGCCGCGCTTGCCGACCCGCGCGTCACGGTCCACCACGCCGACGCGCGCTACTTCGTGAAAACCCAACACGCGCAGTTCGATCTCGTTCTCGCCCGCCTGCCGGAGCCGACCACCGCCCTGCGCGCGCGGCTGTACACGACGGAATTCTTCGCGGAGCTGCGCCGTGTGCTGACGGCGGACGCGGTCGTCTGCCTGACCGCCGCGGCCACACCGACCAATCTAACGCCTGCGGCCCGCGGGTACCTGGGCACGCTGCGGGCCACGCTGCGGACGGCGTTTCCCGAAGTTCTGGTGAGTTGGGGCGATCCAGCGTACATCTTCGCCGCAACGCGGCCGGGGTTGCTGACCACCGCCCCGGATGAGTTGGCGGCCCGCTACGGACGCCGCGCGATCACGGCCCCGCTTTTCGATCCGGCCTGGTTCGCGGGGGCGACGGACTGGCTCACGCCGGACAAGGTGGCGGCACGTCGCGCGGAACTCGACGCCGCGGACACACCGAGCGTTCATTCAGACTGGCGTTCGACGCTGCTGATGCAGCGGCTGGCGTTGTGGGAAGCGGCGACCGGACGGACGCAGGTGGTCGCGTGGCTGAGTTCGCTGCGCGTGCGCGACGTGGCCCTGAGCATCGGCGTCGTGGCACTGCTTACGCTCGTGCTGCCGCGTCTGCGCCACGGCGCGGCAACCGGGTGGGCCCGCGGCGCACTGCTGTACTCCGTGGCGAGCACGGGGTTTGCGACGATGGCGCTCAGCATCCTCTGGCTCTTCGCGTTCCAGAACCTCTACGGCTTCGTCTACCAGCGCATCGGGTGGATCGTGGCGTTGTTCATGGGCGGGCTGGTGCTCGGCTGTGCGCTCGTGCCCCGCGCCGGGGGTGAAAGACGCAGCCACTTCACGCGGCTTGCGCTGCTTGACGTGCTGCTCGCCGGGCTGGCGTTCGCCGTGCCGTACATCCTGCGGTGGCTGGCAGGCTTGCAGACCGCCGCCGCCGCGCTGACGATCGTCGAAGTGACCATCTCGGGGCTGGTCGTCCTGACCGGGTTGCTGGGTGGGGCGGCGTTCGCGTTGGCCGGTCGCGCCCAACTGGCGCTGACGCCGGGGGCGGGGGCCGCGGCGGGCGTGATCGTCGGGGCCGACCACGCGGGGGCGTGCCTGGGGGCGCTGGTGTGCGGCGTGTTGCTGGTGCCGGTGTTCGGCCTGGCGAGCACGGCGTTGCTGCTGGCGGGGGTGAAGACGATCTCGACCATCGCGCTGTGCCGCGCACGAAAAGGCACGCGCCAGGCGACCCGGAGCGCCCGGAACACCAAGACACCAGCGGGCTAACCGACACGCCGCGGAGTCGGACAGGGCGCAGCAGGCGCGATCGTGGCGGCGCCGCGCGTGAAAGGAACACGTTCGGATTACCGGTCTTTGCACCACTCGCGCGGATCGCTCGCGGTCGGTCCCGCACCAAGCCGCGCGATCGGCGGAAACCGCGCCCTCCGCCGGTTGGAGACCGCGCCCCGCGCTCCTATACTGCGCTGCGTCCAGTTCGCGGACCCGACCGATATCAGCAGATGGCCGGGGTCGTGCGCTGGCAGACGGTCAAAGCAAATGGCAACGCATCGCAGACTTGGCATCATCGTCGGCGGCGGACCGGCGCCCGGCATCAACGCCGTCATTGGCGCCGCCACCATCCAGGCCATCAACTGCGGCTTCGAGGTCATCGGCTTCTACGACGGCTTCCGGCACCTGGTCGCCGACGAGTTTGACCCGCCGACGCACACCACGCGCCTCGAGATCGCGCGCGTGGCCCGCATCCACTTCGACGGCGGCTCGATTCTGCGCACGGCCCGGACCAACCTGCTGGATCCGGAGGCGCTGAAAACCACGCAGCGCGCCGAACCGCTCGCCGCGAAGGTCGGCCTCGCCCTGGGCCGCATGCGCGAGCTGGGCGTGAACTGCCTGCTGACGATCGGCGGCGACGACACCGTGCTCAGCGCACGCTTCCTGGCGGAGGCGGCCGGCGGCAAGCTCCGCATCGTCCACGTGCCCAAGACCATCGACAACGACCTGCCTCTGCCGCAGAACCAGCCGACCTTCGGCTTCTCGACCGCCCGCATGGTCGGGGCCCAACTCCTCAAGAACCTGATGACCGACTCACAGACCACCGGCCGCTGGTACCTCGTCAACGCCATGGGCCGCAGCGCAGGCTGGCTGGCGATGTCGATCGGCGCGGCGGCCGGGGCGACCGTGACGCTGATCCCCGAGGAATTCAGCGAACACAGCACGGTGCAGGCGATCGTCGATGTGCTCGAAGGGGCCATCATCAAGCGGGCCTTGGCCGGCCGCTGCGACGGCGTGGCCGTGATTGCCGAAGGGCTCGCCTATCGGCTGGGCGACCGCGCGGAGCTCGAACGCCTGCTCGGTCGCGAAGTCCCTGTCGACGTGGCGGGGCACGTACGGCTGGCCGAGGTTCCGCTCCTGGAGCTGATTCGGAAGGAATTGCAGGCCCGCTTCAAGTCGCGCGGCGAGAGCCTGCCGCTCGTGACGCACAACATCGGCTACGAACTCCGCTCGGCGGATCCGACGCCGCACGACATGGCGTACTGCCGCGCGCTGGGTTTCCACAGCATCCGGCTGTTCATGGAACCCACGGCCCGGGCCAGCGGCGTGATCGTCGCGCTGGTCAACGGCAACCTCGCGACGGTGGATTTCAACGACATCATGGACCCGGCGACAAACCGTGCGCGCGTGCGGCAGGTCGATACAAAGTCCGACGAATACGCGGTCTGCCGGGCGTACCAGATTCGCCTCGAACGCAGCGATCTGGAGAACCCGATGATGCTCGCGAAGCTCGCGGCGGCGGCCCATCTGTCGCCCGCGGATTTCAAGCAGCGTTACGAGCGCGCCGCTACGCGGCTGAGCGACATGCCGGAAGAACGGGCGTAGCCACGGGCAGATCGGCAACGAACTGGTACCCCGACCCAGGGGCGCCGGTGGCCACCCGGTCCGGTGCCGGCGCGACGCCGCCGCGCTCCAAAAGCGCGAGCGGCCAGCCAGCCTGGACTCGAGTCAGATGAAGCAATCCGCCGTGGTGAGCTGCACGTCGGGCAGCGCCACCGGGCTGACGTGTGTTCCGCGCCTGTGAGTCGTGACGTCGGCGTAGCGCTCGCTAGCCGGCTGGCGGTGGACAATGACCGTCTGCCGAACGAGGTCGATCACCCAGTACTCCGTCACGCCGACGCGCGCGTACAACCGGGCCTTGAAATCGCAGTCCACTTCGAGCGACGCCTCCGCCACCTCGATCAGCAGCAGCACGTCCGCCGGCGTCGGGTGCGCGTGGCGGTAGAAATCTTCCCGCGGCGCAAGCAGCATCAGGTCCGGCTGCGGTTCCGAGTCCTCCTCCGCCGCGAGCGGGTTCTGAACACACACCACGGCACGCCGGCCGAGTGCATTCTTAAAGAAGTCCATCAGGAAGTTCACAACGCCGCTGTGATACGGTCCAATCGGTGACATGGCGCTGATGCGCCCCTGAAGCAACTCGACCCGGTCGTCTTCGGTCAGCACGCCCGTCTCGGCGAGCCGGTGGTACTCGCTGCGGCTGAATGTGCGGGCTTTCACAACCATCGTCGTGACCTCCTTGTCATTATACCGCAACACGCATCCAGAATCCGGCCGCCCCCGGGGGACACACGCCGGTCCCTCCGACCTGCGGACGTCGTCGCGCGCCCGCCACCACGCTCTCCCCATATAATCGGGCGCATGAGCGACTTCCAGCTCGTCAGCCCATTCCAACCCGCCGGCGATCAGCCGCAGGCCATTGATAAGCTCGTCACCGGATTTCAGAGCGGCCGGCGGTTTCAAACGCTGCTCGGCGTCACCGGGTCGGGCAAGACTTTCACCATGGCCCACGCCATCGCCCGGCTGGGCCGGCCGACGCTGGTCATCTCGCACAACAAGACGCTCGCCGCCCAGCTTTTCGAGGAGTTCCGCGAGCTGTTTCCGCACAACGCGGTCGCGTACTTCGTCAGCTACTACGACTACTACCAGCCCGAGGCGTACATCCCGCAGCGCGACATCTACATCGAAAAGGACGCCTCGCGCAACGACGACCTCGACCGCCTGCGGCTCGCGGCCACCAGCGGCGTGGTCTCGCGCCGCGACGTGATCGTCGTCGCCAGCGTTTCGTGCATCTTCGGCCTCGGCTCGCCGGACGAGTACAAGGCCAGCGTCGTGGACGTGCGCGTCGGGGCGACCTGGGACCGTGACGAGTTGCTCAAGAAGCTCGTCCGCCTCCAGTACACCCGCGACGACGTCGAGCTGAAACGCGCCACCTTCCGCGTCCGCGGCGACGTGGTCGAAATCGCCCCAGCATACGAGGAATACGCCATCCGGGTCGAGCTGTTCGGCGATAGGGTGGACCGCATTTCGCTCGTTCACCCGCTCACCGGCGGCCTGCTCCAGCAACGCGAGCAGGTTTTCATCTACCCAGCCGTGCATTACGTCCTGCCCGAGGACAACTTGGAGCAGGCCGCCGCCTCGATCCGCCAGGAGCTAGACGAGCGGGTCATGCAGCTCCGCCACGACGGCAAGCTGCTGGAGGCCCAGCGGCTGCTCGCCCGCACGAAGTACGATCTGGAGATGCTGCTCGAATGCGGCTATTGCAGCGGCATCGAGAACTACACGCGGCACCTCAACGGCCAGCCGCCGGGGTCCAAGCCGTACACGCTGGTGGACTATTTCCCCAAGGATTTCCTGCTGATTATCGACGAATCGCACGCGACCGTCCCGCAAATCGGGGCGATGTACAACGGCGACCACAACCGCAAGGTCACGCTGGTCGAGCACGGCTTCCGGCTGCCGAGCTGCCTCGACAACCGCCCGATGCGCTTCGCCGAGTTCGAGGGCATGTGGTCGGACGTGCTGTTCGTCAGCGCGACGCCCGGGCCGTACGAACTCAAGAAATGCGAAGGCGAGATCGTCGAGCAGGTCATCCGTCCGACCGGCCTGGTCGATCCGACGATTGAGGTCAAGCCCGCCCGCGGCCAGGTGCCCGACCTGCTCGCGCAGTGCCAGCAGCGGACGGCGGCCGGGCAGCGCGTCCTCATTACGACGCTGACCAAGCGGCTGGCGGAAGACCTGTCCTCGTACATTCAGCAGACCGGCCTGCGCGGCCGCTACCTGCACAGCGAGATCGACACACTCGAACGCATCGAAATCCTGCGCGACCTGCGGCTGGGCCAGTTCGACGTGCTGGTCGGCGTAAACCTGCTGCGCGAGGGGCTGGACCTGCCCGAGGTCTCGCTCGTCGCGATCCTCGACGCGGACAAGGAGGGTTTCCTGCGCAGCGAAACCTCGCTCGTGCAGATGATCGGCCGCTGCGCCCGCCACGTGGACGCGCGCGTCATTCTCTACGCCGACAAGATCACGCACGCCATGCAGCGGGCGATCGACGAGACGAACCGCCGGCGTGAGCTTCAACTTCGCTACAACGCCGAGCACGGCATCACCCCGGACACGATCAAGAAGGCCATTCGCACGAACCTCCTCGGCGAGGTCGCGGCCCAACGGCGGGTGCGCGAGGCGGTTCATGCGGAAGAGGGCGATTACGACCGCGACGAGTTGCTCCGGCAGTTGGAGGACGAGATGCTCCAGGCGGCGGAGGAGCTGGACTTCGAGCGGGCCGCCGCCCTGCGCGATCACATCAAGGAACTGAAGGCGTCGCCCGCGCTGAAGGTTGCGGCGGCGGACGCGCGGCCCGCCGCGCCGGTGTCGCGCGCCGGCCGTTCCGGCGGCGGTGCTGCTCAGCGTGACCCCGCCGCCTGGAAACCCCGCGGCCAGCATCGCCGGCCGACGAAGCGGAAGCCGTAGCGGCCGGATTCCGCACCGGCCGAATCAGAGCCGCGAAGCGTAAGCGAGCGAATTCAACACAGCGAAGCGGTCCCGGCGCGCCGGGATTCGCCGTCCCCGGCTACGCGGCGCCTTCAATCCCCAGCACGCTCGCCGCCCGCGCCAGACGCTGGTCCAGAGTCCACAGGACGGTGTGGGCCAGGAGGGTCGAACACAGCAAGTGCATGTCGACCCAACCCACGCCGCACCCCATGAGGCCCGCATGCTCGACAAGCGTTAGCACTTCGTCGTGGTCCGCGACCGGGGCCTGTGGCAGCGTGCTGAGCAAACCCAGGATTTCACGCCGGCGCGGGAGTGTCCCGCAGGCCAGTTCGCCGATGACGAACGGATGGCACAACACCGTGCGTTCGCGCAGCAGCGCGGCCAGACGGGCGTGACCCAGCCGCAGGTGAGCGACCCAGACGGACGTGTCGACGAGCATCAGGCGCTCCGCGGTCGGCGGCGGCGCGGCATCCGCAGGGCCGGCGCGACCCCCCCCAGCGCAGCCAAACGCCGGGCCGCTTCACGGGCAACCAGGGCTTCCAGGCCGGCATGTATGAGCGCGGTCTTCTCATCGATTCCGCTCAGTTTGCGCGCCCGCGCGAGCAATTCATCGTCGATGTTCAGGGTCGTTCTCATATGCTCTAGTATGCACGAATGATATGCGACCGTCAAGGGCGTACCAACCACGAAGCGGGGGCCAGAGGTTGCGGCCGAACGCTCCGCTCGCACGGACGAATCGTCTGTGCTCCACGACACCGGCGCTGCGTTGCCGGCTCCCCGTTTCGTTTACGCCTTCGTCACCCGCAGCACCTCCTGCGGCGTGGTCAGCCCACGGCGGCAGAGGTCCCAGCCGGCTTCACGCATCAGCACCAGGCCGTGCTGCACGGCCGTGTTCTGAAGCTGTGCCGCCGACGCCTGCTGCAAGACCATCTCCCGCAACTCGTCGGTCATCACCAGCAGCTCAAAGAGCGCCCGCCGGCCGGAGAAGCCCGTGTTGCGACATTCCTTGCACCCGCGGCCGCGCCACAGCCGGTCGCCGCGCTGGTAGCCGAAATCCGGCGGAAGCTGCGCGGGGTTCTCATGGACGTACTCCTCTTTGCAGTGCTTGCAGATGACGCGGACGAGCCGCTGCGCGAGCACCGCTTCGAGCGAGCTGGAGACCAGGAACGGTTCGACGCCCATGTCGAGCAGACGCGTCGTGGCGGTGACGGCATCGTTGGTGTGCAGCGTACTGAAGACCAGGTGGCCCGTGAGCGACGCGTTGATCGCGACTTCGGCGGTCTCTTTGTCGCGAATTTCGCCGACCAGGATCACGTCCGGGTCGTGCCGCAGAAAGCTCCGCAGGGCCCGCGCAAACGTGAGCCCGATCTTCGGCAGAATCTGCGTCTGGTTGATGCCGTCCAGGTAGTATTCGATCGGGTCTTCAATCGTCAGGATTTTCAGCTCGGGGCTGACAATGGCCCGCAGCGCGCCGTACAGCGTCGTGGTCTTGCCCGAGCCGGTTGGTCCGGTGACCAGCAGAATGCCGTGCGGACGGTTGATCAGGTCCATGAACGTGTCGTGCGCCGGACCCTCCATGCCCAGCGACTTCAGTTCCAGGCGGACCGACGTGCGGTCGAGGATACGCAGGACGATCCCCTCGCCGAACGCCATCGCGATCACGCTGACGCGCAGGTCGATCTCGCGGCCGTGGGCCTTGATCTTGAAGCCGCCGTCCTGCGGCAGCCGCCGCTCGGCGATGTTCAGGTTGGACAGGATTTTGATGCGGCTGACGATGGCGTTCTGAAACCTGCGGATTTCGGCGGGCACGTTGGCGATGTGCAGCACGCCGTCGATGCGGTAGCGCACCTGGAAATCGCCCTCGAACGGCTCGAAGTGGATGTCGCTGGCCCGCTGGTCGATCGCCTCGATGAGAATCTCGTTGACGAGCTTGATGACCGAGGCTTCCTGGGCCATCTGAATGTCGAGGTCTTCCGACTCGACTTTGTGCTCGTCGAGAATCTCAAGTTCCCCCGCCTCCTGCACCATCTCCTGGATCACGTCCCCGCCCACGCCGTAGAACACGCGGATCATCCGCTGAATCTCGGCCTTGGTGGCGAGGACCGGCTCGACCGCCATGTTGATGCAGGTGCGGACCTCGTCGAGGGCGTACATGTTGTACGGGTCGGCGGTCGCGACGCGGACGCCCTTCCCGTTCTTGGCGACCGGCATCAGGCAGTACTTATGGACCAGCCGGCTCGGGATGAGGCCCAGCAAGTCCCGATCGATCTCCGACTCGGTCAGCTCGACGACCGGAATCATGAGCTGCTCGCTGAAGACCGCGATCAGGTCCTTCTCGGCGATAAGTTGTTGCCGCAACAGGATTTGATCGACCCGCTCGTTCGGCGACGTGCGGGCCGCCAGCGCCAGCTTGAGTTGCTCGGCGGTGATCAGACCCTTCGCGACAAGCGCTTCGCCAATCGCCATGACGTTCTCCAGGTTCGCGCGGGGTGGAGCACGGCGCGCGGCATCTCCGCGCCCACGCCTTATACCGGCCGCGCTAGTGACCGGTTGCGGCAGTCTACCACGATCCGCGGCCAACCTGCGAAGTGCGCACCGCGGCGGCGCCAGTCCATAACCCACCGCCGATCCGTGGTTTACGCACTTCGTACGCGGAAACGCCGGGAGCCGTCGCCCGCTCGCGCGGCGCGCGGCGCACCGGCGGCGTTAAAGCGCGCGGCGGCACGGCCCAAACGTAGACGGGCCGCGCGCGCGATGCGCCACGTAGGCCGGTGACGCCCGTCCACCGCGCGCCGTCCGCCGAGCGGCTTTCAACTTCACACGCTGAACTTTACACTGCGGCCCGTGTTTGCCCTCGCCTGGGCCAACCTGACGCACCACAAGCTCCGCAGCCTGCTCAGCGCGCTGGCCGTGGGCATCGGCATCATGCTCATGCTCGTCTCGCGCGGCTTGGCGAGCGGGTCGCTCGCCGAGGTCGATCAGCGCATGCAAAGCGTTGACGCCGAGTTGGTCGTCCTGCCCGCCCAGGAGAACGTCATCTTCACCAACGGGGCCCCGTTTCGCCGGGGACACGCAGAACACCTGCGCCGGTCCGCCGATGAACACGGACCATTGGCCGCGGACGTCGTGCCCGTGTTCTTCGGACAAGTGCGGATGGGTGGGCAGCAACAGCGACTGTTCGGGGTCGATCCGCGGCAGATGCCGGCGTTTCTAGGCCCGCGGCGGGTTTTGCAAGGCCGGCTCTTTGAGCTTGGCGCCTCCGTTGCGGCAGACCCGACGGATCGCACGGGCCAGAGGCCCATGCTCCCCAGGGAACTCGTGATCGACGAGCGCCTCCAGCGCGTCGGGGACTATCACCCGGGCGACGAAATCCAGATCATGGGACAGGCCTTCCGCATCGTCGGCGTCGTCGAAGCCGGCGTCGCCGGGCGCGTCTTCGCCCCGCTCGAAACGCTCCGCGAGATCGTCGTCTCCGGCGAGCCCAGCGCCAGCATGTACTTCCTCAAACTCCGCCCGGGGTTGGACCCGTTGGCCGCGGCCGAGCGTTTCCAGCGCGAGCTGGGCACCGACGTGCGCGTCGAGTTGAAAAGCGACTACGGGCGGCTGCTGCGCGACAGCTTCGCGCAGGTCAATCTCTACCTGAACGCCTCCAGCGGCGTGGCCCTCGTCGCCTGCTTCCTTTTCATCCTCCTGACGATGTACACGGCCATCATCGAACGCACGCGCGAAATCGGCGTTCTCAAAGCCCTCGGCGTCGGGCGCGCGGGGCTGATCCGACTGGCGATACACGAAGCGCTGCTCATCTCGCTGGGCGGCGTCGCGCTTGGTCTTACGCTCGCCTGCGCGGCCCGCGGCGGTCTCCTGCTCTACAAGCCGCTCCTGACCGTCGAACTTGAGCTTCGCGCGCTCGCGCTCGCGATCGTCATCGGCGTCGTCGGGGGCGTCCTCAGCGCGCTCTATCCCGGCTACCGCGCCGCCCGACTTGACCCCGCCGTCGCCCTGAGCACCGAATGACCGCTGACCTGATGATCGACGTGCGCGACCTGCACCACGCCTACACGCACGGCGGCGTCGTGGAGCCGGTGCTGCACGGCCTGGATTTCCATGTCCGCCGAGGCGAGTTCGTCGTCATCATGGGACCGTCCGGCTGCGGCAAGACGACCCTGCTCAACATCCTCGGGCTGATGCTCACGCCGACGCGGGCGCAAACCCTGCGCATCGCCGGGCACGACGCCCCCGCGCTCGACGAAGCTGGCCGCACGCGCCTGCGCCGCGCGGCCCTCGGCTTCGTCTTCCAGCGCTTCAATCTGCTGCGCACGCTGAACGTCCGCCGCAATGTCGCGCTGCCGCTGCAACTGCGCGGCGTGGCGGCGGACGGACAAGTGACGGAGATGCTCGCGCGCGTCGGACTCACCGGCGTCGAACACAAGAAACCCGGCCAGCTTTCGGTGGGGCAACAGCAGCGGGTCGCCCTGGCGCGCGCCGTGATCGGCCGTCCCGCGCTGCTGCTGGCCGACGAGCCGACCGGGAATCTCGATTCCGCCAATGCGGCCGGCGTGCTGGAGTTGCTGACCGAGTTTCACCGCCGGGACGGCCAGACGATCGTGATGATTACGCACAACGAGCAGCTCGCGGTACAGGCCGACCGCGTGCGGCACATGCGGGACGGGCGTTTCGTTGACTGAGCTTCAGCCGAGCATCGATGCGGCCGTGTGTCACGGCTCTGACGCCGCGCGCGGCCGGGCCCTGCCGCACACGCGCGCCTGGTTCGCCGTGTTCCTGGTCTGGCTGGGCGGCCTCGCGCTGCTGACGGTCTGGCTCACCGCACGCTGGGACCGGTTCGACGACGCGCTCGCGATGCGCGGCGTGATCGTCGCGCTGATGTGCTTCTACCTGAGCTTGTGCAACACGCTGGTCCCGCTGCCCACGGCCTGGATCGTGCTGCTCGCCGCGTCGCCGCAATACGCACTTCTGCCGCACGCCGGGTTGAACGTCGCCGCAGTGGCCATGCTCGGCGCGCTGGCGACCGCGGTTGCCAACCTGAGCGAGTATCACCTGCTTGCCTACGGCTTCGGCGGCGGCCTGGGCGCGCGGCTGCGCCGAACCCCGGCCTACGAATGGGCGTTGCGCTGGTTCGAACGCGCCCCGTTCGGCGTGCTGACGCTCGTCGCGTTCTTCCCGCTTCCGGTGGATGCCGTGCGCTGGCTCGCGATTCTGCACGGCTACCCCCGCCTGCGTTTCGGGCTGGCCTATCTCCTGGGCCGCACGCCGCGCTACGTGATCTTCGCCACGTGCGCGGTGTTCTTCAGCTTCACCGAATGGCAGATTCTGGCGATCCAAGGCGGCCTGGTGCTGGCTGGGTTCACGGGGCGTGCGGCGTGGCGGCTGGCCCGCCGGCGCGCGCGTCCGCGATCTGCTGCCTGAACACCGAAATCGTGTCGCGCGGCGGCAGCAGCTTCGGCAGCAGATACAACGCCAGCGACGACATCCCGATCGTGACCAGGGCCGCGAAGCCGACCAGCCGGCGCACGTTCGGCGTCGCGAATTGAAACGGGCGGTTGACCAACCACAGAACGAGATCGATCGACCGGTAGATGAACCCGTGCTCGCCGTAGTCGACGCCGGCGACGTCGGGCGCGTCCGAAGTGGGCGGCGACGAAGTGGCGCCGCCGCCGCGGGCCGGTGCTTCCGCCGCGAGTGCATGCGGCCGCGGCGCGGCTTCGACCGGCACCGGGACCACCGGCGTCGTCGCGCCGGCATCCAGGCTTGGAATGGCAGCCGGGTTGGCCGCGGCCTCGCCCAGCGCGGCGTCGATTTCCGCACCGCTGACGAGCGTGTTGGACGATGAGGATGACACGATTGCTCACATCTTCGTCGGCGCCGTGCCCCGCCCGCGGACACCGCGCCGAGATTCAGAGCGTCACGGTCTTGTACGGATGTCGCACAGACTAATAGTCTGTGCTCCACACACTCTGTGCTCCACGCACGGACTGATAGTCCGTGCTCCACGCCAGTGTATCGGCCGCAACCGCCGGTCCCCGCAATTCCACGCCGTTGAACGATCACGCGCCGATAACCTATAATCCCCGCTCCCGTGGCCGTTGTCGGAAGTTGTCCCGCGAAACTCGACTTCCACCCGTCGCGGGGCTGTAATCAGTGTGCGGCGCCGTCGCGCTTGCGGTTGGACCGCTCGCGCGTGCGGCACGCCTGGGTCAGGGAGCCGGAAGATGCGGCGATGGGCCGCGAGCTTGTGTCTCACGATCACGCTCGGCGCCAGCGCACTCGCGCAAACGCCCGCCAGCGCGCCCGCGCCGACCACCGCACCCGCCGCGCTGAGCCCGAGTGTCGCAGCCGTCCTGCGCTACGTCCCCGACGACACGCACGTCCTGCTGCTCGTGCCGCGTTTGGATGACCTTACGCGCGGCGCCGCCGCCTTCGGCACCGCCGCGGGTGTCCCGGAACTCGCCGAATTCGCCCCGCGCAGCGTGCTGGAGAACTTCCTCGGCCAGGCGGCGGGGGCGCTGGATACCGGCGGGGCCGTGGCCGTCGCTCTTTCGGCCACCAGCCCGGAGCCGCTGCTCATCGCCACGCGCAGCCGCAGCGATGCCTGGCTGCCCGCCACGCAACCCACCCGCCTGCGCGACGGCGTGCTGGTCTACGAGTTCGGCGGCGAACAGTGTGTCGCCACCACGACCGAAGGGGTCGTGCTTGTGGTGCGCGAAAAGGACGAGCTGCGCCGGGCGCTCGACGCCTCCGGCAAATTCGTAGCCCAACTCCGCCTGGAAGTCGCCGCCGCCCCACGCGGCTGGCAGGCCTTCGTGCTGGTCGACGTCCCGGCCTGGCGCGAGACTCTGGAATCCCATCTGTCGCTGGCCGCCCGCTGCCTCTACCTGGGCATGGCGGCGAACGCCTCCGACGCGGAAATCGCACTCAAGTTCTGGGATTGGCTGCTTGGGCAAACCCGCCACGCGTTGGCCGAGGCCCAGATGTTCAGCTTGACATTGCGCCTGGACGCCGACGGCGTGTTCCTCGTGCCGCGCGCCCGGTTCGCCGCCGACGGCCGCATCGCGAAATACCTCGCGGCGATTCCACGGCCGACGCGCCCGCTGCTGCGCGGCTTGCCCAGCCGACCCGCAGATGTCGTGCTTTCCTACGAGTGGCCCGAGCCAGCCGGCGGCGAAAGCTGGAACACATCGCTCTGCCGCGCGCTGTTTGCCGGGGACGCACTCAAGGAGAAGGTCGGGGCCGAGCGGATCGACGCGGTCCTCCAGCGCAGTCTGGACAT
The DNA here is from genome assembly GCA_964465125.1 of uncultured Planctomycetales bacterium. Taxonomy (GTDB): domain Bacteria; phylum Planctomycetota; class Phycisphaerae; order UBA1845; family Fen-1342; genus CAYOHG01. The sequence goes on along the minus strand of CAYXIO010000010.1, from coordinate 36,838 downwards.
GCATCGCAAGCTGACCGGCGGCAGCGCGGCGTGCGACTTTTCGCCGGGCGCGCCGGGCATGCTCTACTGGGGGCTGCATTTCACGACCGACGCGGAGGGTGTGAAGCGCGATTTGCGTGCGGTCTGCACGCTGACGCCCGCGCTGTTGAAGTCGTGGGGCACGTTCCCGATGGCCGTGACGCCGCAGCCAAGCGAGCAGGTCGCCGGGGTGGACGCGGACCGTTACCAGCTTGACGTCGAAGCCACCGGGGACACCTCTCACGCGCTGCTGAAATCACTTTACGGCGAGGACGGGTCGTTTTACGCGGCCTCCCATGCGGACGGCCTGGCGTTTGTCTGCGGTCCGCGCGACGCGGCCCGTGCGACGCTGACGGGGCTGCTCAACGCGGAGACTCCGCGGCTCATCGCGGATGCCCGCGTGAATGCGGCCCTCGCCCGGCTCTCGACCCAACCGCACTTCTGCCTGTTGGCCGATCTGCCGCGGCTGTTCAGCGGCCTGCTCACGCTCATTGAAGAGGCGGGTTTGCCCCTGCCGGCGCTGACGATCAGCCCGCGTGAGTCGCCGCTCATCGGCCTGGGCCTTTACGTGGAGAGCGCGGGTCTGCGGGCCGAGCTGTTTCTCCCCGCCGAACCGGTGCGCGTCCTGACCGAATCCGCCCGCGACCTGGGTGACGTCGCCCGCAGGGCGTATTGACGCACGCCAGCGCTGCGTTCCGCTACGTCGCCCCGCGCGTCGTTCCATGCGCCACGAGCCACACGCCGAGCAGCACCCCCAGACCACCCACCAGCGCGTTGAGCGTCACGGGCTCGTGAACCAACACGACCCCGGCGGCGAGCGTCGAAAACGGCTCGAGGTATAGCAGGGCGCCGAGCCGGGCCGGCCCCAGCGCGTGCTGCGCCGCGAACCACAGGTAGTACGCGATTCCGCTGCAAATCAGCCCCAGAAACGCCATCGCGAGCAACCCGCTCCCCGTCCACGGCCCGCTTTGCCAACCCGCGTACGCCGCCACCGGACTGACCAGCAGCGCCGCGATGGCCATCGTCAGGGTCGATAGCGCCAGGGCGCCGGTGCGCTGCATCAGCCGCGCGCCCGCCAGCGTGTAGATCGTCCACGTGAAACACGAGGCGACCTGGAGCAGGTCGCCCCAGCGGGCCTGCGCGAAGTTCGGCGGCGTCCGCAGGGTCACCGCCAGCACGCCCGCCGTTCCGACCAGCACGCCCGCCCAACCCAGCAGGCGGAGCCGTTGTTGCCCCAGAGCGTGGGCGCCGATCGCGATGGTGACGGGGATGAAGCCGATGATCCAGCCAGTGTTGATGGCGGAGGTGTAGCGCAGGCCGTGGGCCTGGAGCAGCAGGTGGACCGCCAGGACCACACCCAGGAAGATCGCGAGGGGGCGGTCCGCACGCGCCACGTGCAGGCGCGCGCCGACGGTCCCCAGCAACCCGGCCAGGAGCAGCGCCCCTGCCCAGCCCCGAGTGGCCACCAGGCCGTAGGCGCTGAAACTCTCGAGCGCGATGCGCGTCACCACGAACGATGCGCCCCACGCCAACACCGGCACCAGCCCTTGTAGGTAAGCACCACGCACGCCGCACACCAGCTTCGCCCCGCGCGGGGCATTCTACGCCGGGTTTCGCCCTCGTGCGCCGGGAGCATCGGCGTCCCGCCGGTGCGAAACCGGGACAACTCCACGCCCAACTCGCCCCAAAAACCGACGCAGTACTAAGCGAAGTGGCACGCGACGCGGTGCGGCGCAGGCAGTCCGGGGCGCGTGTCCAGGCCCGGGCACTTGCTCTGGCAGCGCGCCTCCGCCCGCGTACAGCGCGGCTGAAACGGACAGCCCGCCGGCGCGTCCAGCGGGCTGGGCGGCTCGCCGGCGAGTCTGTCGGCAAAGTCGGTCGCGGCCGCGCACAACGCTTGCGTGTACGGGTGCCGCGGGTTCGCGAACAACTCGTCGGCGGGCGCGTACTCGACGATGCGGCCCAGGTACATGACGGCGACCTCATCACACAAGTGCCGCACCACCGCCAGGCTGTGCGCAATGAACAGGTAGGTCAAACCGAACTGCTCCTGAAGCTCGGCCAGCAGATTCAGGATTTGCGCCTGGATCGATACGTCGAGCGCCGACACCGGCTCGTCACACACCAACAGCGCCGGTTGAACCGCCAGCGCCCGCGCGATTCCGATGCGTTGCCGCTGCCCGCCGGAGAACTCGTGTGGAAAGCGGTCCAGTGCGTCGGCGGCCAGCCCGACCCGCCCGAGCAACTCCGCGACGCGCGTGCGGCGTTCCGCCCGGTTGCGGACGAGGCCGTGGACGGTCAGCGCTTCGCCCACGATCGTCTCGACGCGCAGGCGCGGGTTCAAACTTCCGTAGGGGTCCTGAAAGACGAGCTGCGCACTTCGCCGCAGCCGACGCAACTCACGCGCTGAAAGTCCCAGAACATCCTGTCCATCGAAGACAACCTGGCCCGACGTGGCGGGTATCAGACGCAGAATCGCCCTGGCCAAGGTGGACTTTCCGCACCCGCTCTCGCCCACCAGGCCGAGTGTCCGGCCGCGCGGCAATTCCAGCGAAACGCCATCCACCGCCCGCAGCACCGCGGCAGTGCGGCGGAACAGTCCCCGGCGCGTCTGAAAATGCACGCGTAGTTCGCGCACGCAGAGCAGCGCCGGCGGGGCGGTGACCAGACCCATCACGGCGGATTGTACTCGCCGCGCCCGGCCGACTCGCGGGCGGTCGGAAACGCCCCCATCCGACGTGAACCTACAAATCGGCTTCGTCGCCGGTGGCGGCGGCGATATGATAGGGGTGGCTCGTGGCGGCCCCCACGTGGCCGCCCGGCAGAGGGTCAGAGGCAACCCTCGTCCCATGGCTCAACGCCGTTATTCGCCCGCGCATGACCGAACCGGCCGCCGATGACCGTCACGTCCTGGGACCGGCGGACGCTCCTGCGCAGCAAAGCCCCGCGCCCCCTACTGGAGATCGACCGTGAAGCACCTCGTTTGGACCCTCGTCCTCGTCGCCAGTCTTGTTGCTACCGCACAGGCCGAGCCGCTCCGCCACGTGAAAGTGGCGGCTGATGATGCCCGCGCTGTGGCCGTCGAATTGGAGCGTGCGGGCTTCGACGTGCTCGAGGGCTCGGTGACCGATAAGTCGCTCGAGTTGATCGTCTCGGAACCGTATCTCCAACTGTTGAAAGACCTGGGTTACGAGCCGGAAACGCTGGCGATCGGCCGGCCCTTCCGCGACATCCTCGCGGAGCAGGCGCCGGACCTGCCGCCGGGTTATCTCGACCTGAACGGCCTCTACGCCGAGATGACCGCCAAGGCGACCGCCTACCCGTCGATTTGCCAGATGGTGGACGTGACGGCCCTGTACGGCGCACCGACCACCGTCGAGGGCCGCCACCTGTTTGCGGTCAAGGTGTCGGACAACGTCGCCAGCGATGAGGACGAGCCGGCGGTGCTGATCGTGAGCTGCCACCACGCCCGCGAGGTCGTAACCCCGGTCATTGCACTCCACGCCCTCAACCAGCTCACGTCGCAATATGGCTCCGACCCGAACATCACGGCGGCGGTCAACAACAACGAGATCTGGATCGCCCCTGTGTGGAATCCGGACGGCTACAACTACATGTACAATACCGACAACATGTGGCGAAAAAACCGGCACGTGTTCGCCGGCGGCACGGGAGTTGACCTCAACCGCAACTACCCGATGGGCTGGGACTCGGCCTGCTCCGGCGACACCAACCCCGCTTCCGAAACGTACAAAGGTCCGTCGGCCGCGTCCGAAGCGGAAACGCAAACCATGATCGCCTGGAGCCAGGGCCGTCATTTCCACCGCGTCATTGACTACCACTCGTCCGGACGCGAGGTACTGTACTCGTACAACTGTCTGACGCATCCACACACCGCTTATCTACAGAGCGAAGCCGCGGCCCTCGCCACCGCCTCCGGCTACGGCGGTGCCACGCGCGCCCCCAGCGCGGAGGGCGAGCACTACGAGTGGCAGCTCGCCTACATGGGCGCCGCCGCGAACCTGATCGAGACCCACACCGAGTTCCAGCCGTCGTACGCCAGCGCGCAGGCCGAGGCCGCCCTGGTCTGGCCCGGCATTCTGTGGGCCATCCAGCGGACCGTCCCGCTCTGGGGCTACGTCACAAACGCCCTCACCGGCGAGCCGATCGTCAACGCCACGATCAACTACGTCGGCGCGGGCTTCTCCAACGGCGAGTACAACCACTCCGGCCGCTTCGGACGCTACCACGGCTACTTGCCCGCAGGCACGTACATGCTTTCGGTAGCCGCGCCCGGCTATGAGCCGTTGACCGTCTCCAATGTGGTCGTCACAACTGGGCAGTCCCTGCACCTCGACCTGCCAATGTCCCCGCCGCCGGTCGTTACGTACCCCAACGGCGGCGAGCAGTTGCCCATCAGCGTCCCCGCTGATATCGCGTGGACCAATGTCAACCCCACTTATCGCTACCACGTGCAGGTGACGACCAACTGGGGGCAGATCGGCAACCTCACCGACAGCTTCGAACGCACCTCGCTCGGCGCGGACTACCAAACCGGCGGCAACGCCAACTGGGCCATCAGCTCCCAGTTCGCGCTCGTCGGCACACGCTCGGCCCGCGCCGGCGTGATCGCCCATAACCAGACCACCTGGATGTCGCGCACCGCCTCGCAAGGCAACTTCAGCTTCTGGTACCTGGTCAGCAGCGAAGCGAACGGTGACTACTTCAACTTCTACGTGGACGGCAACCGCGTCGTCCACGCCTCCGGCACCGGTGGCGGCTGGCAGTCCTACTCCACAACTCTTTCGGCCGGCAACCACACCGTCAAATGGGAGTACACAAAGAACGCCAGTGTGACCAGTGGTAATGACTCGGTCTGGGTCGATTATGTCCAGATGGTGTCCGATACGACGCCCTGGACCGACGTGATCGCCCTCACCCCCTACGGCGCCACCTCGACTTCCTGGACCCCGACCGTGCTCAGCAACAACTGCAAGGTCCGCGTGCGCTCCTACCACGCGGACGCCACCTACGGCCCGTGGGGCGAGAGCGCGGCGACGTTTTCCGTGGTTGAGTCGCTGCCGATCTGCCGGGGCGACTGCGACTGCGACAACGACGTGGACTTCGACGACATCGGCTTCTTCGTCGCGGCCCTGGGCGGCGAGCAAGCCTGGATCGACATGCACATGGCGCAGTTGGGCCAGCCGCCGTCTTGCCAGTATGCGAATTGCGACGTGGATGCGTCCGGCGTTGTGGATTTCGACGACATCAACCCGCTGATTGCCCGGCTCGGCCAGGGCTGTCCATAGGGCACGACCCACAGACGGGACAGTGGCCCCGTGTTCAGAACGCGACGCGCCAGCTAGCGCCCGGCGGATGCGGTTTTTTGCCGCTGGGCCCTCGCTGTCGCGTCGCGTTCCGACGTACGCCGGCGTCGCCCCAACGTTTACCGGTAGTTGGTAGCGAACGGTTTCCGGACACACGCCCTCGATCCCGATATTCACCCGACGCGGGGCCTGCGATTTCCGGCATTCTTGGGCAGGTCGGGGAAATCCCGTCTACGCGCCCCCCAGCAAATTCACCGGCATAGACAACCGACAATCCTTGCGCGAGACCGCAAGGACCCTTCGCCGCGGCTCCGCTCGGACGGAGATACGACGGATGAACCTGGATCGCAGACGCAGGGACCGGGCCGGGCTGACCCGGCGGCGCAGCGAGCGCGTACCGCTTTGGCGACAGGTGGTCTGGCGGCCCGCCGGGCGCACGCCGCTCCGCACGGCCCTGCTCGTCGGCATTTCTGAAACCGGCCTCGCCCTGCTGACGCCACGCGAGCAAACCCCCCGAAAAGGTGAGTTCCTGCATCTGATCGGCCGCGGCGGGCCTTGGCGTCGGACCGCACGAGTGCTTCGCATTGACCCGTTATCGGCCACCACCAGTCGCGTGGCGGCCGAGTTCGATGAGGTGCATCATGACAGACGAGAAAAACGTGTCAGATCGCAGAACCGAACGGCGGCGACCGGTGGGCGGCCGGATCCGCTGGCGGCGCGCAGACGACGACGAGCTACACCGTGCGTGGCTGAGCGACGTCTCGGTGCGGAGCCTCTCGTTCGTCGTGGGCGCCGCCGCGCCGCCGCGCCCCGGTGAGCGGCTCGAGGTGCAGGACGCCGGCGGGGCCCGGCGAAGTTGCTGCGTGACGCGCGTGGCCCCGTACGATGCGCACCTGATGCTGGTGGCGGCGCGGACCGAGCGGTAGGGAGAGGTCATGTCGAATGCGCGGCGGGATCGACGGCGGAGCAGTCGGGTGCTATTCGGTGGGCGCATGCGCTGGCAGTGCGGGGTGCATGTCGGCGAGTGCGACATGTTGGACCTGTCGCCGGGCGGCGTGTCCTTCAGCGTTCCGCAGCGTGACGCGCGGCGCATCGACGGGCGCGTAAAGCTGCACGTCGAGTTGACGCCGGGGATGACCTGGCAGGTCGCGGAAGCCGCGCGCGTCGTCCGCATCACGCTGCGGGATCCAAACACCTGTCGGGTGTGCGTGGCGTTCCCCGCGGACGGGGACGAATCCTGACCCGCGTCACGCGTGCGCAGCACAACCGCCGCCGCATGTCGTCCAGAGGTTTACGACGCGCGGCTTGCTCCTTAGCGTGCAGACCGCCAACCGCGGGGAGCCCCGTCAAGAACGGGCTGCCTGCCGCGCCTGTCAAGCTGGCCGGGCGCCCCGCCCCGCCCCGCTGACGCCCTGAATGCATAACCCGCCTTGCCCCAACAAGTTAGCGATCCTGTCCACCGCGGTTTGAACCTGGCACACGCGTTGCTCTTTCGGGTTGGTGTGGCGGCCACAAGGTGTGGCGCCGGACAGAACAGGAATCCTAGAAGGTCGGAGGTGCGTTATGCGACTTGCCAGACTCCCCATGAACCCGTTCGATGAACTGCGACGTGAGATGGAACGCGTTGTCACAGGCTTGGGCCTCGACGCAGCCCACTCGCCCTTCGCCCCGCCGGCCGCCTTTCCCGCGCTCAACATCTGGGACGCGGGCGACGCCGTCTGCGTCGAAGCGGAGTTGCCCGGCTTCAATCGCGACGACCTCGAGGTCTACGCGGTCGCGAACGAGCTGACGATCAAGGGCCGGCGCGTGCGGCCGGACGATGAACAACGCGTGTATCACCGCCAGGAGCGCGCTGCCGGCGAATTCACGCGCATTGTCACGTTGCCCGTCGAGGTGAACGCGGAGCGCGTGGAAGCCACGCTCAAGGACGGCGTGCTGACGTTGCACCTGCCGAAGGTGCAGGCCCACCTGCCGCGGAAGATCGCGGTCAAGGCCAACTAAGCGTACCCTGCGCGGCACCACGGAAGATGTGAGCGCCGCTCACATCTTCCAGCCGTCGCGGTATTCCTTTGTGACCAGCGCGTTGGCCTCGGGCACGTTGGTGAACTGTAGACTCTCGCCGTCCCACTCCAGCCGCCGGCCCAGCCGCAGGGCCACATTGCCGAGCAGGATCGTTTCGGTGAGCGGCGCGGCGTAGGCGAAGTTGGACTTCGGGAAGTCCAGCGGCTTTGCGCCGACGGCGGCATCCAGCCACTCGATGAAATGCCCCGGCGAGCGCTCCAGCAGTTTCGGCGGCTTGCCGATCTCCTGCATCTTCGCTTCGGGAAAGACGCGGACGCTCTCACCGTAGTCGCCTTGTACAAGCAGCGACGCCTTGGTGCCGAGGAAGATGTTGCCCGTCTGCCCCAGCCGCCGGCCGAACTCCAGCGAAACCGGCAGCGGCGGCATCAACCCGCCGTCGTACCAGTAAGCGGAAAAACCCGCCCGTTTGCCGCGCGGCGGGAATTCCCAGCGAATCATGCTGGCCCTGGGATACGTCTCCTCGTTGACGGGGCACAGCGCGAGCGGTTCGACCGCCGTGGCGTGGCCGGGGTCGAGCGCCCAGAACATGCAGTCCATCGTGTGACACGCCATGTCGCCGAGGGCGCCGCAGCCGAAATCCAGCCAGCCGCGCCAGTTGAAGGGGTGATAGGTCTTCTCCTTGAACGGCCGCAGCGGTGCGGGACCAAGCCAGATGTCCCAGTCCAGATGCGCGGGCGCCGCATCCTCACCCTCGGGGCGGTCAATCCCCTGCGGCCAGATCGGCCGGTCCGTCCAGGTGTGTACTTCGAGAATGTCACCTAGCGCACCGCTGTTCACAAACTCGTAGATCAGCCGTTTACCCTCGTTGGCGTGGCCCTGGTTACCCATTTGTGTGGTGACCTTGTACTTCTGCGCGGCCAAGGCCAGTTGGCGGGCCTCCCAGACCGTGTGCGTGAGCGGCTTCTGGGTATAGACATGCTTGCCAAGCTGCATGGCGCTGATCGTCGCCGGATAATGATGATGGTCCGGGACGCCGATCATCACCGCGTCAAAGTTCTTGTGTTCCCGGTCAAACAACTCGCGGTAGTCCTGGTACGGCCGCGCGTCCGGAAAGGCCTCGGCGAAGCGGGCCATGCGGTTGCGATCCACGTCGCAGAAGCACGGGCACTGCACGCCGTGCTTGTAGGTCTCCTCCAAGTGGTGCCCGCCGATGCCGCCGGTGCCGATGTACGCGATGCGCAGGTCGCTGTACGGCGTGGGTTCGCTCGGCCGTTCGAGCTGCGGCCGGGCCGGGGCGGCGGGCTGTTCCTTCCGCCGACCGCCAGGCGCGGCGCAGCCGAAGTGCGTCGAGCCGGCCAAGGCCACGCCGGCGGTGAGTGCGCTCTTGATGAAACCGCGTCGAGAGGTCAGGTCGAAGATGTCCATCTGGTCCTCGCTGCACGGGCCGCGGCCCCGGCAGGCGGCCATCGCACTATTGTCGTGGGCGGCAACGCCGCCGGCAATCCCGGCAGGCGATGTGGTTTGCCCGCGTCCGCTGGGGAGCACCCGCCGCTTGGGCTACGATAGGGCCCCTGGACCAGATCGTCGTATCGAGGAGCGACCGATGCGCGCCTTTCACCTCAACCAGTTAGGCATCGAGAACCTTCGGCTCACCGACGCCCCGGCCCGGCAGCCGGGACCGGGCGAGATCGTCCTCGCCGTGCAGGCCCTGAGCTTGAATTATCGAGACCTGCTGGTCGTCACCGGACAATACAACCCCAAACTCAAGCTCCCCGCCGTGCCGATCAGCGACGGGGCGGGCGTCGTGTCCGCGGTCGGTCCGGGCGTCAGCCGCGTGCGCGCCGGCGACCGCGTGATGTCTCACTTCGTCTCCGGCTGGCTGGGAGGTCCGTTCCAGCAGCAGTACCTGGCGACGACGCTGGGCACCCCCGCCGCCGGTCTCGCCGCCGAACAGGTCGTGCTCAGCGCGGAGGCGGTCGTGCCGATCCCCGCGGGCTACGACTTCGCCCAGGCCGCGACGCTCCCGATCGCCGCCCTGACCGCCTGGAGCGCGCTGCGCACCGTCACACTCGTCGCAGCGGGCCAGACCGTCCTCACCCTCGGCACCGGCGGCGTGTCGATCTTCGCCCTTCAGCTCGCCAAAGCGATGGGCGCCACTGTCATCATCACGAGCCGCAACGACGCCAAGCTCACGCGGGCCCGCCAGCTCGGCGCGGACCACACCGTCAACTACGCCACCCACCCCGACTGGGAACAGCAAGTGCTCGAGCTGACCGGCGGCGCCGGCGTCGATGTTACCGTCGAAAACGCCGGCCCCGGCACGCTCGACCGCTCGCTGAAAGCCACGCGGGCCGGCGGCACGATCGCGCTGCTAGGCGCGCTCACTGGTCGCCAGGGCAGCGTGACCACCGGCCTGATCCTGATGAAGCGGCTGCACATCGCCGGCATCATGGTTGATTCGCGGGCCGCATTCGAAGCCATGAACCAGTTTCTGGCCGCGCACCGCATTCAGCCGGTCATCGACCGCACGTACCCCTTTGAAAAACTGCCCGATGCATTCCGCTGCATGGCGGCGGGCGAGCACTTCGGCAAACTCGTCGTGACGCTGTGAAAGACTGCACGATTCTGGGGATCGAAACCTCGTGCGACGAAACCTCCGCCGCGGTCGTCGTCAACGGACGCGACGTGCGCGCCAGCCTGGTCAGTTCTCAGGTGGACTTGCACGCGAAATACGGCGGCATCGTGCCGGAGATCGCCTCGCGGGCGCACATCGAGCGCATCCGTCCCATCATCGAGGAAACGCTGGCCACGGCGGGCGTAAGCTACGAGGATCTGGACGCGCTCGCCGTCACGGTCGGCCCCGGCCTCGTCGGGTCGCTTCTCGTCGGCGTAACCGCGGCGAAGACGCTGGCGCTTACCCGCGGACTGCCCCTGGTTCCCGTGGACCACATCGAAGCACACGCCACCAGCGCCAGTTTGACGGCCGATCCGCCGCCCTGGCCCGCCGTCGCCCTCGTCGTCAGCGGCGGACACACGTCGCTCTACCTCGTCCGCGATTTCCTGGACATCGAGCTACTGGGCCAGACGGTAGATGACGCCGCCGGCGAGGCATTCGACAAGGTCGCGGCCATTCTGGAACTGGGTTACCCCGGCGGCCCAGTGATTGACCGTGTAGCCCGCGACGGCAACCCGAAAGCCGTGCGTTTCCCGCGCCCCTGGATTCACGAGCCACACGCCAACTTCTCCTTCAGCGGCCTCAAGACCGCTGTGCTCTACCACGTCTACGGCGGCGGGCAGAAATACGGCTCGGTGGCACACCTCACGCCGCAGGAAGTCGCCGACGTGGCCGCGAGCTTTCAAGCCGCCCTGGTCCAGACGCTGGTCAAGAAAACGCTCGCGGCGGCACAGCGGGCCGGCGTGGTAAACGTGGTCGTGGGCGGCGGCGTCGCGGCCAACAGCGCCCTGCGTGCGCAGCTTCAGGACGCCTGCACGCGCGCCGGTCTGACGCTGCTCCTGACGCCCATGAAGTACTGCACCGACAACGCCGCCATGATCGCCGCGCTCGGCTATCGCCGGTTTCTGCGGCGTGAGACGGCGGATTTGTGGCTGGAGCCGCGGGCGGGGCTGCTGCGTCCTTCAAAGACGGCGCGTCTCTCAAAGCAGGGCTGAGCATGGCCAAGCTGCTACTAGGCGTGGACGTCGGCACGAGCGGCACGAAAGCGCTGCTGCTTGACGCGGGCGGCAAGGTGCGGGCGACCGCCTCCGCGGCGCATCCGAGCTTGTTACCGCGTCCCGGCTGGTCCGAACAACGGCCGGACGACTGGTGGACTTCGGCTTGCCGGGCGATCAAAGCCGGGCTGCGCCAGGCGCACGCAACGGGCCGCGACGTGGCCGGCGTGGGCCTCGCGGGCCAAATGCACGGCAGCGTGTGCCTCGACGCCCGCGGTACGGTCCTGTGCAACGCCCTGCTTTGGAACGACCAGCGCACCACGACCGAGTGTGCGGAAATCGAACGCCGGGCCGGGGGCCGGGCGGAACTCATCAAACTGGTCCGCAACGTCGCCCTGACGGGGTATCAGGCGCCGAAAATCCTGTGGCTGCGAAAACACCAGCCGCGCCGCTTCGCGCGCGTACGGACCGTCCTCTTGCCGAAGGACTACATCAACTTTCGCCTCACGGGCGTGCGATCCAGCGATGTCTCGGACGCCTCGGGCACGCTCCTGTTCGACGTGGCGCGGCGCTGCTGGTCCGGCGAACTCATGGCGCGTCTGAAACTCGATGCGGCCCTGTTTCCGCCGGTTGCGGAATCCTGCACCGTCATCGGCGAACTGACGCCTGCCGCGGCACGCGCCACCGGTCTGCGCGCCGGCACGCCCGTCGTGGCCGGCGCGGGCGACCAGGCCGCCGCGGCGGTCGGCACGGGGGTCGTGCGGGCGGGGATCGTGTCCGCAACGCTGGGCACGAGCGGCGTCATGTTTGCTCACAGCCCGCGGCCGGTGCCCAATGACGCCGGTCTGCTCCAGTCGTTCTGTCACGCCGTGCCGGGCGCGTGGTGCGTGTTCGGGTGCATGTTGTCCGCCGGCGGCAGCCTCCAGTGGGCACGCGAGGTCTTCTACGCCGACCGGCTGGCGGCGGCGCGGACCTCCGCCGCCCGCGACGCGCTATACACGGCGATGATCGCCGAAGCCGCACGCGCAAGTGCGGACGACCTGCCCGTGTTTCACCCGTATCTGACCGGCGAGCGCTGTCCCCACGCCCACCCGCACGCCCGCGGCGCATTTGTCGGTTTGACCCGCGCACAAACGCGCGGCACCTTGCTTCGCGCGCTCATCGAAGGCATCACGCTAAACCTCGCCCGCCAACTCGACCTGATCCGCAACTCGGGTGTGCCGATCCGCGAGGTCCGCCTCGCCGGCGGTGGCGCCCGCAACCCCTGGTGGAGACAGCTCCAGGCCGACACTTACGGCGTCCGGTGCGTGGCGCTGCGCTCGGAGGAGGGCAGCGCGCTCGGGGCCGCGCTGCTCGCCGGCGTCGGCGTCGGCGCGTTCCCCAGCGTGCCCGCGGCCTGCGCGGCGACCATCACCAGCGCCAAGTCCTACCGCCCCCATCCCGCGCGCACCCGCCAGTACGCCGCCCGCGCACCGCGGCTGGCCGCAACGTACGCCGCGCTTGAGCCGCTCTATCGGGACTGAGCGGTACAATCGGGATATGTCGGCCGAACAGCGCCCCCTGACGAGCGCGGACCTGCTGCCCGCTGGACCGCTGCGGCGTCTTGGGCGACAGGTTTTTGTACACGACGCGCTCGACAGCACCAACGCGTTCTTGCTGCGCGCAGCCGCCACCGCCGGGGATGGGGCCCTCGCCTGGGCCGAGTCGCAGACCGCCGGCCGCGGGCGGCTCGGCCGGCGTTGGGAGGCCCCGCGCGGCTCGTCCGTGCTCCTCAGCGTGCTGCTGGACGAGCCATCGGATTCGCCGCTGCTGATCCGCGGCGGACTGCTCGCGGCCGTCGCCGCGTGCGAGGCGGTCGAGCAAGCGACCCACTGTACCGCCGGCATTCGTTGGCCGAACGACGTCCTGGTGCATGGCCGGAAGCTCGGCGGCGTGCTCGTGGAATCATGCAACTGGGGGCCGCGAAGCTCCGCTTCGCGTCCCTCCGTCGGCGACCGGGCCGTCGTCATCGGCATCGGATTGAATTGCTACCAGCAGCGCGGGCATTTCTCTCCCGAAATCGCGAGCCACGCCACGTCGCTGGAGCTGGAGTCGCGTCAGCCCGTCCTGCGGCAAGCCGTTGCGGCGAGCCTGGTGGCGTGTCTGGACGCCCGGCTTTCGCAGATCGCAACACCCGCAACGGGCTGGCCGGAGCTGCACGCGGCTTGGCGGGCGCGCTGCATGGACATGGGCACGCGCGTCGCTTTGCAGCACGACGCCCGCACCTTCCACGGCACGGCCCTGGAAGTCACCGCCGACGGCGACCTGCTCGTCCAACTCGATGAAGGTGGAAGGAGGACCTTTGCGCCGGCGAGCACAACCCGCGCCTGGTAGTGCCCGTGGTCCCCGTGCCGCCAGCACGCGCCGGGAGCATGGGCCTCCGGCCGGTGCGGCCGTGGACGCTCGCTCGATACGGACCGAAGAGTGCCGCGCACCGGACACCGCGCCGCCCGCGCCCCCGCCGCGTGCGCTGGTCGGTCAAATTCACGCCTGCACGGCCCTAGTCGCGGTCGCCGGCGTGACGGGGCTGTTGTTTGTCATCGACGCCCTGCGTCCGCGCTTCGTCCCTGCCCCTGCGGTCGTGACCTTCACGGGCGTGCTCCTCGCCGCTGGGGCCGTGGCCGGGCTGCTCGTGCCGCGCGCGGTGATTCAACGTCGGATGCGCGGCGCACCGCCCCGCAACGCTGCAACCGGCGACGACGGCGTAACGCTGGAATTCGCCGCCACGCTCACCGGCGTGTTGGCCTTGGCCCTCGCCGGCGGCTGGTCGCTGCTGCTGTGGTTCACGGCGCGCCTGGGCGCCTGGGAGCAGTGGCTTGCGCAGCGCTTCCTGCATCCACCGTGGCTGAGCGAGTTGCTTCACCTGGCACCTGCGGCCCTCGGCCTGCTGCTCGTCGCCGCCGCGGGGGCGCTCGTGCTCGTCGCACTGCATGGCTGGCAGCGGCTCATTCGACCGCGCCGCGGGCGGGCGGTCAGCGTGTGGGTCGTCGCGCTGACGGCCGCCGCGCTGACAGGCTACGCAGCGAGCGGCACGCCGCGGCCGGCCACGCTGGCGCTAGCCGCGCTGCTGGCGTCATACGGCGCGGCCCTCGCCGCGGTCGTACGCCGTGCGACCGGCGACCTGCCACGCGAAACGGCGCAGCAACCCGGCCCGCGTCTGCACCAGTTTTGGGTGGAACTCGCCGGCACGGGCGTGGCCGCGGCGCTGGCCGGCGCCGCGCTCATGCGCAGCCTGCCCGGCGCGACCCTGGACCACGCGCAAACGGCCACCGGTTTGACCATCCTCGCGGCCGCCGCCCTCGCGGGCGTGCTCAGCACGGGCCTGTGCGCGCGCCGCTGGCCGAGCCTGCGCGGCGAGAGTCTGGGGCGATTGTTGCCGGTGGTACTGTTCGCACAAGCGGGGCTACTGTGGGCATCCCCCGGCGTAGCGCCGCTGGCCGCGGTGCAGATGCTGGCGACGCTTGCGACGGGGTTGGTCGGCGCGCGGCTCAGCGTGGCGTTCGGCCGGGCGCCGCCGGCCTTGGCGTGGGTCGGCGCGGCGAGTGCTTCCGGCTATGGTGTGGGCTTGCTCGCGGGCTGCTGGCTGGCCGCGGGTTAACGGGTCGTTCTGGACTGGAGCAACGATGTCCCTTCTGGTCACCGGCTCAATCGGCATCGACACGGTCGAGACCCCGCTCGGGCGAATCGAGGACGCGCTCGGCGGCTCGGCCGTCTATTTCTCGCTCGCTGCCGCCCTGTTTACCCCCGTGCGCATGGTCGGCGTCGTCGGCGAGGACTTTGATCTCACGTGCCTCGAACCCCTGCGCACGCGCGGGGTGGACACGCGCGGCGTCGAGGTTCGCCGCGGCAGCCGCACCTTCCGCTGGCACGGCCGCTACGTCGGCGCGATGAACGAGGCTGAGACAGTGGACGTGCGGCTGAACGTGCTCGCCGAGCGCGGCGCCCCCATCCCCGCGGAGTTCGCTGACAGCCGCTTCGTGTTCCTCGCCAACACTCACCCGGCGTTGCAGCGCGAGTTCGCGCAGCAACTCCGCCGCGCGGAACTGATCGTCTGCGACACGATGAACCTATGGATTGAGAACGAGCCGGCGGAGCTGCGCAAGACCCTGGCGGTGGTACACGGTCTCGTTCTGAACGAAGCCGAAGCCCGGCTGCTGGCGGGCCAGACGAACCTGGTGACGGCCGGCCGGGAGATTCTCAAGCTCGGGCCGCGCTTCGTCATCATCAAGAAGGGCGAACACGGCAGCCTGCTCGTCGCGGACGACGAGCTGTTCATCATGCCGCCGTACCCGACGGAAGACGTGATTGATCCGACCGGCTGCGGCGACAGCTTCGCGGGCGGGACGCTGGGCTATCTCGCGTCGGCGGGGCGGTGGGATTGGCCCACGCTGCGGGCGGCGATGGCCCGCGGCTCGGTGATCGGGTCGTTTGTGCTGGAATCGTTCTCGATCGAAGCCCTGGCCGCGGTGACGCCGCAGGCGGTGGCGCAACGCCTGGCGACGCTGCGCGCGATTTCGCGGTTTGAGTAGCCGCCCGCAGCCCGCCGCCAGTGCGCCTGAGCTGAAGGAGAACCGCCGTGCCCGCACGCATGGTATACGCCGATACGTCCGTGTACGGCGGCGTCTTTGATGACGAGTTCACCACGGCGAGCCGGGCGTTCTTCGCGCTCGTACGCGCCCGGCGTTTCGAGCTGTTGGTCTCTGATATCGTCCGACGCGAAATCGAGGAGGCGCCGCAGCGCGTGCGACGCCTATTCGCTGCGTTGGCGCCTTTCATGCGTCTGGCGCCGTTCGACGAGATGACCTTGTCGCTTCGCAATGCGTATCTTTCGGCCGGCATCCTCGGGCCGCAGTGGGCTGAGGATGCCGGGCATGTGGCGGCGGCTACGGTCGGCGGAGCGGAATTGATCGTGAGTTGGAACTTCCGGCACATTGTGCATTTCGACAAGATCCGATTGTATAATGCAGTGAACGCATTGCATGGCCACCGCCCGGTGGAGATTCGCTCGCCGCTCGAGGTCATCGACTATGGCGAAGAAGAGCAAGAAATTTGACTGCGTGGCCATGAAGCGGGCCGCGCAACGCCGCATCCGGGCCCGCGTTCGCGGCCTGACGCCGCAGCAGGAAGTCGACTTCTTTCGCGCCGGCGGGGCGGAATTCGAGACCGTGCTCACGGCCGCCCGCCGGAGGGAAGGAAGCGACGTAGCCGAGGGCGCGGCGAGTTCCGGTGTTCGAAAGACCAAGCGGCGCACGGGGACTTGAGAACCGGCCCGACAGTCCGTTGAAAAAGGGGACTGGCTCCGCGGCAAGACGCTTTCGCGGCGGCGCCAGTGGGGCTTTCAGCGGTGCCTGTACCCTTTTTCAACTGACTCCCGGGCCGCGCCGACGCGGGACCACTCGACCCGTTTCCCCCGCCCGCCCAATCGCGCCGCAAGGGATTCGAACCCCTAACCTTCGGCTCCGTAGGCCGACGCTCTATCCAGTTGAGCTAGCAGCGCGTTTCTGCCCGGAACTGGATTCGAACCAGCACGAGGTTGCCCTCACCAGGCCCTCAACCTGGCGCGTCTGCCAATTCCGCCATCCGGGCGTCCCGGCGGATCAGCCGACCCCACCGGGGAACTTTGCACTCTATGCCCGCCACGTACCCTCGTCAACCCCGGCTCGATCCTGACCGGCGTCCAAACATCATGGAAACGATCGGGCTCGCGTGCCAAACCAGCCGCGGCGGGGGGTTGGGCTGGCACGCACGGTGCGGTACTATGGGAGTTTCGGAAGGTACAGGGGGCAGTGTGGATGGTGTTGCCGTGTCGATTGACCCTCGTAACCTCGATGATGCGCAGTTGAACCAGGAGCTGGCCGAGCAGGTGGGCGACCTCTCCACCGCCGACCTTGAACGGCAGATGGCGGCCGCGCCCCAACCGCACACGCCGTCCGCCGACAGCCGCGGCCGGATCAAGGGCCGCATCGTCAGCATCAGCGGGGCCGACGTGTTCGTGGACATCGGCACCAAGGCCGAAGGCGTGCTCCCGCTCGACGAATTCGAGCCGGACGAACCGCCGCAGGTCGGACAGCTCTTCGAGCTGGTCCCGCACGGCTTCGACCGCGAATCCGGCCTCATGCGCTTGTCGCTGCGCGAGGCCAAGGTGCAGGCCAGCCTCGAATCGCTCGTCGCCGGCGACATCGTCAAGGGCCGCGTCACCGGCAGTAACATCGGCGGGCTCGAGCTGCGCGTCCACGGCCTGCGCGGCTTCATGCCGCTCAGCCAAGTCGATCTTGTCCGCCACGAAGACTTCGGCTCCTACATCGGCCACTGGCTGGAGTGCGAAGTGCTCGAGGTCGATCGCCGCGGCAAGCGCGTCGTCCTCAGCCGCCGCAAAATCCTCGAGCGGCAGCGCGAGGAAGAGCGGCAACAGCTCCGCTTCCAACTCGCCGAGGGCCAGACCCGCAAGGGCATCGTCCGCCGGCTGGCGGATTACGGCGCGTTCGTGGACCTCGGCGGCATCGACGGCCTGCTGCACGTCAGCGACATGAGCTACAGCCGGCTGAACCACCCCAAGGAGCTGCTCAAGGAAGGGCAGGAGGTCGAGGTCAAAATCCTGAAGATGGACCTCGTCAAGGACCGCGTCTCGCTCGGGCTCAAGCAGCTTGCGACGGACCCCTGGACGCTGGTCGGCGACAAGTACCGCGCCGGCGACACCACCGAGGGCCAGGTCGCGCGGCTGCTCGATTTTGGGGCCTTCGTCGAACTGGAGCCGGGCATCGAGGGGTTGATCCCGGTCAGCGAGATGAGTTGGACGCAGCACGTCCGCCATCCGAAAGACGTGCTTCAGGCCGGCGATCGCGTCCGCGTCGCGATCACATCGGTCGTACCCGACAAGCGCAAGATCGGCCTGAGCCTCAAGGCCCTCGCCAGCGACCCCTGGAACGGCATCACCGAGCGTTACGCCGTGGACAGCATCGTCAGCGGGGCAGTCACGCGCATCACCGACTTCGGCGCGTTCATCCAGCTTGAGGAGGGCGTCGAGGGGCTGGTCCACATCTCGCAACTTTCCGACCAGCGCGTCCGCACCGTCAAGGACGTGCTCCAAGTCGGCCAGGTCGTCCAGGTGCGTGTGCTCGGCGTAGACGCGCCCCAGCGGCGGATCTCGCTCTCGGTCAAAGCCGCCAAGACTCCCGAACCGACGGCCACGGAAGCACCCTCGTCCGAAGTGGCCGCCGGGCTCGCCCCGCCGCCCACGGCGAAGAAGCCGAAGGACCGCAAGAAGCCCCTGCGTGGCGGTTTGACCTGGTAGCCGCGCCGCGTGACAGTGGCCACGCACTCCAACTCCGAGCCGCGCCCCCCGGGGAGCGCAATCCGAGCCGCGACCGGCAGGGAGCGATCCGCGCAGCGCATCAGCATTCGCCGGCCCGACCGAGCACCTCCGCACAGGGTGTCAGGCCGTTCAGAAGCTCCCCAAATCCTGATTCAGCGCGAACAGCACGATCATGTTCTCCCGTTGCTCGTGCTGCGTGATGACCGCCAGCAGACGCTCGACGCGGGCACACAGGTCGTCGAGTACCAGCCGGTCCGCCGGGCGGGCGGTGGCGAGGTCCTTGCGCACGCCGTCCCCCAGGCGCAGGAGCTGACCGTGCTCGGCCCGAATCGCCTCCACCTGCCGGGCGAGCGCCGGGTATTCGCGCAGGATCGTCTCGAGATAGCCGTCCCGCTCCTTCATCGCGATGCACCGCTCGATATGCGCGTGCAGCCGGTCAAACGCGACCCGCAGCCCTTCCAGCCAGCGCGTCGGATCGCTGCCGGTCGCGGCGGCGATGTGCGCCTTCAGCATCTGGCTGAGCTGGAGCAGCGCCTTGTGCTCGTCCTGCAACCGCTGGCCGAGTTCTTCGTCGATGTTCGCCGCCATCGCGCACCTCCGACATCACCGTGCGATCCGATCCGGGTCGAGCGTCTACAGGTACAGCTTAGCCAGGATGTGGACCGCATAGAACCCCGCCGCGATCGCTGCCATGCCCCCGATGATCGTCACGAAGCTGACGATCGTCGCCCTGGGCAGTTCGCCGGGCGTCCGCGCCCGCGTCGCGCGATAGACCGTAGCGACGCACGCGACGAGCGGCAGCATCATCCAGAAGCGCGCCCCCGCCGGCAGGGTCAGCGGGTGTACGAACAGCCAGCCGAGACACAGCGATGCAACCGTACAACTCACGTGCTGACCCCTTCCGCCGCCGTCGGCTCCAACTCGCGGTGGAACGTCGGCAACCCGCCGGTCTGGGCCCGGGCAATCGCGTCCAGGATGACGAGCAGGTTCAGCAGCCCGGCGCTGGCGATGTAGATCTGCGCGACATCCGACTCCGGGAAAAACGACATGTACCGTTTCCGCACTTCGACGAACCGCACCTGGTCTTCCGGAGCACGCAGCGAGTCGGGGACCGCCCGCAAGCCCGACTCGCGCAGGACGCTCCGCTCAATCGTCTGGCTGACGAAGAACCCCGGAACGGTGTACCCACTGACGCCGCAGGCCGCCAGAAACACCCACTTGTTCGTCCGCGGGTTGATCGAATCGAGAATCCCGCCGAACGCAACGCCGGTCCAATACGGCAGACTGACGGCGACGAAGAACACGACGGCCAGCCCACGGTGTCCAAGCCGCCAGTGGCCGACGCCCGGCACCAGCCAGCTCAGCAGCCCCGCCTGGATGGCCTTAATGACGACATCGGTCTTGGATGCGGGCAATCGCGGCTCCTTCGGAGCAGTTCCGCGCCCATCAGAACCCCGCACGCCAGTGCGGGGCCGGCGACTTTCAGAACCCCGCACGCCCGTGCGGGGCTGACGACCCACCACTCGCGTGGTGGGTTCTGTTGGCGGCGCTCAACTTCCTCCAGCCAGCGGACACATCCCGCTCGCACCGCAGCCGCCGCAACCGCCCGGCGGCGGCGCCGTCGCGCGGGCCTGGGCGGCGTGGGCGGAAAACACGCTGAATTGCCGCTCGACGCGCCGGTGTCCGCACTGCGGGCAGACGACCCCGTCGGCCGCGGCGTCAGAGCGGACCAGTTCCTCGAATCGGGCCTGGCACCTTGGACAGTGAAATTCGTAGATCGGCACGCGACGCGCTCCGCTTTTCGCCGCGGGAGTATAGAACCCGTCGCTTCCGCCCGCAATGTCGCCCCCGCGTGTGTGCGCCGCGGCCGGCGGCACGCTCCTATGGCGCAGTGGCTGGCCCGCGGACCTCCGCGAGCTGTCCGCGATCGCCGCGGACGGCGTCCGGGGTCGGCTGCGCCGCGGGCCGACTCGGCTGCTTCGCCGTCACGGGGGCGGATGGCCGCGGCAGCAGGTCCGCGGCGCGGGCGAGCCGGACGGCCTGGCCGTGCTCGTTGCGGCCATCCAATTTGCAGGCGCGCCGGCACGGGCGGAGTTCTCATAGGCGCTCCGGGCCGCGTTTCGGGTGGCTACTGTCGGAGCTCGTCGCCGCGGCGGACGCCCGCCATGGACTACTTGAGCGGCGCGACCTGAGCGTCAATGCCCCCGGCCACCGCAGCCGCTGCCGATCCGGCGGGCGGTGTTCCGGGCGGGCGACGGCTGCGAATTGCGTCGCGCGCCGATTGTAAGCACTTGAACCACCACGTGTTAAGAAAACACAAACGCCGCATTGCGAGAAACCGGCTTGGCCGCGGCGGCTTTTCAGACTATACTTGTCATGTACTTATAGGGTGTGCAGGGTTGCACCCCCGGGGCTTGTGCAGACCGGGGCGGACTCCCGACACCAGCGTGAGAGTAACTGTTGGTGCTGGGCGTGCAGACGGCTCGGCCCACAAGGGGCAGATGCGCCAGTGCGGGGCCGCCGGCACGCCAGAGAGAGTGACCGTGCGTACATACCCTCAAATGGTAGTAGCCTTGCTTTGCCTCGGCGCGGCGGCAGCCGTCGGGCTGGGCGAACCGTACTGGGTTTCATACGAGGCGAACGCGGGGTTTCCCGAAGACGAGGGCTGGACGCGCTACACCTCCGGCGGCGGGGCGCAGCGCTGGTTCGAGGATGGTGCGCTCGTGATTGACACGCTCGCCAACCCCGGCATCAGCGAGGCGTACGGCTGGTGGCGCCCCGGTGCCTTGGATCCGGACCCCGGACAGTACTTTGTGGCCGCTTGGCGGCTCTGCCTCAGTCAGCTTCAGGGGACGATAGGCGCTTCCGTTGGCATCTACTCTGATCAACGGAGGGCGGCGGCATTCGACATCGAGTGGGACGGCGTGCATGTCGGTGGCGTCGGCACGGTCGCGACATTCGAACCCGGGGTCTTTCACGATTTCGAGTTCCGATCACCCGACCTGCTGACGTACTATGCCCTGTACGTGGACGGTGTTTTGGTCTACACCGGTGCCTTCTGGACGTCTGTAAGTGCATCGCTTGTGCATTGGGGCGAATCGACGCAGGGCGAAATTAGCTTGACACATTGGGATTACGTGCGGTTCGGCGTGGTACCGGAACCGCTTGCGTTTTGGTTGGTGCTGAGCGGCAGTCTCGTGATTCTGAAACCGCGCGGGTGAGACCACCGTGGAGCACCGGTAGACAGTTTGGCGCTTGTAACTCGTAATAGGAGCATGGCTCATGAGAGCAACAGTCTTGGTCTGGGCACTGGGAGCGTGCCTTGGAATGTGCGCGCTCGCCGACCCCGTCAACGTGATCTATCAGCACAACCCCAATCTCGAGGCAGGTGTCCACTACCGAATCTTCGACCCACCAGACAACCGCGTGACGATTCTCGCAGGTGTCGCAGGGCAGACCTTTCAGCTCGAAGCGACACTTGAGGACAATGGCGTTTACCAGGGCCCCGGCGACATCAACCGCATCGAGGCCGACCCGGACGCCGGTCCCGTGGAAATCACGATCGTCGGCCACAATGGCCATGAGTATGGTGCCCGTGACGTGGGCACGATTGACCTGGATGCCCCCGGCGTCGAGGGCGCGATAGGCAGCATGAAGCTGAGCGGCAACTTGGCCACGGTGGACGTAGTCGCGGCCGCATCGATGAGCGGGGTATGCGAAGTCGGCGACCTCGACGCCCCAGACGCCGGGATGATCGTGCATGACATCTCTGTGGACTGCTTCACCGCAAGGCTGACTTGCCGTTCGCTGGCCAATCTCCACGCCGGCAGCGCCTGCTGGACGAACCCGACGATGCCCTGGATCACCATCGCCGGTGACTTTGGAGGGCTGCTACGCCTTGAAGGGCCATCTCTTATTCGCCAAATCGTGATTGCTGGGACGACAACAGGGACAGTCGAGGCGTATGGCGTGGTATACTTCGCCATCTTCGGGAACGTTGTGGCAGCGCCGGCCCGCGTCGAGCTCTACGGTTTCTTCACGCCCCGGCTGGAGCTGAACGGCGGGCTGGCGGCAGGGGCGTCGGTCGTGCTCCACGGTGATTTGTATCAAGGCTACGTGTCACCCCACGAAGACCCACCGGCTGAATTGGACGGGATCCTGCATGTCCTCGGGCATTGCGACCTGTTATCCTGTGCGGCCAATGTTCGTGGCACTGTAGACATAGACGGCGATCTCGGGGAACTGGACCTTCAGAGCGGCTGCTCCGGGATCTTGTCGGCTGACCTATTGGTCGATCGCTTTGTCGTGGGCAGCCCCGAGACGCCCGTCGGCCTGACCGGGACGCTGGCGCTGATGGGTTCCTATCTGCCGGATGGAAACGTGTACGGCGACGTCACGGGCCGGATTGAAGTCGGTGAGAACTGGTCGGGAACCCTGATTTCGACCGGGAAGCTCCTTAATAAGGCCAACAACCCGGTCGAGCATGGCGGCGGAATCGCGATCGATGGGTGGTTCGCCGGAACCGCGGAGAACCCGGCCCGGATCGTGTTCGAGAAGGGCCTCGGCGGCGAAGGCAGCGTAGGTGGCGAGTTCTGCACCGTAGACTTCGACGGCTACGACGCCGAGGACCGGTTCGGGCCATACGCGGAGATCGTCCTAGTCGAACAGGTCTATTCTGGGAACGCTCCCGAAGCCTCGCTTTTCGAAACGACATTCTGTGTGGGCGACATGGACAATCAGGCTGATGTTGATTTCGACGACCTCGGTCCGTTTGTTATGGCATTATCGGGCCCGGCATCGTACGCGGACGCCTTCCCGGGCCTGGCCGAGAGTATGACATATCACGCCGACTGCAATTGCGATGGAGTGTTGGACTTCGACGACATCCCGGCGTTCACCGCCCGACTGGGGCAGCCGTGCGAGGGCTGCGGCGCCGGAGAGGAGCAGCGTCTGGCAGCCGGGGACTTGGCAAGCGCATTTCTCGGCCACGTTTCCGCCACGCGCCATGCGCTGCTGCGCAGCATGATCGGGCAAGTTGCGGCCCGCCAGTCTCAGCCGGCGCGGCGAGCGTACTGGCTGGCGGTGCGGCAACATCTGGGAGAGTAGACGCCAGGAAGGCAACAAGGCAACAAGGCAACGCCGGAGCCGCAGCATTCATGCTGCGCGCCCCCGTCCACTCGACCTGCGGCGCGCGGGATGAATCCCGCGGCTCGGGAGCGGCACGCCATGTGCCACCGCCCCGGCGCGCCGGGACGGTAGCACACGACTACCAACGCATCATCAGCCCCCGCCGGCGACGACGCAGGAGTGTGGGCACGCCGACCGCCAGGGCCGCGAGCAGACCTGCGACCACGGACGTCAGGAATGCGTCGAGCAGCAGCCGCGGCCACGAGCCGGTCAGCCCCTGCCAGTAGCGCTGCTGCGCCGCCACGAGCAGCCGCATCGGGAAAACCGCCGCGCTGCCGACGATCCAGCGCACCCACCACACGTCGCGATTCACGTGCTCGCGCCAGCTTGTGAGCAGCCAGGCCGCCAGGCCGCAGGCCAGGGCGTGCAGGCCGAGCGGACCTTGCGTACCCACGTCCTGCACCAGCCCCGTCAGCCAGGCCGCGAGCCGGGCGTCCAGCAGCGGCGCAGTCCACGCATAGTAGAGCGCGAGCGTCAGCAGCAGGTCCACCGCCGGCGACGCGAATTGCGGCAGCACCGTCGTCTGCACCACAAAGACGGCCAGCACCGCGAGCGCAAACCGCCACCAGAACATCACTGTTTCTCGCGCGGGGGCGGCGCCGACCGCGCAGCAGTTTCAACACGCTGGGGCGGCGGCGCGGCCTGAGACGCCGGGAGCGGAGCGCCGCTCGGCACCGGCTCGGGCAGCGGCGTCGGGCGACCCTGGATCAAGCGGCCGTCCAGGCGGACATAGCTGAAGCGGATTTCGATCTCACGTCCGCTCAAATCCAACTCCTGCGGCCAGCGGAGCACGAAGCCGTACGAATCGCCGAGCGTCGAGCGTTTGACGACCTGGAAGCCCTCCGCCTGGCGTTGGTCGAACCGCCACTCGTGCGCGAGCGTCCGCTCGTACGTGCCATCCGGACGACGCGTGCGCTGGTGCAGCGCGGCCTTGATCGTCCCAGGCACGAAGAAGCCCTTGTTGCTGCCGGCGGGAACGAAGTAGACGCGGGCGGCCAAGCCGGTGACGCGGCCCTCTTCGTTGAAGATCCAGGGCGGCACGCGGTAGTAGTGGTAGGCGGTGACGATGTCATCGCGCAGACCGCCGGGGGCGTTGCAGCCCGCCGCGAGCAGCGCCAAACCACTCAGGAGCACGGGCAGAATGCCCATGCCACCCGCTATGTGCCATCTCGTTTGCACGGCTCCGCCTATCGCACTACCGGCGCGCGCTGCGCAGCGTCACCGGCACGTCGTAGGAATCCGGGTCGGATTCGCGCTTCGGCTCGACACGCAGCGTCGGCCGGACCGGACCGTATTCATCCTCATCCACGCCCAGCTCTTCGCGACGGACCGCGTCCTGCATGGCGGGTTCCACCAGCTCGCCCTCGAGGCCCGGCGTGGCTTCCGGCTCGACGCGCAGGCCCTGCAACAGCGGGTCGGTGAGGATTTCGACCGGTACCAGCTCCGTCGCGTCCCGCTGGGCCAGCGACAGTTCTTGGAATTCCTCGATCGTGCGGACGACGTGCGGCGTGAGCACGACCAGCAACTCCGTCCGCTTGGTGTTGTCGTTCTGGTTGCGGAAGAGCAGGCCCAGACCGGGGATGTCGCCGACGATCGGCACCTTGGTCTCTTTGTTCTCCGTGCGCGACGTGATCAGTCCGCCGAGCAAGACCGTCTCATTGTCCTTGACGGTCAAGGTCGTGTTCGCGTTGCGGCGGAAGAAGACCGGGGCCGTCACACCCTGGCCAACGGCGACCGTCGAGCCGGTGATGTCCGACACCTCCTGCTTGATCTCCATGCGCACGTAGCCGTCGGGGTTGATCTGCGGCGTCACTTCGAGCTTGATGCCGACTTTTTCGCGGGCGACGTTGACGCTGGTCACGCCGCCGGTGGTGGTCGCCGTCCCGCTGATGTAGGGCACGTCGTCGCCGATCTCGAGCGAGGCCTTCTGGTTGTCCTGGGCGACGATCTGCGGCCGACTGAGGACCTGGAGGTTGTTCTCGCTCTGGAGCGTGCGGAACAGGAAGTTGAAGTCGGCACCGGTGATCGTGAAGCTGAAGCCGCCCAGACCGCTGCCGGCGGAACCGATGTCGGTGCCGCCGACGAAATCGAAGGTGGTCGTGTCGCCGACGCCGGCCTTGGCGTACTGGAGATCCTGGAACGCGAATTCGACGCCGAGGTCGAGCGAGTTCGACATGGTGACTTCGACGATCAGCACCTGGATCAGCACCTGTGGCGGGGGCTGGTCAAGCTGCTTAACCACATCCATCACCGAGTCCTGGAAGCGCGGATCGACGCTGAGGATCACGCGGTTGGCGTCCTCGTTCGCGATCGCGACGATCTGCCGCTCCTGTTTCGCGCCGATCGACACGTCCTTGCCGATGTCCTTGAGGCGGTTTTGCTCGGCGTCGCTGAAGTCCTTGAGCGACGGCACCAGCGACTTGGCCTTGATGTTCCGCGGGGCATAGACAAACGTCACGCGGTCGGTGAGCGGGACCGTGTCGAGCTCCATGATGGTCTGCTCGGCGAGGTTCAGGTAACCCGCCGTGCCCGCGGCGATCACGGAATTGGTCCGCACGTCGGTGGTGAAGGCGATCTCCTGGCGGCCGCCTTCGCCGCCGAGCCCTTCGCCGATCGTCAGCACGCGCTCGGGCTGGTCACCGCCGGCGGCGGAGCCACCCTGGCGGCCCGTGGTCTTGCGCTCGAAGAGCGTTTCGAGCGTCTTGACCATCTGCTCAGCGTCGGAGTTGCGCAGGCGGAAGACGCGGATTTTCGCGTCCTGCGGCGGGACATCGACCGTCTTCACCAGTTCTTCCATCAGTTCCATGCTGTCCGCCGGGGCCGTGACGACCAGCGCGTTCGTGCGCACATCGGAGATCACCGTCACGTCTTTGCGGATGGCCTTCAGGGTTTCCAGCCCCAGGTCGGGAAGCTGCCGCTGGAACACCAGCAGAATCTGTTTCTCTTCGTCCTTCAGGCCGCCGGACGTTCCGCCGCCGCCGCCCCCGCCGGTTCCGCCGACGGAGCCGCCGCGGAGTTCGAGGATGCGGTTCAGCAGCTCGCCGGCGTCCTGGGCGGACGCCTGCTCGAGCTTGAAGATGCGGACGATCGTGCTCTTGGTCGCCGTCGTGGCGTCAAGCTGCCGCACGAACTCTTCCACGTCTTTGACGAGCGCCGGCGGGCCAAACGCGACCACCGCGTTCGTGGCCTTGTCGGCGGAGATGGCCACGTCGATCTCGCCGCCCTTGCCGCCGCCCCCGCCGCCCTTGCTCTTGAAGATGTCCTGCACGGCCTTCGCGACGCTGTCGGCCGTGGCCCGCGCGAGCGGGATGATGCGAGTCATGCGGCCGACCTCGCTGGGCCGGTCGAGAATGTCCACCCAGCGTTCCACGAGTTCCATGTCCTCATGGGCCGCCGCGATCAGCAGGCTGTCCGAAACCGGGTCCGCGGACACATGGATCGGCGTGCCGCTGAGCTTGGAGTCCTTCGTCGCCAGGGCCTTTTCGACCATCTCCTTCAAGAGCGACGCCACGTTGGGGGCCGTGTTGAGCTTGACCTTGCGGGCCTTGAACTCGACGGTCGGGTCGAACTTCTGATCGAGTTGCGCAACCAGCCGCTCGGCTTCGTCGAGGTAATCGCGCGTGCCGGTCAAAAGCAGCGAGTTGCTGCGCGTGTCCGCGAGGACAGAGAGCGTGTCCGCGGCGTCCTTGTTGCTGGCCTTCTCGGCGTCCTTCTTGCTCTTGAACGTCTCTTCAAGCAGGTTCTTGAGCTTCACCGCGTCGGCGTGGGCCAGCGCCCGATAGCGCATATCCACGACGCTGTACTTGTCAGAGGCGTCAAGCTGGAGCACGAGGTCTTCGACCATGTCGTAGACATCATCGCTCGCCAGGACAATCAGCTTGTTGCTGCGTTCGTCGGCGTGAAACAGCGCACTGTCGCGCGCGGTGTTCTTGTCGCCGTGCAGGGCCTTGGTCCGGTCCTCCCACAGCTTCTTGAGCTTGTCGGTGAGCTGGGCGGCCTGGGCGCTCTTAAGCTGAATCACATAGGGCTTAAGTCCCAATTCGACCGTGGGCCGATCGAGTTCGCTGATCAGCCCGCCGGCCAGCAGCACCGCATCCTTGCGGCCTACCACCAGCACCGTGTTGCTGCGCGCGTCGGACTGCACGACCAGCGGGTACGGCAGGCCCTTGGCCGCCAGGCCCGGCGGCACCGGCGGCAGCTTGCCCTTCTCCAGCCCCTTGCCTTCGCCTTCGCTCGGACGATTCAGGTAGGTCTTGTCTTTGAACAGGTCGGTGAGCAGCTTCGACACTTCTTCCGCCGCCGCGTGCCGCAGGGCGAACGCTTTCACGTCCGTGTCCGCACCCACCGGCAGCGTGTCGAACAGCCCGACAATCGCCTCCAGGGCCGTGTTGTTGTCCGGCGTCGAGAAGATGATGAGCGAATTCGTGCCCTTCTCGGAAATCAGGCGGATCGGATAATCCAGCTCCAGCTCCGGCAACTCCGTGCCATCGGGCATGTGCAGCTTGATCGTCTTGACGATCGGCTTGCCCGCGGTCTTGCGGTCGCCGCCGCCGGCCTGTGACGCGGTCTCGAGCTCGGCCTTGATCATGTCGTTGATGACCTTGGCCACGTCTTCCGCCTGGGCATTCTTGAGCTGAATCAGAATCGCGTCGGCCCGCACGAAGCTCTTCTTCTTCTGTTCGGCAGTGATCTCGACGTCGATGGCCTCAAACCACTTCTCGATTTCCTCGATGTCCGCCGGCGTGCCGATGATCATCACGCTGTTGTTGCGGTCGATCGCCTCGATCGCGGCCTGCGATTCGGTCGGCACCGCCCGCAGCTTGTTCAACTTCTCGACAGTCGGCTTCAGGATCGAGACCGCCTCCGCGGCCCGGATGTGCTCCAACACCAGCGTGCGCGCGTCGGTCTCCGGCGTGTCCACGTCCAGCCGGTCCACCAGGTCGCGGATGACCTCCATGAGCTGCGTGGACGCGGAGACGATCAGGGCGTTGCTGCGGCCCTCGGCGTTGATGCTGAATTTGTCCTGCGGACCGGGGGTCTTGGTCCGGGCATCAATCCACGCCTTGACGGCTTTCTCGATGATCGGCTGGAGCGCGGTGGCTTTCGACTTTTTCAGCGTGAAGACCTCGATCAGCGCGGGGGACGTGGTTCG
Source organism: uncultured Planctomycetales bacterium (assembly GCA_964465125.1). Lineage (GTDB taxonomy): Bacteria > Planctomycetota > Phycisphaerae > UBA1845 > Fen-1342 > CAYOHG01. The sequence continues at coordinate 8,112 of CAYXIO010000010.1, read as the reverse complement.
CTCCATCATCCGCAAGACGCTTTCGATGAACGCCACGTCGCCTTCGTCGCCTTCGATCACGATGCGCTGGCTGTCGAGCGCTTTGGCCGTCACTTCGCCCTTCAGCGAGCCGGTGATGCCGCTCAGGCTTTCGCGCGGCAGGTCGATCGGCTCGGAAGTAGGTTCCTCGTCTTGGGCGGACACCGCTTCGACGGCCGGCGGCGGGGTCGGTTCGGGCTTCGGCGTCTTGCTGAGCAGGTCCTTCTCGATTTCCTTCAGCGCCTGCTCGCGGACCGTCGGCGTCCGCGGGGCGTCGCGCGTGGTCGGCGCGGCGGGGGGTTCCTGGTCAGCGTTCGCTCGCTGGCGCTCGCGGCTCGGAGTTCGCTCGCCAGCGCCGGGGACCGCGAAGCTCTGCTTCGCGGTGCCAGGACGCTCGCTAACGCTTCGCGGCTCTGATTCGGTGCGGCTCGGCGCTGTGCTGGGCGGATCGTCCGCCAGCACGCTTTCGCCGAGCATCAACGCGACGAACGGCGACAGCGGCGTGGCGGTCACGTACGGCTCGACCCACGCCACCGGCTTGATCGTCCAGGGCTGGTCCGCCGGCGGCGGAGCGAACGAACTCTTCTTGCCGCCACCGCCCGGCGCTGGGGCAGGTTTGCCGCCACCACCGCCGGGGGCCGGGGCGGGTGTACCGCTCGGCTTGCGCGGCGCCGGCGGAGAACTCGGCTTCGCGGGTGCCGGCTGCGGAGCGCTTGGAGGTTTGGCCGGAGCCGCCGAACCGCCGGACGGGCGCGGGGCGCTGGGTTTGCCGCCGCTGCTGCTGCCGCCCGCGGGTCGCACGCCGCCGCCCCCGCCACGGCCGCCGGTGCCCTTCTTCTGAAGCTGGTTAATCACGTCTTCGGCGTCCTGCGCCGACAGGTTCTTCAACTCGATGATCGTCGTGACGTACTGGTCGGAGCGCACTTCGCCAAGCTGCTTGACGATCGATTCGACCTGCCCGAACAGGGCCGGATCGCCGGCGGCGATGATCGCGTTGGTGTACTGATCGCCGCGCAGGACGACCTTACGCGCCTGACGCCCCGTGCGGTCGGCGAGGTCCTGCTCGTTCTGGTTGACGATCTGCTCGATGTCGGCGGCCAGCCGGGCGGAATCCTGGCCGCGCGGGATTTCGACGACCTTGACGGTCGCCTGGACCATGTCGGGGTCGTCGAAGCGCGTCACGAGGTCGCGGATTTCTTCGATCTGCCGCCGGGTGCCGCGCACGACAAGCGTTTTGGCGCTGTCGTTGGGGACCATCTGCGGGCCGGTGGTTTGCTCGCCGCCGGCGCGCTGCCCGGACCGTCCCGGCTGACCGCCGCCGGTGCGCCCGGTTTCGCCCATGAACATCGAGATGAAGCTGACAATCTGTGACGGCGGGACGTTGTTCACCGCGACCGTCTCGATCCGCGTCCGGTCCGCGATGCTGTCTTCCAGCCGTGCGATCACCAGCTCCTCAACCACGTCGATGTCCTCGGCCTTGCCGAAGACCATGACCGAGTTGGTGGGTTCCTCGGCGACAGCGAAGACGTTCAGCTCGCGCGGCGCGCCTGCCGCAGCGCCGGCCCCGCCGGGGCGTTTGCCGCCGGCCTGGCCGCCCGCGGCGCCGCCGGTGGCAAAGCCGTTGATCGCCTCCGCGACGGTGGCGGCGGCGGCCTTTTCGAGCATGAAGATGCGGAATTCCTTCTGCTGGTCCTTGGGCGTCTCGACATCGACCGCCGCGAGCACCTGTTGCACGAACGCGAACGTCTGCTCGGAGCCGACGACCATGACGCTGTTGGTGCGCGCGTCGGGCACCGCCGTGAAGGCATCAAAGTCGGTCTCGGTACCCGTGGTCTTGGCGGCCAGGACGTAATCCGCCATGGCCTGCTTGACCGAATCGACCACGCCGGTCGCGTCGGCGTGCTTGAGTTGGAAGCGCTTGAGCTGCATCTGGGAGCTGGGGTGATCGAGCGTCAGCACCAGCTCTTCGATCTGCGTGAAGATCTCGTTCGGGGCGCGGACCAGCAACTTCTTCGCGGGTTTGTCACCCAGGATCATGATGCGGCCCGTGTTGGTGACGTTCGGGCCAGCGCCGGGAGCGCCGGCGGCCCCGCCCGGCTGCCGTGCCCGCCGACTGCGTCCGCCGGGCGCGGCGCTCGTGCCGGTCGCGAAAATCTCCGACAGCGTCGTCGCCAGCTTCTCCGGGTCGGCGAAGCGAATGGCGATTTCGCGGATGTCCTGCTGCGTGAGTTTGTCCAGGGCCTCGATCTTGTCGAAGATCAAATCGCGTTTGTCCGCGGGGGCCCAGACGAGAATCGTGTTCGTCGCGGCTTCGGGGACGATGCGCACGTCGGACGCACCGCCGCTGCGGGGCGCGCCAGGAGCGCCCAGCCGCGCCGCGCCGCCGCCGGCGAACAGGGCCTCGACGGCGGAGGCGATCGCGTCCGCATCGCCGTAGCGACAGACGTACATTTCGGCCTCGGCGACGGCGCCGTCGATGTCGAGGGCCTGGATGTGTTTCTCGACCGTCTCGCGGTCCTTGTTTTGGGCCGTGAAGATGATCGTGTTACTGCGCGGGTCGGCGGAAATCGTCACCGGGCCGAGCGAGGCGGGCGACGTTCCGCCGCCGCCGCCGCCCGTCAGGCCGCGCAGGCCGCGGGGCATGCTGGGTCCGCCACCGGCGCTGCCGCCGGTCGCGGTGGAGAAAATCTCCTGGAGCAATGGCAAGATGTCGTCCACCCGCGCCTTGGTCAGCGGGTGGTAGTAGATGCCGACGACGTCGCGGCCCTCGAGCTCCTCGAGGTCGCGGATGACCTTCTCAATCAGCCCCATGACTTCAGGCGGGGCGGAAACCAGCAGGGAATTCGTGACGCCGTTGGGGATGATCTCGACCCGCTCGACCTTGGCCCCGCCTTCGACGCCGGGGACGGAGACCATCTGCTGCTGGAGCATCTCGAAAAGCTGCTGCTGTTGCTGGCCCGGCTGCCCCGGGCGCGGGGGCATCTGCGGCTGGCGCGTGCCGCCGCGCTTCTGCTGCACCTTGGAAATGCCGAGCACGTCGCGGATGTTCTCGGCGGTCTCGTCCGCGAGCAGGTTCTTGAGCTGGAAGATCTTGATCTGCACCTCGCCCGGCGGAATGTCCAGCTCGCGCAGCAGTTGGATGATGTCCGGCAGGTCGGCCTCGTCGCACTTGACGATCAGGTAGTTGTGGCCGGGATCGGGGATGATCCGCATCCGAGACCCGGCGCCCTTCTTGCCGGCTTCCTGCGGCTGGCCGCCGACCATCGTGCGGAACTGGTCCATCAGCCCGCCGCCCTGCTGTCCGCCGCGGCCTTCCTCGCCGGGGCGACCCTGCTGGCCGGGCCGCGGCTGCTGTTGCGGCGGCTGAATCACGATCTGCCGCTGCTGCACGTCGAACATCGCGCTGAGCACTTCGGCCGCCGCGCTGACGTCGCCGTAGCGGAACCGGAAAATCCGAATGACTTCGCCGACCGTGAGGTCTTCCTCGAGCAGGTCGATGGCGTCCTCGATGTCGTCCACCTGGTCCTTCGGGCCCTCGATCACGACCGTGCCGTCAGGCTGGAGGACGATGCGGGCTCTTTCACGTTCTACGGGCGCGGTGGTCGTAGTTGGTTTCTGCGGCGCCGGCGTGCTCTGCGGCTTCGCCGCGGGCGGCTCGTCGAAAGCGACCGGCTTGACCGTCATGCTGGCGCGCGGAATCCACGCCCCGCTGGCCACCGCTTCGCCCGCCAACTCGCGTTCGATCTCGTCCAGCAGGCGCCGCGGACTGACGCCGGCGGCACCCGGCACAGCCGGTTTCTCAAGCCGCTGTTTCTCAAGCTCCGGTCGCTCGAGCTTGTCCTTTTCGCGCTTCTCTTTGCGGGCCGGCGGCTCTTCGCCCTCCGGCCAGACGTCGATCACGAGCGTCTTGAGTTTCTCCTTGCCGACCTTGGCCTGTTCGATGACGACCTCGTCGCCCTGCTTGGCCTGGATGTACGGCACAAGCTGGCTGGGATCGCCGCGCAGCTTGCGCACGACCACTTTCCGGTCGAGCTTGGCGCGGGCGTCGAAGTCGCGAATGAGCTTTTCGACCATCGGAAACTCGGCCGGCCGGCACTTCACGATCAGGTACGTGTCGTCCCAGATGTCGTAATCAATGCTCGGGCCGCCATCGTCCGGGTCGGGCAAGAGGTCCTCGACGCTCCAGGCGATGTCGCTGCCTTTGCCCTTCTGCAAATCGACGAAATAAAGCTGCCTGCCGCCCGGCAAGGTGCCCTCCTCGCCCTCCACCGGCGGGGCGTCAAGCTGCTGGATGAAAGCCTCAACCTGCCGCATCTTCCGCTTGTTGGCGGTGACGATGATCTCGCCGCTGTAGTCGTCGGCGGTGATGGTCACCTGGTCCTGCGGCGTCTTGCTGCCGCCGTAGACGGCCTTGGCGGTGTCCACGACGCGGCGCGTATTCGCGTGCTTGAGGCGAAAGACCTGGAGCTCCGGCACGCGGGTGCTGTTGATGTCGAGGTCGTTGAGCCACTTTTCGACCTCGGCCAGGTCTTTGGCCAGCCCGCCGAGGATGACGGAGTTGCTGCCGACGTCGGCCGAGACGCGCACGGTGGACGTGCCGCTGCGCGCCCCCGGCGTGCCGCTGCCGGTCTTGTTGCCCTGGATCACCTTGTCGAGGGACGCGGCCACCTGTTGGGCGTCGCCGTTTTCCAGCGGGATGATGTGGACGACATCGCCGACCGTGACTTCCTCATCCAACATCTTGATCAGCTTGCCGGCCAGTTCCTGGTAATCCTCCGGCGCGAACACCACCAGGCGATTGCCGGCCTGGTCCGCCATCACGGAGGTCGGAATGCGGGTCTTGCGAACATCGCCCTCGCGCTCGGCGACCTTGAACTTGAGCATCTGGTCGAGATTGGTGGCGATTTGCTCGGCGCGCGCGTTCTTCAGAGCGTAAGTCCTGGCGCCCGACTCCGGCCGTTCCGCATTCTCGAACTGGGACACCAGCCCGTCGATGAACGGCAACTGCTCCGCCGGCGCCAGCACCACCAGCGTGTTCGTCGTCGGCTCGCCGAAGGCGCTCGGCTGCAACTGTCCGCTGCGCTGCGTGGGCAGAATGCTCCGCAGGTACAACTGCACCTGCGTCGCCACCGTCGCCGCGTTCAGCACGCGCAGGGTGTACGTTTTCACCTGTAGCCCGGCGGGGTCGGCGGCGTCCAGCTCCTCGATCAGCTTCTTGACCTCTTCCAGCCGCTTCTTCGTCGCCTTCACGACGAGTTGTCCGCCGGCGGCCTGGGCCTGCACTTCCTGTTGCCGGCCCTGCCCGGCCCCCGGCCGGCCTGCCCCGAAGAACTGGTTGATGAGGTTCGCCACCTGGTCCGGCGTCTGGTGCTTCAGCGGGATGGTCACCGGCAGCAGCTCTTCCGCGCCCTCCTGAAACGTCGCCACTAGCTCGTCAATCTTCGGCCACAAGTCGGCCGTCGCGACCGCGAGGATCGACTCGCTCGCTGCGTCCGGCGTAAACGTCGGCTGCGGCGCGCCGGGCCGCACCAGCCCGCGCAACGTCGTCGCGAGCGTCGTCGCCGCGGACGCCACATCGCGCCCCGTCAGCTTGATGGTCTTGAAAACCAGCTCGTTGCCCTTCGGATCGTCCATCTGTTTGATGAACGCCTCGATGGCGGTGAACTTCTCCTTGGGGGCTTCGACGATGAGCTGCGCCCCCGCCGCGATCGCCCGCACCTGGGCCACCGTCGGGCCGGCCTTCCCGGCCTTCGCCGCGCCAAAGATGTTCTGGATGGCGGTCGACATCTCCTGCGGCTGCACGTAGCGCAGCGTGTAGAAACGCTGCTCGGTGGCCTGCGCGCCGATGCACAGGTCGATCTCGCGCACGAAGCCTTTGATCTTGTCCACGTCGGCCTTGTCGCCCTGCACGAGCAGCGCGTTGATCGCCGGCTCCGGCATGACCAGCGGCCCCGCCGCGCCCGCGGCCTTCGGCCCGGATCTCGCGAGGAACTGCGTGACCTGCGTCGCGACCTGCGTCGCGTCCGCGTTCACGAGCGGCAGAATCTCCACCTTGTTCGTGACCGCCTCGACGTCGAGCGTCTCGATCAGCGCGGCGATCTCCTCGATTGCCGGCTCGATCGCGTAGACATAGAGCTTGTCCCCCTCGGGCTGGATCGTGACCGGCGACGACCCCAGCACCGGGTGCTGATAGGTGCGATAGAAGTTCTGAAGCGTCGCCGCGATGGCCGCCGGGTTGCCCTCGGCGATCGTGAAAGACTCGAGCCGCGGCGTGTTCGTCAGCGCCCGCTCGTCCCACATCCGGATCGTCTCTTCGATCTTCTGCCAGTCGCGGTCCGAGCACAGGACGATCAACAGTTGCGCTTCGTCCAGGGCGATGACCTGGAACGTCTCGGCGCTCGCCCCGCCGCTGCTCGGCGGAACGCTGGGCGGCATCATCGGGCTGCCGCCGGGGAGCTTGGATCGAATGGCGGTACCAGTCGAGCGCCGCGCCGCGCTGCCGCCCCCGATCAACGTCTGCACCATGCTGGCCACGTCGCTGGGCCGCAGCCGCTTGAGCTCGATGACGTGCCGCTGCCGCTCGGCCGAGGAAACGTCCAGCCGCGTAATCAGCTCCGCGATGCGGTCCATCAGATCACGCTCGGCGATCACGTAGAACAGATTATTGGCATCGTCCGGGACCACGCTGGCCCCGCCCCGTCCGCCCGCCGCGGTGGTTTGCCCGAGCTCATTCACAAGCTGTGTCAACAGCGGCGCGATGTCGCTGACCTTGGCATTCTCCAGCTTGAACGTGCGCAGGTTGTCCGGGTGCTCCTTGTCGAGCTCGCCCAGCATCTTCCGCACACGCTCCATGCCTTCAGCGTTCGCGTACACGATCAGCGCGTTCATCCGCGGCTCGGCCACCAGTCGGATCGTCTTCTTCGCCCGCTCAAACACGCCCTCGACGATGATCGACTCCGGCGCGGCCCCGACCTGCATCGGCATCGGCTGCGGCGGCTGCGGTTGGCCCGGCTGCACGCCCCGCCGTGCCCGTTGCTGCATCTGCTGTTGGAGCGCCTGTTGCTGTTGTTGCCAGACCGGCGACTGCCCCGCGGCCTGGCCCTGCTCCTGACGAAAGACCTCGTTCAGGAGCGTCGCGATTTGGGCGGCGTCGCCGTGCTCGACCGGGATGACCTCGGTCTTGAACTCGCCGATGTCGGGCTTCTGATCGAGCTTCTCGATCAGATCGGAAATCTCGGTGATCTTCTCCTCGGTGGCTTTGACGATGATCGAGTTGGTCCGCTCGTCGGCCACCATCAGCACGTCGCCCTCCGGGGCGGTCGGCGTGGCCGGCGCGGCCTGCGGAATCATCTGCCCGCTGCGCGGATCACGGACGAGCTTGGGCGCCAGCGGCTGCGCGGCACCCCCGCCGATGCGCAGGAAGCTCCGCACGCGCTGCTCGATATCCATCGCGTTGGTCTTGATGTCGAAAATCCGCAGCACGCGCGGGTCGGACGGCTCAAACTTCACCTTGTCTTTCAGCAGCAGGAACCGCCGCACGTCGCGGGCCAGCGCGACCAGCTTCACCTGGTTGCTGTCCCCCAAATCCGACAGCAGCGCCGAATCGGGCAGCGCGTCGGCGAACATTTCGACGTACGACCGCGCCGGCCGATCGCGCACCTGCCAGTACACGACGACGAAGTCCATATCGCGCGTGTTGGCGGCCTCGAACGCCGCCACGGAATCGAACGTCTGCTTGACCGGTACCCACTCGCGCAGCTCGTTCACCGGGATGATGCGGATGTGGTGCTCTTCCTCGACGAACCGGTACCCCTTCTCGTGCATGATGAGGTTCAACTCGTCGAGCGCCTCGTCCTTCGTGAACTTCCGGTCGTTCACGTACGTCAGCGCCCCGCCGATGATCGTGTCCTCCGTCGCCAGCAGCGGCTTGCCCAGCCGCTCGGCGAAGATCGCAATCACTTCCTCCCACGGGGTGTCGCGGAAGTTGAACCACTCCCCGTCTTCCGGCAGGCCGCTGCGCCGCTGGCGCACCGTTGGCTCGGACGGCGCGGCCGGCTTCGGTTCCTCGGCCGCGGCGGGGGGGCCGGGGGCTTC